>DATNLR010000116.1:0-13295 GCA_035602755.1 Binatus sp. (SeqCode) | reverse complement strand
ATTGTGCGTCACAATCGCCATGGTGCAGCTATCTTTCAGGTGGAACATCAGTTCTTCAATCTTCGCCGTGGTTACCGGGTCAAGCGCCGAACATGGTTCGTCGAGCAAAAGCACCTCAGGATTCACGGCCAAAGCGCGCGCGATACACAATCGCTGCTGCTGGCCGCCCGAGAGCGCGAAGGCCGACTTATGCAGATAGTCCTTCACTTCATCCCAGAGCGCCGCGCGATGCAAGCTGCTTTCCACCAGCTCGTCCAACCGCCCCTTGTAGCCATTGATTCGAAGTCCGTAGGCCACATTTTCGTAAATGGATTTCGGAAATGGATTGGGCCGCTGAAAAACCATTCCCACGCGTCGTCTCAAATTAACCACATCCATACCCTGAATATCCTGCCCGTCCAGCAATATATTTCCTTCCACACGCGTGTTGCGTATGATTTCGTTCATGCGATTCAAGGTACGCAGGAAGGTGGATTTTCCGCATCCGGAAGGGCCGATTAACGCGGTAACCTTGTTCACTGGAATATTCAGGTTCAGCCCGTAGACGGCCTGTTTTGGGCCGTAAAAGAAATTCAGGTCGGAGATCTGAAAGCGCACCGGCGTCTCCTTTTCCGAAGCCATCGAGCGGGTCTCGTTCATCGGCACTTTCGGCGCAAGTCTCGCGGCTGTGCCATGGTTGCCTTCAGAAACAGATGGCATATCAGACACTCCTGACCGCGCCACCACGGTTCAACAAAAGACGCGCCCCCAAATTGGCCAACAGCACCAGACCTAAAAGGACCAATCCTGCAGCCCATGCCTGGCGGTGCCAGTCATCATATGGCGCAATCGCGTACGTATATATCATCACCGGAAGCGAAGCTGTCGGCTGCCCGAATCCCGGGCTCCAGAAGCGGTTACCGAATGCCGTAAAAAGCAACGGAGCAGTTTCGCCGGCCACGCGCGCAAGTGCCAGCAGCATCCCGGTTAATATGCCCGCTTTCGCGGCCGGGAGCACCACCGTAACGATTGTCTTCCATTTACTGGCTCCCAGCGCCATTGCCCCTTCGCGTAGGCTGCCCGGCACCGCCTTCAGAAACTCCTCCGTGCTTCGCACCGTTATCGGAATCACCATGATTCCTAATGCCACGCCTCCTGCGAGCGCGGAAAAGTGTTTCACCGGCAGCACCGCCAGGGAGTAAGCAAAAATTCCTATAACGATGGACGGTACGCCGTTCAGCAAATCGGTGGTGTAGCGAACGACAAAAGAAAACGTCTTGCCGCCAAATTCAGCCAGATACACACCCGCAAGCAAGCCTACCGGCAAGCCCATCAGCGCTGCGAGCATCAGCAACTTCAAGCTACCCACAATGGCATTAGCCATTCCTCCGCCGGTTTCCCCTACAGGCTTGGGCAGTTGTGTAAAAAAATTCCAATTCAACGATTTGCCGCCATTCCAGACCAGATACCCGAGAATGAAGAACAAAACCGAAACCACGGCGAGTGCAGCGATTCCCGTTAGGGTCAACATCACGTAGTTCAATGCCTTTCGCCACAGGATACGGGGATCCATCATGCCGGGCGTCCTCCCCCGCGTTCAGTGGTGACAATCAGAATCCGTGCCAGGCCATTCAAAATGAACGTAATCAAGAAAAGCACCAAACCCAGCTCGATCAGCGAACTCAAATACAAATCACCGGTCGCTTCTGTAAATTGGCTGGCGATGGTGGAAGCGATGGTGTCGCCGGGCGACAGCAACGATGCGGCAATGGTTGGTGCGTTGCCGATGACCATGGTCACCGCCATCGTCTCACCCAACGCGCGCGCTAAGGCAAGAAACACCGAGCCCATGATGCCCGCGCGAGCCCAGGGCACCACAACTTTCCAGGTGGATTCCCAGCGCGTCGCGCCTAACGCCATAGCCGCTTCGCGTTGTTCCCTCGGCACCGTGAGCAGAACTTCCCGCGAAACGGAAATAATGAAGGGCACCACCATAATGGCCAGAACAATTCCGGCGGTAAGAAAGCCCACTCCGTAATTAGGTCCGCGAAATAGCGCGCCAATGTAAGGAACCTTGCCGACCGTATTCATCAACAACGGACCAATGGTCGTGCGCATCACCGGCACAACAATGAAAATCCCGAGCAAGCCATAAATCACGCTGGGCACGGCCGCCAGCAGATCAATCAAAAATGAGATAACGTCGCTCACTTTTCGGGGCGCCAGTTCGGAAAGAAAAATCGCGCTGGCCAGACCCAGCGGCACCGCCAGACAAAGCGCCACTGCCGAGGTAACCAAAGTGCCGTAGATAAATGGCGCGGCTCCGAAATTGTCAAAGTTCGGGTCCCATACTTTTGTGAAGAAAAACATCCAGCCAAATTTCGCCCGGGAAAGATGTGAATTCACCCACAGCTCATAGACCAGCATCGATGTGAGCAGGATGATTCCGGCGGCAAAAATAAGAGTAATCAGGTGAGCAATCTGGTCGCCGCCGCGCAACCGACGAAGAAATGCGCGAGGCCCCGCTTGCGGCGGGGCCTCATTCACGACGGTAGTGGCGGTAGCAGACATTTTTACTGAATCAGCGAAATTGCCTGGGTCTCCCTCGCGATTAATTCTTTGGGAAGTTGCGCGTAAGTCAAACCCTCATTGTATTTTTGACCTTCCGTCAGCATCCATTTCAGAAAATCCTTAATCGCTTCACGCTTCGTGGCATCTTGAATTTGAGCGGGAATCAGCAGCCAGGTGAAACTCGAAATGGGATACACCTTCGGGCCCTGAGGATTTGTGATCGAAACGCGGAAGTCCGCCGGAATATTCTTCGCATCCGCAGCGGCTGCAGCGGTCACACCCGCCAGGTCTGCCTTCACGAAGTTGCCGGCAGCGTTCTGAACTTTTCCGTACGGAATGTTGTTCTGCACTGCGTAAATCAACTCGATGTATCCAATCGCGTTCGGAGTTTGCTTCACCAATCCAGTCACACCTTCATTGCCCTTGCCGCCTAATCCCACGGGCCAATTGACCGATGTGGCTGCATTGCCAACCTTCCTCTTCCACTCCTCGCTTACCTTCCCCAGGAAATCCGTCCAGATGTAGGTGGTCCCGCTACCATCCGATCGGTGAATTACAACGATGTCCGTATTCGGAAGGTTCACTCCCGAGTTTGATTTGGCGATTTCCGGATCGTTCCACTTTGTAATCGTACCGAGATAAATTCCAGCCAATGCTTTCTGCGTGAAATTCAGTTCCCCGGATACGCCGGCGATATTGTAGGTCGGCACCACCGCGCCGAGCACCGTCGGGAAATGCAGGATTTTGAACTTTGCCTGGCTAAGCTGATCGTCCGACATCGGACCGTCAGACGCGCCGAAATCCACGGTCCCCGCTAAGAGCTGACGTATCCCACCGCCTGAGCCGATAGATTGGTAGTTAATCTGTACGTTGGGATGCTGGTTATGATAAACGTCAAACCACTTAGAATAAATTGGATACGGAAAGGTAGCCCCCGCAGCATTCAACAGTATAGTTCCACCTTGCGCCATGGCGAGTGCGGCCAAGCCCAGCGCGAGCGACACGATTAACAGGCTCTTTCTCATGGTCTTAAAATTCTCCTCTCGTCCCATTTTTGGCTTGGTTTGTTACAGATGTGTTACATCGGAAAGAATGAGTTGTGAAATGCTCCCAAAACGGGTTCGCTGGTTAATGATAGAAAAGGACTTAGTGGTCTTCAGTTAGCATCCAATACGGACCCGGAACAGCGACAATATGCAAAGTACTAGCCAAGTCGCCGCTGCAAGGAAATTATTCTAAGCTCGTCGTCTGCTCGGGGGAAATCTCCATCTGTTTCGCACGTCCGTGGCGGACTTCCAGCCCTCGAATCCAGAACAGGATATCTTCCGCGATATTTGTCGCGTGATCTGCGATCCGTTCCAGATGGCGCGAAGCCAGTACGTAATGCAAATTCGGAGCTGCTAGGGAAGGATCTTGCGTCATGCCGGCCAACAATGATTCAAACAAATGATCGCGATACCGATCTACTACGTCGTCACTTTCCAGAACCTGTGTCGCCAGTTCAGCATTTTGGTAAATCAAGCCTCCCAGGCATTTTGACACCATCGCGCGCACAGCCGTAGCCATAGGTTCCAGTTCCGTGGGCATCTGAACTTGGCCCATGGCAGCTAATGAAATGGCCCGTTCGCTCAGATTCACCGCCAGGTCGCCCATACGTTCTAGATCGTTATTTATCTTCAGCGTAGCTACGATCAGCCGTACGTCCGTGTCCAGCAAGTTTCCCTGGCGCAACATGCGGATAGCATGTTCATCGATCGTAATTTCCATTTCGTTGATGCGAGGCTCATTCAGAAATACCTCGCTCGCCAGTTTCTCGTTGCGCTCCAACAATGCCCAAAGCGCTCGATTCACCGACGCTTCTACCGTTCGCGCTTGGGATACTAGGTAATTCACCAAAACGCTTTGATAAATTCCTTCCGTGCTCGTTTTTGTAGCCGCCATCCCTTTTCCTCCAGGCTAGCCGACCGCGCCTGATTAAATATCTGCGCGTACACGATGGCAGCGAAACGCTGCAAGGAAATTAATGGAAGGTGAATGCTTTAAGACAACACTGGCCTTAGGAAGCTAGCGGAATGGAGAAAGAAAACTTCGATCCGCGGCCTACGGCGCTTTCCACCCACAAGCGCCCGCCGTGCGCTTCTACAATATGTTTCGCGATGGAAAGTCCCAGCCCGGTGCCGCCCGCTTCCCGCGAGCGCGCCGCGTCAACCCTGTAAAAGCGCTCAAAAATTCTCTCTTGGTCCGCGAGCGGTATTCCAATCCCCGAATCCGCAATCGTTACAGTCGCGTCGTTTGCGCCCACCGATGCTTCTAACTTTATGCGTCCCCCGGCAGGGGTGTATTGAATTGCGTTATCGAGCAAATTTTGCAATACGTCGTGTAACAAGCTGGCGTCTCCACGTATCGGCTGAAGTACGTCGGGGGCCTCCACCTCAAATGAGATCTTCTTCCGGCTGGCCTTCAATAAAGTCGTCTCCGTGCAGCTTTCAATTAGTTCGTGCAACCCGACTGGAAAGAACTCCAATTCAAGTTTGCCGGCTTCGATACGCGCCAGTTTCAGCAAATCATCCGTCACTCGAGCTAATCGAGCGGCATGCTCTCGAATAATTTCCAAAAAGCGCCGGTTGTTCTTGGGATCATCGAGTGCCCCGGCCAGCAAAGTTTCAGCAAAGCCTTGAATCGCCGTCAGCGGAGTCTTGAATTCATGCGACACGTTCGCGACGAAATCCTGTCGCACACGTTCGAGCCGCCGCAGCTCCGTCACATCGTGCAACACAACCACTGCGCCAGACGGCTTGTCCGCCGGCACCGAGCGATCCGATTCCAAAGCTTTCACCGGTGCCGCCGTCACCGAAAAGTTTTGAGGTTGCACGATTCCCATGGCGATGTCGCTCTGGAGTCCTTCTTCGCCTTGTAGCGCCCTGCGAATCAGACCCAGCAAATCCGAATTTCGCACCACTTCAATTAACGGGATGCCCTCGCTCGTGGCCGACTGCAAATTCAGGATTTCTGAAAACGCACGATTGCAAAACACCAGCCGCTCCTGCGCATCGACGACCGCCACTCCCTCCACCATGCTGCGAAGGATTGCGCTGGCCCGATTGCGCTCGCTGCTCAACAAGCGGATCTCGCGTTCCACATGCGCCGCTGTTTGATTCAGAGAGTCTGACAGTTCGGAAAGCTCGTCACGCGGCCCCCCGGCCGGCTCGGATCGAAAGTCACCCCGCGCGATTCGCTCCGAAAAGTTTTTCAGACGTTGCACACGTGCGCGGAAGGAACCGGCGATGATCCGCGATAAGGCGATTCCCAGCAGCAAGGTAATTAAAGCAGCCACCAGCAATCGCTCGCGCAGCTCTTTCAACGACAAATCAATTTGGCTTAATGGTAATTCCAGGAGAATAACGGCAGGCGATCCCGACGCAGGCTGCAAGCGCTGGGCTCGACTCACAACTCCCCGTTCCCGATCCACCGATTGCCCGACGCCTTTCGCCAAAGCGTCTTGCACCTCGGGCCTGTTCGCCGGTTTTTCGGACGCGTCCGCCGCACTTGACGAATCAGCGAGCACCGCGCCGGTCGCATCCAATAGAGTGACGCGCGCTCCGCTTTGCGCCATCCACCAAGTCCACTCCTGCAATCCCTTTGCGTGAGACAAATCCGGAGGATTCGCTAGGGCCAGATTGATTAGCGAAGTGAGCTGATCGTTTGCAGATCGAATGGCGTGGCTGCGGACAACGCGCGCAGAATAGAGGTCAACGGTGAGTAAGACGCCGGCCAGGAGCACCAGGTACGCGAGTCCCAGGCTCCAGAAAAACTTAGCTCGCACGGCCTGTTTCGAAGAGGTATCCCGCTCCCCGAATTGTTTTCATGAACCCCGGATGTTGAGGATCGGTCTCTATTTTTTCCCGCAATCGCCGCACGTACACGTCCACACTGCGTGGAGTCACAAATCTCTCCGTTCCCCAAACCGCGTCGAGCAACTGATCTCGAGTGAACACGCGGTTAGGACGCGCCGCCAAGAAGTATAGCAGCCGGAACTCCAGCGTGCTCATCTGCACCGGTTTCCCCGCGCGTGTGACGCGGTACGCTGCCGGATCAATCTTCAACGCGCCAATCTCCAGTGGCTTCTCCGACGGTGCGCCCGGCTCTGCGCGCCGTAACAGCGCCTTCACCCGCGCTGCAAGCTCTCGCGGGCTGAACGGTTTCGTTACGTAATCATCCGCGCCAAGCTCGAGCCCTACCACGCGATCCGCTTCTTCGCCCTTCGCCGTAAGAATCAAAATTGGCAGACGATTCAGCGTGACATCCTTGCGAATCTCTTTGCAAATTTCCAAGCCGGAAAGTTTCGGCAACATCAGATCCAGGATCAGCAAATCAGGCGCCGCTTTCCGAATCTGCGCTAACCCGGTCGAGCCATCCGCGCTCGCGGTCACCTGATAGCCATCTTTCTCCAGGTTGTAACGTACGAGTTCAACTATGTCCTTATCGTCTTCAATCACTAGTACGCGTTTCATCGGCTCTCTTTGTCGAGGAATGTGCACACAATAGGCGAATCATACCTCGGAAACAAGCCGCGCCGGATTGCCGGCCGTTTTTTTAACACAGCGTTAACATCGTGTCACAACGGCAAGGGAGCTCCTACCTGGAACATTTCCTTCAGCGGATGTTCGCGGCTGTCGAACCCGCACCCGCGCAGAGGGTTGATTCTATGCGCCTTGCTTCATCCTGGCGGTGCTCACTTGGCCCTCCCGTCTGCTCCTTTCTCTCCGCTCGCCGCGCGAGGTAAGACCATGGATGGACAATTGCGTAAGTGCCGTCGTCGGACAACCAGGAATCGATTTCTGGCATGGCTCACTTGCTACGTTTTCGCATTGCTCGCCATGCTGGCGCTCCCGGTTGTCCCGGCAAGGGCGCAACAGAACTCCACAGACCTAAGTTCCCAGAGCCCGGAAGATCTGATGAAGACCGGCGCTTCGCGGTGTTAACGCAGAATTCACCGTTTCGATAAAGCTCTCGCGTGAGACACTGCGTTCACCCATATGCCGCACGAGCTTCATTTCGTGGCACAATCTCGAATTGACGCGCCCGCCGAAGAAGTTTTTCGCTGGCACGCGCAACCTGATGCCCTCGAACGCCTCTCCCCTCCTTGGGAGCCCGTCGAAATCCTGCAGCGAGCGTCAGGAATCCGTGACGGCGACCGTGGCGCCTTGCGCGTCCGCATGGGACCGTTCAAAATTCGATGGTTTTTTGTCCATCGCGACTACATCGAAGGACGCCAGTTTCGCGACGTGCAAATCTCCGGCCCCTTCCGCCGTTGGGAACACACCCATAAAGTGGACCCGCAAGGCCCCCGCGCGTGTCTACTCACTGACCGCATTTGTTATGCGCTGCCGCTTGGAATGGTTGGAAACTTTCTAGCTGGCTGGTTTGTCCAACGCAAACTTGCACGCCTTTTCAAATATCGCCATCGCGTGACTGCCGACGCCTTCCGACCCTCGTCAAATTCTAAAACCGCTTCTAGCTGGTAACTCGTCCCACTTCATACAATTCGCCATTACCATACGGTACCGTATGGAAGACCATACGGCCTCTGCTCACATTCCGATTGAAACCAATTTCTTGTGCAGCGGCCTTTGGTGTACATTGTTAGTTAGCGATTCAGCGCTCAATTCATTTGCTGAATCCTGAGAGGGTCAAGCTATGAGCTCGACCAAGCCCGAATCGGTTGTCAGCAACGAAACTCCCTCCGGCGCTCGTCGGGACACCTTAAGCGTCACCGACAATCGCACGGGACGCCAATACGAACTTCCCATCAAGAACGACACTATCCGCGCCCTAGATCTGCGCCCCATTAAAGTAAACACAGACGACTTCGGCATGATGGGTTATGACCCTGCATTCACCAACACGGCTTCTTGTTCGAGCAAAATCACTTTTATTGACGGCGATAAAGGCATCCTGCGCTACCGCGGCTATTCCATCGAAGAACTGGCGGAGAAAAGCACCTACATTGAAACAGCCTACCTGATTCTTTACGGCGAGCTTCCCGACAAATCGCAATTAGCCGACTGGTCCTACAACATCACCCATCACACCTTCATTCACGAGAGCATCAAAAAATTTCTCGACGGTTTTCATTACGACGCCCACCCCATGGGCATGTTGATTTCCACCGTAGCCGCGCTGTCCACTTTTTATCCGGACGCCAAAGACATTTTCAATCTGGATTCTCGCCGCAAGCAGACCTACCGCTTGATCGGCAAGATGCCTACGCTGGCAGCTTTCGCCTATCGCCACAGTCTGGGAATGCCCTACGTTTATCCCGACAATGATTTGTCCTACTGCGGAAATTTCTTGAACATGCTTTTCCGCACCACCGAACTAAAATATCGCCCGAATCCCACCCTGGAACGCGCTCTCGATATTCTTTTTATTCTGCATGCGGACCACGAGCAGAATTGCTCTTCCACCGCCATGCGTTGCGTGGGCAGTTCGCATGTCGATCCCTATTGCGCCACCGCCGCGGCCACCGCCGCCCTGTACGGTCCGCTTCACGGCGGTGCCAACGAAGCCGTTCTCCGCATGCTCGTTGAAATCGGATCGGTAAACAATGTCCCTGCCTACATCAAGCGCGTGAAGTCCGGTGAAAAGTTGCTTATGGGTTTTGGTCATCGCGTTTACAAGAACTACGATCCCCGCGCCCGTATCGTGAAGCACATTGCCTACGAAGTTTTCGATGTGATGGGAAAGAATCCCTTGATTGAAATCGCGCTGGAGTGCGAGCGTATCGCCCTCGAAGACGATTATTTCGTATCGCGCAAGCTGTATCCCAACGTCGATTTCTACACCGGGCTCATCTACCAGTCGATGGGCTTCCCGGTCACCATGTTTCCCGTGCTTTTCGCCATTCCCCGCACTTCTGGCTGGATCTCGCAATGGGAAGAAATGCTGCTGGATCCCGAGCAGAAAATTGCGCGGCCTCGGCAGGTTTATTTGGGCTATCCCCTGCGCAGCTATACGCCTTTGGATCGCCGCGGTTAGCCGCAGTTTCTCCGGGAACCTAGTTTTAGTCCGTTTGTCCAAGCCCTTAGCCGTCCTGGTACCGCGGAAATTGATTGCATCTGGACGCAATCTCTGGCAAAACACTCTGACGTCCCCCGGGGGCTATACTCAAATATGGACATCTCAACGCGCCAGTCTGGAACAGCCACGATCGTGGATGTTGTCGGTGACATTACTCTTTATAATTCCCCCGATGTTCGCAAAGTCTTGCTCACCCTTTTGAAAGAAAAAAAGGCCCCTCGCGTGATAGTGAATATGGAGAAAGTACGATACATTGACAGCGCGGGTGTGGCTTCCTTGGTGGAAGGCTTGAAAGTTTCGCGCGATATGAAAAGCACTTTTGCTCTATATGGCCTGAGCAAGACTGCCCGGGAAGTATTCGAGCTGACCCGGCTCGTGAAAGTTTTTGAAATTTACAACACAGAAGAGGATGCCTTGCGGGGTGGCAGCGCCAACACGAACGTTGCTCCTGTTAGGTAAATTCCGGCCGGCCGCGCGATTTCCTGGGGATTCTAACCCGTCCGGATTCAACGATGTCACTTACTGAAACGATCGGCTCAGCCACGATCAACGGAGTGGCCTATATAGGCGGCTTGGCGCGTTTGGCCGGCGGTTCCTTGCGCGCGATTCTCGTCGAGCCGTTTCACGGAAAGAAATTCCACATCAGCCGGTCCGTTCACCAGGCCATGGCCGTGGGCGTGGAAGCCCTGCCCATTGTTTCGCTGATCTCCTTTTTCATCGGCACTATTCTCGCCCTGAACGCTGCCTATGAACTTCGTAAGTTTGGCGCGCTCCAGGTAGTCGCTAGCGCCGTGGCCATTTCCATGACTCGCGAGTTGGGCCCGTTGATGACCGCCGTTGTCGTCATCGGCCGTTCCGGTTCCGCGTTTGCTGCCGAGATCGGCACCATGAAAGTTAACGAAGAAATTGATGCGTTGGAAACCATGGCTCTTGAGCCGGTTGATTTCCTGGTGGCGCCCAAGTTCCTGGCCATGCTGCTCATGGTGCCTTGTCTTACTGTATGGGCCGATTTTATGGGTGTGCTCGGTGGCGGGGTTTTTGGTGTTTCGGCAGCGAGCTTCACCTGGGGAAGTTATATCCGCGCCACGCTCGAAGCCTTACAGTCCCGCGACATCACCAACGGTTTGATTAAAGCTGCCATGTTCGGACTCACCATTACCGCCGTTGGCTGCCAGGAGGGTTTCTCCACTGGGCTGGGTTCTGAACAAGTCGGGCGCTCCACCACTTCTGCGGTGGTTAAGTCTATTTTTATGGTCGTGGTCGTGGATCTGATCTTCACCGCAATCTTTTATTTCACCGCGGCGCGTTGAGAGACGGCCGGGAGAACAGTTGAAATCGATGGCGACGAAAAGCAATTTAAAAGACGACAGCGCGCGCGTCACCGACGGGTCGGCCATCTCTGTGCGTAATCTCCGCGTGAAATACGGCGAGCGCGAAATCCTTCACGGAGTCAATTTCGAGGTTCCCGCCGGAGAGACCATAGTGATTCTCGGTGGCTCCGGGTCAGGCAAGAGCACGCTTTTGCGCACGCTGGTTGGATTAGAGCTGCCCAGCGCCGGCGAAATTTGGATGCGTGGAAAGAATTTTGCCGCGATGTCTGAAAAAGATCGCGACGAGCTACGCAAGAAAATGGGCATGTCTTTTCAGGGTGGCGCGCTCTTCGGCTCCATGACCGTCGGGGAAAATGTTTCTCTGCCTCTTCGTGAACATACCGAGCTGGATGATTCCACTATCGAGATTATGGTTCGTCTGAAACTCGATCAGGTCGGCCTTTCGGGTTTCGAGAATTACATGCCGGCGCAATTGAGTGGCGGTATGAAAAAGCGCGCCGCGATTGCCCGCGCTCTAGCCATGGATCCTGAAATTTTGTTTTTCGACGAGCCTTCCGCCGGCCTGGACCCCATTATCGCCGCTGGAATCGACGAGCTGATCCTGAAATTGAAAAAGGCCTTTCGCATGTCCATCGTAGTTGTCACCCACGAGCTGGCCAGCGCTTACTTGATCGCCGATCGCATGATCCTGCTTGATAAAGGCGTCGTTGTCGCCAATGGCACGGTGAAGGAATTGCAAGCCAGCACGCAGCCTCGCGTCCGGCAGTTTCTGGATCGTGTTCCAGAGCCGGAATTAACCGGGGAGTTTGATTATTTGCAAATGTTGACGGGGGACGTTCCGCCGATTCGGCAATGAAAAAGGTTTAAATCGCCTGCCGTGATATACTCGCGCGCTTGTAAGCGCTGAGTGTTGCCAGGCGGGAATCAATCGAGGAAACTGATGGAAGCAAAGCGCGAACAGGCTCTCGTCGGACTATTTGTTTTGGTGGCTGGAGGCCTGCTTATTATTACGCTCGTCCTCCTCTCTGGTGCCTTAACCACAGGTGACACCACCTTCCACGCCTTTTTCAAGAATGCTGGCGGCTTGCAGCCCGGCTCGGAAGTGCGCTATGCCGGCGGCCCCCCGATAGGACGCGTTAGGAAAGTTCAGGTCGACCCAGGAAATTCCACACGCATGCAAGTCGACTTCGCTATACATCCAAACATACCGGTGAAGACCGACAGCACGGTCATCATTACAAGCAACAGTCCCTTGGGCGAGAATTTCCTCGATATCCTGGCGGGAACCATTCCGGCTCAGCGTGCTCCGGCTGGCTACACCCTCCAATCGAGGGAACCTGTGAGCTTTTCCGACCTCGCCGACAAAATAAACGCCTTGGCTCCCACCGCCAACGAACTCCTCGTTAATCTGAATGATCGCGTGGTCGAATTAAAGGAAACACTCAAGCGCGTCAACGATCTTCTAAACGATAGGAATCGCGAAAACATCGCCGAGAGTCTTGCCAACGTCCGCGGCATGCTCCAGGAAGATCGTCCTTTGGTTCATTCCACCTTGGATCACGTGAACACCGCCTCGGCCAAGCTCGGCCCGCTAATCGACGATTTCAAGAAAACCTCCGAGCAAGCGAACGTAACTTTAGATCACATCGATTCCATGATTAAGGAAAATCGCCCCGATATCCGCTCGGCGGTGAAGAATTTGCGAGCGTCGCTGGCTAAGGCCAATTCGATTTTGTCCCAACTCGATACCACCGTCGCCAACAACTCGGAGAATCTCGACGAGATCATCGACAATCTACGCCGCATTACTGAAAACATGACTGCCTTTACCGAAACGATCCGAGACAAGCCTTACCTATTGATTCGTTCCTCAGATCCCAAGCGTCACGAGCCGGGTGAGGCACCGCCGAAATAGGCGAAAAGGAGCACGGAGTGTTTAGGTCACGAACCCAACTTGTTGCAATGGTCTTCTTGCTGATCTGCCTTTCGGGCTGCGCCGCATCGCGCCCCATGAAATACTACGTGCTCGATCCCGGTCCCGTCCCGGCGCCGCCGGGAGCGCCCACCTACCAGGTAACTCTCTTGGTCGGCCGCGTCAGCGCCTCCCATCTCTTCCGCGACGATCGTCTCGTCTACGGCTCTGGCCCTGTACAGCTCGGAGTGTTTTCTTACGACCGTTGGGCTGAACCCCCCGCTGATTTGCTCCAGGATCTGTTGGTCTCTACGTTACGTTCCACTGGCCAATATCGCGCAGTCTCCAGCCTCAGTAGCAACCTCCGCGGCGATTTTATTGTTCGTAGCCACTTGTGGGACATTTCCGAAGTGGATAAACCG
>DATNLR010000095.1:0-16983 GCA_035602755.1 Binatus sp. (SeqCode) | reverse complement strand
AGAGTGCCGAGGTGCGCCATCACTTCGTCGTGTGCGTCTACGTGCAAGCGCTGATCGAGGCTGCGGTTCAGGTGATTGGAAGCAGCAATATAAAGCTGCCAGATATTCTCTGCTTTCCAAGGAGTGAGTGCTTCGGGATTGACTGCTTTAATGTCCGCGTAGGTCAGCAAGCAGAGTAATTTAAGCCGCTCGGGCGTTTCCACTTTTTCAGAAAACGCACGGACTGTTTCAGGATCAAAAATGTCGCGACGCAAGGCGGAGCTCATTTCCAGATGGCGCCCAATGAGAAAAAGCACTGTTTCACTGTCGGGTTCGTCCAGATCGAGGAGCGCAACGGCACCTTGGGCAATTTCCGCACTGGCGCGAACATGATCGGTAGTTTTCGCGCCCTTTCCCACATCGTGCAAAAGCAGCGCCAGGTAAAGCAAATCGGGCTGCTCTAGCTCTTCGAGCAATTCGGCGTAACGCTGGTCCCACTTCGATTTCGACTGGCGGAGGGCGTGAAGATTGTCGATGGCCACGAAGGTGTGCTCGTCCACCGTAAAGCGATGCGAATAATCGCGCACGACTAAGGCATCGATGCGCGCAAATTCCGGCAATAATACATTGAGCAGGCCCAACGAGTGCATCGCACGTAGGGCGTCGGCCGCATGCGGCGCAACCAGGATTTCCTGAAGCGGGTGCCAAAGCTCTGCGCCGACCGGAGGATTCGCAGACAAAGCTGGTAGAGCGCGTTCAATTTGAAGTTCAGTGTCGAAGCTGAGCGGCAGCCCGTGGCGCGCCACAAAATGGAATGCGCGAAGGAGCAAGTGAGGATCATCCAGAGCGGCAGGCTGGCGAAGGGCCAGCATTCCGTCCAGCACCAGGAATTCCGCATTCGAAAGCCGCGAGCGCAATTGCTGAAACTGATCGTGAATTGACAGCCTTGCTGCGGGAACCTCCTCTAGCAAGCGATTGCAAATGTGGTGTACCGTCCGCGCGTGGCCGAAATAGATGCGCATCCAGTCGGGAGTGGTTAAAAGACCTGCGCTGCGCCGGTTATTTCCGACCACTACGGGCGGGGAATTTGTGACGCCAATCTTTCGAGCGGCGGAAGCGTCCTGAGATTCCCAGGTAAGGGTGTTATCGTCGCGATTTCGGCGAAGATGTAGAAAGCAGCGAACGGAAATTAGAAATTTCAAGGCCGCTTCGAATTGCGGCTGGATCGTGTCCGGGAGCACAGCGTTTTCGTTGGGCCAGATGTGATATTTCTCGACGGCGGCGAGGAGAGAAAGCCAGCTCACGACGTTGTAATCGCGCAGACCGCCAGGGCCGTCTTTTATATTGGGCTCCAGATGAAAGACGGTCTCTCCAAATTTGGCGTGGCGAGCACGCGTAAGCTCGGATAAACCTTTTACGATTTGGCGTGACTCGTTGGCGATCAATTTCGGAATCACTTCGTCGTGGAGGCGCGCGAAAAGCTTGCGATCGCCAATTAGATAACGGCAATCCAGCATCGCGATGGCGAACTCAGGATTGGCAGGATCCAATTGGGCGCATTCAGCGAGAGTCCGCGTTGCGGGGCTGAGTTTTAGCTGCAAGTCCCATAACTCTTGCGAAAATTGTCGAATGGGTTCTTTGAATTTTTCATCCGCTTTATTTCCGCCGTGGAGAAAGAGCAGATCGACGTCGGAGAAAGGGAACAGCCAACGGCGGCCGTAACCTCCCAGCGCTACAAGTGCTACGTTTGCGGGGCCCTCGGGGTCGGCTAAAACGAATTCCTTCCAGAGACGCGCGGCGATGGAATCGATCAGAGCGCTGCGGCCCAAAAGAAATGCGCGACCGTCACCGGAGACTGCAAATTGGTCCTGATGGCGCGCGGATTCCTTCGCGGAGAAATCGCGAAGTTCAGCGGCCAGCAATGGGTTGGCGGACATGGAGACTTGCGTGTCCTCCTGGATCTACACCGCTCGTTGCGGCGATTGTGATCCGGCACTCAACATTTGAACTGCATCTTCGGGATAACCGAGCATGCCGAACTCCGGCACGTCGAGACCCTGGAGTTCAACGTCTTTGCTGACGCGCATGGAGCGCCACGCGTTTACGGCCTTGAACACAACGTATGTTGTTCCGAACGCATAAATCGCTAGTAAAGTCGCACCGCCGAGTTGCACAACAAATTGCGACCAATCACCGTGAAGCAGACCGGTTACACCTTGGCCTGTCTTTCCGAGATAGGCTGCTGCGCCTACACCATTCCAACCCTCGCCGTAGGTGCCGTCAGCGAAAATGCCAAGAGCGACCGCGCCGAACCAGCCGCAATATCCGTGAACTGAAATTGCGCCGCAGGGATCATCGATCTTGAGAATCCGTTCGTTGAAAAGTACGCCCAAACAAACTAGAACGCCTGCAACCACGCCGATGATGACCGATGCCGTGGGTGACACGAACGCGCAGGGAGCGGTGATGGCGACGAGGCCTGCGAGCATTCCGTTACACGCCATGGTGATATCGGGCTTTCCGAAGAGCCAGTACCACAGAAGCATCGCGGCAGCGGAACCCGCTACGGCCGCGAGATTCGTGTTCACGGCGATGACCGAAATGCGCAGGTCGGTTGCGCCGAGAGTTGAGCCTGGATTAAAACCCATCCATCCGAAGAGAAGAACAAATGTTCCGCTGACAACGAACACGATGTTGGAAGCAGGGAACGCTCGCGGTTTTCCGTCGGGACCATATTTGCCCAGACGCGGACCCAGAATGAGGGCTAGCGCCATGGCGCAAAATCCTCCGACGGAGTGAACGACGGAGGAGCCGGCGAAATCCACGTAGCCGTGACCGAGGTGCTTACTGGAACCGAGTTGCGAAAGCCAGCCGCCACCCCAAACCCAACAGCCGGAAATTGGGTAAAGCATGCCGCCAATAAATAATTCGCAAATGAGGAAGGCCCAGAAAGTGATTCGTTCGCAAATTGCGCCGACAATGATGTAGCCAGCTGTTTCCATGAACACGACTTCGAAAAGCGTGAGGCAATTGCTGCTGGCGTCATATGCCGGGCCGCTGAGAAAAAATCCTTTGCCGCCGAGAAATCCCCATTGGCCGCTGCCGATCAGGAAATGATTCAGAGTTGGCGCGCCGCCGAGATTTGTGGGCGACGCATTCACAGCGACGGCGCCGAATTGGAAGGCGTAGCCGACCGCGTAGTAGGCCAGGAACGCAAAAACATACGCGGCGAAATTGAGCATCATAAGATGCGCAGCATTCTTCTTGCGCACGAGTCCGCAGGTGAGCAGAGCGAAGCCGGCCTGCATGAACAAAACCAGATAGCCGGTAAGCAAGGTCCAGGAGAAGTTTGTGCCGATGCGGTCGTGGCCAACACCGTCGGCGAGCTTCAGTGCCAGAGGCTCGCGGGCAGCCTGGGCTTGAAATTCGTCGAAGGCTTTTTTGTTCTTGGCGTAATCGGGAGAACTGCGGTCTGTCGGCTCGAATACCACGAAGGGGTTGCCGGCCGCGTCGAGGACTGAAGTTTTGTCGCCGGTCGCGGTTCCCGCTGGATCTGGCTGGGGCGCCTGGTCAGCAAAAGCGGCCCACATTGATCCGCAAAGTATTTGCGCCAAGAGCAAAACAAGGAGGGCCCTGGAAATGGCGGCCGAACCGCGTCCGCATTGGCGTTCAAAAAATAAAAAGCGCATCTGCTAGCTCCTTTTTGCCACAGTCGATTCATTTGCGATACTTTACGATCGACAATTAGATTGCGCCGGGTCCGCGCTCTCCGGTGCGAATGCGAATCACGTCGTCGAGAGATGAAACAAAAATCTTGCCATCGCCGATCACGCCCGTTCGGGCGCCTTCTATGATGGCTTCGACAACCGGATCGACGAGATCTTCCGCGACCGCGATGGTCACGAAGATTTTCGGCAGGAAGTCCACGGTGTACTCCGATCCGCGGTAAGTTTCGGTATGGCCTTTTTGGCGGCCGAATCCGCGGACTTCGGAAACGGTCAGGCCGGTTATGCCCAGAGCGTTCACGCGCTGCTTTACTTCGTCAAGCTGCGAAGGCCTGATTACGGCGTCAATGCGTTTCATCTGTGGCGCTCCTTATTGCAACTTGTACGGAAATGGCTGCACTTTCAAATGTGTTGCACCCGCGAATATAGCTGAGAAATATTTTCGACCGAATTAGATTTTCTTTTTTCAGCGATAGAATTTTTCTGATGGCGAGATAAGAGGGAATCCGGGGGGGCATGCCTCATCGCCCGAGCTGTTTGGCGAGTGGTTTGAAGGAAAAGGTTGTGCATCCTTGGTCTGGCTCGAGTTGGCATATCGATTGGGCGGCGGTCCGTTGGCAGCGACGGTCAGCTCTCTCTATGTATCCTCCACACATTCATCCGTAATGGCGCCAATGCTACTGCTTGAGACCAGGCGAACATATTTTCCCAAGACGCCACTGTTGTAGCGTGGTTTTGGCTTAACCCAGGCTGCTTGGCGGCGCGCAAATTCGTCGGGCGAAATATTCAGCTGCAAGAGTCGGGCGTTGGCGTCCATGGTGATGGAGTCGCCTTGGTGTACCAGCGCGATGCCGCCTCCTACTGCGGCTTCCGGAGCGACGTGACCGACGACCATGCCGTGCGTGCCGCCGGAAAATCGCCCATCGGTTATCAGCCCTACGGAATCGCCGAGGCCGGCGCCGATGAGCGCCGCAGTGGGAGCTAGCATCTCGCGCATTCCTGGGCCGCCCTTGGGGCCTTCGTAGCGAATCACGATAACGTCGCCGGGCTTGATACGGTTTGCGAGAATCGCCGCCAGGCACGCTTCTTCCGAGTCGAACACACGCGCTGGCCCGGTGACTTTCGGATTTTTGATGCCTGAGATTTTGGCAACCGCGCCTTCGCTTGCGAGATTTCCTTTAAGGATGGTGAGATGTCCGCTGGGATAGACCGGCTTGTTCCACGAACCGATAACATCTTGGTTCTTCGCCGGCTCGGCGGGGACTTTTTCCAGGCGTTCGGCAATTGTTTTGCCCTCGATAGTTAGCGCGTCGCCGTGAATTACTCCGTGGTCCAGCAGAATTTTCATCACTTGCGGAATTCCACCGACGGCGTGGAAATCCGTAATCACGTACTGGCCTGAAGGTTTTAAATCGCACAGGACTGGAACGAGCGGCCGGATGCGCTCGAAATCATCGATCGATAGTGGAACGTGTGCAGCTTGCGCGATGGCCAGCAAATGCAGAACGGCATTCGTGGAGCCGCCCGTGGCCATCACTACCGCGATTGCATTCTCGAAAGCTTTGCGCGTCAAAAGATGTCGCGGCAGGATCTGCTGGCGGACGGCATAAGCGAGAACGCGCGCGGAGTCGGCGGTACTTTGCGTCTTCTCATCTTCACCAGCGGTCATCGTGGAAGAGTAGGGCAAGCTAAGCCCCATGGCTTCGATTGCGGACGACATGGTGTTGGCCGTGTACATTCCGCCGCAGGAACCCACCCCGGGGCAGGAATGCCTCTCGACTTCCTGCAATTCGCGGTCGCTCATTTTTCCAGCGCTATGCTGTCCGACGGCTTCAAACGCGCTGACGACAGTGAGGTCTTTGCCTTCGAAATGGCCGGGCCTGGTTGTGCCGCCGTAAACAAAAATTGCGGGGATGTTCAGTCGCGCGATGGCGATCATCGCGCCTGGCATGTTTTTGTCGCAGCCGCCGATGGCGAGCACGCCGTCCATGCATTGCGCGTTGCACACCGTTTCAATGGAGTCGGCGATGACCTCCCGCGAAACCAGGGAATACTTCATTCCTTCGGTCCCCATGGAAATGCCGTCGCTCACCGTGATGGTTCCGAACTCCTGCGGCATGGCTTTTTGTTCTCGAAGAACTTCTGCGGCGCATATGGCGAGGTCGTTCAGACTGGCGTTGCAGGGAGTGATGTTGCTATAGGCGTTGGCAATGCCGATGATCGGCTTTTCAAAATCGCCGTCGCCAAAGCCGACGGCACGAAGCATGGCGCGGTTCGGAGTGCGCTCGACACCGTTCGTTATCGCGCTGCTTCTGCTGTTCGAACGATTCATTTGCTGCTGGAAGTCATGGCCGTTGCGGCAATTTCTTCTGAGACGGGTTGTTCTGTCGAAACCGTCACGGGGTCAAGGAATGGCATTTTCGAACGGAGCTGTGCGCCCACTTGTTCGATCAACTGCTGCTGCTCTTTCTGCCTCTCCGCATTGAAATTTTTGCGTCCCGATTCGTTCTCTTCGATCCACTTACGAGCGAACTCGCCATTGTGGATCTGCTTCAACATCTCTCGCATGGTGTCGCGCGTTTTGCTGGTGATGATTTGGGGGCCGCCCGTGTAATCGCCATACTCGGCCGTGTCGCTTACCGAATAACGCATGTAATTGAGCCCCCCGCGGTACATCAGGTCAACGATTAATTTCAGTTCGTGGAGGCACTCGAAATAGGCAATCTCCGGTTGGTAACCGGCTTCCACTAACGTTTCGAATCCAGCTTTCACCAGCGCGCTCACGCCGCCGCATAGCACAGCTTGCTCCCCGAAGAGATCGGTTTCCGTCTCTTCGGTGAATGTTGTTTCAATTACTCCGGCGCGGGTGGCACCGATGGCCTTGGCGTAAGACAAAGCGAGTTGCTTGGCCGTTCCAGTCGCGTCCTGATGAACGGCCAGCAACGCCGGCGTGCCGCCGCCTTCCACAAATACTTCGCGGACGCGGTGTCCCGGCGCTTTCGGCGCCACCATGGTCACGTCAATGTCAGTGGGAATAGCAATGGTTCCATAGCGAATATTGAATCCGTGTGCGAACATCAGCATTTTGCCGGTCGGAAGATGCGGGGCGATTTCGCGCTGGTATATCCCCGGCTGTGCAGTATCGGGCGCGAGGATCATGATCACGTCGCTGGCGGCGGCTGCTTGCGCCACGGAAAAGAGCGGCAGACCAGCCTTCTTTACTTTCTCCCAGGACTGACTGCTGGCGTGCAGGCCGACGCACACGTCACAGCCGCTGTCGCGCAGATTCAGCGCATGGGCGTGGCCTTGCGAGCCGTATCCAATAATTGCAATTTTTTTGGCCTGAATCAGCGCCAGATCCGCATCATTATCGTGATAAATCTTCGCCATTTTTGTCTCCTCGGGTCGTTCGATATGGTTTATTAGACCGATTGCGATGCTTCTTCTTCCAGCAACAAATTACTTCTCCCGCTAGCCTGGCCATTCGTCGAAGGTTTCGTTCCACGCGACATCACGACTTGTCCCGTTCTCGCCATTTCCAGGATTCCAAAGGGACTAAGAACTCCCACGAGCGCATCCACTTTGTCTTCGGTGCCGGTGATTTCGATCACCAGAGATTCATTGGCCAAGTCCACCACACGCGCTCGGAAAACACGTGCGATCTCCATCAGGCGATACCGCGATTCGTCATTCGCGGCAACCTTGATGAAGGCCAGGCTACGCGCAATGATGGGCACGTGCGTGACATCTTCGACGGATAGAACCGGGGCCAACTTGTAAAGATTTGCTTCCACACGATGCGCTGCGCCTTCGCTTATCCCTGCGACGATGGTCATGCGCGAGATGCCTGGACGTTCCGTGTGGCCCACGGTGAGCGACTCGATGTTGTAAGCGCGGCGGCGAAACAAGGACGCCACACGATTCAACACACCCGGCTGGTTTTCGACGTAGAGCACGAAAGAGTGGAGTTTCTGTTGATCAGACATCGGTTGCCCTCTCGACCAGCGGGTTCGGCCGGCGAATCATGGCGTGCAAGTCCGCTCCGGCCGGAACCATTGGAAACACGGAATCTTCCTGTTCAACCTGAAAATCAATTAAAGCCGGTCCGCGATGTTGCCGGGCTGCGCGCAGGGTGGGAATCACGTCCGGCCGCGTATTCACAGTAAAGGCAGGAATGCCGAAAGCTTCCGCAAGCTTCTGGAAATTGGGACTCCACAACGGAGTGGAAGAATAACGGCCCTGGTAGAAGAATTCCTGCCACTGCCGGACCATGCCGAGATAACCGTTATTCACGATGGCGATTTTGATTTCGATTTTTTCCTGCACAATGGTAGCAAGTTCAGCCATGGTCATCTGGAAACCGCCGTCGCCCGCTAGGACCCAAACCTCAGCCTTCGGATTCGCCAACTTGGCGCCGATAGCCGCCGGTAGCGCGAAGCCCATGGTGCCCAGGCCGCCGGAAGTAATCAGCGTGCGCGGCTTTTCGTGCCGGTAATATTGGGCTTCCCACATTTGGTGCTGGCCCACGTCGGTGACCATGACGGCGTCGCCATTTGTCTCGCGCCACAATTCGTGAATTACGTGCGCGGCATATAGGTGCCCGTCGTCGGGCAGGCTTTGAATGTCTCGCACTGCGGAGTCCTGTTTCGAATCGTCGATAGCGGACAGCCAATCCGAGTGGTCCACTCTTTTCAGACCGGTCAATAATTGCGGCAGCAGCTCGCGAAGATCGCCGATCAAGGGAACGTCTACGTGCACGTTCTTATTTATTTCAGCCCGGTCGATCTCGATATGAATTTTCTTCGCCGTCGGCGCATACGTTTTCAAATTTCCTGTCACGCGATCGTCGAAACGCATGCCCAGCGCAATCAGCAAATCGGACTCTTGAATCGCTTTGTTTACCCAGGCTTCGCCATGCATACCCATCATTCCAAGACACAGCGGATGCGAAGCAGGGAACGCGCCAATCCCAAGAAGGGTGAGTGCCACGGGCGCACCCGTAGCCTCTGCGAAGGCCAGAACTTCCTGCTCGGAGCCGGACAGGATAATTCCGTGGCCAGCCAGGATTACGGGCCTCTTAGCCTGGTTGATTAGTTCCAGAGCTTGCACCAATTGCGTTTTGTTGTAAAAAGGCCCACGCACGAAATGTTGGCGCTGAGGCGCGGCCGCCTCCCAATCAAATTCGCAGGAGCCGTTTTGCGCATCTTTGGTGATGTCCACGAGGACCGGACCCGGACGGCTGGAGCTCGCTATTTCGAAGGCTTCGCGCAAGCTCGGAGCGATATCTTGCGCGCGAGTCACCAGGTAATTGTGCTTCGTAATCGGCAAGGTTATACCGGTAATGTCTGTTTCCTGGAAGGCGTCGCTGCCGATGAGTTTGCTTCCCACTTGGCCGGTAATACAAACGATGGGAGAGGAATCCATCATCGCGGTGGCAATTCCAGTGACCATGTTCGTGGCACCAGGGCCTGACGTCGCGAGCGCCACGCCAACTCGTCCGCTGGCGCGCGCGTAGCCATCAGCCATATGCGTGGCGCCCTGCTCATGCCGGACGAGGACGTGATGGACGCCGTAACGCGTCATGGCGTCGTATGCCGGCAGGATCGCTCCGCCGGGATAGCCGAAAACATACTCTACGCCCAGGCGTTCCAGGCATTCCCAGATAATCTCTGCGCCAGTCTTTTTCGTTTTCGGCATCGCGATCCCCTAGACCCCCCACAGATATTGGTCCGCGTCGTACAGAACAGTCCGCTCTCCGGCGGCAGCGTGGTCGTGCTGCGGCGCGGCGCAAATATCCATGGCCAGGGTATCCTCCAGGGCGAGAGCGGAGTGCTCCACGTGCGCGGGAATCGAAAGCATCTGGTTTGCACGCACGGTAAATTCCTGGCCTTTCATCTGGAAACGCCAGGCACCGCGAAGAACGAGAATGGCTTGCTCGTGGTCGTGGCTGTGGGGAAGCTCAGAGGTGCCCTTCTGCGCTTCGACCATCGCCACGTTCATGTTCTTGCTGGTGAGCAATTTTTCCCGGGTGTAGCGCGATACATTGTTGGCTGCACTGAAATCGGAAAACTTCATTTTGAGCTCCCTTGGCCTTGAACTTTTGGCTCTAAAAACCAAGAGGCCGTTATCCCTTCCGGGTAACGGCCTCTTGGGGTTCAAACTTTTTTTGCCCCCGGCCGCTACCCGCTCCTAAGCAGGATATTCACTCGTACGAGTACTACCCCTACTACGAGTACGAGCTGAATTAGACGAGACACGGCAAGCGGCATCGTTAGAGGATAGGACGGCATACACGGGCCATTGGAACAGACCGTGAGCGCTCGCGTTTGATTATTGTTTCCCATTGCGAATGGCTTAAGTATCACGTTGTTTGGAGTGCGGTCAAATAAGATTTATTTATCGAAGCTATTCGTTCTGGCTATCCCGGGGTAGCGAAAAGGGAGGGAGTTGCGGCCAGTGGTCTAAATAACCGCTAAACTTTCCGGAAAATTTCTACGGCTTGAGGCGCGGGAATTCTTCAATGTGAAACTCGCCTTTGCGGCCGAAATAAATAACCCGCTTTCCGGTGAGAAAAGCCCAATAAGCGATTACACCGGCTGCGACCGAGCGCTTTACGAACTCGGGATAGCGAATTGCATCTGCCTGGGCGCCGCGGATGGCCGCTACGACTTCAGAAGGCGAGAATTCCTCCACAATTGGGGCGGGAGTGTCATTTTTTCGGAATATGTCTTACCGTTGGACATATAGAATGTTTCTTGTCGAACTGCAAGATCGCAAAAGTAAGATTCGACACCTGCATCGAGAAGTCTGCGGACAACTTCGGGGAAGGTGAGCTTACCTGCTTGCGATTCTGCCAGGACTTCTCGTATGAGGTCAGGATTCATGATGCTTTCCTTTGTTGGATGCGGAACTTGACGCGATTCTATTCTTACAAAAGCGTTTGATCGTCTAGCCCGTCAGGAAATCTTAGCGAATTTCAATCAGGAATAATGATTTAGGAGGCAGTGTAAGGTCAATCGTCCCGTTTTTGATTTTTTCGCTGTGCACAGGTGGCAATTCGGCAGCCTTCTTCAGTTCAGCATACTCTTGAAGCGTTGGAGACGCGGGATCCCCCATTGCGTGATACGCGGGCAGCGGCGAACCTATTTCGGCATCAACCTCACTGATCTCAGCGTGGCCCTCTGTTTTCAACTGTTTCAAATGAATCGTCATATTCACAGTGTGGCCAGGATCGTCAGGGAGTGAAAAGTTCCAGACGGCCAACGCAAGCGAACCGTCAGCACGACGCGTAACAAGCATGGAATCGGAAGCTACGTCGATTCTTTGATCGCCGAGATGATGCATCAATTTGAAGGCGTTGAAGATCGGCTTGGGCACACCTCCCTCCGCCAACAATCCGAAGCCGCCGTAGAATGGTTCTTTGATTACGCCCTGCTCTTCGAAAACATCCGAGAACGTCCAGTAGCTCATGATGCTAACGAGGCCGTCGCACTGGCGAATGGTGTCGGCCAGCCAGGGCCCCATGAACGCGGAATCTTCCACCTTGGTATTGTTATTGTAAACCGCGTTCACTTCGGACCAGATCAAAGGAAGATCGGGCTTCGCAGAAGACTGGATCTGCTTGTGGACTTTGTCCACGGCGTTGCAGATCATTTTATTCAGAGGGATGGGTTTATCGGTGCCGAAAACGTCGTGCGGAGTGTCATTGCCGTACACGTGGGTAGAAACAAAATTCACCGGAACATTGTTGTCGGCGCAGTGGCGGATGAAACGATCTACCCAGGCAGCCTGAGCCGTCGCTGGTCCGCCAACGCGAAGGCGTGGGCTCACGCTCTTCAGTGCAGCGGCGGTGACGTCGTACAAATGGTAGTAGGTGGCTTCTTTGGGATCGCCCGTCCAGAAATCGATATTGGGTTCATTCCAAACTTCAAAATACCACTTAGAGACTTCTTCAATTCCGTAGCGATCGACCAAGTGTTTGGCGAAGGCTGAAATCATCGCGCCCCAGCGATCGTAATCTTTGGGCGGCGAGACATTTTGCTTGTACCAAAAGGCATGCAGATTGTTCGCCGCTGCTAATTTCTTGGGCATGAAACTCAGCTCCACAAAGGGCCTCACATGGTTTTGCAGCAGGCCGTCGTAGATCTGATCGACGTAGGAGAAGTTGTAAACCGGGTTGCCCAAGGCGTCTTCGTCGTAGAAGCCCACTTCATCGTGGAAAATTGCGTGAAAGCGAACGTACTGAAAATCCGTGATTGATTTAACTTCGCGCAAATCATCGCGGTAGCTCTGGCGCAAAGTGAGGATGGCGCGACCCGAGCCGAACATTTGCTCCCAGAAATGCGGGAAGGGATGAGAAGGCGCCTGGGTGTCCACCTCGACCACTTCCAGTGGAGGAGCGGCTTGCGCCTTCAGCCCACGTACATCGGAGCATAAAAGCGAGCCAACCAGCAGACACGCGTAGCAGAATATCTTTTTCACGGAAGTTTGCCCTAGGATAAAGCTCCGCCACAATCTATCACACTCCAGCAGTCGCGCAAGCGGGAGGCACTCCGCAGCCGCGCGATTCGGCGATTTGACCGCGTCGCGCGCATCAGCTATTATGCTTTCGCGGGGTGGAGCAGCCTGGTAGCTCGTCGGGCTCATAACGCGCCAATTACCAACCGGCTCTGCCGGATTCAAACGACTTAGCCCTTCTTCTCAGCCGCAAAAACCACTCAAAACGGGACATTCTGGGCACTTAACGGGCACCTGAGAATCGCGTGCCGGTGCTTGGCCTAGATTGCAGCAGCACGGGTGATTTTCTGCTTAGAAGGTGCGCAGTGCAAAACTCTAAGTGCCGCTTCTGGTGTCGCGCCGATGCCAGATGGTCCCGCGGTGTCATTCGTTAGAAGCGAAGGCCTGCAACCATCCGAATCGCTTAGTGCTGCCTTTTAGGTTGAAACTGATACGACTCGGAACATAGGCGGCACGCGAGGTCAGAGGGGATAGGTTGGCGATTGCCTCCGTCTAGTCGGAAGTTGGCCAGACCAGTCATCACAAGCGCGTTTGTCGGTACTAATCAGAAGGACGAACCGATAACTTCCGGGTTGCCCGTGATTCGCCCGGAATTGTAAATTGAGTAGCGGTCCAGTTGGAGATCTTCGTTACTCGGGAACTGGTTTCGCTTCACGATCCAGAATCAGGAGCGATGCCGGATTCCGCCACACGCGGCAGATCGGTTCCGCTGATCGTTGCATCTGCCGATCGCCCAGATGGGTCTCAGTGGCGTAGATCCGAGACCCATCTGCTTGGCGATATTCGTATAGCGGAACTATGTCCGGTGATTTCTTCCAGGCCACGTCCGACTCGTCCATTGTGCCTACCCAGGTTCCGTTCTTGCCTGTGTTGACCTCCGTCCAATCGCCGATGAGCTTTCCATCCTGCAGCCGACCGACGACGCGGTAGAGTTCTTTGCCTAACTTGATCTGGAACGCAACGCGGTCGTCGCCGTATGTCCCTCCCGCAATCTTATCGTGATCGACGCGCCCGCGAACCGTCCCGCCTTCGATCTTCAGCTCCAAGATGAATGGGAACTCGGCACCATCCGAGTCGCTGGCCGTGCAGTTCCAGGTTCCTGTTAGTGTCGGTATGGGCTCCGCCTCTTGCGCCGGCAATGAATAGAAGAGCGGTTGAGCATTTGTTGTTCCTGCGGGCGGCGAAAGGGTCAGGACCATGCCGCGTTCTCCCGAAATTGCGAATACTGGAATGAGCCCTCCGCGCTGGCGATCCGGGGGCATCGCGAAGAAGCTGATCTCCTGGATGTTCTGCCATTCGTTCGGGGGATGGATGCCTTCGCGCAACAGGTAACTCGTCAGTCCATCGTTGCTCCTGGCGCGGTATACGGGTACGGGAAGAAACAGGCGGGGGTCGTCGAGTGCAAGTCGGTACATGATCTGGTTGTAGTCATAGCGTGGTGTCTTTGCTGGCGTGTTGGAAAAGAAGTCCGTGTACGTTGCCTCGAAGTAAATGAGCCGTCCGTTTTGCTGAGCAAAGAACGGATGCTGCACCGGCAAATAGAAATCGTAGCGGTCATGCATCACAACCTTGGTCGAGTAGACCCACGGCCCAAGCGGAGTGTCACCCTCGGCATACCAAATTTCGCCAACGCGCCGCTGCACCAGCATGATCCAGCGTTTCCGATAGCTGTTCCATTCCACGGTGGCGCCGAACGGCGCGATCGGAGTTGCGGTCTGAAAATCGCGAAGCTGGATCAATCCTTCCTGCGGCTTCATTTTTCCGGCTGCGATGAGATCTTGTTGCTGCTTGTAATTCAGCGGAGGGGTGTCGCGCTTCCAGCCGCAAACCAGGCGTCCATCGGGTCCGTGCTCCAAGTTGACATTGTCCTTCTCGACGCGAGTACCTTGCACGAGACAGGTGTACCCTTCGTACTCAGACGGATCCATCAGGTGCGTGAGGTCCGCCTGGACGCGCGCTGCCGGGAAAGATTCAGTAGGAAAATACTGGTATTCGTGGCTACCGCTGTTAACCAGGAACGGGCGGCCGTCCAGACGCAACTGCGCATTCAAACTCAGTTGCTGTATCGGCTCGAACCTCTGCGTGTTGTCGCTGAATAGGACCAGCGTACGTTCCAGCTCTTCGCCTAAGCCCTTCATCCTCCGGCACTCGCCGGCCAAGCGTTCCCGGCCGGTTGCATCGCTAACCACTCCTGCCCAGAAGAGCCACTCCAGGCCATCTCCGGTTGTTGGACACATAGCTCTGCTGAATCCCGTGCTGTCGACGAAATACTTCAAATCCACGCCTACGCTTGGATCCAGCCCACCGTGGCCCGGAAGTTCGGAAACCGCGCCCGATTCGGCAAAATTTCCGAGAGGATAGGAAACCTTACTCGTGTCGCCGAAGAACCAATACATTTTGCCGTGGTAGGGAACGGCCTGTGCGCCGTCCTGCCCCGCGACCTGGGCGTTCAGTGTAGGCTGCCGAATGGGGACGCGCTCGCCGACCAGAACGCTGTCGCGATAGATGCCTTCGCCGGTCAGACGATAGAGGCGTTCCGCGATGTTGAGGCGTTGGATTTTGAGGATGGCTGTGCCGCCCGGAGTGATCTGCAGGGTCGCCCCGCGGTTTCCCAGGAAATCCTGCGGGTATTCATACCCATGGCTCTGAATGGAGAACCAGACAGACTGATTCATCAAACCCGGTTCGTAGAAAGCCACAATACCGTTGCTGTCGGTGTAGTAGGAAACTTCGTACGTAGTGCGGAGCTCGACCAAGGGTACACCGCGTCCCGTGTCTTGATCCACGACGACTATCTTGAAGTAGTCAGGTGGTCTCTGGGCGGCACTGGCTGCGAAAACCAATCCCAGCAAAGCCCATGCTAACAGGTAGTGGGCATGTCCTTTCCCGTGCCGGAGGCAATCTTGCTTCTTTCGAAGAGCCGGGTTCTGAGTAGGCTCCATATCGCGAGCCCATTGTAGCAGCCGTCTTGCGGAGCACGGGTGCGCATTTTGCGCGGCATCCGAGTTGGAACGCATTTGTTGGGAATCGTCGATGAGATTCTGGACGAGTGGTCAGCAAACCGGAAGCTATCCGGCTTCCACGGCGGGATTAGTCCTCTGAAGTCGGCTTCTAGGAAGTGATTCGCGCTTGGCATCGGTTCTCGACGGATTACGGGGAAACCGGAAGTAATACGCTGGTCGCTCGGAATTTCGAACACTTATCGGGCACCTGACTGCGCTGAAGTTGCAGAAGAGCGGGACGCAGGGTTGAACATGCTGGTTGATCGTCGGGCTAATATTTTGGTGCGATTGCAGAGGTCTCACAACTCAGCTATTATCTGCGGCTTGGCATGGGGCGTGGCGCCTGATTGTCGGGCTACTATTGCAAGGAAAGGGTAAGTTGCGTATTATCAAAGCGCGGGGTGGAGCAGCCTGGTAGCTCGTCGGGCTCATAACCCGGAGGTCGTTGGTTCAAATCCAACCCCCGCAACCATGGGCGCTCGGCGTAACCGCTTGAGCGCCCATCACTTATTTAGTTCACGTTCTGCTGAGTTGGTACCGCGATTTGCCCCTCTGCTAACAAATTGCTAACAAAAGGAAACGCGGCCTCAATCGCGGCAGCATACTCGTGGCCGTGTTTTGTCATCTCGTGGCTGTAAATGTTCAACGTAGTCATCGCCGAGGCATGACCGAGTCTTGCCTGCGCGAACTTCACATCAACCTTATTGGCCACGAGCAGGCTTGAATAGAGATGTCTGAGGCCATGCAAACCGAAGCGGCGCGCGCCGGCCTTGTCCTGTGCCGTGTGTAGGATTTCGTAGACGCTGTCCGGATCTATCGGAGCGCCGATTTCATTTTGGAAAACAAATGTGCTCTCCGTGTTTTTCTGTTGACTACGCAGCGCTACCAAGAGTTCTGCAAGTTTCGGCGGGAGTTCAACGCTGCGTCGGGCCTTCTTGGATTTCGGTGGGACCATTGCCAACCCGGTTTCGCCAATTCTCTCAACTTTTCTGAATTCTCCTTCGGTGAGCAACTTCTTTGGAATACGCTGCAGCGTTTGCCGAATTCGAATTGATCCGTTTAACCAGTCCACATCATCCCAACATAGTCCGAGCAGTTCCGCGCGTCGAAAGCCGGTAACGGCCGCCATTGCCAGTAAACCCTGGAAGGTAGTCGGAAGCTCAGCAAACGTCTTTACGACCTCTTCCGGTGTCGGCATTGCGATTTCCGCCGCATCCGCAGATTCGTCAACCGGAATATCTTTAGGCAATTTGCGAGCCGGGTTCGCCGCAATATACTCGCGATCGATTGCTTCTTCAAAAAGCCGGTGAAGTAAAATCAGGACGTTCTTCACAAACTTTCTGCTCAGTTCTTTGTTCATCAGAAGGTTGTCTTTGAAGGTCTTGACTGATGCCCGATTAATATCGCAGATTGGCCAGACGCCAAACTTCGGCAGAATCCAGTTCTTCAGGGCGGACTGATAGGATGCCCATGTCTTCGGCTTCAGAACCGACTTCGCAGTTTTCATCCAATCGTCGCAGAATTCGCGAAAAATAATCTCTTTGGGTTCCACGTACCGATTTTCGCGAATACTGCCAAGGATGATGTCCACCTGTTTTTGGGCTTCCTCCTTGGTTCGGTATGTTCGAAGAGTTTTGTGAGGCGGACTGTCACTGCCCGAAGTAAGTTAGTGAAAACCTGTATTTGTCTGAGAGTTAGCCGGCAGTGTCGTTCTTTCCATGCGTAATCTATCTCGACAGCTTTCACACGCGGGCGATGTT
>DATNLR010000088.1:0-2823 GCA_035602755.1 Binatus sp. (SeqCode) | reverse complement strand
GGCTACCGGTCACGTAAATGCGGCCTTCCCTCTATTGATTCCGCGCAGCTTCATCGAGAAAGAAAAATCGCACGTGGCCGGATTTTCACCCGAGCTTGCGGTCGTAACCCACGGGGGCGGCGAAGAGCTCGAAGAGCCTCTTGTTATACGTCCGACTTCTGAAACCATCATCGGTTACGCGTATGCGAAATGGATTCAGTCTTACCGCGACCTGCCTGTACTAATCAACCAGTGGAACAGCGTGGTGCGCTGGGAGCTGCGAACCAAGCTATTTCTCCGGACGCTGGAGTTTTTCTGGCAGGAGGGCCATACCGCGCACGCGACGTTCGAAGAGGCTGATTTCGAAACGCGCCAGATGCTCGACATCTATACGGACTTTGCCGTGCGCGAAGCCGCAGTCCCGGTAATTCCAGGCCGCAAATCGGATTCCGAGCGCTTTGCGGGCGCTGACCAGACTTTCTCCATCGAAGCCATGATGGGCGATGGCAAAGCTTTGCAGGCCGGAACTTCCCACAACCTTGGCCAGAATTTCGCGAAAGCGTTTGAGATCCGCTATCTCGACAAAAATGGCGTGCACCAGCATTGCTGGACCACCTCGTGGGGTCTTTCGACGCGCTTTATCGGGGCCATTATCATGGTACATGGAGACGATCAGGGGCTGATTTTTCCACCGCGTCTCGCTCCGTTCCAGTTGGTAATCGTGCCCATTTATAAGACGGAGGACGAAAAGTCGAGCGTCCTGGAATGCGCTCAAAAATTACGCAAAGAGCTGGTGGCGGCAGGCATCCGCGTAAAAATGGATGAACGCGAAGGAGTCAGTCCCGGTTTTAAATTCAACGATTGGGAAATGCGCGGCGTGCCGCTGCGTCTTGAGGTTGGCCCGAAAGACGTGGCCAAAGGCTCGGTGGTGCTCGCGCGCCGTGACCGCCCCGGGAAAGAAGGAAAATCTTTCGTCTCGCAGCAGGGTCTGGCCGCGAGCGTCACCCAGTTGCTTGAAGAAATTCAGAAGTCGCTCTACGACCGCGCGCTGGCCTTTCGAAACGCCAACACATTCGAAACTGCGACCTACGAAGAATTTAAGAAAGCTGTAGAAAAGGGTTTCGCCTTTTCCTGGTGGTGCGGCCGCAGCGAATGCGAGGCGAAGATCAAAGAAGAAACCAAAGCTACCATGCGATGCATTCCCCTCGACCAACCCGGAGGAACCGGCAAGTGCGTTCACTGCGGCGAGATTTCGAAAGAGAAGGGTATCTTCGCCCGCGCGTACTAAACCTACTGGGCTTAACCCCGGCGTTTACTCATTCCGTACACCGTTTGTTCGCCACCCTTATCCGCCGGGAACACAGTGCTAGGATAACTGCACCGATGGGGTTTAATCCCGCGGAGGTGTTTAAACTGTGAAGGCGCGAGCAATGCGGGCCAAAGAGCGCGGCGGATCGAAGATCAATTTGCTGCTGACCCTGCTCATTCTGGGATCGATGATTTTCGTGGGCGTCATGCTTGCTCCACCATACTTCACCAACTACCAGCTTCAGGATGCTATGAAGACGGAGGCTCGTTTCGCCGGATACAACCGGAAAACCAACGACGAAATCCGCGAAGATATTTGGAAGAAAGTACAGGAACTCGGGGTCCCGGCCAAGCGCGACGACATCCACGTATCCAATGACAACAACACGGTTCAAATAACCATAGACTACACCGTTCCAGTAGACTTGAAATTTAATCAATTCAATCTGGAATTCCATGCCCACGGGGACAACCACTCGCTTTAAACCGCCAATCTAATATAGTGGAAGCCGGGAATGTAAGCCTTGGAAGCGCCGTACTAATTTGCGGTCTCTGGATGGCTTCAGCCGCCCCTTTCAAGCTATAGCGGAGAAACCGATTGCGGATTCGAATCGCCCCAGGATTCTGGACCTCCCGGGCCGGCATCGCGGTGCTGGTTGCGGCTTTAGCTGTGTTCGTCGCGGCAACCTCAGTTTTCGCGTATTACTACATCCAGTTCGGCCACCTGATAGACCAGCGCCTCACCGGCCAGATCTTCCAGAATACCTCCCGGGTTTATTCCGCTCCCGGACACATTTACACCGGCGAAGAGCTGCGGCCCGGCGACCTCACCGAATATCTGCTGCGCGCCGGTTACCAGGATGGCGAGGTGCCCGGAGCGCCTGGACAGGTTCACGTGAAGGGCAACACGATTGAAATCAAGCCCTCCGACCAATCCTTCTTCCATGGCGGAAACGCGTTGCGCGTGGTCTTCACCGGCCCGTCCATTTCGCGGATCACGCAAATTCCCGACGGGGCCGTGCGCGACTCCGCCGAACTCGAACCGGAAGTGATCACCAATCTTTTTGACAGTTCGCGCGAGAAGCGCCGCATCGTCCGCTTCGACGATTTGCCCAAAGATATGGTGAACGCGGTCCTCGCCGCCGAAGACAAACGCTTCTTCGAGCACGGAGGTTTCGACATCGTTCGCGTTCTGGGCGCCGCGCTTGCCGATTTGAAGATCGGACATCGCGCGCAAGGCGCCAGCACGATTGACATGCAGGTAGCGCGAAGCTTTTTCTTTTCCACCAAACGTGAGTGGCGCCGCAAGGTGAAAGAAACGCTGATGGCTTTTGAAATCGACCAGCGTTTTTCGAAGCAGCAGATTTTCGAGTTGTACGCCAACGAAATTTACCTGGGTAATCGCGGCAGCTTCGCCATTCGGGGATTCGGCGAAGGCGCTCAAGCCTATTTCGGCAAGGATGTTCGCGAGCTGAATCTCGCGGAAATGTCCTTCCTGGCGGGAATTATACGCGCGCCGAATCGTTATTCGGCCGC
>DATNLR010000083.1:0-45531 GCA_035602755.1 Binatus sp. (SeqCode) | reverse complement strand
CCCCCGCCGTAACTCCGAACACGCTTTACGACATGGCCTCACTCACCAAAGTTATCGTTACCACAACTTCCGTGATGATCCTGGTCCAACAGAAACGCCTCGATCTCGACACGCCCGTAGCGCGCTGTCTGCCCGAATGGTCAGCAGCCGCGAAATCTGACCCCGATCCCACTTGGCGTGCTCGCGTAACCATTCGCAATCTCCTTCTCCACGATTCCGGCCTTCCAGCGCATCGAGATTTTTACAAGCAGGGCAAAGGTCACGACGCGATTCTGGCGCTCGTACTAGCAGAGCCGCTCGTTCAGCAGCCCGGCACAACAGTGGAATATTCCGATCTCGGCTTCATCCTGCTCGGCGAAATCGTTCAACGCCTGACCGGACTCCCACTCGACGAATACGCCAAGCAGCATGTTTTCGCGCCGCTCGGCATGAACGCATCACAATTCAATCCACCCCGCAAGTTGTGGCCGACGATTGCACCCACAGAAAACGACGTCGATTTCCGCAAGCGGCTGCTGCAAGGCGAAGTCCATGACGAAAACGCCTGGGCCCAGGGCGGCATCTCCGGCCACGCTGGACTTTTTTCCACCGCCGGTGACACGGCGATTTTCGCGCAAATGATCTTGAACGGCGGCGTCTACGCCCACCATCGCATCTTAACGCGGGCCCTGCTCCAGGAATTTACCGCGCGCCAAGCCATCGGAGATACTGCCCGCACCCTTGGATGGGATGCCGTCACCCAACCTTCTTCGTCAGGCCACTATTTTTCCCCCCATAGCTTCGGCCATACCGGTTTCACCGGCACATCACTGTGGATCGATCCCGATCGCGATCTTTTCGTCATTCTGCTCACAAATCGCGTAAATCCTACCCGCGCCAACGAGCAAATCCGCCAATTGCGTCCCGCCGTACATGACGCTGTCATGCAGGCCCTGGGCCTGGCAAATCAGCCCGCTTCTGTTCAATAACTCCAACGTCACAGTGCCCCGCAGATTCTCTCGCCACCCGCGAACTCATCCCCTGCCCCCGGTATAATCATGGAAGGCTTTGAGAGGCGCGTCGCTTTGAAGGCGTTAAAAACCGAGCAGCGGAATCCGCGTACTCGCGGACTCGACCGAAAGTCCACGCTCGAAATTCTGCGCGTTCTCAATGCTGAAGACGCACGCGTCGCTCTTGCGGTAGGTCGTGAGTTGCGGAAAATTGCGCGCGCCGTGGATGCCATCGTGAAAAGTTTTCGGTCAGGCGGACATCTTTTCTACGTCGGCGCGGGAACCAGCGGACGCCTTGCGGTTCTTGACGCTGCCGAGTGCCCGCCTACTTTCGGTACCTCGCCGAAAATGGTGCGAGCCATCATCGCGGGCGGCTCGCGAGCGGTGCGAGGAGCGGTAGAACGCGCTGAAGATTCTGCAAGAAATGGTGCGAGAGATTTGCGCAAAGCAAGTGTTAAACGGGGTGACGCAGTCGTTGGCTTGGCCGCCAGCGGAACCACCCCGTACGTGATTGGAGCTATGCGGTTTGCCAGAAAACACGGTGCGCTAACCGTCGGCGTAACATCGAATCCAAGATCGCCGCTCGCGCGCGCAACAGATATCGTGATCGCGCCCGACACCGGTCCGGAAGCAGTCAGCGGCTCAACCCGCTTGAAAGCTGGCACCGCGCAAAAAATGGTTCTCAACTTGCTCTCTACGGCTTCGATGGTGCGGCTGGGCAGAGTTTACGAAAATTGGATGGTTTACGTGGCGCTCACAAATCAGAAGTTAAGACAGCGGGGAGCCAGAATCCTTCAGGAAGCTTCCGGCGCAACTGTGTCAGCCGCGGAACGGGCCTTGCGTCAATCGCAACACGATCTGCCCGTAGCGCTCGTGATGCTTAAGACGGGCGCTAATGTGCGCGAAGCGCGAAGACGCTTGCAACGATCCGCCGGCCATGTCCGACAAGCACTGGAATCACGCGCAGTAAAGCATCCGAGCGCCCCAAGGAAGAGGAACTAGCATGGACCGATTCAAAATTCAGGGCGGACGCAAACTAGAAGGCACGGTCCGAATCAGCGGAGCGAAAAACGCCGCTTTACCGTGCATGGCTGCCGCGCTGCTCACCAACGAGCCCGTAACCCTGCAAAACATTCCGCACGTGCGCGACATTATCACCATGGCCAAGCTCCTCGCGCATATGCGTTGCCGTGTCGAAAGCCCGGACCTGCCTCCCAGCGAATTTACAATTCAAGCCGAAACGGTTTCGTTGCAGGAGGCTCCGTACGAACTGGTTAAAACGATGCGTGCCTCGGTGCTCACGCTCGGACCCTTAGTCGCCCGCTTCGGTTACGCACGCGTTTCGCTTCCTGGCGGATGCGCCATCGGCGCCCGTCCCATCGACATGCACATCCAAGCTCTCGAAAAACTCGGCGCGCAAATTAAAATGGAACACGGCTATGTGGAAGCGCGCGTTAAGCGCCTGCGCGGCGCAACTTTCCGTTTTCCGAAAATCACCGTTACCGGCACTGAAAATATTTTGACGGCAGCGGTTCTGGCCGAAGGCGAGACCGTGCTGGAGAATTCCGCGCTCGAACCCGAAGTGACCGATCTCGCCGAACTCCTGATTAGAATGGGCGCCAAGATCGAAGGTGTGGGCACCTCCACTCTTCGCGTACAAGGCGTCCCGAGCTTGCACGGCGCATCGCACACGATCATTCCGGATCGCATCGAATGCGGCACCTTCCTCGTCGCCGGAGCCATCACCGGCGGAGACTTGCTGCTCACAAATTGCGAGCCGCATCACTTAGTGGCGGTAATAAACAAACTGAGAGAGTGTGGCGTGGAAATTAAGTGCGAAGGAAACGGTAAGCTTCGAGTGCGCGCCTCGAAAAAGCTGGTCGCCGCTGACATCACCACCGAGGAATACCCCGGCTTCGCCACCGACATGCAAGCTCAATTCATGGCCCTAGTCACGCAAGCCACCGGCGTTTCGCGCGTCCGCGAAACGATCTTCGAAAATCGCTACTTGCACGCCAGCGAAATCATGCGCATGGGCGCTAATATCGTCGTGGACGGAAATCTCGCCATCGTTACCGGCCCCACTCCTCTGAGTGGCGCCCCGGTCACCGCATCGGACTTGCGCGCCAGCGCCTCGCTCGTCCTCGCCGGCCTAGTAGCCGACAACACTACCTGGATCGACCGCGTCTATCACATCGATCGCGGCTACGAACGTATCGAAGACAAGCTCCGCGACATCGGCGCCCGCATCGAACGCGTCTCCTCGCCCGAAAAATAATCGCGCCAACAAAAAAGGGGAATCGATTTCTCGCCTCCCCAATTATTTGCTCAAATGTGGTGTTTCTAGCCGTTCTAAACGATCTAGGAGTGGCCTTCTGCGGTCGCCGCTTCTGTCTTCGGCAGCTTGTCGCGCTGATCGCGCAACACTGCCTTGCGGCTCAACCGGATCTTGTTGCCTTCGATAGCCAGCACCTTCACCAGGATCTGATCGCCTTCTTTCAACTCGTCGCGAACCGCGCGAATCCGCGCTTCCGCAATTTCGCTGATGTGCAGTAACCCATCGGTCCCGGGGAAAATTTCCACGAATGCGCCAAACTCCGCGATGCGCACGACCGTGCCGAGATAGGTCTTTCCGATCTCAGCCGTGGCCGTAACGTCGCGAATCATCTTCAGCGCTTCTTCCGCGCCTTTTCCACTCGAAGCAAACACGTGAACTTTGCCATCATCCATCACGTCAATCTTCACGCCTGTGGCTTCAATAATTCCGCGGATTTTCTTCCCGCCCGGCCCGATCAGATCGCGAATCTTATCCGTTGGAATGCTCAACATGAAAAGATGCGGAGCATACGTTGAAATTTCCGCACGGCCAGTCGAAATCGTGGCGTCCATCTTGTCTAGGATTTCCAACCGCGCCCGTTTTGCCTGTGCCAGCGCTTCGCGCATCATCGCAATGCTCACGCCGCTAACCTTGATGTCCATCTGCAAGGCGGTAATTCCCTGCCGCGTTCCGGCCACCTTGAAGTCCATGTCGCCGTAGTGATCTTCCGCTCCGGCAATGTCCGTCAAGATCGCGTACTTTTCGCCTTCTACCACCAAGCCCATGGCAATCCCCGCGCAGGCGGACTTGAGCGGAACGCCCGCATCCATGAGCGCCAGTGAAGCTCCGCAAACAGTGGCCATCGATGACGATCCGTTGGACTCCATAATGTCGGAGACGACGCGCACCGCGTACGGGAAATCCTCTTCCAGCGGAAGCAGGTTAGCCAACGCACGTTCGGCTAACGCTCCGTGCCCAATTTCACGACGTCCCGGTCCGCGAAGGAATTTCACTTCACCTACCGAGAACGGCGGAAAATTGTAGTGCAGCATGAAGCGCTTGAAGGTTTCCTCTTCGAACAGCAAGTCCAGCCGCTGCCGGTCTTCTTTGGTGCCCAATGTAGTAGTCGCCAAAGCTTGTGTCTCGCCGCGTGTGAATAGCGCCGATCCGTGCGCGCGTGGCAGAATGCCCACCTCGCATGTAATCTGCCGAATCTGGTCAAAGGGACGCGCATCCGGACGCCGTTTGCGCTCCAGCATGTCGTCGCGAAAGATTCGCTCGCGTAGCCGTTCGAAAGCGCGGGCTGCCAGCTTTCGCTTTTCGGAGTTCTCTTCCGGAATCGCCTTCATGATTTCCGCTTTAATGGCATCCACCAACGCGTAACTTTCCGTCTTCGGATGTTTCTGCGTGTCCACCGCGTCGCGCAACTTCTCGCCGTATTCTTTCTGCATCTGCTTGAACATCGCTTCGTCAAATGCAGGCGGCGTAACCGGAACCTTCTGTGGCTTTACCTTGCTTTGCAGCTCGCGAATCGCTGCGACAATCTTGCGAATCTCCGCATGCGCGAATTCCAACGCATCCGCCACCACGTCTTCGGAAACTTCCAGCGCTCCGGACTCCACCATCACAATCGCTTCGTCCGACCCGGCCACAATCAAATTCATCAAGCTGGTCTTCTGCTCCGCCACGGTAGGATTCACGACCAGCTTGCCATCGATCAATCCGACACGAACCGCCGCGATCGGCTTCTCAAACGGAATCTTCGAAATATAAAGCGCCGCGGACGCCGCCGTTACTGCAATGACGTCGGGATCATTCTCGCTGTCCGCCGAAAGCACCATCGCAACAATCTGCGTCTCAGTCGACCAGCCTTCTGGAAACAGTGGCCGCAACGGCCGGTCCGTCAAACGCGAAGTCAGAATCTCGCGCTCCGACGGCCTTCCTTCGCGCTTAAAGAATCCTCCGGGAATTTTTCCTGCCGAATAGGTGAACTCGCGATAATCCACGGTCAGAGGTAAAAAATCTTTGTCGGTAGCTTTGTTATCCATGCAGGCCGTAGCCAGCACTACCGTATCGCCATAACGCGCAACTATTGCGCCGTGCGCCTGCCGGGCAATCTTGCCCGTCTCCAACGATAAAGTGCGCCCACCTACCTCTAAACTAACTTTTTCAAACATCAAACACGTCCTTTTTTCTCCGATTCATCGGAGTTTGGTTCAGATACGAGAGACAACTCTCGGGAACTACATCGAGGAAGGACAATGGCGAAGAAAGGAGCAGTAAACTATCGTTCTAACATTCTCGCGCCGCACGCTTCGGCCGGCTCGCGTGTCGCCTGAAATCGTTCTATTGTGCGGATGGACCACGCAGCCCGAATGGCCGCCCAGGAAAACCACGCTACTTACGCAAGCTGAGTCGTTCCACAATCTCGCGATACCTATTCGGGTCGCGCCGGTTCAGGTAGTCCAGCAGCCGTCGGCGTTTGTTGACCATCATGATCAACCCGCGCCGCGAGGCGTGATCCTTCGCGTGGGACTTTAGGTGAGTGGTGAGGTAGCTAATGCGCTCGCTCAACAATGCGATTTGCACTTCCGGCGAGCCTGTATCCTTCGGATGCGTCCGGAACTGCTCAATCAACTCCGCTTTAGCTTCCATCAACTTGCCCCCTCCCCCTGAATCGTCGTGCCCTGCTCTACGCTCTTATCTCTTCTTCGATCACTAAAAATGCTAGCACAGAGGCTGTCTAGCTCAAAGCGAATTTCCGCCGGCTAGGCCTCTTCACCTACTCAAATCAAGCTTTCCGGGAATTGACAAGCGACAAAAATTCGTCCCGCGTTTGCTGGTTATCGCGAAATGCACCCAGCATCGCGCTGGTCGTGGCCATCGAATTTTGCTTTTCCACCCCGCGCATCACCATGCAGAGATGCCGCGCCTCTACGATCACCCCGACTCCCTGCGGGCTCAGATGCTCCTGAATCGCGTTGGCAATCTGGCTCGTCAAACGCTCCTGAATTTGCAGACGCCGCGCGAACATATTCACGAGCCGCGCGATCTTGCTCAGTCCCACCACTTTTTTCGACGGAATATAGGCCACATGACAACGCCCCAAAAACGGCAGCAGGTGATGTTCGCACAAACTGTAAACCTCAATGTCTTTCACCACCACCATCTCGTCGTAACACACGCTGAACATCGCGCCATTCAGCAACTTGTCGGGATCCTGGCGATATCCGCTGGTCAAAAATCGCAGCGCTTTTTCAAAGCGCTCCGGAGTCCGCCGTAGTCCCTCGCGGTCGGGGTTCTCCCCCAGCAGAACAATCATCTTGCGCACCAGGTCCGCAATGCTTTCCGTCCCCGCCGCCGGCGGAATAATAATTTCACTCGTCTCGCTCATTGTGTAGTGGCTCCTGTTCATGCTCGTACCTCGTCCAACGTATCCACATCCGCTTCCATCTCAAAACTGTTCTTGCTCGTTTCCTCAACGCGAATCCGCTCCAACTTAGCCAGCGGGAAGCTTTTCAGCCGCCGAAAAAGCTCGCGGCAAACATTCTCCGTCGTCGCCACTTGCTCCCGAAATTCCGGCACTTCCTCATTCAGAAATTTCTGATCGAATGGCTCGATCACTTCCCGTTGTACAAACGGATCAAGCTCCCCCAGATTCGCGATCATTCCTGTCTCGGGATCTAGCGGGCCGGTCACCGTCACTTCGATCACGTAGTTGTGCCCATGCCCGTAAGGATTGCTGCATTTCCCGTAAACGCGCCTGTTTTCCGATTCACTCAGCTTTGCCGTGTGTAAGCGGTGCGAAGCCGCAAACCGGTAGCGCCTGGTCAACGAGATTTTCACGCGCGCGCCCCATTCCCAGCGTTAACATCCACGAAAAGTTCAGGCGACTCATAGAGCCGCACCCTGTCCAACTTTCCACTCTTGATCTTGGGCTCCAACAGCTTCCAAATTACCGCCGCAATGTTTTCGCAGGTAGGAATCTGCCCAGCCAGCTCCGGAACCTCATAATTCAGATGCCGATGATCCATGCGCTCCATCACTTCGGTCTGCAAAATATCCTTTAGCTCTTTCAAATCCAGAACCATCCCGGTCGTGGGGTCCGGCTGGCCCGCAATGGTCACTTCCAAAACGTAATTGTGTCCATGCCCGTGCGGATTATTGCATTTCCCGAAAATGCGCCGGTTCTCTTCTGCCGACAAATTAGGATTGTGATAAAAATGCGCCGCGCTGAATTCAATTTTGCGAGTAATCCGTATCATGCAGTCCCTGCGGGATAAGCCCGCCCTTTCCAGTGAACAACCCCGTGCGCATTCTTCCACCAGGAAACAAACAGCGCGGCGCAGTAAAGAACCAAACCTGGGATGTAACATTGGATGTATTCGACCGGGTACAGATTCCGGTAAAGCTCCACCCCATAACGAAATCCTCTCCCCAGCAGGAGAGATGCAGCCAAGGCAGGCAAGAACCAAACCGGCGCTACGTGCCGCCGCGCTGATTCCACCCACAGCAGGCCAATCAGCAAACATTCCATCCACGGGAACACATCCGCAATCTCAACTAGAACGCTCCTCGGTTTCCCCCCCATCAAGGGATACAAATTTTTCGTCCACCCCTGCCACATCGCGCGAAAACTTCCGTACATCCTGGTGCGCACAGTTCCAAACGGCGCGGTGAAGTAAATCCCATAACCCGCGCCCTTCACGCGACGCGCCAGCGCCACATCTTCCAGAATCTGCCCCGCAATCGCCGCATGCCCACCCAGCTTTTCGTAAACCTCTCGCAATAACAAAAGGAATTGCCCGTTCGCAGCCGCATCTGGCTTCTGGCGATCGTTCACTCGCGCAAACGAAAATTTATTTGCCAGCCTGCAATAGACAAACGGAATCAGCGCGCCTTCCCAGAAAGATCCCAATTCCTGCTCTGGCGAATACGAAACCAGCACCGCGTCCAGTTCAACCGCATCGCAAAGGGCACGTCGGGTCGACCCCTGCAGGTGATAGGTGTCCGCATCGGTGAAGAGTAGCCAATCTCCCGTTGCTGCCGCTGCGCCAATCGAGACGGCATAATTCTTGCCGGCCCAACCCGGCGGCAACGCATCCCCGGTGTGCAGAATCTTCAGCTTGGGTATGCGCGCGGTGAGCTCAGCCAAAATCGCGCCAGTCCGGTCGGTGGACTGGTCGTCGATCACAATCACTTCGACAATCTCCGGCTGTGCCGCCACCGACTCCACCGCTCGCGCGATAGACGCTTCTTCATTGCGTGCCGGAATAATCGCGGAAACCATTGGGTGTGAAAATCGACCTGCACTTGCGGCGCCAGAGGGATTAAATCCGCTCGTCGCAAAATGCTCGCTTTCGATTCGCCGATACTCGTATTATAGGTCGCTTGGACAAAGGACTGAAACGGAAACTAAACACGGGCCTGGTTCTCGCCTTCATTGCGGGCCTGCTCTTCCTTTTCGCGCGACCGGATTATCGGCAGGGTGAAGCCAGTCTGCGCGGGAAGCCCGCCAGAAATTTCGCCCTAACGCTCGACGGCAAGACCGCACATCTCTCCGACCTTGGCGGTAAAGTAGTGTTACTGAACTTCTGGGCCACCTGGTGCCCGCCCTGCGTGGAAGAAACTCAATCGCTCAATCAGTTGCAGCACCGCATCGCCCCGCTAGGCGGCACCGTCCTCGGCGTTAGCGTGGACGACGACGCGCAAGCCTACGAAAACTTCTTGAAGACCTACCACATCACTTTCCCCACCTATCGCGACGCTAGCAAACAAATCCCCCTCTCCTACGGTACCACCATGTATCCCGACACCTACATCATCACCCGCAACGGCCGCCTGGACCGCAAAATCGTCGGCGCCCAGGATTGGAACAGCCCCGAAATGACCGCCTACATCAATGCCCTGCTAAAGGAAAAGTAGTCTTGACTCGCCTCCCGCGCGGGAGTCGGGAGGAACTTTCCGCTGAAAGCGGATGAATCGAAGCTGTCGTTTTTGCAGAAAGGTGCCGAGAAGGGAGTTGATCGACCTGACCTATCACTCGTATCTCAGCGCCACCAACGGGTCCACACGCATCGCCCGTCGCGCAGGAATGAAGCAAGCGAAAAGCGCCACAGCGCAGAGTAAGATGGCCACGGTCGAAAAAGTCAGCGCATCTGTGCTCGTCACTCCCAGCAGTAGACTCCCCAGATAGCGCGTCAGCGCAAACGATACCGCCAGACCCAGCACTACGCCGAGAAGCGTCAAGCGCAGCCCATGCCCGAGCACGAGCCTCAAAACATCCTGCTTGCTCGCGCCGAGCGCCATGCGGATGCCGATTTCATGCGTACGCTGCCGGGTGCTATATGCCGTGACGCCGTAAATTCCCACCGCCGCCAGGACCAGCGCCAGCAGTCCGAATGCGCCGACAAATGTTCCGGCCACTCGCTGCGGGAAGCTGGCAAATGCTTCGCGCCACTCGAGCGTGGTCACGTCAAACACCGCCAAGTCGCCATTCATTTCATGTATCGCCCTCTCAACGGATCTGCCGGCCGCCAATGGATCACCGGTCGTTCGCGCAGTAATGATCATCGTGGCGCGATAAACCTGGTACAGCGGCAGATATACAAACGGCATGGGCTTTTCATTCAATCCATTTACTTTGCTGTCGCGCGCTAGGCCTACCACCGTGAACCATTCGTTCGTCAAGTCTGAGTTCAGCTGCTTCCCCAACGCTTCCTGATTCGGCCAGTAGCGATTGGCAAATGCTTCGCTGACGATCACCGCGCGTTGCGAGCTCTTGGTATCCTGTAACGTGAAGTCGCGCCCCTGCACCATGGGAATCTGCAATGTCTGAAAATAATTCGGCGTGATAATGGCCACCTGCGTCTCCATCGATTCGTTCGGCCGCGAAACGTAGCCCTCCGGCTTCACGGCCGTTGAACCGCCGCCGAATCCCAGCGGCACGCGGTTTGCCAGCGCTACCGACTGCATTCCCGGCAACGCTTCCAGTTTTCCTACCAGTTCGCGATCGAATTCCGCGCCTTTCTCCTCCGAATATCCGGCCGTGAACAAATCGTAAGAAACCATCAACACATTATGTGAATTAAATCCTGGATTAATCTGCTGCGCCCGCATAAAGCTGCGTATAAACAATCCCGCGCACACCAGCAGCAGCAAGGACAGCGAAATCTGCGCCACCACCAACCCGCTCGCAAGCCGCCCCTTCCGCACGCCACCCGACGCGCTTCCGGTGTCTTCTTTCAACACCGACACTGGCGCTTCGTTCGAAGTCCGCAGTGCGGGCAAAATTCCAAAAATCACTCCCGTGAGCACCGCAATCACAAACGTCGCCAGCAGAACAGTGCGGTCAGCTCGCATGTTCAGCGAAATTGGAAAATCCGAGGTTGGGATGAACTTCATGAACGTTCCCGCGCTCCACAACGTGATTGCCAAGGCCACCGCGCCTCCCGCCAGCGCCAGTACCAGACTTTCCACCAACAACTGTCTCACCAGCCTCCACCGGCTGGCGCCCAGCGACACGCGTATGGCAATCTCCCGCCGCCGCCCGACCGACCGCACCAACATCAAATTGGCCACGTTCGCGCAGGCCAGTAGAAGCACCAGCCCCGCGATGGTCATCAAGATCGGCAGCATGGTGGAGAGAAATTGGTTCGCGCCAAATGGGCTGCGCCACAACGGATAGACCGTCACGCTATCGTGTCCTCTGTGTTCCTCTGGATAATTCTTCACCTCTCGCTTCAACAGCACGGTCATTTCCTCTTGCGCCTGTTGCGGACCGACCCTGGGCTTCAAGCGTCCCAACACCACCAGCCAAAAATAGTGATGGTCATGAATCAGGTCGTTACGCGGAATCAATTGCTCTTCCATCATGATCGGAATCCAAATCTCCGATCGCACGCCGGTCTGGCTGCCCTGAAAGACCGCGGGAGTTACACCCACGATCGTGTACGGATGTTGGTTGAGTTCAATTGTCTGGCCCACGATGTCCGGGTTCGCGCCGAAGTGTGTCTGCCACATGCGGTAGCTAATCACCGCCACCGGCGCGCCTCCCGGCTTCCGATCCTCCTCCGGCAGAAACCCTCGCCCCAGAATCGGCCGCACGCCGAGCACATCGAAATAGTTCGCAGATGCCACCGTGCCCCATACGCGCTCCGGCTTACCCTTCGTCGTCAAGCTCATGGGAGTGATATTCGCGGCCGTAATACCGACAAAACTCTGCTGCCCATCGCGCATCGCTTCCAAATCAGGATAGGTAAACGGGAAGGGATTTTCAGCGCCGCGGCCGAGTGACAGCGACACCACCTCGCGCGGGCTCGCCAGCCCGGGGATTGGATTTAGCAATGTGGAGTTGATCCAGGTGAAGATCGTGGTATTCGCGCCGATCCCAAGCGCAAGCGTCAGAATGGCAATCGCCGCGAATCCCGGCGTCTTAGTAATCATCCGCAGGCTGTATCGCACGTCTTGCCAAAATGAGGTCACCTGCGCACCTCCAGGGATGTGTTAGGGCAATGTGTTGACACCATAAGAGCATGTCGCCATCCACGCCTGTGCCTCGCCCTAAGCGCTTGTTGGCGAATTATTTAGCAAATTTACTTCGGCGGCCAGGCGTGCCGCACTGCCCGTTTGTGGGATAAGAGTTAAGCAGGATCGAACATTCGTTTCGATCAGATTCTCTTTGGCTATCTAGATGTGTTCCGCTTCTATGATGTGAACTCCAGCAGGCGCCGCTTTCGCCTCCGCCAACATCCGTTCCGCTAAGGTTTCGGCCGGCGTGATGAGCCTCTTGCGAATGGCAGTCGGGAGAAGTCGCGAAAGGGGAACCAGCGTCTTGCTCGCGATGCTTTCCGCCAAACGGAATTCGCGCCGCGACCCAAGCAGCAGCGCAGGCCGAAAGATGATCAACGAATGGATCCCGACAGCTCTTACATCATTCTCAGTCCGGCCCTTCACTCGATTGTAAAAGAAAATCGAATTCAGACTCGCCCCCCTAGCGGAAATGAACGTGAATGATGTTGCATCGTGGGCCTTCGCGATTTTTGCAAAGGCCACCACGGCGTCGTGATCCACCTTTTCAAAGTTCTCCTTGCTCCCCGCAGCCTTGCTCGTCGTGCCAAGACAACAGAAGTAAAGATCTCCGCAAAGGGTCGATGCAAGAGCAGGTAGCTCGGCCAGATTGCGAACTAAAACTTCCGTCAGTTTGGGATTCGAGATCTCCGGCGGCCTTCGCGCAATAGAGATTACCTTCTTAATTGCCGGATCATCCAAGAGCCTCCGAACCAGAAGCGACCCTGTTAGCCCAGTGCTGCCGATAATTGTCGCGATCATGAATAGAACCCCTCAGGTCCAGCTAACTTGTAGGCCTGATCTTCACGCGCTCTGTTTTTCTTTCCCGCACGGATTAGAGTAGTTCGGTGCGCGCGAAGCTTCACAGGACTTGCTGAAGGCGCGAGGCAACTTCTAACCTTCGGCCCCTGTCGCCGGGCCAAAAAGTCCATCGCCTCGCACCTTGTATTTGGACTTCTAACTTCCTATCATCGCAGCGATGAGAACTCTGCCTTCCGACACTCTCTCGTCTGCCACCACGGCCACGGGAACGTTGCCGGGGCAACCGGCAAGCTCACAGGCCGCTCCAGACAGGAGAAAGAGTCGTGAAATTGGGCCGCTTTTTGAAAGTGGTCAGACCGCTTCTAACCGATTCTGGCCTAATAGCAGATGTTATAGAAAACAAACGACTAACACCTGTCTAGCCAGGGCCAGAACAGCAATTAGACATTTCCGTATTTTTACTTTTTCATCTGCTGAAGCCGGCGGGAAATGTCGCAAAGTAGCCTGGTGCAGCGTCTTATACCCAACGCTCGAATCTAATCCCGCAGCAGACCTGGCGAAATGCAAGAGCACTTAAAGACTGTCGAAAAAGACCCTGTCTGCGGGATGACGGTTGACCCCGAGCGCGCCGCAGCGCAAACCCTCCACGACGGAAGGACTTTCTACTTCTGCTGCCAGAGTTGCGCCACAAAATTTGCCGCCTCGCCAGAAAAATACCTCAGCGCTGCAAGCTCTACTCCGACCAATAGCGCGCCCGTCCGACTGATGGAAATAAAGTCAGCGCAACCCATTCCGGTGTCGGCGGCCCAACGTGACCCAACGAAACGAGGCGCGGCCGCCCACTACCTCTGCCCCATGGATCCAGAAGTCCACCAGGGCCACCCGGGCGCGTGTCCAAAGTGCGGAATGGCGCTTGAACCCGCCATCCCAACTCAGCCGGTCACTCGCATCGAGTACACCTGCCCGATGCATCCCGAAATCGTTAGGCCTCGTCCCGGTTCCTGCCCCATCTGCGGCATGGCGCTGGAGCCTCGCGACGCACCTGTCGCCGAGGAAGAGAATCCCGAACTCGCCGACATGACGCGGCGCTTCTGGATCAGCGTCGCACTCACCATTCCAATTCTCGCGCTGGCGATGTCCGATATGATTCGCGGCCAGCCCCTGCAGAATATTTTGTCGCCACGCACGATCGCCTGGATCGAGCTACTCCTGGCAACGCCAGTGGTCCTGTGGGCCGGGTGGTTCTTCTTCCAGCGCGGCTGGGCCTCCATCGTGAACCGCAGTCTCAATATGTTCACGCTGATCGCGCTGGGTACGGGTAGCGCGTACCTTTACAGCGCGGTCGCTGTCTTATTCCCGCAAGTTTTCCCAGACTCATTTCGCGTGATGGGAGGCGGCGTCCCAATTTATTTCGAAGCCGCAGCCGCAATAACCACACTCGTCCTACTGGGCCAAGTTTTGGAATTGCGCGCGCGCAGCCGGACTTCCACTGCCATACGCTCGCTCTTAAAACTTTCACCAAAGTCAGCTCGCCTCGTTCGTGCCGACGGAGCCGAAATCGACGTGCCAGTCGAGCACATAGCGGTGGGCGATTTGTTGCGTGTGCGCCCGGGCGAAAAAGTTCCGGTGGATGGAGTTATCACGGAAGGCGAGAGTTCGGTTGACGAATCGCTGATGACCGGCGAGCCAATCCCCATTGAGAAATCAATCGGCGCGCGCGTGATTGGCGGCACCGTGAACGGTACCGGAACCTTCCTCATGCGCGCCGAGCGCGTCGGCAGCGAGACCATGCTCTCGCAAATCGTGCGCATGGTCAGCCAAGCGCAACGCAGCCGCGCGCCGGTGCAAAAACTTGCTGACCGTGTAGCAGGTTATTTTGTTCCCGCAGTAATCCTGGTCGCCATCCTCACCTTCATTGCTTGGGCCATCTACGGCCCCGAGCCGAAGATGGCGCATGCGTTGCTTAACGCCGTCGCCGTCCTCATCATCGCCTGCCCTTGCGCTCTGGGCCTGGCCACCCCCATGGCCATTATGGTCGGCACTGGCCGCGGCGCTCTCGCTGGCATCCTGGTAAAAAACGCGGAGGCGCTGGAAACGCTTGAAAAAGTGGACACGCTCGTCGTAGATAAGACCGGTACCTTGACCGCAGGCCGACCAGAAGTGGTATCCGTGGTCCCCGCGGCGGGCTGGGATGAAAAACAGATTCTGCGGATCGCTGCCACCCTTGAACGCGGCAGCGAACACCCGCTCGCGGGAGCGATCCTCACCTCAGCCAAAGTGCGTGGCCTCGACCTCGGCGACCTCACTGATTTTCAGTCGCGAACCGGGAAAGGTATCCTGGGAAAGGTTGACGGACGTGCCGCCGCGCTTGGAAACCGCGCTCTCTTCGCTGAAATCAATCTGGGCATCGGAAAATTGGACGAAACTGCCAAAACCCTCGAAGCCGACGGCCAGACAGTAATGTTTGCAGCCGCGCATGACGCAATCATCGGAATCATCGGTGTCGCCGATCCTGTGAAATCAACAACCGCGGAAGCTCTCGCGAAACTTCGCCGCGACGGAATACGCATCATCATGCTCACGGGAGACAGTCGTGCGACCGCCGATTTCGTTGCGCGAAAACTCGGAATCGATCAGGTTCGCGCAGAGATTTTGCCCGGGGAAAAAAGCGAAATCGTGAAGCAGCTCCAAGCGGAAGGCCACATCGTCGCCATGGCCGGTGACGGAGTGAACGACGCCCCTGCGCTTTCGCAAGCCAACGTCGGAATCGCCATGGGCACCGGAACCGACATCGCCGTGGAAAGCGCCGGGATCACGCTCCTCCGCGGCGACTTGCTCGGTCTCGCTCGCGCGCGGACACTGAGCCGCGCCACCATGCGCAACATCCGCCAAAACCTTTTCTTCGCATTCGCATATAACTCGGTTGGCGTCCCTGTCGCCGCCGGCGTGCTCTATCCTTACTTCGGTTTGCTTCTTAGTCCAATCCTGGCCAGCGCTGCGATGACCTTCAGCTCCTTTTCGGTCATTGCAAACGCCCTGCGCCTCCGCAAAGTTCAGTTATGAACTCATGGGCTACTGGGGAGTAGGTTCCAATCTTCGCAAGACGGGGATTCTCGCTTGGCGCAAAACACTCTCTACTACGTTGTCGGTCAAACGCGAGGCGTCGTAGTCAAAATGGAGCAGATTCTTCTTCTCGTTATAACGAAATTTCTGAAGGCCGTAAGTATTCGAGAACTCTCCGAGCGCCCGAAAATGCTCCGGCTTCAGGCGTTCCTGCAATTCGTAAGTGGCGGTCATTAACGTCATGCGCCGCATTATAACAGGAGCCATCTCTAGGTGAACGAACTCGGTGTCGCAGAGCAGAAAATAAAAACGGGATCCTCGCTCGGCATCGAAGGTCCCTAAAGGGCGCGCTCCAGTGATTCGATCTAGGCGGAACGAATCATGGGACCATCCATCCCAGCTTCCCAGAGGCAGATGGGTATGACCGGGAGCTTTCAGCAGGTGGCCCCTGGCTCCCCACTTGCTGTCCCTTCGGCTGGTGTAGGAACGCGACCACGCAGTGCCATGCGCAAGTCGGATGCCCAAACTTCTTGGCCGCCCCGATCAGGGGGGACACCCATTTTCAATGACTTAGGGAGCTAGGGCGGCGCCTGATGCCGGCTCAAGACCAGCCGGAACTGAGTCGCGCGGATTATCCCGCAGCCGCGCAGGGCACGTGTTCATTCTTACAATTCGTGCGAGCTACTCGTTGTTCGGCGCGGAAGCATGCTGCATAATGGGATGGGGCCGTTGAGGGCGGATGAAGAAATCTTTTATTTTTGTATTGGCAGCGGTAGCGGGACTGGCGGGAATCGCGATCGGGCTCGCAGCGGGCCGATCGAATCTAATGGGCGTGCCGAAAGCCTCGGTCGTAAGCGCGCACGTTTTGCCAACGCACGCCGCGGCTGCTGTTAAAAACGTGGCCGCCCAACAATCCGGCCAGATGCCGGTTGTTCGGTTCGCCAGCAATCCGCAGGGTGCTCCGCCTTTTCTGGCGCGCGACATCGACGGAAACGTGATTTCCACTGCCGAATGGAAAGACAAAGTTGTACTGCTGAATTTCTGGGCCACCTGGTGCCCGCCTTGCCGCGAAGAAGTTCCCGAACTTGTCGACCTGCAAACCCGTTACAAAGACCGTTTGCAAGTGATCGGAATTTCCATGGATGATCCGGAAGACGTGCGCACGGTAAAGAAATTCGCGATGCAAGAAGGCGTGAACTATCCGATCGTGATGGCCAGCCGTGAAATAATCCTGGAATACGGCGGCGTTCCCGCGCTTCCGACTTCCTTCGTAGTGAACACGGAGAGCAAAGTTGTACAGAAACACGTAGGGCTGTATCCGACCTATGTTTATGAGACTGAAGTACGCGCTCTGCTTGGAATGCCGATTAACGCCACGGTCGAAACATTCAAGGACGAAGGACAGGTTTTCCTGAAGAATGCTGCGCTGGCGACAGAACTCCCCGACGTTGATTTCAAGGATTTGACGCCAGAGTTGAAGAAAGTCGCCTTGCGGCGGATGAATTCTGAAAGCTGCGATTGCGGATGCCGTCTGACGCTTGCACAGTGCCGTATTAATGATTCGCTTTGTCCGATTAGCAAGAAGCTGGCAGCAAAAGTGATTGCTGAAGTTGCTTCAAACGCGCCGGTGCCGTCGAATGCCCCTGCGTCTGTTCCCGACACAACCGCGCCAACCTCGAATCAACAGTAGACGGCGTTCACTAGACCGAATTCGTTTTCAGCGATCAGCAGATTCATGGGCACTCCACGGAAGGGGGCCACGCCAGAAATACTAAGAGGAGATTGAATTAAGGCGAAAGTGTGTCAAAGAAAATCGTGCATTAGAGCGAAGATTTTTCCAAGGCGGAGAGGATTTTGTAGCGATGTGAAACAGTTTTGCGGCCGAAGAAGAGAATTACAAAGAATTGTTTCCGCTCGAAAAAGTCTGCGAAGATTACAGTAAGCTACGGGTGGGTCATGTCTTCCGGCCGTACCAGTTCGTCGAACTCTTTTTCGGTTAAATAGCCCAGTTCTAGTGCGGCTTCGCGAAGACTTAGGCGCTCGTGGTGCGCCTTGTGCGCGATTTCTGCAGCTTTGTCGTATCCAATCCTGGGGCTTAGAGCAGTGACCAACATCAGCGAGTTTTGAACATTTTGCTGGATACGTTCCCTGTCAATTTCCATGCCCGTGATGCAGTGGGAAGTGAAGGAATGGCAAGCGTCGCCCAACAAGCGCACGGAATTCAAGAAATTGTGAATGATCACGGGCTTGAAAACGTTCAGCTCGAAATTTCCCTGTGAACCCGCAAACCCGATGGCGGCATCATTTCCGAAGACCTGCACGGCGACCATGGTGACCGCTTCGGACTGCGTGGGGTTCACTTTTCCGGGCATGATGGAGGAGCCTGGCTCGTTTTCCGGAAGCACTAATTCGCCGAAGCCAGCGCGCGGGCCGGAAGCGAGCCAGCGGATGTCATTGGCGATCTTCATCATGGAAGCAGCCAGAGTTTTAAGAGCACCGCTGGCAAATATAATTTCGTCGTGGGCTGAAAGGGCAGCGAATTTGTTGGGATGGGAACGGAATGGCAAACCCGTAAGCTCGGAAATTTTCTTCGCGGCGCGCTCGGCAAATTCAGGGTGAGCGTTCAGGCCTGTACCTACGGCAGTTCCGCCAATGGCGAGGTCGTAGAGGCCCGGCAACGTATCTTTTAACCATCGGATGTCGCGATCGAGCAGGTTCACCCAGCCCGACATTTCCTGGCCGACCGTGAGAGGAGTCGCGTCCATCAGGTGCGTGCGGCCAATTTTGACTACGGAGGCAAAAGAGCGCGCTTTTTCATCGATCGCGTCGCGTAATTCAGTGACTGCCGGGATCAGGAACTCCGCGACAAGCGACGCGGCAGCAACGTGCATTGCGGTTGGAAATGTGTCGTTGGAGGATTGCGACATATTTACGTCATCGTTGGGATGAATGGGCTTTTTGCTGCCCAGCACGCCGCCGGATATTTCGATAGCGCGATTGGAAATTACCTCGTTAGCATTCATATTCGTTTGCGTGCCGCTGCCAGTCTGCCAAACGTGGAGCGGAAAATGGTCATCGAGCTTGCCGGCAATCACTTCATCGGCTGCCTGAACGATCAAGCGAGTTTTTTCAGGTGAGAGTTTTCCGAGATCCTGGTTCACGAGCGCGGCGGCTTTCTTGAGTACACCAAATGCGTGTATTAGCTCCGGCGGCATGGTGTCGCGGCCGATGTCGAAGTGAATTATTGAGCGAGCGGTTTGTGCTCCGTAGTAACGGTCGGCGGGAACTTCAATTTTTCCCATACTGTCAGATTCGGTCCGCATCTGCGTGTTCGGCGCAGGCCACGCTTTGGCATCCAAGGTCAGTCCCTCCCCGCATCCAGGCGATTCAGAACAGGCAGAAGTACGTTTCAAGCATACTGCGGAAACGCCAATTGCGCAGCCTTGTTTGTAATAGTGGGTAGCAATCTGCAGGCAATACAGCGCGGCGCTTTCGACTGTGCCTATTTGAACCTGTCTTGAAATTTTGCGAAAGGACGCGCGGGCAGCTGTTCGGCGGCTGCACTAACGTACAGGATGGATTTGAGAAACGTCCACGATAGGATTTTCGGGGCGCGTCTTGAATAAGACTAAAATTGATGCAGCACAAAAAGCCGCAGGCTTCGGGCGATAGAAACTTTCACGGGGGCAGTGGGCACACCAAATGGCTTCTCTTTTCAAGCGTCTATTCTCGTCCGGCGGAACGCAGACCGCGAGCGTGCAGGTTGCAGAACCGAGCCTCGAAGCGCCCCTTGCGGAAGAAACTATCGAGCAGGCGGCATCGCGATATCAAGCGGCTGAATTGCCTCCCTCCGAAGAAGAGCTGAAAGAATTCCTCTATAAGAATTTCCTCGATGGTGCCAAGCCTACTGAGATTCCGCAAGAGCAATGGGGAGTGGCGAATTCCTCAGAGGTAACTGCGGAGCTTATGCCGGCGATCACTTCGGAAGAAGTCGATTTGCCATCACTAGAAGAAACAATATCAACAAAGGACATCGGTGCAGAAGAAGCGCATGCCGTGGAACTTCGTGCGGATGATCCCACGGATGTCGAAGCTCATGTACATCAGAATTTGGCTCCCACCCAGAAGGACGCTGTCGCCACCGGCGATGTCGCTGCTATTTCCGATCCCGAAACAATTTTGCGAGCCGAAGCGGTTTCGGACTTCGCTTCAGAAAATGTAGGCGCCCCTCCGGTCACGGCTTCACCGGCGTCCGAAGACGAAATGATGGCTGAAATCGAAGTGGACTCTATGGCGCTGGATTCGCCTGAAGTTGCAGCAGCGTTCGCTGATGAGCGAGTCGCAAGGGCGTTACCACCGACTTTGACGGAAATTCCGGAAGCGCTCAGGCCGACGCTTACAGATGTGATCGAGGAATCCGAATACGCAGAAGCTGAGACCGATGAAGGCGCGGTAACTCCATCGTTGGAGTCGACGGAGAACCTGGCCGGACCGGCGAGGATTGATTCAACGGAATGGGCGATCGAAGAAGCGCTGGGCAATCATAGACAGTGGCTGGATTCGCGAGGTGTGGAGGGCAAAAAGGCCAATCTGCGTGCGGCCAAACTGGAAGGCACGGAATTGATCAGCGCGAATCTGCGATATGCGGATTTGCAGGACGCAAACTTAAAAGCGGCAGATTTATTGTTGGCGGATTTGCGCAACGCTTGCATGGTCCGCGCGAATTTGCAGGATTCCTGCTTAGTCGGGGCAAATCTCGAAGGCGCAAATTTGGAAGGTGCTTCGCTTGAAAGCGCGATGGGTCTAGTCCCGCGGCAACTGGCGGGCACAAACTTACGCGAAGCTTCTTTGCCCGCGCAGATTGCCGAATTTGCTGCGCTGGAGGAATTCGCCAAGGCTTCAAAGACATCCGCTCGAACGTTCAGCGTAGTGATATTGGCCAGTCTGGTTTCGTGCCTGATGATCTGGAAGACGAAAGATGTGCAATTAGTTTCGGATTCGGCTGTGCTTCCGTTCCTGCACTCCCCTACTGCGGCCGCAGCGCTTCCAACGGCGGAAATTTACCTGATCGCTCCCGTGCTGCTCCTTTGTCTTTATTTGCTATTTCAATATCACTTGCAAAGGTTGTGGGATACGGTTCTGGAGCTGCCTGCGATATTCCCGGACGGGCGTGCTCTGGGCGCAAAGCGGCCGCGCATCATTACAGGGCTTCTGCGATTGCATTTCCACTGGATGAATCAGGACGCTCCTTCCACGCGTTTAATCGAGAAAAGTGTTTCGGCGTTACTGGCCTACTGGATCGTTCCGATAGTGCTTGTTTTGTTTTGGGGGCGCTATTTAACTTTGCAGGAAATTCACGGAACAATTTTGCACGAGGCGCTGGTGATGGCGGCTGTGGGTGTTGCGATCTATGCGACAACGAAGATTGGACGCCCGCAGGAACGCTGGGTGGTGTCCGGACAAACCAAGAAAACATTTGGCGAAAAGTTACGGCAGCTAAATCCGGCAACGCTTTCGATCATCCTTTTCGTGGTTATGACTTTTCTTTCGATAGGGACGATCGCGGGGGTTCCGCACGGCAGGGATCGCGCGCCGCAATTCTCGTCCGCGAGCATACGACGATGGGCTCCTGCGGTTTTGTCTAGCTTGGGATACGACCCCTATGCGGATTTGACAGAGGCTACGGTTTCGACCAGGCCGGCGAACTGGCGAGGGGATGCGACCGAAGCAAGCGATGAACTTTCCGAAGTGAAGGGCGCGCGGCTGAACGAATCACATTTCCGCTACGCGCAGGCCTATGGAATATTTCTGGCCAACGCGCATTTGTGGCGCGCGGATTTTTATGGCGCCTTTTTGTCGGAGGCGGATTTGCGGGGCGCGGACTTCGGCCAAGCGGACTTGCGATTAGCAATCCTGGATCGAGCGAAGATGAACCATACGAATTTCGATCGCGCGCAACTGGGAGGCGCGAATCTGGCGCGCGCGGATTTGCGGGGCGCTAACCTTTCCTATTCGTCGTTAGTCAATGCGAACCTGGTGGACGCGCGGCTGGACGGTGCGAGCCTCTATGGCGCGCATCTTTCGGCGGCGAATATGGTTCGGGCTAACATGCAGAAAGCCGACCTGCGCGATGCGCAATTGGATGGCGTTGACCTGGAGCATGCCGACATGCAGCAGGCGTATTTGTGGTCTACGAAATTGCCCAACGCGCGGATGGTGAATGCGCAGCTCGCTACTGCGATTTTTATTGATGCCGATTTGAGCGGTGCCGACTTACGCGGCGCGCAATTCAACGGCACAGTGCTGAACGGAGCCAACTTGCAGAACGCTAATCTGGACGGCGCGGATTTGCGCGGTGCGCTTCAACTGGGAGCGTCGCAAGTTTGCTCGGCAAAATCGCGTCAGGGCGCGACTTTGGACGACGCGCTGCAGAAGTTAGTGGACGCGCAATGTGGCGGTGGGCACCGAGCCGACGCCTCCGCGATGAAAAACGACGCTAGTGCTTCGTCGCCGGCGGTTCCTTAGGCTCTTCTTTCGGCTTTTCCGCAGGCTTATCGAAACGGCTGTCATCTATTGGAATATTCGCTTGAATCTGTTCCCACTTGTAGATCGATTCGCCATCAGGTCGCGCGACTCGAATAGAGAATGGAGTTTGGACTCCGCTTACATCGCGGTAATCTTGGTAACTTGTATCCTGAGGAATTGCACCCAAGGGGCTGTCGATCTGAGTCGAAACGCGCAGGAGCAAACCGGATTGTGTCTCGAAATAATATTGATCGGAGGCGCCGGTCGGGCGTGAAGCGTTCACGCAGTAGGAGTCGTGGTCATTAATTTTCGTGATGCGGGAGACTTCAACCCGCGCGTAATTCTTCTGCAGATTCAAACCCGGATTGAGTGTTGCTAAATCTTTTAGGCGGACCAAGTCGTCGCCGCGTACTTCTTCTGCTTCGTCACCCCGCGCCTGCCATCCAATGCTGCCGTTGTAACCCTGAGAAGAATCTCCGCGAGGCGTGTGAACGATGCTGACGATCTTGTCCGGGGTCTTGCGATAAATTTCGACCGTCGAATGCATGCGGCGCGCAGGGACATCGAGTATTCCCTTGTCCACACGCGTTTTGGTTTTGATGATCGCGGCTTCGCCTCCTAAAGCTTGGATGTACTTCTCGAGGATCTCTTTTACGGACGGAAGCGGATTGGCTGTTGCTGAGATTAGTGCAGGAGAATTTGCCGGGCCGGGTGCTTCGCCTAGCGGAGGCGGCGCAACATTGTCAGCGGGTATTCTCGATGCGGAGGCAACGTCTGCTAGTACCGGCATGTCGGCGGCTTTCGCAGCACCGCGATGGCAGGTGTAACAGGTTACCGCGCGATGTCCGCTGAAATATGTATTGTCGATCGCGAACATCATTTTCATCATGCCGCGGGCACGCTTTTTCGCGGGCTTCTCGTCGCTGTCGAAATGACCCTCTAGGTGGCAGTACTCGCAGCGCACGCCCAAGGCGAAGGTGATGTAGCGCATCGATGGGATGAGTTGGTCAGCGGGAACATCGCTTAACACCTGGACATTCTTGAAGGCTTCGCTGGCGGTTTTTATTCCTGGAGGCGCGGGACGCGGCAGGGAAGAAGATTGCTCAGCAGGAGCGGCTTGTTGCGACGATCGTGCGTGGGCGAGCAAACTTACTGGAACCCAGAACAGTGCTGCTACGCCGAGTGCGAGTGAAATCGTATTTCCCGAGAGTTGCCGCCGCGCTTGTTTGCCAGCCTTCATTAATCGAGGACCATCCTTTCGAAATATGAGGCTCGAATCATACAGGCGAATGGACGGTTCGGCAGGAGTAAAAGTTCCGAGACACAGAAAAATCGGAAATCGCTGGACATTCGGTTAGAATGTTGAACTGATTGCACCGTTGGAAAATGTTCCAGTGAATTCAATCTCGCGCTCGTCTCTACCCTCCCCATTTCTATCGAAAGCTTCTGCACTCGGGATTATCTTTGTTACCTGGACGCTGATTTACCTGCCCGCGCTCTCAACACCTGGACTATTGGACGACGCGGATTCGATTCATGCCGAAGCGGCGCGCGAGATGCTGCTGAATCACAACTGGGTGACCTTGTATGTGAACGGCATACGCTATCTGGAGAAGTCTCCGCTGATGTATTGGTGCGTAGCGGTCAGCTATAAAGTTTTTGGCGTCGGGGAATGGCAAACGCGCTTGCCGCTGGCCTTGAGTGTGTTGGGCCTGGGGCTCAGCGCGTGGATATTCGGGCGGCGGTTTCTGAGCGCAGAGGCGGGGTTTTACGCAGCGCTCATTTTGATCACCGCTCCGGGTATTTTCGTTTACACGCGATTCCTGATTCCGGACGCCATGGTGGCGATGTGGCTGACTCTGAGTCTTTATTTTTTCCTGGTGGCATACGACCAGGAGAAGCCGGAGCGGTGGGCTTGCTGGGGATTCGCCGTTATGGTGGCGCTCAATGTCCTGACGAAAAGCCTGATTGGTCTCGCGTTTCCGGGGATGATTATTTTTGTGTTTCTTCTGCTGGCTGGAAATTTCAAGAAGCTTCTGGCAATGCGGCCCTTGTCCAGCACGCTGGTGTTTCTCATGGTCGCGGCGCCGTGGCACATTCTGGCGGCGATACGCAGTCCGGCGCAGCCCGGTGGACCGGAAAAAGGTTTTCTTTGGTTTTATTTTGTGAACGAGCAAGTGCTTCGGTATTTGAACAAAAGAATCCCGCGAGATTACGACAAAGTGCCGCTCCTGCTTTTCTGGGCCCTAGTGCTGGCTTGGTTGATTCCGTGGTTCGTGTTTTTGTTTCCGGCGTTGAAGGAAATCCCTAGGAAAGTACGCCGTTGGCGTGAAGGACTGAGCGCACGTGCGGCGGCTAACCTTTTCTTTGCTGTTTGGGCAGGCGTGATCCTGTTGTTTTTTAGCTTTTCAACGCGGCAGGAATATTATTCGCTGCCAGTGCTGCCTGCTCTGGCACTGCTCATAGGCGGGTGGATGCAGCGAGAGCGCGAGTCAGAGATTGGGAGCCGCGAGCGAAGGGCGGGAAAAATAGCTTCGCTGGTGTTGCTCATTATCGGCCTGCTTGGGTTTGCCGCAGCGATGAGCGTCCTTGCAATGACTCATCCATTTCCGCCAGGAACTGACATCGGAAGTGTGCTGGTTCCGCATCCCGGACAATACGCTTTGTCCTTGGGGCACATGGAAGATTTGACCATCGAAGCGTTTGGATTATTTCGTACGCCGCTTTGGCTAGTGGGGTTCGCTCTGTTATTCGGCACCGGGCTGAATTGGATTTCTCGCCGCCGTGGAGCACCATTGAAGGGAAACCTTGGCCTTACGGCAATGATGGTTGTGGTGCTGTTCTGCGTGCACCAGGGATTCGCCATATTCTCGCCGGAAGTTACCTCGAAAAATATTGCGCTGAAGATACAAAAGGAATACAAGCCGGGCGACACGATTGTGATTAACGGGAAATATGAATTCGGCTCAACGCTAAACTACTACACCGGGATCGAACTGCACGTGCTGAACGGACGCGACGGCAATTTATGGTACGGCTCATTCTTTCCCGGCGCTCCCGATATTTTCGAAGACAATCAGTCGTTCACTCGTTTGTGGCAAGGCCAGGGGAGAGTCTTTCTGTTCACTGAAGATTATTTAAAGGATCAAGCGCTGCAGGGGGTCGACCCCAAGACCGTTTATGTATTTGCGCGGCAGGGTGGCAAGGTCGTGCTGACGAACCATCCTGTCTGACCTAGAATCGGCCCGCGAACTGGAGGTATTCCGATGCATCCTTGGCATGATTTGAGTCCCGGCGAAAACGTTCCGCGCGAATTCCATGCCGTGATTGAAATTCCTCTGGGGTCGAGCGTGAAGTACGAGCTCGATAAAGGGAGCGGCATCATCAAAATGGACCGCGTGCTCTATTCAGCGGTCTATTATCCGGCGAATTATGGATTCATCCCGCAATCGCTCGCGGAAGATCACGACCCTCTGGACGTTCTGGTGCTTTGCCAGGTGCCGGTCGTGCCGCTCACGATCATGGATGCGCGGACGATTGGCTTGATGTCCATGATCGATTCAGGAACCAAGGACCATAAAATTATCGCGGTGGCCACGGCCGATCCGGAATACAACGAGTATCACGAGGCAAGCGAGTTGCCTCCTCACAAGCTAGCCATGATTCGCCGCTTTTTTCAGGATTACAAAAATCTTGAAGGTAAAGTTGTGGAAGTGGACGATATTCTTCCAGCTAAAACGGCTTACCCGGTGATCGAGGACGCCTTGGCGCGATACGACAAGAAACGACGAGCCGGCCACCACAAAAAGTAAGAGGCCTGGCACGAAGCTTTCGCGCGTGCGCGGTTCATTCGCTGGAGAGTACAATTCTTGTGACTACGCTGGCGGAGGTGCACGGTAATGCGATGGACTTTTGGCGTGTTCGCAATGGTTGGAATCTTCTGTTTAAGCTTTTTGGTCCCTGCTGGAACTGATGGGCAATCGCAATACTCCGCGGTCCATGCCGGCGTCCGAGCGGCACAACTCGGCAAAATAAACTTCCCCACTTCTTGCTCGCCTGCGGCGCAACCCATGGTGGAAAAAGGTGTGGCGCTGCTGCATTCGTTTCAATACCAGCAATCCGAGCAGACTTTTGGAGACGCAGCACAACAAGATGCGCATTGCGCTATGGCTTTCTGGGGAAAAGCGATGGCGCTTTATCATCAGCTCTGGGATTTTCCAGGCCCGCATACTTTACGCGAAGGGCGTGAGGATCTGGAGCAAGCTGCAAAGATCGAGGGAACGACGGAACGAGAGCGCGAATATATTTCCGCGGCTGCCGCGTTCTATCAGGACAATGCGGAGCTGAGTCATGAAGCTCGAGCGCGGACCTATTCTGAAGCCATGGCGAAGTTGTATCGAGACAATCCCAAGGACATCGATGCGGCAGCGTTTTACGGCTTGTCGCTAGTCGCGTTGGCCGAATACAACGACCACGATCTGGCCGACCGCGAAAAAGCCCTTGCGATTCTCAGTCCCCTTCTGACCGCTGATCCAGACCATCCCGGAGTAGCTCATTACATTATTCATGCAAGTGACACGCCTGAGCTCGCTTCCCAGGGCCTGGAAGCTGCGCGCATGTACGCGAAGATTGCTCCGGATTCGTCGCACGCACTGCACATGCCGTCGCATATTTTCACGCGCCTTGGTTTGTGGCAGGAATCGATCGATTCGAATATGGCAGCGATGGCCGCGGCTGCAAAAGACACGCAAATGCACATGGCCGACGCACATTACGAGACCCACGCCATGGATTTCCTTGACTACGCGTATTTGCAGAGTGGACAGCAAGCGAAAGCGGAGGATTTACTAAAAGAGTTAGCGTCAGTTCCGGGCGCGAGTGTAGGGACGATTCAGAATATGCAGGCAATTTTTGAAGCTCGCAATACGCTGGAGCTGCACCATTGGAAAGTGGCGGCGGCGCTCAATGTGCGCGACATTCCGTTGCGCGACCTGGGGATGACGTACTGGGTAAGGTCGATTGGCGCGGCACGCAGCGGCGACGTGGACAACGCGAAGCGGGACATTCAAAAATTAATCGAAGCGGATGAGGCGTCTAATAAACACGAAAAAGACATGGGAAACAAAATTTATCCGGGCGAAGGTGTCGCACAACGCGAAGCGGAGGCCTGGCTTGCGTACGCGGAAGGCAAACCGGGTGAAGCTGTGAAAATCATGCGGCAGGCCGCCGAGCGAGAAGAGTCTGAACATGTAGATTCGCTTACGATGCCCGCACGCGAGATGCTCGCGGATTTATTGCGGGAGCTCAAACAACCTTCGGAAGCGCTCATCGAATACCAAGCGGCCCTGAACATTTTGCCGAACAGATTTGATTCATTGTACGGAGCTGCGCGAGCCGCCGAATCTGCTGGAAAGCCACAGGAAGCGCGAGATTATTTTGTGCGGCTTGCGAAAATCGCGTCGCCGGGTGCGGATCGTCCCGAGCTTCAAGAGATGAAAATAAGCATCGCCAAGGAGTAGTTTTGCTTTACTGATATTGGCGGCTGATAATTCTCGAGCGGCCTAACCCATGCAGTTTTAGAACAGAAAGCGAAGGCGTTTCCCTGCCCTTGTTCTGTCCTTCTGTCCAGTTGTGGCTTCGTTTTCCAGCCGCGCATACTTGCCATGTAGATTCAGGTGTTTCAAAGCGGTCTAGAAAGATTTGACATGCTGGATCATCCCATTCGCAGCCTTCGCGCAAAGTCACGCACTGTCGTTGAACCACAAGACGAAAAAATCAACGGATGATCAGATGCTTCAGCAAAGGCACCGTCAATTTCGCTTAACGGAGGTAGGAATAATGCAAGCAAAAATCGCGCTGACACTGGCCCTACTTTCTGGTTGTTCTGCGTTTCCCACACGCGCAGCGGAAACAAGCCCGTTAAAGTGCGGCGTGAACGAAGATCGAGTCTGGGTTTATGACTCGCTGACTAGCTACGACGTAGCTATGAAATTAAAGTGCGGCGAGCCGGTGGAAGTTATTGGCCGCGAGAAAGGTTATGTGAAGATTCGGACTTCCGGCGGCAGAGAAGGTTACGTGGAAGCCAAAGCAATTCCAAAGCCCGCAGCTACAGAGGAAGATAATGCGAGGGGGGCCGAAACGCAAGCAGGACAGCCGGAGCGGCAATCGGTTGTTGCTGCGGCACGCGCAAAGAACCCCGCCAACAATGTTGCCAGCGTAAATGTCAAGCCGGTCACAAATCCCACGAGCGCTGCCGCGATGAAACCCGCCATGGTAGCACCGCCTATTCCAGCAGGTGAATCCGCAGACGGTGCGGCTCACAGCACGACGACGATCCCTGCGCCGACCGAATCAAAGAATTCTGTTGCGTCTTCCACCAGCGCACTAAATTCAAAACAGCCCGATGCTGGGTCCAACGCCGCGCGTTCACCAGCCAAGCCGAGCACGAAACCCTCCACAGGATCAGCCACCAAAGCCTACGATGCAGCTGGCTCGTCTGAGAAAACGGTGCCCGTGCGCTCGAGCAAAACGAAGTCTTCCGAGACGAACGGCGCGGAGAACTCTGGCAGGAAAACTTCTGTCGCAAAAGCGAATTCGGGAAAAACCGTTACGGTCGCAAGTTCATCCGCGCCTGCGCCCAAGACCTCCGGGGCGGCAACTTCGAAAACATCCACGAGCAAGACGGTTGCAAGTTCTAAGCCAGCCGTGGCTGCTGCGGCTCCAGCCCTCCCCGTAAGCAACGCAAGCGTTGTGTTGGCCGACAACGTCTCCAGCCAGCCGGCGCCCTCAGTCGAAAATGTTCATGTAGCCAGCCCGCGCGATGCTGACGAGGAAGAAGAACCTCTGATGGAGCCGCTGGAACGAAAAGAAAACTGCAGAATTTATTTCTCGGCGTACGGGCTTTCCCCGAATCAGTATCGATGGATGACGCAAAACAGAGGCAAGAATTTTTCCGGCATCTGTCCGGCCCCCTCACCTTCCATGGTGGATTTCGTGGTGATTTTCACTCATGACGCCGATTTTTTTAACGGAACCATGCCCACGCCGGTTCATACCGACAAGAACGGATTCTCAGACTTCACTCCTCTAACGACCATAGATACCGCAGTGGTCTCCCCCTCGGATGCGGACAAGAATCGTCGCGAGTACGTGTGGGTGTTCCATACGAAACGCGGAACGTTCGATCCGGCGAAATTCTCGCCGAGGCGCAAGCCATTGTATTCGACCACCGAGTCGAATAAGATAGGGACAGCGGCCGGAAGCAGATCCGCGGAAGACGCGCTGCGTTTCATAGGACAGCAGGGCGTGATTCAGTGACGCGATCTGCGCCGCGCGATATTCGCGATTTGAGCCGCCGTTAGCAAGAAAACACACCGCCACCAGCCATAGTTGAAAACGTGCAGCCCTTGCCGTAAAACTAGCATCTACTGTTAATATGCCTTCGACAGCGATTAATCCAAGTATTACACCCCGCGAAATCCTTACGTCCTGGGGACGGATTCTAGCGGGCAGAGTACCTCTGCTCTCCATCGAGATCACGCGTGAATGCCCTCTCAGCTGCCCTGGATGCTACGCTTACGGCGATACGCATTTGTCAGGTGGCGTTACGCTTCGCGAGCTGAACGATAAACGCGGAGACGCTCTTGTTGACGGTGTGCTGGATCTCGTCCGCAAGCACAAGCCGATGCATGTCTCGCTGGTTGGCGGAGAGCCGCTGGTACGGCATCGCGAACTGAGCAAGATTTTGCCGGCCTTGAGCGAAATGTCTGTCTTTACCCTGGTAGTGACCAGCGCTGTGATTCCCATCCCAGCCGAATGGATGAAAATTCCGCGCGTGCGCGTTGCAGTGTCGATCGATGGTTTACCCGAAGACCATGACATTCGACGTAAGCCAGCCACGTATGAGCGTATTCTGAAAAATATCGAAGGGCGAGAAGTAAACATTCATTGGACCATCACACGTCCTATGCTTTCCCGGCCAGGCTACCTGGAAGAATATATTGCGTTCTGGAACACGCGACCTGAAGTGAACCGGATATGGGTGAGCCTCTATACACCCCAGATCGGTGAGCAGACCCCAGAGATGCTCACGCGCGAGAACCGCGAGACTTTAGCAAGAGAGCTTCCGGCGCTAACCGTGAAATATCCGAAGCTGCTGATGAATGAAGGAATCGCCAGGACATTTTTAGCGCCGCCGGCAAATCCGGACGAGTGCTTGTTTGCCAAGATGTCCGCAAATTATTCCGCCGACTTTAAGAGCCGCGTGGAACCTTGCGTTTTTGGGGGCAATCCGGATTGCTCGCAATGTGGCTGCGCCATCAGCAGCGGGCTGCACTGGATTCGCGGCGTGAAAGTGGTGGGTCCGCTCAAGGTGAAACATTTCGTGGGGAGTTCGATCGGCGTCGGCTTGGCGATGAACCGACTGAGATCGGGTGGATTGCGTCCAGCACGATGGAGAGCCGGTAAACCCGAAACAGCTCGCAAGCCGGACTTAGTCCAGCTCCAGCCTTAGTTCGATTCCCGTAAGTTATTGAAAAAGGTCCACTTCCAGGAAGACTACCACGTATTCCTACTCTTTTTACAGGTCTCAGGGTATATCAAACCATCGCCCGCATAGGCTAAGCTGTGCGCGTTGTGACAGAGAATCCTCAAATTTAGGACCTCATTTCTTGCCCAGTTCGTAGTCTGGGCCTGTATTAATCTCAGCGCGTATCTAAGGAGTGATAAGAATGAAAAAACATCTACTAGCTTGTTTGGCTTTAGCTGCATTCCTGGTTCTGCCTTTCGTCACGTCTGCGTCTGACAAGGATGACGATATCAACCGCACGCAGAGAGCGGCTCAAGTTTTCCAGGAGATTATGAATGCCCCCGATGCTATTTCGCCTGGCATTCTTAACAAGGCCCGATGCATTGCGATCATCCCGGGCGAGAAAAAGTTCGCGTTCATATTCGGTGCGGACTACGGGCGGGGTGTCGCGGTTTGCCGCACCGCGAGCGGATGGAGCGCGCCAATTTTCCTAGCCGTGGAAGGCGGGAGCTTTGGCTACCAGGCCGGTGGCTCGTCCACCGATCTGATTCTCCTGTTCATGAACGATCACGCGTTAGGTCACTTGTTAACTGATAAATTTAAACTGGGCGGCGATGCTTCCGTGGCGGCAGGCCCCGTAGGCCGCAACGCAACTGCGAGCACCGATGTTTCGCTGACCGCAGAAATTCTGTCCTATTCGCGCAGCAAGGGAATTTTCGCGGGCGCAAGTTTGGACGGAACCGTGGTACATGCGGATAAGAGCGGAGATGAGTCAATGTATGGCCCTGGCGTTTCGCGCCACGACGTCCTCGGGGGACGAGTTCCTGCACCGGAGGCCGCGCAACCGCTCATAAGCGAACTAGACCGATATTCCCGGTAAGCAATCGGTCGGCCATCATACGGGTGAGGAGGCTTGAAACAAGCCTCCTCGACTCGCCTCCTCAGAAACCACCATTCCCATATTTGTTCGCTTCGCACCGCCCCATAACGGCTCGACGGTCGTAATCCCCCGCTTCAAGTAAGATAGGTGGGATTCTCATTCCGATGGCACGCCAATCTTTAGTCGAATTCTTCGACCAATATTGCCGGCAAGGCGACGACGTCGCTTTCACAGCGCATCGCGGCTATCGAACGAATCGCTGGACCTATCCACAGGTGGCTGCCGATGCTCGACGGTTTGCTCGAGAACTTGAAGCCCGTGGCATAGCAAAGGGCGACGCTGTTCTGCTATGGGCGGAGAATTCCGCCGAGTGGGCGGTTGTGTTTTGGGGATGCTTACTGCGGGGCGCGGTAGTGGTGCCGATCGATCGGGTTTCCACAAGAGACTTTTCTTCGCGGGTGGCCAATCAGGTCAAAGCGAAATTGGTCGTTTACTCAGAGAGGGTACCGGCGAGTGGTCTGGACCTTCCCTCCTTAGCTATTGAATCGATTCCTTCTGCCATCGCGCGGCGTTCGGAGTCGAATTACGCTTCTGCTCAAATTTCGCGGCAGGATATTTTGGAGATTGTCTTCACTTCGGGTACAACGGCGGAGCCGCGCGGCGTGGTGATCACGCACGGGAACGTTCTGGCGAATATCGAGCCGCTCGAGCGCGAGATCAAGAAATATCTGCGCTACGAAAGGATTTTCCATCCACTGCGGTTTCTCAATCTGTTGCCGCTCAGCCATATTTTCGGACAGATGCTTGCGTTGTTCATCGCGCCAATATTGGGCGCCAACACTATTTTTCGTGAATCTTTGAAACCTGTGGAATTGCTGGAGACCATACACCGCGAACGTGTTTCGGTATTGATCGCGGTCCCGCGATTGATCGAGTCTTTGGAGAGAGAAATTGAGCGACAAATGGAGGCTGAAGGAAGACTCGAAAAATTTAAAAAAGACTTGGCGGCTTCGGGAAATGGACATTTCTTGTTGCGTTGGTGGAGGTTCCGGCGAATCCATCACCAACTCGGGTGGAAATTCTGGGCATTTATTTGCGGTGGTGCCGCGCTTCCAGCACCCACTGAAACTTTCTGGAATCGGTTGGGATATGCGGTGATTCAAGGCTACGGGCTAACGGAGACCACGTCCCTGATCAGCTTGAACCATCCGTTCCGCTCTGACAAAGGCTCCCTCGGTAAACTCTTCCCCGGAATGGAAATGAAAGTGGATGCGAGCGGGGAGATTTTGGTTCGCGGTGAAAATATAGCCGCCGGGTATTGGAGTGGTCCGCAGCTTCAGCCTGTGGTCGGCGAGGATGGATGGTTCCACACGGGCGACCTCGCTCAAGTGGACCAACAAGGGCGTCTTTTTTTTAAAGGCCGGCAGAAAAATGTAATCGTCACGCCTGCTGGAATGAAGGTTTATCCGCAAGACCTCGAGCGCGCGCTACGTGAACAGCCCGGAGTGAAGGAAAGCGTGGTTATCGCGCTTGAACGAGATGGAAATGCGGAACCTTGCGCGGTTTTGCTGCTCGAAAATCGCACCGTGGATGCGGGGCTCGCGATTCAAAACGCGAACAAGTCGCTCGCGGAATTCCAGCAGATTCACCGCTGGGTCGTGTGGCCCGAGTCGGACTTCCCTCGCACCCCCACTCAAAAGCCGCTGTTGCCGCGAATACGCGCGGTAGCGGAGGCAAAGCTCGGCATGCAGACCGAAACCCAGGGCGCCAGTCCACTCAGTGAGCTTGTGACGCGCATTACCGGCCAGCCCTTGAGCGCTCTTGCTCCCGGTACGATGCTGGACGCCGAATTGAACATGAGCTCGTTGGATCGCGTAGAACTAATGAGTGCTCTCGAGGGACGCTACCAAGTTGATTTGAACGAAGAGAAGTTCAGCGAAATTAGAACGGTGGGCCAGCTGGAGGAATGGTTACAGAAACCTGCCGCTTCGCGCCGCGAATACAGTTATCCGCAATGGGGACAAAGCTGGCTGGTGACATGCATACGCCTCGCGGTCTATTACTTGCTGGTTTGGCCTGCTACTTATCTCCTCGCCGCTCCTCGCGTGGAAGGGCGGGAAAATCTGCGTGGGCTTCGCGGTCCGGCCCTGGTGGTTTCCAATCACGTAACCTACGTCGATATCGGATGGATTCTCGCAGCGCTGCCGGTGAGATTCCGCCATCGTCTTGCAACCGCCATGAGGGGCGAGCGGCTTAAGGAGATGCTCCATCCGTCCGCAGAATTGAATTTGTTTCAGCGCATGGTAGAACGCCTGCGCTACTTTCTCGTGATTGCGCTTTTCAACGTTTTTCCGCTGCCCAGAGAATCAGGATTCCGTCGCAGCTTTTCTTTTGCAGGTGACCTTGCGGACCGTGGATGGAACGTCTTGATATTTCCAGAAGGTCTGACGACTCCAGACGGCCAACTCCACGATTTTCGCGCGGGCATCGGCTTGCTCGCAACTCAACTGGGACTGCCGATAATACCTATCCGGTTGGACGGCCTATTCGATTTGCGCCAAGCAGAACGCCTCATCGCGCGTCCCGGGCATGTTCGCGTAACGATAGGTAAACCAGTCAGGTTTGCAGCAGACCAAGACGCCGGCGAGATTGCCAGTGAACTGAAGCGCCGAGTCGCGGAATTATAACCAAGCCGCAATCGGATCTTTACTGGGTCGCCGAAGACAGTGATCGTGCCAGTCCGACATAACAGCGGGGAAAGAAGTGGCGCGCCCGGGCGGCGTGCGCAAGATCATGACCGTGCTCAGAACCAACGATGAAGGTATACGGCCGCTCGCACAATCCACATAAATGTGACTCCTTACTTCCCATCGCGAACTGATTGCCGATGTGCGATGACTCTCGGCTGGCGCACGTCAGCCTGTAAGAAATTCGAACAGTTCCGTCAGGACCTCGTCGGGACGTTCCTCCGGGAGCAGGTGTCCGCATTTGAGCGTTTTGCCGGTCAGCGGCCCAGTCGCTTTCTTACGCCATTCCGCCAAAACGTCCCATAACTGTCCGACGGTCCCGTTCGCTCCCCACAGGACGTGAACAGGCGACTCGATCTTGACTTGGCCTCGTCGCAGCCCACAGCTTTACTATCTTAAGAGTTAAATATGGATGACAGTTTTGGACAGCAGACTTCGCTATACAGGGTAAGGCGGCGGAACCGCTGACTCGAAGTTCAGTTCGTTTACGAAAAAGGAGAACCATATATGAGCAAGCTATTGAAAGTAACTCTGCTGCTGGCTTTGGCAGTCGGGTTGTTCGGAGTCTATCGCCACGTCTCGGCGCAGGGAGGGCAATCGGCAAAGGCGCGTGGCTACGACACGGCTCCGACTTTCCACGTGGATATTTCAGACGTGCTCGCCACTAAGCACGTCCTCGAAGGGACGTATATCAATTCAGGCGACTATAATGCCAGTGTCTCTGCCTCCACTTTTACGCCGATTGACACTCAGCTAACGGTGGCTTGTCCGGGCACGTCTGGTACCTGCTCAATTCAAGCTGATATGTTGGTTCAAAACGGCATCAATACCGCTGCCACGAACAATAATAGGGTATGCCTCTACGTCGACGGCGTGGCGGGTCCCAATTGTGACAGCTACGCCGACGAGTCCACGACCGATGAGTACTACACAAATGCCGTAAGTTACGACATCGTGAGTGACTTGGCTCACGGCAACCACACTGTTCAGATGTACTTCTGGTCGAAGGACGGCGCGGGGGTCGGTCACTACGAAGCCAACTATCATGTCTACAAGCCGTAAGATAGCACGGGTCTTCCGCCTTTGCGACGACAGTTGGAAAACTGCCAAGGTGCCGGGAATGAGGCTCGAAGATTTACAGTTCAATGTTTACCAGGGAGGCGAGTCAAGCAACTGGCTCGCCTTTCTCATTTCGGCCCCCAGCCGTAGGGTTCCCTTTGCAGTTCATTTTTGACCGGACAAGTTAAAATAGCCATTCCGAACACTCCGCAGCGAAGAATCACGTGCGGCGTCGGCGCTAACCAGTGCCTTTTGCTGGTTACGGGACTCATGGTGTACCACTAATAAATAGATATGTCGGTTAATGAAATAGCCATTGCAAGGTTCGTGCGTGAGCACGGCGCAACGTCTCATTATGTGCGAGACGATGGTGCGCTGATTTTGACTTGAGGGCGTGGAAAAAAGGTGCAGCAACGAAAGGTGAGTGCCAATCAGTTAGCCATCGTCGTCCGCCTTTCTGCAACTTCTAACAAGACAAAATTAGCCGCCGAAATCTAGCGCGTCGTGCTTCGCGCAAGTTTAATGAGCCCTTGTGAAATTGCCTGCAACGGTGGGAGAAAATCCAACCTTTACCTCACGAACATTTCCAATCGGTTCTTGGTTGTAGCAATCTCCAGTTTGATAAGTAAACGGACCGCCCGACGTTTCAATGGACGTTACGGCTGCCGCTAGAGTCCCCACGGAAGTTACAGTCACCGGTCGAGGCAGCGTGGGACAGCGCCGGGACGTAATCATTTGTCCCGGCGGCGCTGCCGATCTGTTGTGGCCCGCGCAATGGTTTCGCAGCGCGGCGTTGAAACGTTAGAACGACATGTATCTTTCAGTGGCAGTGAAAGTCTTGTCTTTGGCCAATTCGATTAGGTAAAGGTATATTCCCGAGCCTTGGCTGTTAGTTAACGTTCCGTCAAAATTTCCGGCGGGGTCGCAGGGATTTGGGCCGAATTCAGTATCCTGTGCAAATCCTTCTTGATAATACTCCGCAGAAAGCGGGACGACAGCACCGACATTCTGAAGCATTAATCCATAGGAACCACTCGGTGTGCTGTAGTTGGGCGGCTTCGGGATGTAACCCCAGGTGCTGTTGTTGCTTTCGTCGTAGTTCTCGTTGAAATTCTCGCTGGCAGCAGCGTCATCGGGAAGGAAGCCGGCAAAGCGCAGCAGATATGCCAGCTTGGTCTCACCAGAATTGTTCTTGAACACCATGACAATCTTGGCATACGGCGAGTCCCCGAAACCTTAGAGATCGTTTGGGTCAGGGTCCAAGCCCCCGTCAGTGCTGGTTCGCTCGAACTTGACCTCCGTAGCATTGCTGGTAACCAAAACCGATGGGCCCCAGTTCGAGCTGTCGGTGTATCCGTAGTCGTAATACGCGGTATTGGTAGTGATGTCGCAGATCCCGTAGCCTTCATAGGCTCCATCCTGGTTAAGCATTTCGACACCCGCAGGGCTTTCAAAGTTAGCGAAGTTGCCATTTACGGTAATGCAGTAATTCATGTAAGTGGCGCCGCTGCCGGACGTGTAAGGGTAGCTGCAAGCTTGGGTAGCATCAGCAATAGCTGCGTTGTGTTTTGGTTTTTGCTGCGTTGTGCCGGCCGCTGCCGCATCGCTGGTGACAGCCTTCGGAATGTGAGACTCGGTGGCAAGCCGCGTCTCGCCCGAGATAAGCGCGAAGGTCTGGTGAATCGCGTTGTATTGGATATGTAGTTTTTACTGCTAACCGACTTGAATGTCAGATTACCTCGACACAAACAGCTTAAGGCCGCGACGAGTAGCCTTGAACTTTTTGTTTTTCATACAAACCGCCAAACTCCGAACTTCGTTATCGTTCTCGCATTCCACCTACAGCCACTTTCCATCCTCAAGAGCCATTACCTTTTCGCAAAGAGGAGAATACTTGCTTCTCTTTTTCCCGGTTCGCGGTCGCGGGAGCTTATCGGTTGTTCCAAGGATTTTCATAGACCCTGGACTGCTTCGTGAGGTGAGGGCGGCGCGGTCTCGGCTATGATCGGAGCCGCTACAACCATCACTGGAATTGTCTTGTCCATTTGATGTGACTTTAACACGTTAACAAGCATGGGGTGATGGTTCTTCGCGAAGTGCTGCGTACTACCAGCTGCGCGTTATCGTCGTGATTTTATTCCGGGAATGGCCCGCCGATAATCGGGTCGGCAACCAGCACCTCAAAATCCTTCTTACACGTTATGCAAGTGACGGTCTGGTTGTTCATCGGACTTCGACCTTCTCGTACATAGACATGAATAATCTGTTTCTGTTTGCAATGCTGGCAGTAAACAGGAATTTTGGACCTTTCCATGCCTGATTCTATAACGCGCTCGGTGAAGGCTCCCCCGAATCTTTTGGATGATAGGCTCTTCATTGCCATCGGTTGGACCATGGCCATTCCATCCGACAGGAATCAAATCGCATTTTCCTAGCAGTTAGCCTAACGCGATCCAACCTATCCTAACTCTGGCTTATTGTTCGCCAAAAATTCTAACCAGGATTTCCGGAAGCACGTCCAGAGCGAGATGGCTCAAATATTGGTTGTTCGTGTAGAGAAGTTTTCGGCAGTGAACACATCCTGGCACGATCACTCCTTTACCACCTTCGGCAATCGATAGCGGTTCAGTGCAGAAAGTGTCCCAGTGGTGTTTCATCAGCTCATGTTGGGCAGCTTCCAGTAGCTCCGACTTGGCGTCCGCGTTCATGAAATCGCAAGATAACATTTCGCCTTACATTCGCCTAGTTGCTTTTTGAAGGTTTTCAAGATTCTTGGAATAATGGTGTATGCGCATCCTGAAAATCGAACGCGCCAGCGTGGTGATTACACCGGAAGGCAAAGGGCTACACCTGCTCACGTGTGTTGTGTGCAAGGCGCAATTCTACGGCAGAGGCGAATCAACAACGGTGTGATGCTTGTGGCAAGGCTAAACTCCAGTCTCAGAAGTCCGGGCGGTCCCGCTTCAACCGTCGCAGCGCCTAACTAAGACTGCAAGTCCCACGTTTTCCTACGGCTTGTAGACGTGGTAGTTCGCTTCGTAGTGACTGGCCCCCGCGCCCTCTTCCGACCAGAAGTACATCTGAACGGTGTGGTTGCCGGGAGCCAAGTTACTCACGATTTCGGAACTTACGGCATTTGTGTAGTACTCATCGGTCGTGGACTCGTCCGCGTAGGAGTTACAATGCGGACCCGGCGCGCCGTCCACGTAGAGGCACACCCTATTAAGATTTGAGGCAGTGGTATTGAAGCCGTTTTGAACCAACATATCAGCTTGGATTGAGCAGGTCCCAGACTTGCCCGGGCAAGCCACCGTTAGCTGCGTGTCAATCGGCGTAAAGGTGTCGGCAGAGACACTGCCCGCACTGCCCTCATATTCGCCCGAATTGATGTACGTCCCTTCGAGGACGTGCTTAGTGGCGAGCACGTCTGAAATATCCACGTGGAAAGTCGGAGGAGTGTCGTAGCCACGCGCCTTTGCCGATTGCCCTCCCTGCGCCGAGACGTGGCGATAGACGCCGAACAAACCAACTGCTAAAGCCAGCAGCAAAGTTACTTTCAATAACTTGCTCATATATCCTCCTTTTCGATTACTTTTCGGGGCTAGTCTTCCGTACTACCCTATATAGCGGGATCTTCGGTCCAAAAATGTCATCCAGATTTTGGGCGCCCATTCAAAACGATAAAGAGCCGACGAGCCTAACGTTTTATTCCAATAATTCTTCTTTATCCTTGTGGCTTGCATCGTACCGCATCTAGACCCGCCCCATGCCTACTGTTGCACCCAGACCCTGTAAGAGGTTCGCCAAGCGACATCCTATGAACGAACGATTCCTCGCGCACCTGCCGGATTGTCGGGCGAGCAGCTATTCAAGCGGCCAAGCACCTAAGCACTCTTCGGAGTACGCAGCATCAGGAGTCCTGCGGAAAGTGCAGAAATCATCATCACGGCCAATCCGTAAGAAAGTGATCCTGTTCGAGTAGCCAGATAGCCAAACAGGTAAGGGCCGGCAAAGCCCGCAATACTACCAACACCATTGATCATTCCGACCGCGGCTGCTGCGCTTGAGCTGCTTAGGATTTCAGTCGGTACGGCCCAGAAGGCTGGACCGCACGCAGCACCGATGCACGCCATGGTGAACAATAAGAGCGACAAGAAAATTGAGCGCGGATGTGCGACGAGGCCTAGAAACCCAGTCGCACCAATAAAAAGTGGGACGGCTGTATGCCAGCGTCTTTCACGGTTCTTGTCGGAATGCCATCCATTGGCTTGCATGGCGACAAAAAGGGCCACGTATGGCAAGGCACCGAGCAGTCCCACATGGACGTCCGAAAAACCAGACTGGCGCTTCAACATGGTCGGGAACCAGAAAACGAAGCCGTAAAACGCAAGAAAATTAAGAAACGTTACTGAGGCCAGCGACAGAATCGTACGTGACCCCAGCGCCTGCCTTATTGAGATTGCTTGCGCGCTGTCAAGGCTTTCCTCACTGAGCTTCGTGTCAATCCATTGCCGCTGCTCGAGAGCGAGCCAAATCGCTTCACGCGGCCAGTCCGACAAGTAGAAGAAGGTAACGACCCCAAACAAGATGGCCGGTATTCCTTCGAGCACGAAAAGCCATCGCCAGCCTTCAACGGCGAACCAGCTGTGACCAAGAATCCATCCCGCGATTGGCGATCCTAGGACAAACGATAACGGAATTGCTGCCATGAAGGTGCTCATCGCCTTCGCGCGGTCCTCGCGTACGAACCAGTGGCTCAAATACACGATGACCCCCGGGAAAAAACCAGCCTCAGCCGCCCCTAGAACAAAGCGTGCCAGGTAGAGCTGAGAGGGAGTGCGCACGAAAGCGGTCATTGCCGTTAGCGACCCCCAGGCGATCATAGTCGCAGAAATCATGCGGCGAGCACTCCAAAGTTCGACCAACAACGCGCCAGGTATCTGCAAGCTAACGTAGCTTATGAAGAAAATGCCCGCTCCCATTCCGAACACGCGGTCGCTGAATCCTAAGTCGCGAGACATCCCGATCGCAGCATAGGCCACGCTGGTGCGGTCAAGATAATTAATGATGTAAAGCGTGAAAAGAAATGGCAACAGCCGCAGGGCGATGTGGTGCCGCGTTCGGTTTCCAAGCTGAGAGGCAGCTAGTGCGCGAGAGGTACCTACGGCCACTCAGATGTCTCCGGCGATGGAAGATTAGAATCGCAGAGTATAACGGAACGGTGGCAGTTCGTGAATTGAATATCACCAGCTTAGGAAGTTTGTCGGTAGACGACGGTCCGTTTCTGTATCTACAAAACGCGATGTATTGATCGCTCGGGCGATATTTCTTGGGCTCGGTTGCTTCCTTCTCCCGCTTGGATAGTGACCTCGACGTGAGCGTCCGGTTTCAGACCAACTTTTCTGCCCGTTTATGATAGGCGTTGATTAGAATTCGCGCACAAAGGAAATGCTCAGAAACTAGAAACGGATAGGCGATTTGCAGCGATTGCATCGAAGCCGGGAATTGCGAGTTCGACGCTGGTGGCGAAAGCTAGCACGGTTTGTTTGTCTCCTCAGTTCTTCTTCGAATAGATTTAAGATTCTTAAACTGGGAAGCTATCCGGCGGGGTTTCTTGAATAGGATTTAAATTCGTCGAGCCACAACATACCGTATTTGCATGTCTTTAGCAAGATTTACCTTGACAGCAAGGAAACAAATATGAGACAAGCATGTCTCAGAAGATGACGACTCTCTCAACGCAGGAATTCATCAAACGAGTGGGAATCAGTCGGGCCACCCTAGAACGGTGGTTGGTAAACGGGAAAGTCAAGAAGCCAAAGATGATTAGATTCGGCAAGGGCGAATTTCGCAGTTGGACGCCGGCGGATCTGAAACGAGTTTTGAAGTATAAGCGCAAGAATTATCGCAAAGGGCGCGGTCGCAAAGCCAAACCTAAGCGATAAGCTAAACGGGGCGTATCGGTGCTAGAGACACCGACGCGCCCCTAACCGAGTGACCTGTATAGGAGGCCACATGGCTGTCAAGAATCCTACCAGTTGGCGTCGTACCGCAGAATCCCATTTTCTCGCAGTGAGTCTTGCAGTCCTCCTTTACTTCGTTCTACCGCCTACGGCAGTAGTCGTTCTCTCTGTCGCGATCTTAGGCGGATTCGTCCTGTCTGAATGGGTGTCGCGATGGTAAGAGTCTGCGTCGATTGCCACGCGATAATCGGGCACACCTGCCCTTTCTGCGGCGATTCAAAACATAAACCCGCGCGAACAAACGGTCTTCGTCGAACGTGCGGATATTGTTGGAAGTCGTTCGATCAAGATTCTCTTACTGGCGCTTTCTGCGAATCGTGTCTTAAGAAACGGCTCGCGAAAGTGTCGAGCAACAGGCCTGAAACGAAACGGCGATCAAGAATGGTTGCCTAACGATATGGAGGGGACCGTGACATTACCCACACCGCAGTGGCCGAATCCGAGGCCAGAGCCAAGAAGCCCTGAACCCGATCCGAAACGCGACGGTTAGCGCGTCCACCGCAATTTACGTCTCGCTTCGCGGTGCCGATGAGGAAGGGCGAGACAGGGGGAATAGAAATGAAAAAGAAACGGAAGAATAAAAGCACCGTCGCTCACGTTCCACTACCTTTTAGTAGGCAACTGAATAAGGACGGTCAGGAGGTTCAGCTTTACAACGGGCCGCGAATGTTTCGTTTTGAAGATGCTTTTTCTTGGGACTCCTCAGACGAGAGTATAGAAACCCGCGAGTTGAATGTGGAACGGTGTATTCGCTCTGTGGCGTTTCTTCTTGAATACCTAGCTCAGGGCATCAACCCAATCTCTGAGTGGGCGACACCCGGTCTCGCTAGCTGCCTGGATTTTTGCGCCGATGAAGCGGCATCCGCGCAAAGGTCACGAAAAATCGAAGAGCAGTTTCTGCTCGATATTCGCGAACCAGCACATGTGAAAACAATCAGGAAGCACGTTTCCGATGTTCGCTAGCTCAATCCAACCCCCGGCTAACAACCGGGGCTTTCGGAGACTTTAAGAATCTTAAAATGGAGGTTCAAAGAGATGGAAGCTAATCAGGCAACCCAAACAATTGTTAGTGACGTTCCACGCCGAAAGGCCAAGAGGCGAGGGCAGCGCGGATCTATCCTGCGCGCGGCTCTAGTTGGTCCGTTGTCTACCGCACTCCGGACGGCAAACAGAAATGGCAGGGTGGATACCGAACTAAAGAGGAAGCACAAAAGCAGGTGGACATCGTTCTCGGAAGTATTCGTGAGAATAGGTACGTCGAACCCAAAGAGATTATTTTTCGCGAGTTTTGCGACGATTGGATGTCAAAGGCAAAAGCAGTTCTTAAACCGAAGACGTGGGTATCGTATCAATCGACGCTTAAAACCTGGATTACTCCGAAGTTTGGCGACTGGCCGATCTGCGATATCAACCGTGCGTCCGTGAAAGCTTTCAAGGACGGCCTGCTGGCGAATAGGGAGCTTGGTCGCAAATCCGTTAAGAACGTGCTGATTCTCCTTCGCCGTCTTTTCGAAGAAGCCATTGATCGTGAATATATCGCAGCCAATCCCGCGCGCAAGCTACCTCAAGACGTTCCTTCTGACGAGTCTGCCGATGCCACAGAGGCGGCCATGCCTACTCCGGAAGAGGTCGTAAGGACCTTTGCTGAGCTTCCAATGACCTACCAGGTCCTATTGGCAACGGCCGCCGTAACCGGCTTTCGTCGCGCCGAGCTGCTCGGGCTGGCTTGGGATGACGTGGACTGCCTGAACGGTTCGATACGAATTCGGCGGACACTCCAGCGGATACCGAAGAAGTTACTCGCAGGCGGCGAATTTCGAAAGGTCGAGAGAATCGGAGAAACTGGTCTCGCGCTGGTTGCGCCGAAGTCTAAGAAGGCACGTCGCAGCGTTGAACTACCGCCAAAGCTTGCGGTACTCCTGATGGCTCTGAGAGACCGCCAGAAGGAATCTGCGAGCACTTTTGTATTCCAAAATGAAATCGGCGCTCCTATTGATCCAGACAGCGTGTACGACGTGCTATACGCTGCGCAGGACAAGGCAGGCGCACGTCGCTTCGGCTTACATGGCCTCAGACACCTCTACTCCAGCCTTCTGGTCGCCAACAAGGTCGATGTGAAGTTCTCGCAGGCGAGACTGGGTCATGCTTCGGCAATGACGACATTGAACATTTATAGCCACGAGATGACCAAACACGGTCACGAGTACGCTGCCGCTATCGAGGCCGCGTTTCCTTTTGTTAGCAATTTGTTAGCAGAGGGGTCGGTCGAAGTGCAAAGTCAAAGAAATGTAAATTAAGGAAGTGGTGGGCGCTCTAGCAGTTACGCTGAGCGCCCATGGCGCGCCCGGAGAGAGTCGAACTCCCGACCTTTTGGTTCGTAGCCAAACGCTCTATCCAGCTGAGCTACGGGCGCGTGTTCAGATTATCTCCTATCGTTCCAACGAATTAAAGAATTTTCCGCCATCTCTTCGAAGCCGGATTTTTGCATACTCTTTGCACAGCGCGCGGGAACCTCCGAGTTTTCTCTCGACGATGCACAGGAAAATTCGTATCTGGAAGGCCGATTCGCGCAAACTACTGACAATTCTTCCTGTGCATGAAATCTACATCTGAAGTACCACTTAACTTGTCCGGTTTGTGTTAATCAGATGGGATGAGAAGGCCGGTCTCCAGCGGGATGCGATACGCTCCCAATGATCGACGCGCTCAAGGCGCAAAAGGAGACCGGCTATGAAGAAGATTAGCACCGTGGTGACCGACAGAATGGAGATTTTCAAAGATGACAAGCTAACCATCGGATTGGATCTGGGAGATCGATTCAGCCATTACTGCGTTTTGAATGGAGCGGGCGAAGTGATACGGGAGCGCAGGGTGCCGACAACGCCAAAAGGAATCGACGAAGCCTTTGGAAAGATCCCGTCCAGTCGAATCGCACTCGAAACCGGGACTCATTCACCCTGGGTAAGCCGGCAGTTGACCCGGTTGGGGCACGAAGTGATCGTTGCTCATGCTCGCAATGTGCGACTGATCGGGGACAGTAGCCGAAAAGATGATCGACTCGATGCCCGGACGTTGGCGCGGCTCGCCAGAATCGACCCCGGCTTGTTGGGGCCGGTGCGACATCGCAGTGCCAAAGCACAAATCCATCTGACGGTCATCCGTGCGCGAGCAGGACTGGTCAGTGCTCGCACGGCGCTGGTGAATGCGGCACGCGGGTTGACGAAATCCTATGGCGAGCGGCTGCCGAAATGTGGCAGCCAGCAAATGAGTCGGGAGATTGCCAAGGGACTGAGCGAGGAGTTGCGAGACGTTTTGGGTCCGCTGTTCCAAGAAATCGAATCTCTGAACGAGCGGATCGCGGAATACGATCAGCGGATCGAGCAAATCGCCAAGAAAGTTTATCCGCATGTCGCTCTGCTCAAACAGGTGAAGGGCGTAGGGACACTCATTGCGTTGACTTACGTGCTGACTCTGGACGACCCGCACCGATTTCGCGGAAGCCGGGATGCCGGGTGCTTTGTGGGGCTGCGTCCCGGACGCAGGAACTCTGGGATGAGTCAGCCACAGCTGCACATCAGTAAAGAAGGAGACCGATATCTCCGAACACTGCTGGTACAAGGCGCGCACTACATTCTGGGCCCCTTTGGAGAAGACAGTGATCTGCGGCGCTGGGGACTCGGACTCGCTGAGCGAGGAGGGAAGAATGCCAAAAAGAGAGCGATCGTGGCGGTCGCGCGAAAGCTAGCCGTACTGCTCCACAAGTTGTGGGTAAGCGGAGAGGTCTATGAACCACTGCGGAACAACCACAAGGTGGTGAGCCGAGTGGCATAGCGTAGGAAGTAATTACCGAGCTCAACCGCCGAGTTCAGGTGACTGCGACTAAGTCCTGGCCCAACTCCCATCGAAACAGGGAGCCGAGGTCGATTATCAGGTAGCAGCACCTGCTGAAACGGGTACGCCCAACTGGCACCGAGCGATAAACCGCTCACTCAAGAGTGCGGATGGAAGGATGGCGTCAGAGGCGGCGCGGCTCACAACCAAAAACTCTTATAACGAAGAACGAAGAACAAA
>DATNLR010000080.1:0-17292 GCA_035602755.1 Binatus sp. (SeqCode) | reverse complement strand
GACTTTCCCACCGCGCTTGGAAATCCCGCCCAAAGCGCGGGATTCCCACTTCCCCACAGCCGCGACGGCGGCGGGTGATTAACACTCAACCGGACAACTCACTTACTACAAAAACCGGACCTTTTAACTTGCTACGAACACGGGGCCTGACAAAATTTGTCAAAGCTCGATAGAAATGTCCCCTTTCTGTGTTCTGTGTTCGCTGCTTTTTTCTTCTCTTTGGGCTTTCCTCGAAAAATCTCGCGCTAGGAAGCACCAGGAACGACGATTCTCATCTCGCTCGACCTAGGGCATCCCGTTTTTGTTGGCCTGGTCCGGAGCGCAGCCCTGCTCCGCGGTTTGTGCGGCGCGGTTAGGGCCAAGCGGATCGCTTCAACGGTTGCGTCGCCGTCGACCGGAAGGATCCCAGAGACCGGGATGCGTCAAAAACAGCCTGTAGGGTCCTGGCACCGGGAAATGCCTTCCAAAGAGCAGCGAAAATTCCCTCCACGGCAAAACGGAATCCGACTAGCCCTAGATACATCGATCCTCGCAGTCGAAGGGCTCGCAACAGAAAGGCGCTGGCGGGCGTATAGTGTAGTGCAACTTTGGGAGCTTTGCTCTGATGCGTGCCACAAAATTCGAGTTTGAACAGCGTTTTTGGTTCATCGGGATGGTCTTTTGGTTGGGTTTTTCGTTCTACGCGGTTGATCATACGAACGCTGCCCTGTGGCTGCTGCATGTGGTCGTGCCGTCGGTTGATCCCAACAGTGACCGTGGAAATAATCTGGCGCGATTGATTTTTGGAGCGGGCGCGCTGCTGGTTTTTCTGGCCGCCGCGTTCCGTACATGGGCCACCGCGTATTTGAAAACGGAAGTTGTTCATGACCAGGCGCAGCATTCCGAAGCCTTGGTCGCCGACGGCCCCTATCGCCACGTTCGCAATCCGTTGTACTTCGCGAATCTTGCGTTGGCTGCTGGTATTGGATTACTGGCGAGCCGCGCGGGTTGGATATTTATGGTCCTGGCGATGTGGCTGTTCATGTACCGCTTGATTTTTCGCGAAGAGGACGGCCTGCTGTGCACGCAGGGCGAATCGTATCGCGCTTACTTGAAAGCGGTGCCGCGATTCTGGCCTGCTTTTGCGCCGTGCATTCCCTCTGCCGGTGAAAAGCCGCGCTGGGGACAAGCGTTCGCTGGAGAAAGCTTAATCTGGCTATTCGGCGTTGCAGAGTTGGTCTTCGCCGTGACGCTGAATTTTAAGTTGATGTGGATTGTGTTCGGCACCAGCTTCGTGGCCTACTTTCTCTCGGTTTATCTGATCAAGAAGCGAGCCGCCGCGCGAAAATCGTAAGCGCGACCTCACGAGGAATCCTTCGTAGGCCGAGCAACCCGGCTGCTGTATTGTTTGTTATCGATCTCTCTTGAAAAACTGCAGGCAGGATGCGGTCGCTTCAATAAAAAAACAAAAACAATTCTCTGGGCACGTCGCTCTCGATCTGGCCAGCTAGTGCTTTGCGGTTTCTCAGCGAGTCTCCACAAAAAGGCAAGCGGGTGTACAATTTTATTTGCTTGGGCTTGCATGCGGCCCGAGCGTCGCCGCTCAGCGAAATTTGCGTGCTACAGGGAGTTCCTTTTGGAGACCGCCGTCGGAGTATTTAGTTCACGAGAGAACGCCGAACACGCGCTGGAGTACTTGCTCGAAAACGGAGTACCGGAAGACGCCATTGTTTATCTCACGCGCTCGGAAACCGAAGCCGTAATCCTTGGCAAAGAAATTGGCGGATTTGCGGGAGGTATCGCGGGCGGGGCAGTTGGATTCGGCGCTGGAATGGTGGCTGCGTCGCTCGCTCTAATTCCAGGTATGGGAGAGGTTTTCGCGCTTGGCGCGGGCGCTGCGGCGCTGCTCGCGCTTCTTGGCAAAAAAGCCGGCGAGGCAGCGGGCGCGAAGTTAACCAAGAACGTCGACGCCGAGATCCTTAGAGACTACCAGTCTGCTGAAGATGCAGAAGTTTTTCTGAATATTCTGAAACGGAATCGCTCGCTGATCGTAGTGCGTACGGAGTCGCGCCAAATCGCCGAGACCGCTTGCAGCATCCTCGATCGCATGGGTATTTCCGGCGCCGCTGCCGCTCCTGAGCCGCTTGAAAAGAAAATGCGTGCTACTTCGCGGCCGGCCGGGGACGGCATTACGGTCCTGGAACTGCACGGAAGAATCATGTTGGGTGAGGGGAACGTTATACTTCGCGACGCGGTACAGGATTTGTTGACGCGCGGAAACAAAAAAATACTGCTGAGCCTGGCTGAGGTGGATCACATCGACAGCGCGGGCATCGGAGAACTGGTGCGAAGCCATTCCGCCGTGCGCAAAGCAGGCGGCCAGCTGAAGCTTCTAAATCCGTCCGCGAAGATCGAAGAAATGCTGCATCGAAGCATGTTGCACAAAATCTTCGACGTGCAGAAGGATGAGGCCGCGGCCATAAAATCCTTCGCAGCCTCGTCCCATTCGGGCGCAGCGTCCTAATTCGACAAAAGCGATTCAGTAATCAATCCGCAGGGAAGCGTCTCGTACTTCGCAGTGCCGGTCGCGCGATTGCGCGACGTCACGCACGTTGATTCCTCGTTTTAGAACGGTAATCCATCCGTCAAAAAACTCTTAATAGTGTTGGTGCGTTTGTTGGCGACCCCGACTATTGCGCACGAGCAACTTCAAGTGTCCATCATCGTCCAACCTGCCGAGTGGTCGCCAAACTAATTGCCGGGTGCCTTCGAAGCAGCTGGCTCTGCGCGTCTCAATCCCGCCGCAAACGTTTGGCCATTACGCCAGGCAACCTCCTGCTCTCCATGCGACTTGTTCCAGTCTCCGCCCTATCCATCCCGTGACTTCCTGCTGCTGCGCGCGGTTTGCCTGTATTTAGGCTCTGACGTACAATGCACGCCCTGTGCCAGATACTTCTTCCAAAGTAGGCCGCGACATTTCCCACTACAGCGTCCTGGAGAAATTGGGCGGCGGGGGAATGGGCGTTGTTTATAAAGCAAAGGACACGCGGCTGGGCCGCAACGTTGCGCTGAAATTCCTTCCTGAGGACATTTCGCAAGACCCCCAGGCCGTCGAGCGTTTCCGTCGCGAAGCGCGAGCTGCATCCGCGCTCAATCATGCCAACATCTGCACCATACACGACGTAGGCGAATTCGAACGCCGCCCATTCATCGCTATGGAACTGCTCGAAGGCCAGACTCTGAAGCATCGCATTTCCGGCAAGCCTATTGAAATATCGGAGCTTCTCGAAATCGGCATTCAAATCGCCAATGGACTCGATGCAGCGCACTCCAAAGGAATTGTGCACCGCGACATCAAGCCTGCAAATATTTTTCTGGTCGAGCGCGGCCAGGCAAAAATCCTCGATTTTGGTTTGGCCAAGCTGTCGCCGAAACCCGCACACGCCGTCGGATCGATGGAATCCTCGTCTTTGCAAACTCAGGCGAATGACGCCAGCGAACGGCATCTCACCAGCCCGGGAAGTTCGATGGGCACGGTCGCCTACATGTCACCGGAACAGGCGCGAGGCGAAGAGCTGGACGGCCGCTCGGACCTTTTTTCTCTCGGCGTCGTGCTCTACGAAATGGCCACCGGAACAACTCCCTTCTCAGGCGCAACTTCCGCCGTCATTTTTGACGGCATACTTCATTCCACGCCTGTTTCCGCCAAGGAGCTAAATCCGCGTCTGCCGTTGGCGATGGAAAACATCCTCGCCAAGACGCTCGAGAAGGATCCCGATCTGCGATGCCAAACCGCCGCCGAACTTCGCGCGGACATGAAGCGGCTGAGCCGCGACTTAGATTCCGGTCGTCGTCCCGCTGCTGAGAAAACCGCTTCGGGTTCGGGTCCGCAAGTGGTCGCGGCCGCAGCACGGCAAAAATCGGTGGCTGTGCTCTATTTCGAAAATCAGAGCGGTGCGAAGGAGGACGAATACTTTCGCGACGGAATCACCGAAGACATTGTCACCGAGCTTTTGAAAATCAAGCAACTGGAAATCTTTCCGCGCTCGGAGATGCTCGCATTTCGTGACAAACCTGTAACCGCGCTTCAGGCAGGACAGCAACTTGGCGCCGCCTACGTGCTGGAAGGTTCCATTCGCCGCTCGGGCACCCGCGTGCGCATCACCGCACAGTTGGTTGAAGCTTCCACCAGACATTCCGTCTGGGCCGAGCGTTTTGATCGCCAACTGGAAGACGTTTTCGCGATTCAGGAGGAAATCGCGCGGAACATTGCGCAGGCCCTGCGCATTACGCTGACTCCGCAGGAAGAAAAAACCATTGCGCGCAGACCCACAGAAAACACGCAGGCGTACGATTTTTACCTGCGCGGGAGGAGTTACACGCGCCGCTACAATATGGAATACGGCCTGCAGATGTTTGAGCAGGCCATACAACTCGATCCGAATTTCGCGCTCGCACATGCGGGAATCGGGCACCTATGCGGTCTCATTTACGAAATTCGCGAACAGAGCCCAAAATGGATTGAACGAGGGATGGCTGCGTGCGATCGCGCTACCGCGCTCGCGCCTGACTTGCCGGAGGTACTGGTCGCTCGCGCCCGCATGTATTATGCGCAAAAGAAATATGGAGAATCCGCGCTGCTAGCTCAGCGCGCGGTCGAGCGCAAACCCGACTGTGAAGGATCCTGGGACATTCTGGGCCGCGCATATTTCGCCTCCAGCCGCTTTGAAGAAGCCGCAGCGCTCACGGAGCGGGCTATTGAGGCCAATGGCGACGATTACAACACCTACATCCCGTACGGCCGGGCTTTAAGAAATCTTGGGCGGCAAAAGGAAGCGGAGCACGTTACCGAACGATTTATCCGAGCCCTCCGACAACAGCTCGAGATTGTGCCGGAAGACGTGCGGGCGCGTATCTTGCTGGCTACCCAACTCGCGAATTTCAAAGAATACGAGGACGAAACCTTGCGGCACTTGCAGACCGCTGTGGCCCTTCGTCCCGGTGACACCAGCACCCTGTACAATGCAGCCTGCACCTACGCTGTCCTGGAAAGAAAAGCGGAAGCCCTGGAAACGCTCAAGAAGGCGTTCGCCGCCGGATACAGCAACCGAGATTGGGCGGCCAGAGATACGGACCTCAATTGCCTGCACCACGACCCAGAATTTCAAAAACTAGTCGGCCTCAGCGAACAATCCGAGTCGTAGAGCCCCACAAGCGGCGGGGAAGTCAGCATCCGCTACACCGAGTAACCGCGCTTAACTGATAGAATTGCCGACGTCCAATGAACAACCCAAGGACTCCGCACCCGGTCATCCAAGTTTCCGGAATCCGAAAAACCTACGGCCGAACTGTGGCCATCGACGAAGTGTCGTTCGAGGTCAACGACGGGGAGATCTTTGGTTTGATTGGACCCAACGGCGCTGGAAAAACCACCACGATGGAGTGCATTGAGGGTATTCGCACTCCCGACCGCGGCACTATTTCGGTCTTGGGCCTGGATCCCTTCCGGCAAGTGTACAAATTGCAGGATCGCATCGGCGTGCAGCTCCAGCAGGCGCAGCTTCAGAAGCGCATAAAAGTGTGGGAGGCCGTTGACCTCTGGGCTTCGCTTTACAAGAAAAAGCCTGCAGACGCCGAACGCTTGCTCGATCAGCTCGGCCTTGCCGACAAGCGGGACGCCTGGTTTATGAATCTCTCGGGTGGCCAGAAGCAGCGACTGTTCATCGCACTTGCGCTGATCAACGATCCGGAAGTGGTGTTTCTCGACGAGCTAACCACGGGACTGGACCCGCAAGCGCGACGTGCGATCTGGGATTTAGTGCGTGGCATTCGAGAACGCGGCAAGACCGTCTTCTTGACCACGCATCTGATGGAGGAAGCGGAACGGCTCTGCAATCGTGTAGCGATCATCGAACGCGGTCGGATCATCGACATCGACACGCCGCAGAGACTCGTTGATCGGCACTGCCCTGAACGAACCGTGGTCCTAGCTACCGATGACCTGACCGCCGAGGAGCGCTTCCGAGCGATCCCTCGAATCGAGTCCGTGGTACGCAGCGACATGCAGTTCACGATTCGCGGCCGGGGCGAAGATCTGGTGACCGAAGTGATCCACTGTCTGTCGGAGAACCGCATGCGCGTCACCGACTTTCGCATGATTGTCCCGAATCTTGAGGACGTCTTTCTCAAACTGACCGGCCATTCGATTCGCGACTAGAGGAAATAACGTTGCGCGGACTCTGGAAACTAACTTGGATCGAGATCAAAGTCTTCATGCGCGAGCCGCTTGGCGCGTTCGGGACCATCGGTTTCCCCGTCGTTGTATTTCTCGTAATCGGCCGAGTGGCCGGCCGCAATATCCCCGCGCCCAGCCTCGCCACCAGCGGTTTTCTGCGCATGGGCCTGCCCGTTCTCGCGGCGCTCTTGATCGCCGTCAGCTCGGTGATATCTCTGGTTACTATCGTCTCGATCTACCGCGAGGGGGGAATCCTCAAACGGCTTCGCGCCACTCCGTTGCGCCCACAGACAATCCTTACTGCCCACGTGATCGTCAAGCTCGCGCTCACCGCCGCCACGCTGGCCTTAATGGTGCTCGCCGGCAAACGGTACTACCCGATCGGCATTCAGGTTCCGTGGTTCGGTTTTACGATTGCGCTGCTAATCTGCACTTTGAGCATCTTGTCGATCGGATTTCTCATTGCCGGCATCGTTCCCACGGCCCGATTTGCGCAACCCATCGGCGCAGCTATTTTGTATCCCATGATCGGTATCTCGGGACTCTTCACGCCGCTTGATTCAATGCCGCCGGTTCTCCATGCGGCGGCTCTAGCGCTGCCGATGACGTACGCAGTGTCGCTACTCGGGGGCATCTGGAAAGGCGACGCGTGGTCCGCGCACAGGGGCGATGTAGCAGCTCTGGCTGTAGTCTTCTTCGTTTGCACCGCGCTGTCGGCGAAAGTATTTCGTTGGGAATAAACCAGATTGCTCGATCTAGGAAACGCGATGACAGTAATCCTGGTTTGAAGTTAGAGGCCCCGCGCGACTACCCGTCTTAGCTGCCGACGTACCATTCCGGCCGCCCCTTCTACCGGCGCTCGGCAGGGAACGGAGGCCTCCGCCAGGCACAGGCAATCTTGTCCTTCGACGTCCTGGCTGGCGCGAAGCGCCTTTTACTCACTGCCGCGGGCTCACTCTCTAGAGAGCGTGCGTGCAGAGGGCATCCCTTGTGTTCCGGCAAGCCGACGCGAGGGCCGCAAGCGGCCGTAGCGTCATTGTTCCGCAACGACCAAAGATGAAAGCACCAAAAGGGCTTTTGTCTTATATAAGGTGTGGGAATTAGTATTATGTTGTAATTGAGGGTTTGAAGGCTATTTGGATCGGGGGTTGGCTAGCTCGTACTTGATGAATTGTTCTAGGGCTTGCTTGTCGCCACCAATCAGCATGCGGCCGTTGACGAAGACTGTGGGGGTGCTGGTGACGCCTACTGCTATGCCGTCGGCTCGGTTTGCTTCCACCGCTTTGGGGGCTTCCGGTGAGGACATGCAGGCTTTGAAGGCGTCGGTATCCAGGCCAACGGTTTTGGCGAACCCGGTAAGCTTTTCCCAGACGTTTTCCGTCGAGATCAAATCCTGATTTTCGAAGATGGCGTCGTGGAATTGCCAGAAGGCGTCGGGCGACTGCATGTAGGCGCAACGGGCGCCGATAGAGGCGGTTCCCGTCCAGGGATGGATCTGGGTTAGCGGGAAATCCTTGAAGACTACGCGCACTTGCGGGTATAGCGGCTCCAGGGTCTTGAGGGTGCGGTAGAGTTCGCGGCAATGCGGGCATTCGAAATCGCTGAACTCTACGATGGTGACCCGGGCGTTGGCCGGACCTACCGAAGGGTTACCTTCGATGTTCATGCGAGCGAGATTGTCGGCAAAGGGATTGGCGGACATGTCGTAGAGATCGCCGCGGAGGAAGGTTTTGCCGTCCTTGCCGACGTAAACGGTTCCTGAGCTGGTTTGGTTGTTTATTGTTACTTGAACTGGGAGGTCGTAGATGTCTGGGGAGACGGATGGCCCCAGGGGGCCGAGTGTGACTTTGATATCCGGGCCCCAGGCGAATAGGTTTCGCACGAAGGCTTCTGCGGATTGCAGGATTTTAGCTTGTTCGGGTGACGGTGCGGTCGACGGCGCGGGAGTTTGCGTCGTTTGCGCGGCGGCCGGAATGGCTAGGCTCAAGGCGGCTAGAACGATGGCGGTGAATGGATTGCTTATTGCGCGTCGGAACATTTCTCTTCGCTCCCTAAGGAATTGAAATCTACGAGTTTAATCGGGACATAAAATCAGAACAACGGATTGTAGTTCCTCGCGGGCGGAGTGCCAAAAGAAAATTCAAGAGCAGTCTCCGTTCTTGCTGCAAATCTTGGCCGGCGTCAAAACGGCGCCTCACGCAGACGAGCGTCGGGGCGGAATTGAGAATCATCGAGGTTGTCAGATTCCTTAAAGTAGGCTACGCAATCCGAGGACAATTGTGGGGCTTTCGCAAAAAGCTCAGGACCCAGGAAGGCTTCGTTAGACGGAGAATTTTTGGGCTAGGGGGAAGCGGCGGCCTACACTGAAGGCTTTGGAGGTGATTTTTAGGCCTGGCGGGGCTTGCTTGCGTTTGTACTCGTTTTGATCGACGCGCAGGGCTACGGAGCGAACTAGGGCTAGAGGGAAGCCGTAATGATCTGCTATTTCTTCGGGGCTGCGAAGATCTTCTACATAGGCTTTAAGGATACGGTCCAGGACATCATAGTCTGGCAGGGTGTCGGAGTCCCTTTGGTGGGGGCGAAGTTCGGCGGAGGGGGGCTTGGTGAGGGTTTCTGCGGGGATCAGTTCCCTTTTACGATTCGCGAATTTTGAGAGCTCGTAAACCATTGTTTTAGGAACGTCTGAAATCACCGCCAGGCCGCCTGCCATGTCGCCGTACAGGGTGCAATATCCAACGGCCGTCTCCGACTTATTTCCTGTGCTCAGGACCATCGAGCAGAATTTGTTGGAGAGCGCCATGAGCAAATTGCCTCGAATGCGGGCTTGGATATTTTCTTCCGTTACGTCCTCTTTGGTGCCAGCGAATGCTCCGGCCAGAGTCTTGCGATAGGTATCGAACGTGTCGTTGATCGGGAGGACCAGAAATTGGATGCCGAGGTTCTCCGCCAGCTGGCGCGCGTCACGCATACTTTCCTTGGAGGAATAGGGACTGGGCATAGCCACGCCTTGGACGTTTTCCTGGCCCAGCGCGTCGGTGGCGATGGCCGCTACCAAGGCTGAATCAACGCCTCCGCTTAAGCCGATTACGACTTTCCTAAAACCACACTTGCGAACGTAATCGCGTGTGCCGAGGACCAGGGCGCGATAGGCGGTTTCGAGTTCGTCTTCGACTGGCGGGCGGATATCACCTTCGCCGGTGACGCTATTGAAAAGCACGAGGTCTTCTTCGAAGGATTTTGCGCGTGCTGCGACGCGGCCATCGGGCATGAAGGCGACACTCGAACCGTCGAAGATTAGGCTGTCGTTGCCGCCAACTTGGTTCACGTAGACCACGGGAAGGCGATATTCCTTGGCAATGGTCTGCAGCATGTCGTGGCGCAGAGAGCGCTTGTCGATCGTGTATGGCGAAGAGGAAAGATTTAGAAGCAGGGTACTTCCCTTCCCGACTATTTCGGCCACCGGGTCGCGATCGTACAGGCGCTGGTTCCAGAAACGTTCATCGTTCCAGGAGTCTTCACAAATGGTAATGCCGAGTTTTTCCGCGTTGAATGGGAAGACGTGCTGGGTATGCGCGGGTTGAAAGTAACGCGACTCATCGAAGACATCGTAGGTGGGCAGCAACATTTTTCGCTGTTCGAAAAGAATTTGGCCGTTCGCGATCAGCGCGGCGCAATTGGCCACCGGCTTTCCGGTGTTGTCTTGCGCGCCGCCGACGTAACCTACCAGCGAGGGCAGGGGAATTTTCTTCGCCAGGCGAACCAATTCTTTTTGGTTGAGCTCGTCGAAGGCGGGACGCTCGGTGAGGTCTTGAGGCGGATAGCCGCACAAACAGAGCTCGGAGAATACGGCAAGTTCAGCGCCACGGGACTGAGCTTCGTGCGCCAGTTCCAGAATGCGTGCGGAATTGCCTTCAAAATCGCCCACCGTCGGATTGAATTGGGCCAGAGCGATGATCATAAAACGGGGCCAGCAGACGAGCCGGAATAGTCATCTTCAGCAACGGCTAGCGATTTTAGGAAGACAGCGGATTGGTCACCCCGGCCAAACTGAGGCCGGGGATCCGGAATGACAATAGCGGGATCGCACACAAGCTACTAAACGCTGAAGGAACTGCCGCAACCGCAAGTGCTCTTCACGTTCGGGTTGTTAAACTTGAAGCCGGAGCCTTCGATAGTTTCGATGTAGTCGATCTGGACGCCTTCCAAATACATTTCGCTCATCTGGTCGACAAGGACCTTCAAGCCTTCGAATTCGTACACGTTGTCGCTGCTCTCATTCACTTGATTTTCAAAAGCCATGTGGTAGCTAAAGCCAGAGCAGCCTCCGCCAACCACCGCGACACGCAAGCCCGCCGGCGAGGGATTCTGCTGTTGCAGAATTTCCTTAACTTTTGTAACTGCCACTGGTGTAAGTTGAACCATTCGCAAAGCCTCCACAAATTTCGCATGAAGAAATCATGCGTTACGATTCCAAAGACATTATACCAGATTCCGGCCGTAGACGGTTGGATTCCACGGGGTGCTGCGGTTAGGTTAACTGCCAGATTCTGAAGGCATTTCCGCGCAGGCCAGGTGGCACTCGGGTGCTCGTAAATGGAGGTTGATGCATGGTGCAGTCCTCCCTAAAATAAGTACCCTACATGAAACATACCATCACTTTGATTCCCGGAGACGGGATCGGTCCGGAAGTCTCCAAGGCTGTTAAGCAGGTATTGGCTGCGGCGGGCGTAGAAGTAGACTGGGAAGAAATCGCTTCACGGGCCGAAGTGGAACGCCGGGGCATCGATTTCATGCACGCCGGAGTGCTTGAATCCATACGTAAAAACCGCGTAGCGCTGAAAGGGCCCCTGGAGACTGCCGTGGGCACTGGCGCTCCAAGCATCAATGTCGGATTACGAAAAGCGCTCGATCTCTACGCAAATTTGCGGCCGGTGAAGAATCTGGAAGGTGTGCAGTCACGCTTTCACCAGGTGGACATCGTAATCGTGCGCGAAAATACCGAAGACTTGTACGCCGGACTGGAACATACGGTGGTTCCCGGCGTGGTAGAGAGCTTGAAGATTATCACAGAGCGTGCGTCTACACGCGTGGCGCGCTTCGCGTTTGAATATGCGCGGAAATTCGGACGGAAGAAAATTCACGCGGTGCACAAAGCCAACATCATGAAACTCTCCGACGGCCTCTTTCTGACTTCTGTGCGCAAAGTGGCTTCCGAATATAACGAAATCGAATACAAGGAAATTATCGTGGACAATGCTTGTATGCAGATGGTTTTGAATCCCCGCCAATTTGACCTGCTTCTACTGACGAATCTTTATGGCGACATTATGAGCGACTTGGCCGCAGGGCTTGTGGGCGGGCTGGGCGTGGTGCCCAGCGGAAATATCGGCGAGACAGTGGCGGTTTTCGAGGCCGTACACGGTACGGCGCCGGATATCGCGGGGAAGAATGTGGCGAACCCGACGGCGCTGCTGATGAGTTCGATCATGATGTTGCGTCACCTTGATGAAATCCAGGCAGCAAAGCGCGTGGAAGATGCGCTGTTCAAAGTTTACCGCGAAGGGAAATCGCTGACGCGCGATGTGGGCGGCACGGCAAGCACCACGGAATTCACCCACAATTTAATCAGCACCATGGGCCTTTAAGATGAACGCCGCCGTACTGCATGCTCTTGGCAAGCCTCCACGTTTCGAACAATTCCCCGAGCCGGTTCCGGTGGAAGGCGAAGTAGTCGTGAAAGTTTGCGCTGCTGCGCTAAAGCCAGTCGATAAACAAATAGCCGCCGGCACGCATTATGCAAGTTTTCGCGAATTGCCGGCGGTCTGCGGGCTCGACGGAGTTGGTCATCTTGATGATGGGAGTCGCGTGTTCTTTGCCGGGCCCAGGCGTCCGTATGGCGCAATGGGGGAGCGTACCGTGGTGCGCCGCGCACAATGCTTCGCGGTGCCGCACGGTCTGAGTGACGATATCGCTGCGGCATTACCCAACCCCGGCGTGTCCGCTTGGCTCACGCTGAAGGAGCGCGCAAAGTTAGCTCCGGGCGAGACAGTGTTGATTCTCGGCGCGACAGGAATTGCCGGAAAACTCGCTGTGCAGATTGCGAAAATACTGGGCGCTGAACGAGTGGTCGCTGCCGGCCGAAAGGAAATAGTGTTGAAGTCTTTGCTCGAACTCGGAGCCGATACGACTATACAGCTGGATAAGTCAGGAGAGGAACTGACGAAAGCTTTTACGCGTGAAGCCGGCGACAAAGGTTTTCAGGTGGTGATCGACTATTTGTGGGGACAGCCCACGGAGGCGTTGCTTGACGCTCTTACGCGCAACGAATTCGCAGCCATTGGATCGGAAACTCGACTCGTTCAGGTAGGCGAATCGGCGGGCGCTGCCATCTCCCTTCCGGCCGCCGTGCTGCGAAGCGCACCGCTGACAATTATGGGGACAGCCGGAATGCCAGCGCCAGAAATCCTGATGGACGCGCTTCAACGAGTGTTGGCGTACGCAGCCTGCGGAAAATTACGGATCGACACGGAACGCGTTCCGCTTGCCGATATCGAGAGCGCCTGGGAGCGAGAAGGTCGCTCACGTCTGCTGATCATCCCCTAGCGCTTGTGGAAATCCGGAGGAATCAATGCGCCTCGCCAAGGATCGTGCGGATGCCTTTGCGCGCGATTTTCTTTGCGTGCGCCCGTGCTGCTGGCGCCGATGTCGGGGGCAAGCGCGCCTTCACTTTCTACTGCGATCGCAAACGCAGGCGGATTGGGAGCTTGCGGGGCGCTGTAGATGCAACCTGCGGAAATAGCTGCTTGGGCCAACCAGGTACGTTCCGCCAGCAACGGCGCATTCCAAATTAATTTGTGGATCCCGGATCCAGCGCCTAAACGCGACGCGGAGCACGCGCAGCACAAATTGGAACGGGATTTCTGCGATGCCCGGAAGCGAAGATCCATCCTGCGTGGGCCGAAACTCTTGGCCAAACAACGCCGGAACAAACTGTTGTTACGCGGGCGTTCCGTGGGCGCGCCGGACGAAGCATTGCGACAAATTATGTTCGTGCTGCGATGGCGCTCCGGTGCCCGCACCTTGTCCGGTACCGCGTGGACTCACCGCGCCGATGCGTGCTCTTGCGCAGAAAGAAGGGGAGCTCCAACGAATGCAGGCTTGGGCTGGTCAGTCAGCGGCCCTAGCTAAAGCAGAGCCGGCGGCAAATGTGCTCACGCAAATTTGGGAACAGGCGCAGGCACTTCTACCGTGACAAGACCCGGGCGATGGACTTCCCTGCCCTGCCGGTGTCCAGAGACGAATGGCGCTTCAGATTGAATTTCGGCGGTTGCGTCTTTCCCAAGCTACGCAAACGCCGACTCCGATGCATATGCCGACGATCATGTTACGCATGAGCGCCCCTAGCGCAACTCCAGCGACGATACCAACAGCGAGCGCCACTAGGTGGTCTTTCATCGCGCTTCCAGCAAATCCAGACATTTCTTCGAGCCTCCCGCTAGGATCGACCGAGGCCAGCGTCCCATGCCGGCGTCGTTCTCAAAACTTCTGTGAAAGCTTCAACAAACTAGGACGGCATAAGTTTTAGGGTATAAGGTTAATCCGCGAAACCGTCTATTGCAATACGGCGTGAGAGACACTGCGTCTCATTGTAGGCGATTGACTTCCCTGGCCTGTCCGACGAAAATGAGGGTGCAATCAAGTCCCGGGAGGCCGAGTGGCTGACATAACTCCGGAAGTTGCGCCGTTTGTAAAGGGCGAGGTCGTCAAGTACGAACCGATTTCGGAAGGAACCAACACTCGGCGGAAACGCAAGCCGCACATTGTCGCGGTGATCAACGACATGTGCACGGGATGCTCTGGCTCTCCAGCATGCGTTGATTATTGTCCGGTAGCGGAATGCATGTTCTGGGTTCCGGATCCGGAACACGAGCCTTTTGGAAAAATCCTCGTTGATCCCGTGCTTTGCATCGGCTGCAAACTTTGCACCAGCAAAGGGCCTGATGGCGCGTTTTTGGAAGGATGTCCGTGGGACGCGATCGATATGGTGCCGTTGGCGGAGTTTGAAGCGAAATACGGATCGATGCCCTACTAGCGGGCTCGGAATTTCCAAATTTTAGATGGTGCGATAGATCACGGCGGAATCAGTATCCTTTCGCTTTACCACCGCTGCCTCGGCCGTCCACGGCTCCCTGCAACCAACCGTCGCTGATTAAAATTGCTTCCACTCTAGCTTGTTCGCTGGGGCTTGCTGTTTGCGTTTGATAGCCCATGCGCTGAAGCAGCGCAACGGTATCGGGAGAGACGGTCGATTCCGTGTCAAGACGGTCGGGTTTCCATTGATCATGAATACGCGGGAAATCGATGGCATCTTGGGGGTTCATTCCGAAATCGATTACGTTGAGAATGACTTGCAGCACAGCGGTGATAATCATTGGGCCGCCCGGGGCGCCCAGCACCAGGAACGGCTTGCCGTCTTTTAGGATAATTGTGGGCGTCATGGAGGACAGCGGACGCTTGCCGGGCGCGATGGCGTTGCTCTCACCTTGCACCAGCCCAAACATATTCGGCTCGCCGGGTTTGGCGGCGAAGTCGTCCATCTCGTCGTTTAGCAGGAATCCTGCGCCGGGCACGGTTACGCCGCTGCCGTAGCCGTTGTTCAGCGTGTAAGTAACCGCGACTGCGTTTCCCTCCTGGTCCACGATGTTGTAGTGCGTGGTGTTGGTTCCTTCGTCCGCTCCGCCGCTGCCTGGGTAAATTTGTTCGGCAGGTGTGGCGCGATCGGGACTGATTGTTGCTCTCCGCGAATCGACATATGCGGACGCGAGCAATGCGGCGATGGGAACGTTCACGAAATCGGGATCACCCAAATATTTACTGCGGTCGGCGAAATAACGTCGCATCACTTCCGCCATGTAGTGATAGCTCACGGCAGAGCCTGCGCCGGATTTTTCGTAACGGGTGCCGTTTAACATGGCCAGCATTTGCAGCAGGCCAACGCCGCCAGAACTGGGAGGCGGCGAAGTGAGGATATGGTAGCCCTTGTAGTCCCCTTCCAGTGGCGTGCGCTCTACGGCTTGATAATCATGCAAATCCGCGAGGTTGATCAGGCCGCCATTCTTTGCCATTTCACTTGCCAGGATGTGCGCGGTTTCGCCATCGTAGAAATCAGCAGGGCCCAGGTGGGCGATGCGATCCAGGGTGCGCGCGAGTTCGGGTTGTTTAAAAATTTCCTGCCAGTCGTAGTAGCCCGCATCTTTCAGAAAAATGCGCTTCGATTCAGGAAACTGTGAAAGAAGAGGCGAGGACCGATGCCAGGAATCCATCTGCCATTTGGAAACTGGGAAGCCATTCGTGGCCAGGGCCACGGCGGGTTTCACAAGTTCAGCCCAGGGTTTGCGGCCGTATTTCTTATTTGCTAGTGCCAGGCCGCGGACCGTGCCGGGAACACCAGCCGCGCGCCAACCTAGTACGCTGTCGCCAGTAGGCGTGCCGCTCGCGTTTAGGTACATATCGTGAGTTGCCGCGGCCGGAGCTTTTTCGCGGAAATCGATGAAGGCGGAGCGGCCGCCGGCCATGCGTATGAGCATGAATCCGCCGCCACCGATATTTCCTGCGTAGGGATGGGTTACGGCCAGCGCGAAGCCGACGGCTACGGCGGCATCGACCGCATTGCCTCCTGAGCGAAGCACTGAGACGCCAACCTCGGTAGCTAAATCCTCTTCGGCTACTACCATGACTTTGCGGGCATAGGTTGGCTGTCGGGCGTCGAGACCCGGAACCCGGAGCGCGGAAATTAAGAGCGTAGGTCCAGGCCATGGCTGCCAAGCGGGCAGCTGCGCGGTCTGACCGGGAAATGCAACCACCAAACAGAGAGCAAGGAGCAAAGGTTTCATCACCATCTCCACAGCTTAATATATTCGTTCGTTTTTGGAAGCGGCCGATTGGGAACTGTGATGTTTCGTTCGAGAGGTGGAACAGCCGAACAGAAGATAGACGAAAACCGGGCAATGCTTTTAACTGCTGGCGGATGTGCGGCGCTTGCGACAATCGAGACAGAGCCCGCCTACTTCGGTGCGCGACACGCTGATTTCAATTCCGCAGTCGTGGGAAATTTGGCGCTTCAACTCTTCGTATAGTTCGCTTTCGAATTCGCGAACTTTTCCGCATCCCATACAGGCCACATGAATGTGGTCGCGAGGCCCGTGGCTTTCGTAGAAATGGCGATCGCCGCGCAGGTGGAGGAGATCCAACTCATCGATCAAGCCGTGCCGTTTCAGGAGATCGAGTGTGCGATACACCGTCACGCGCGTGATTCCGGCATCCATTTTCTGGGCACGCTCAAGAATTTCGCCGGCATCCAGGTGGCGGCGCGCGGTCTCCATAACTTGGAGCAGAACGCGTCGCTGGCGCGTAAGGCGGATGCCGCGCGCGCCAAGTTCGCTCTGGAGACGGCCGGGTGCTTCGTGATTGATGCGTTCGCCGGTAGATACACGATGTGCGGGAGTGACGGACATTGGATTAATTGACATTATACCAAAATCGCACCTGAGGAAATGGGTGATGAAATTGATCTGCGACGGCTACGGGATAGCTTTCCATTTCGTTAATTCTATAGGCTCAGCGAGGATTTCGTTTGCGAGTTTTCTGAAGGATTGAATGTGGGGCGAATGTGCATGCGCCTCGAGATGCGCTTCGCTTTTCCAGTTTTCGTAAAACACGAAAAGAGCGGGATCTGTATGGGATTGGTGCAAATCATAGTTGATGCAGCCAGCTTCGGCACGCGTAGGAGCCACCAAGCCTTCGAGAACTTGGCGAACGCGAGATTCCTGGCCCGGCTTCGCGCGGACATGCGCTATCAACGTGAGAGTTTCATCCATGAGTGTTTCGTTAGGGGTGAATATTCTGGCTTTGAACCAGCTTGAAAATGTCGCTGTACATTACAAAGGCGAAGATGCCCAGCAGGAAGACCAAGCCCACTTGGACGAAACGTTCTTTTACCGCGATGCTCAGATCGCGACGCAAAGATCCCTCGATGAGCAGCATAAGGACGTGGCCACCGTCGAGGATAGGAATTGGCA
>DATNLR010000068.1:0-18868 GCA_035602755.1 Binatus sp. (SeqCode) | reverse complement strand
TCGCGAGTCTGCTACCATGTCGCGGCATTGCCATTTCCAGCCTCATGCGACGCCCAGTCACTTTGTGCATCGGGATTCCGACCAGCGCAAAAGCCGCGCCTGGCCGCAACCGCACGCCAAAAAGTTCCTGTCCCGCTCTTGCGAAGGCAAGTGAGGCGGTGGGGTCGGTAGGTTGTACCCTTGCATTCCCGAATTCTACCGTTAGAGCTGGAAGTAATGCCTGATTAGTCCAGATCGACTTCCGCGGGTTCTCAATTCAAGGCTCCGGTTTTGTAAGGCGAATCCCATGACGGATGCGTTTTGAGTCCTCGCGACCCGCGTTTGCTTTCGAAAATTGTTTCGCTACCAGATGCAAATATACTAATCGCGAGATCGTGGCTGCGCGACTGACATTGGCAGTTTGCAAAGTTGTAGTGCGAGACTTCGAAATGTTTCGTGAACGAGAAAAAATGCATAAACTTTTGAAGAGTTTAGTGCGTTGAAGTTGCACATTTTACGTGCAGTTATTCGCACTTCGAGCTGCGCAACTTTGATCGCATGATTTCGACTTTTGCATTTCGATATCTCACGCTGAAATCCGCGCACGCTGTTTAGCACGCGTCCGAAATTAAATGTAGGCCCCTGCCCGTCCACCGGGGTCGATTCCAGACGCTTCACTTCTTAATGAGTGAGAAGCAATGAGAAGCATTTCTTTTACGTAAGCTCGATTCGCCGAACCCGATACGAGGCGCAATGAGACCCTTGCTGAAATTCTTGTGGACCTGCGGGAGCGAGAGGGCAATCCTTCCACCGGCCCGATACTGCGCGGGCCGAGCGGCAAGCCGATGATCTTGGACAATCTTTCAAAGCGGGTTGTTATCCCGGCGTTAAAGCGCTGCGCGATCTGTTCCGAGCAAGAATCAGAGCATAAGGCCGAGCACGAATTTAAGCTAGATGAGTCGCTGCCAAAGTGGCATGGCTGGTATTCATTGCGGAGAGGTGTAGCGACCACCCTAGCGGGCCTGACGAAAGGCGACGGGCTTGCGTCGAAAGGATTACTAAGGCATCGCAATGTGGCGACTACAAACCGGCACTATGTCCACGATGTGCCCGAAAATACGCTTTCTGCGATGGAACTGCTTGAAAAATTGTGCAACGACTGTGCAACACGCCCTACCGAAAGACCCAACTAAGTCACTGAAAAATATGGCGGGGACGACGAGACTCGAACTCGCGACCTCTGCCGTGACAGGGCAGCGTTCTAACCAACTGAACTACGTCCCCGCGATTGTTGCGCCTACTTGAGAGCGGTCGCGGATATAATCCGTAGACCTTCCAGTGTAAGCCAGTTCCAAACCACTATATCACGGTCGCTACGAGTTGATAACCGTCTATGAGTCCGGCCGGGGACGGTAAAATCCGGGAGCTTCGTTAAGCAATTCTTGCGGACTTATGGCCTTCTATAATTTAGGGCATGAAAGGTTCGTGTTGAAGCTCTAAATTGTTTATTGCCGCTCATTTACATATTGATCCTCTTTTGTCACTTCCCCCTTCGCCAAAGCATCCCTGTTACTAGTTGTTATCATCGTCGGAAGGAGACTTTGATGGAGTCCGAATCTCTGGTTATGCTCGGAATATGGGAGGTAAGCCCGGCCTCCAGTGCCCGTTCCGGCAACCATGGAGGTTCGCACCTGGTAATGTCCAGCCCACGCCACGAGCTAGCAGACAATATAGGTTCAAGACTTTCGACTCAGGTGATGGAACCAGTCGAAACTTCCACTTCTGAAAGGGGTTCAACCCCGAGGGCGGATATGGAAACCAGTACGATACCTAGCGGCAATTCAAGAATGAACATTGTGGCCGAATCAGTCTTACGTGTTGATACAGAAGATCTGGATCTGCAGCCTGATCCGATTCCCGACGAGTGGATATTGGCGGGGACGCCCGAGGCTCGTGTGACGAAATTGCAGACGAGCCGCGACTGGACTTCATCCGTCGTGCTTTGGGAATGCACGCCTGGATCCTTCAAATGGCATTACAGCAAGGACGAGACTGTATTTTTCCTGGCTGGCGAGGCGTTCATGACTGACGACAACGGCGAGGAGCACCGCTTTGGCGCGGGAGACATCGCGGTGATAGCGGCGGGAACGAATTGCAAGTGGCGCGTGACTGAACCAATCAGAAAGGTCGCTGTGGTGAGAGAGACCATTTGGCGGCCACTCGGGTTTATGTTAAAGGTTTCGAAGAAACTATTTCGAGGCGAGCATTCAGAATTGAAGAGCGACAACCGGCCTTCCCACAATCTAACTCGAAATTAAACTCCCCGAACGCTGGGTAAGAGATTGAAGCCATTTCGAGTTGTCGACGAGTAAGCCAAAAATCTTCAGAACACGGCACCAAATAGCAATCTTATCGTTAGCTACTAACAGGGCCATTTGTGTCGGGTTTTTCTTTGACTTTTTCGGCAGTGCGTTCCGACTAGACCAAGTCTTCGGGTGGATCGAAATGGTGGGCGACGCAACGCAAAGATGATCGCTTAGCCCCAGGCCGCGGGCATTCACGATGGTTCGAGCGGTTGCTCGCAGAACTCGGTATGGAGCACGCTTTTTCAAGAAATTGCAACTCTTCCGTCTTGCCTGCCCAAGCTGGGTGCACAAATCCGAGTCTACTTGCGGAAACCCTTGACCGGCGGCACAGGCGGTTTCGTTAATTCTTTAACGTCTAGCTTCCGCTCGTTTTTCTTATCTAGCCTCTCGAATTCGGCTTCCATAAACCTCATGAACTCCTGTTTAGAGACCTTGCCATCCTTGTCCTGATCCATCAGCAGCAACAGCGGTTTTACCTCATCCTCTCCCTTTGCAACATTGCCCCTGTGCTTTTGGAGTAGCTGGCTGTTGTGCCCCACCAGTTCCTACCATCGCTCCGGCTACTAACAGCGCAGTGAGCATTGTCCCTTTCCTAAACATGGCGGCTGACCTCCACGGGAACGAATTGAAATCGCAACCCATTGGACACGAACAGACATAAAATAGGCATGAGGAAGATGTAACGGTTTCATTAAGGAGTTGCGGAGGCGAATGGCCGCAAAGCAAATTCAAAGTAGCCCACTGCCATGATTTCAGAAATGGAAAGAGCCCGGATTTCTCAGCCCGGGCTCTTTTTTTGTCTTTTTGGGTACTACATTCTGCGCTACATCAGATTTTGGGCGTAAGTCAGTTCCATACCTATATCGAAATTGGTCGAACGGTCGTTAACCCTCTGTAAAACGGGGAACATCCAAGCATATCGACTTTCACGCTCCTGAAATGCGCTTATTCATTCCCTTTTCTTCATTTACCCAAACCCGCGTATGGGTGGCTTCCTCGCATTTACCGTCGATGGAGCATAGTTTTCCCTCAGCGTCCCACCAGCGTGATTCCTCGGAATAATACCAGAAGAAAAGTGGGCCGTGGGCACTCAGCTGCAAAACCAGTTGCTGGCCACCGTGGGCACCATCAATTTTAGTAATGTGAATCGTGGTGCCATCGCAGTCGTCTTGAAAGTAACCTTTGTTATCTGCCGCGAATGCGGACGTAGAACTGCCTTGAAGCAAGAAAGCGATTAGCACAAAGCGAAGTTGAATCATCATGAGGGCTCGGATTTTGGCGGGGTTTTGAACTGCTACATTTGCCGCTACGGTCGACTTCAGCACCAATCAGCCGTTTTTGGTATGTCGGCAATTCGCTGAAAAGGGTTTTGGTGGGCGGTCACGGATTTGAACCGCGGACCTTCCCGGTGTAAGCGGGACGCTCTAACCGCTGAGCTAACCGCCCTTCCCAATTCGATTCATTCTACCGGGTATCATCCTGAACGGAAAGCTAATTAGCCCCGGCTGCAATTGAGTCCAACTTCTCTGAGTGAGTCCAAGATGGCGATTCACTCGCTAGTCTCTCGACTGTTTTCCGAACGAAGTCTTCAGAAAAATGAGTGTAACCGCTTGTCGTTCGCAAACTAAAATGTCCGACCTGATTTTCGTGAAATCAGACGGAACCCCATTTTGCCGCAAATGACCCAGTCTACCGTGTCGGAAAGCATGCATGCCGCCCGGCTCGATTCCCAGCCGCTTGCAGATCGGCTTGAGCACTTGCCTAAGGACATTATGATTTTCGAGCGGTGTATCCGCGTTTGGAAGATACGGCCAGAAGTACGTGCGCCAAGATGTTCTTTAAGCATCTATACGGTGCCTGAATCGATAGACGCGTTCCGATAGCCCTCTTTCGTCTTGCGAAACATTTTGCGCTTGCACCGGGCTTTAAATGCTCGGGCAAGAAAGCTGCCGCGGGATTCAACTTCAGCGTCCATCCGTACTATTGCTGGTTCAGTCTGAGCACGTCATGCTTGTTGCATGAAATTGGTAAAAGACACGGCACTCGTTGTTGTTGGCCTTGGTGCTTTCCTGCTCGGCGCGGGCGCTATGGTTCTCTTTCCCGAGATTGGGCTGTTATCTCTGTTCGGCCTTATTGGCTTCGCTGTGTATCAGCGCCGCGGGGTTGCTTCGTATTAAGACGACCGCTATCTGCCGTACTCAGGGATTCCCTTTACTAACACGATCACCGATCTTGCTCCAGCTTTACGGTCCGTCGCGATCTCTAGATCTTCCTGGGAATCTGCCCAATCCCTAAACGTAGCCCCGTCCGGAAATGAGACCACTACGACCTTGTTGCCGTCCCATGCTCCTTCAAGGACGACCGGACTTTCGTCAGCGACTAGGTTTGATCCCTCGGCGGTCAGTGAAAGTGATATCGACCTCTACGCGTCGGCATATAGCGCGCCGGGGGCAAGAGCGGCACTACGTCCACCATTTGGACCGAATTCTTGCTTGCACCGATTTCTCCGAAGATTCTGATCTGGCTTTGAGCTATGCGATCTCTGCGGCAGGGGAGTACGACGCCGAGCTCACCCTGTTACACGTGTTGGAAGAGGTCCCTCGTCGGTCCAAGATGGAAGAGGCGATTGCTGTCGCCACCGAGCAACTCGAAAACCTGATTCCGCCCGAAAGGCGCAAGACCCTTAAGATTAAGACGGCGGTGCGGACCGGGAAACCCTATCGCGAAATCATTCAACTCGCCCAGGAAGCGCAAACCGACCTGGTGAGTATGGGAGTGCGCGGCCGTGGTGCCTTGGATCTGGCAATATTTGGTTCGACAACCTATCGGGTGATGCAGTTGGGACCCTGCCCCGTTCTCACCACCCACGTTTGAGTCGTTAGACCTCGGTTATTCGCGTTCAGTCGCCTTAGAAAACGCAGGATGATTGAAGGGTCGAATTTGTGAAGGGCGGAATCAGACGTTTTTGGTCCCGGCTCGCTGGTAAGCTGCGAGGAAGCACACAGGGGGAGGGCATCTCTCTGCCCTCCCTTGTTGGCATATCGACGCAAAGTCGCAAGATTTGGAATTGCGGCATCCGTTGCTGTTAAACAATCTTCGAGAAGCAATCCGCAACGAGGCGCTACGTCGGCAGCGTACTTCTCTGCCTACGGTTTGAGCACCCTGATCGTCAATTGGTGGAATCCTGTGCGGTCAGTGCAGCCACCGGGATTGCTCTCGACATCGGCGCATCCGTTGTTGACGACGATGGAATGCAACTCGTTTTCTTTGGTGTTTTTCACTTGTGATGTAACGCGGTAGGCACTGGTGTATTGCCCTGCCGCACCGTCGATCTCCCAAGCGTAAAGCCCGCTACCGTCTGTTCCACCACCGCTCGGGATCGCGCCGTCGATGAAGAACTGGTAGAGGCCGTCTTCACCTGCCGGGGAAACTTGATGCTGCCCCGCGACATCGATTTCGAAGGTGCACTCGACATTCACTGCTCCTGGGCACTCGATGCTTTCGGTGAAGATATTGGCTGTTGCTTCGCAACCCGCAGAGCTACAGGATGCGGATGTGCCGGGACCTACGAAATAATAGTTGGTGTCCCCCACGTGCTTGGTGAGAACCAAGGGTTCTACTGTCGGAGCTTCCTGCCTGGGCACGAGAACTCCCGGGTAGGTTTTCACTGAACTTTCCTGCGTGCGCGCTGGAACGGTACTGATTACCAAGACGGCAAGCGGCAAGGCGAGCGTACACGCCAGAGCGATAACCGTTTTCGACAACTGTGTCTTTTTCATTTTCGGCCTCCTGGTTGGCTGAATTGTGGGGATCGCCCGAGGGAATCGCGCCAAGGCTGCGCTTGCATTGCCAGAATGCGTAATCCGGAGGGGCGCATCGGCGGGAGTCTCCTTGAAACCACCGAGAGTTCCTGCCTCTACTTAAAGAAATCGGAAACGGCGGACAAAAGACGACAATGGTGGCGAGATAATTTACTGGGGGGCAGGTATGTCATAGATTCCGCAGCGAGTCTCCCGGCCGCTTAGGCGGATAAAAGAAACGCGAATGGCAGGGCGAGGTAGGTCGCTTTCATTCTCGCAATAGTTTTCCTGGTCTCGAGCATTGCGTTTATCGCGATATTTGGTTGAGCGGATCGACTATTGGAACAGTGCCGCACTGACCTACAGTTGGCCGACGGCGAGCATGACTACTCGCGTGCGGGGGTAGCGGCCGTGACTCCAGCTTCGGCCCAGATCCGCGTGCTGTGGGTCTCCTTCAGGAAAATGCTACCGATGATGAACGTCAAGCCGGCCACAATCATCGGGTAATAAAGTCCGGCATAAATTTTGCCGGTAGCCGCGACCGACGACAGTCCAATGAGCGGGAGTAGCCCTCCAAAGACTCCGTTGCCTATGTGGTAAGGCAGGGAAACCGAAGTGTAGCGAATCTTGGCCGGGAACGCTTCGATCAGGTAAGCAGCGATAGGACCGTAAATCAGGCACACGTAAAGGACCTGAATGAAAATCAGGAATACCAACATGGGTACGTTCGGATTCGCGGCTACCTTGGCTGGAACCGAAGCGCCAGACGCGTCGGTAGTCATGGCGGTGAGCTTGATCGCCCCGGTCACTTTGTCGGTTGTATGCGTTACCGACACGATGTTGTTTCCGGCCGCCCGTTCCATGCCTTGGTAGATGGGGATATAGGTAACCACGGCGAGCAGGCAGGCTGCCATCATGAGTTTCTTCCGTCCAATTTTGTCGGAAAGCGCACCAACCACAGTGAAGAACGGCATTCCAATTAGAAGGGCAATCGCGACGATGATGTTTGCGGTCCTGACGTCCACTTTCAGAACGGTCTGCATATAGAACAAAGCGTAGAACTGTCCGGTGTACCAAATCACGCCCTGTCCAGCGGTGGCCCCAAAAAGTGAAATCAGCACGAGCTTCAAGTTAGGCCATTTGGTAAAGGCCTCCTTGAGTGGTTGTGCAGAAGTCATTCCGGCGCTCTTGAGCTGTGAAAAGATGGGAGATTCCCTCATCTTCAGGCGAATGTAGAGAGAGATAGCTACGAGGATGATGGAGATGAGGAACGGGATTCGCCAACCGTAGGCTGCGAAATTTTCCTTGGTCATCGAGTTTTGTGTTAACAGGATTACGATGAGCGAGACGAAAAGACCGAGAGTGGCGGTGATCTGGATGAAGCTGGTGTAGAAGCCGCGCTTGCTGTCGGGAACATTTTCGGCCACATAGACGACAGCGCCGCCATACTCTCCACCGAGCGCCAATCCTTGCAGAACGCGAATCAGAATCAGAACGATGGGCGAGAACCAACCGGCCGTAACGTAGGACGGCATCAAGCCGATCGCAAACGTGGACAGACCCATGATGGTGAGCGTTACGAGAAACGCATATTTGCGACCGACCACATCACCGATGCGGCCGAAGAACAACGCGCCGAATGGACGCACGAGAAATCCCACGGCGAATGTGGCGAGGTACGCGATTAACGCGAAGGTGTCATGACCCGGCGGATAGAACTTGAGCGATAAAATGGCCGCAAGACTGCCGAAAATGTAGAAGTCGTACCACTCGATCATGGTGCCGACGGATGAAGCCATGATCACCCGCCATATGCCGTACTCAGAAGTACCGGTCCCTTCCCGTTGCACCGCAATCGCCACGTCTGCCTCCCTTACCTAAGGTGGATCTTCCGATCATCCTTTAACCAGAATCTTTGTCTCTCTGAGCTTCAGCAGCAGCCCATGCGAATCTCGCCGTCCACCACAGGAGGGCCGAAGCAATCCTTTGGAACGGGCGTGCCGTGTAGAGTGAGCCAGCAACGACGAGCCGCGTCCGCCACCACAAGAACAACACCGAGGATAAACATCGCCATCAAGATCGTATCTAGATAACCGGTGAACATGGTCTTGGGCACGCGAGTGAGTGGCCAGAAAATATCCCGAATTGAAAGGATGCCGGCGGTAATCGTAGTAGTGCCGACGAACAGCATGGGCAGAGCAGTAATCCAGGCGTATTTCTTCTTGCCCATATTAATTAAAAAAGTAGTGCTAACGGCCAGTGCGATGGTGGCGAGGAGTTGGTTTCCTGTTCCGAACAAGGGCCACAAGGTGGAAATCGAGCCGGTATAAATCAGGTAGCCCCAACCGAAAACGATCAGTCCGGTGGCGATTAAATTACCTGGCAACCATCTGGTGTCGGCAAACGGCTTGCTCACTTTTCCGAGAATTTCCTGGAGGACATAACGAGCTACGCGCGTTCCGGTGTCGATGGTGGTAAGAATAAAGAGCGCCTCGAACATGATGGCGTAGTGATACCAATAACCCATCAGTGCGGACATTCCCGGCAAGCCACGAAAAATTTGCGCCATGCCAATGGCAAGTGACACGGCGCCGCCTGTACGTCCGGCAAGGTTCTCGCCCACCTGAGCGGAGAACATATCGAGGTTTACGGTATGCAAGCCAAGCTTGGCGTAAGCCTCCGGAGGAACGTTGATGGCGAAATAATCTCCGGGAAACATCGAGCAAGCGGCAATCAGAGCGAGGACGCCGACGAGAGATTCGGCCACCATGGCGCCGTAGCCAATCATGCGAGCATCGCTCTCTTTGTTGATCATTTTCGGAGTTGTGCCGGATCCCACGAGCGCGTGAAATCCGGAAATAGCGCCGCAAGCAATGGTGACAAAGAGAAAGGGGAAAAGCGCGCCTTTAATAATGGGGCCGCCACCGTGGACGTATTGTGTTACGGCAGGGAATTTGATGTCGGGGTGAACGAACAGAACTCCGACAACCAAAACAGCGATCGTGCCGAGCTTCACGTAGGTGGAGAGATAATCGCGCGGTTCGAGAAGCAGCCAGATCGGCAGAACGGAGGCGATGAAACCGTACGCGGCCATCAGGATTGTGATCTGGTGCGGGGTAAAAGTGAGACGCAGGGCGAATGGCGTCACGGCGATCCAGCGGCCGACCACTACAGCGGCGATTAACAGAACCACGCCGACCGCGCTGGGTAAGCCAACTTTTACTTGGCCCGGGGAGCTTTTGAACATGTAGAGGCCCATGCCAATCGCGATAGGAATTGTGCTGCCGATGGTGAAAACGCCCCAGGGACTGTTGGAAAGAGCGTTGACAACCACGATTCCAAGGCCGGCCATGGAGACCACGAGTATGAAAAGGATGCAAATCATAGACACCATGCCGGCGAACGGCCCGATTTCGGTGCGGGCAATCTCGGCAAGAGAGCGGCCGGCATGTCGCATGGAAGCTACCAGAACGATGAAATCTTGAACGCAGCCTGCCAGAACAGCGCCGACCAGTAGCCAGATGAAACCTGGAGCAAAGCCGAACTGTGCGGCTAGAGTAGGTCCGACAAGGGGGCCGGCACCGGCGATGGCGGCGAAGTGGTGGCCGAATAGGACGACCTTGGGAGAGGGGACATAGTTGTGACCATCCTCGAAAAGATGGGCGGGGGTGGTGCGGCGATCGTCCAACTCCAGCGCTTTGGCGGCGATGTAGGCGCTGTAATAGCGGTAACCGATTGCGAAAACACAGAGCGCGCCCAGCATTACGGGAAAAGTGTTCACAGCAATCCCATTTACGACTTAGGTCTGCGCATCCTAGCGCTAGTCTCGCCCCGGACACAAATGAATTTGCAGGCAGGTAGGATGCGTAAGTGGGCCTGAGCCAGTCCCATCGGACACCTCGCCACCCACGGCACAGCACTCTGTCCGTAAGACGCCATAACCGCTGAAAACAACTTGATTCGGCGGATTGCCTAACACTTTTTGACCGTACCTGTACTTCCGTACAGGTGCAAAAAAATGCCCTGTACGGTGTGCCAGTTCGGCACGCAGCGTAACGGATGTTAGCTGATTCACCACGAATGACATACACGCCGCGAAGGCTCGCGTAGCAGCGTGCTACGCTGAATTATTCCAGCGGAGCTGTATCCGCGGGCGCACACTCATGTCTTCACGACTCGGCGAAATACTCGTTAAAGACAGCCTGATCTCAGGAGATCAGTTGAAGCAGGCGCTCGACTACCAGAAAAAGAATGGCGGGCGGTTGGGGACTTGCCTGGTAAAAATGGGGCTGGTCAGCGACGACGACATCACGGCCGTGCTTTCGCGCCAGTACGGCGTGCCTTCCATCAACCTTAAGTTCTACGAAGTAGATCCCATAGTCATCAAGCTGGTCCCGCAAGAGACCGCGATTCGTTACCAGATTGTGCCGCTTTCGCGCGTGGGCTCCACGCTGACGATTGCGATGACGGATCCGACCAACGTGTTCGCCATGGACGATATCAAGTTCATGACCGGCTTCAACGTGGAACCAGTGGTGGCGTCTGAGTCGGCAATCAGCGAGGCGATTCACAAGTTTTACGGCGATGTGGAGAGCGTAGAAGAGCTCGACAAGGTGATGAAGGACCTTGCCGGCGATGAAGCTTCGCTGGAGCTTTCCGCCGAAGAGCAGGAAATGGATTTGGCCACGCTTGAAAAGGCCGCCGAAGAAGCGCCGATTATCAAGCTGGTCAACTTGATTTTGACGGACGCGGTGAAGCGCGGAGCGAGCGACATTCACGTGGAGCCGTATGAGAAAGAGCTGCGCGTGCGTTTCCGTGTGGACGGCGTGCTGCAGAACGTGATGGCACCGCCGTTGAAATTGAAGGATGCCATTACCAGCCGCATGAAGATCATGTCCAAGTTGGACATCAGCGAAAAGCGGCTGCCGCAAGACGGCCGCATCATGATCAAGTATTTGAAAGACGGGAAGAGGAAAGAACTCGACTTCCGTGTTTCCACGGTTCCAACACTCTTTGGCGAAAAAATCGTTTTGCGCTTGTTGGACAAAGAAAATCTGCGGCTGGATATGACCAAGCTGGGTTTCGAACAGGAGTCGCTGACGAAATTCGAGCGGCAGATTCTGAAACCTTACGGAATGGTGCTAGTAACCGGGCCGACCGGTTCAGGAAAAACGAACACGCTGTATTCGTCGGTCGCGCGGCTGAATACGGTTGAAACGAACATTATGACCGCCGAAGACCCGGTCGAATTTCAGCTGGCTGGGATCAATCAAGTCCAGATGAAGGAACAGATTGGGCTTAACTTCGCGTCGGCGTTGCGCGCGTTTTTGCGGCAAGACCCGAACATTATATTAGTAGGAGAAATTCGAGACTTTGAAACGGCAGAAATCGCTGTAAAAGCGGCGCTTACGGGCCACTTGGTTCTTTCCACGCTGCACACGAATGATGCGCCGTCAACCATCAGCCGATTAATGAATATGGGTATCGAGCCTTTTCTGGTGGCTACTTCTGTGAACCTTATATGTGCGCAGCGGCTGGTGCGGCGCATTTGTTCAGGGTGCAAAGAGCCGTTGCAGATTCTGCCACAGGCTTTGATTGATGCAGGCTACACGCCGGAAGAATCGGAAAAAGTAGTTATTCAACATGGACGCGGCTGCGCCACTTGCAATAACACGGGATACAAAGGCCGCGTGGGTTTGTATGAAGTGATGGAAATTAACGACGAATTGCGCGAACTGATTCTTGTGGGAGCTTCGGCATTGGAATTGAAAAAGAAAGCGTTGGAAACCGGAATGATTACGTTGCGCCGCAGCGGCTTAATAAAAGTCGGTCTGGGGCACACCACGATGGAAGAAGTATTACGAGAAACCGTTCTGTAAGCGGAGGAAATGATGGCTGGCATCACATTAAGCGAACTTTTGAAAAAGATGATCGAGATGCAAGGCAGCGACTTGCACCTTTCGACCAACAGCGCGCCGCGCATTCGCGTACACGGGAAATTGCGCCCGTTGGACATGCCTCCGTTGACGGCGGCAGACACCAAAGCGCTGGCCTACAGCGTGCTGACCGACGTGCAGAAGCACCGGCTGGAGGAAAATCTCGAGCTGGACTTCTCGTTTGGGCTGAAGAGCCTGGCTCGGTTTCGCGGCAACATCTTCCACCAACGCGGCGCGGTAGCAGCCGTGTTTCGTACGATTCCGTGGGAGATCAAGAGCTTCGACGCGTTAGGCCTGCCCAACGTGGTGCGCGGGCTGTGCGACAAGCCGCGCGGCCTGGTGTTGGTAACGGGACCAACCGGATCGGGCAAATCGACGACGCTGGCGGCCATGCTCGACAAAATCAACAACGAGCATGAAGAGCACATGATAACGATCGAGGACCCGATCGAATTCCTTCACAACCACAAGAAATGCCTGGTGAACCAGCGCGAGGTGCACTCCGACACGCATTCGTTCGCCAATTCACTGCGCGCCGCGCTTCGCGAAGACCCGGACGTGGTGCTGATCGGCGAAATGCGCGACTTGGAAACGATTGAGTCGGCTCTGCGAATTGCTGAGACAGGCCACTTGACATTCGCTACGTTGCACACGAATTCCGCGGTTTCCACCATCAACCGTATCATCGACGTTTTTCCGGCGCACCAACAGCCGCAGGTTCGCGCGCAGCTCTCGATGGTGCTGGAAGGCATTCTTTGCCAGTCGCTATTGCCGAAGCCGGATGGACGCGGGCGGGCCATGGTGATGGAGATTCTGATTCCGACGGCGGCCATACGCAACCTGATCCGCGAAGACAAAATTCACCAGATTTATTCGGCCATGCAGACAGGCACGGGCACGTCGGGAATGCAGACGTTCAACCAGAGTTTGGCGAACGCCTTCCAACAGAAACAAATCACGCTGGAAGTGGCGCTCGCGCGTTCATCGAATCCAGACGAATTACAAGACTTGATCAACCGTGGAGTAACGTCGGCGCCTATGACTGGCCGGCAACCGGTTAAACGCTAATTGCAGCTCAGCTAGAGGAGGGAAGAGATCATGCCGGTATTTACTTATCAAGGAACGAATAAGGCGGGCACCAAGGTCACGGGCGAGCGTACGGCCAACACCAAGGACGAACTGAAGGCCTCGCTGCGCCGCGAGCAGATCAATGTGAGCAAGCTTTCCGAAAAGGGGAAAGAATTCAGCATCCCCAGCTTCGGAAGCGGTGTGGACTCCAAGGAACTGGCCATCTTCACGCGCCAGTTCTCGGTGATGATCGACGCCGGCTTGCCGTTGGTGCAGTGCCTGGAAATCCTGGCGGGCCAGCAAGAAAACAAGACATTCCAAAAAATATTGAACGGCACGCGTGCGTCTGTAGAAGGCGGCACCACACTGTCGGCTGCGATGAAGCAGTACGACAAAGTGTTCGACGCGCTGTACTACAACATGGTGGAAGCGGGCGAGACGGGCGGTATCTTGGACACCATTCTTCAGCGCTTGTCGAGCTACATCGAGAAAAACGTAAAACTGAAGCGCGCGGTGAAGTCCGCGATGATTTACCCGATCGCTGTGCTGGGTATCGCGGGCGCGGTCATCATCCTTCTATTGTGGAAGGTCGTGCCGATTTTCATCACGTTGTTCAACGGTCTTGGCGTGGACCTGCCGTTGCCAACCAGAATCGTGATCATGATGAGCAACTTCATCGGCAGCATTTACGGATTGCTGATCCTGGTGTTTTTTGTGGGCATCATTTTTGCCTTGAAGTTCTGGTACGGCACACCGCAAGGGCGGTACGCGATAGACAGCGTCTTACTGAAGCTGCCGTTGATCGGAATGTTGTTGCGCAAGATCGCAGTAGCACGATTCACGCGAACACTCGGAACATTGATCTCGAGCGGGGTGCCCATTTTAGAGGGCCTCGATATTACGGCACGCACCTCGGGCAATGCCGTAGTTGAACGGGCCATCACCGCGACTCGAAAAGCGGTGGAAGCGGGGCGCTCGCTGGTGGACCCACTGAAGGAAACCGATGTGTTCCCCGGCATGGTGACGCAGATGATCGGCGTCGGGGAACAAACCGGCGCCATGGACGCCATGCTACAAAAGATTGCGGACTTCTATGAGGATGAGGTTGACGCGGCGGTAAAGGACCTACTGACGGCTATGGAACCAATCATGATCGTGGTGTTGGGCGTGGTCGTCGGCGGAATCGTTATTTCCATGTACTTGCCACTATTCTCGTTGATCGGGAAACTCGCCGGTCACTAAACCCGGGCCGCCCGGCGCGACGTGGGATTGTCGCAACGCGACAGTCCCACGTCGCTGTAATTTGCGGTAAAAAATTCTTCCCTGAGGAACCGGCCGGTGAAGTCAGCGGGACCGGCAACGAACGCAGATGAAATCCGCAACCAGCGTAAGTGAATGGCTGCCCTGGCTGGGCCGCGTCCGGTTTTTAGCCATTACCTTTCTGCTGGGCATCGTGGTAGCCGCACGGCAACTCACGCCTATTTCAATATCCGTACGATCGTTTGTTCCACTTGTGGCGCTGTGGTACATGCTCGCGGTCGTTTACGTGATTTTGCAGCGATGGGCGCCGCAGGCACGCGCGCATGCTCCAGTACAGATTATCTGCGATCTGCTGGTTATTACCGGCGTGGTGTACACCACGGGGGCGCAGGACAGTTACTTCATTTCGCTGTATCTGCTCGTGATTCTGATGGCCAGCGTACTGTTTTCGCGGCGCGGAGTATTTCTGGTGGCGGGTGCAAGTTTCGGGTTGCTTGCAAGCGTAATCGAGTTGACCTATTACGGCGTTTTTCCTCATACCGCAAGCTCTGACCCCACGCCCCGCATTTTGGATTCCTGGCTGGCCAGCAACTTCTTCGCGTTTATCGCGGTGGCGTATCTGGGAAGTCTGCTTGCGCAAACACTGCGTAAGAAGGGCGTTGAACTGGAGGCGAAGAGTGAAGAACTCAAGGACCTCCAAGCATTCAATCAGGACATCATCGAATCCATGCGCGGCGGTTTGCTTACCACCGACCTGGAAGGCCAGATACTGCTGATTAACCACGCGGGTGCGGAAATTATGGGGCGCGAGGCTGAACCGCTTCGCGGGCAAAAAGTACAAGATCTGTTCCCCGGATTCTGGCCGGTGGAAATGGACGGCGTAGGGAATCCGGTTGCAGCGCGAAAAGAAATCGAGTTCCGAACGCCGACCGGAACGGTGAGGTTCCTCGGTCTATCGATTTCGCCGTTGCGCACGAGCCAGAATCAGAACAGTGGCTTCGTTTACAACTTTCAAGACCTCACGCAATTGAAACGCCTCGAACGCGAGGTGCTGACCAAGGAGCGCATGGCTGCGCTGGGACGGCTTTCGGCGGCTATCGCGCACGAAATTCGCCAGCCGTTGACGGCGATGACCGGAGCGCTAAAAGAATTGGCGCGCCTGGCTCCGCTGGAAGATGACGACAAAAAGCTTGTGAATATTGTCAGCCGCGAGTCGCAACGGCTAAATCAAATCATCACCGATTTCTTGGATTACTCTCGCGAAAAAACCTATGCGTTCGCGGACTTGGATGTGGTGCCGATTATCGAGGAAACACTTCTACTGCTGGAGCGCGACGCCACGGCAAAGGGGAAGTACCGCTTTGACCGGCAGATTACCGCGCGCAACGTGCGCGCGCTGGTCGATCGAGACGCGCTGAAGCAAGTTTTCTGGAATCTTTGCAATAACGCACTGCGTGCCATGCCCAACGGCGGAGTTCTGCATGTTGAACTGTCGGTGGACGAGTCCTGGGTGCGCATTTCAATTCGCGATACGGGCATTGGACTTGATTCCCGCGAACTGACGCGCATTTTTGAGCCTTTCCAATCCGGCTTCACTGGCGGGACCGGCCTTGGGTTGGCCATCGTGTATCAGATTCTGCAAGCGCATCGCGGCCGTATTCGAGTGGAAACGGAAAAGGGTGAGGGAGCGGAGTTCATTGTGGAACTTCCGCGTTCTACTACATCGCGGGCACCGCAGCGGCCTACAAAACGCAAGCAGACGGAATTAGTTGCGGCAGGGAAAGGCTAGGGCCATGGCTCACTTACTCATAGTCGATGACGAGCCGTCCATACGCGAGCTGCTGGAGATAAGTTTTCGCAAGGAAGGCCACAAGGTAGAAGTGGCCTCCTCGGGAGAAGCCGCGAAGTCGAGGCTGGCGGCCCAGATATTCGACATCGTGGTGTCCGACATTTGCATGCCGGATATGGACGGCGTCGAATTGCTTCGGTACAGCAAGGAAGTTTCTCCTTCCACGATTTTTATTCTGATTACGGGTGTGCCTACGATCGACACGGCCATCGATGCTGTAAATTTTGGCGCGGATCGTTATGTGGTTAAGGGCGACCGTCTGCTTGACGAATTGCGGCCTGCTGTTCAGCAGATTACGGAGAACCAACGGCTTAAAAAAGAAGCAGGGGAACTGCGCCGCCAGATTCGGAGGCTCACCGGGTTTGACCACATCATCGGAACAAGTCCGAAGATGCGCAGTCTTTTTGAAATGATTGCGACGATCGCGCCGCAGTCGAGCCGTGTGTTGATTACGGGCGAGAGCGGAACCGGCAAAGAGTTGGTGGCGCGCGCGATTCACGAGAATAGTGCGCGCTCGAAGACGCCGTTCGTCACGATTAATTGCGGAGCATTTCCGGAAACGCTGTTGGAATCGGAACTCTTCGGATACATGCGCGGTGCGTTCACGGGAGCCAACGAAAACCGCCGGGGCCTGTTCCAGGCCGCGGATGGTGGAACGCTTTTCATGGATGAGATCGGTAATATGAGCCTGACCATGCAGGTGAAACTCTACCGCATTTTGCAAGAGGGCAAGGTTCGACCCGTCGGAAGCACGGAGGAAACCAGCGTTGACGTTCGCGTGATTGCCGCGACGAATAAAGACCTGGAAAAAGAGATTGCGGAAGGACGCTTCCGTGAAGATCTTTTCTATCGGCTCAACGTAATCCCGATTCATCTTCCGCCACTGCGAGAACGCCGGGACGATATTCCTCTGTTGGCCAGGGCATTTTTGGACCGTTACGCGAAGTCCATGAACAAAAAGATCGAGGGGATCGAGCCGGAAGCGATGCGGAGGCTGGAAGTTTACGATTGGCCTGGAAACGTGCGCGAATTGGAAAATACGATTGAACGTGCGGTGGCGCTGGAAACGACCAAGCGTGTATCGCTGGAAGGGCTGCCCGAGCGCATTATAAATTTCTACCAGGAATCTCATTCCAACGGGCAGCATGAAACAAAACCTTATCTGATCCCGGATGCCGGCATGGATCTCGAGAAACTTATTTCTTCGACGGAAAGAGCCTATTTGCTGGCTGCTCTGGAATGTTCCGGAGGAGTTCGCATACGCGCTGCAGAAATGTTGAAGATGACCTACCGATCGTTCCGCCACTACGCAAAAAAACACGGAGTTTAATAACCGTTTCGCATTGGTGCGGGCTGTTAAAGTCTTTGCGGCCGACTTTTTCCGTCTTTTTTATTTCCCATTCAAAACAGAGCCGCTATTTCCTCTCACGCCTGGAAATTCCGAGTGCGATGCAGTGTGTCAACACTGCACGCAGCCAGGGTTCTCTGCCAGTCTGTGCATCGGCGCTGAACGGCGCTGCCCGTGCTCCACATGGGTTGTACCCCGCCAGGGTGCACAAAGAAGATGCATCTGTTCGATGCAGCAAGGAGAAACATGCCAATGATCAGGAAGCGAAGAAAATAGTGCAGCACCCAGCGCCCATAGCAGCGATGCGCGGCGCAGCAGGCGGCGTGGCAACTTGCGGGGCAGCTCAGCGGATTGACGCGACCCTCGCTGGAGCAGTTTCGGCAGCAACATCGAAGAGCGGTTATTTCTTCACTTTTATCGGAGCCACGGCGACGCCAGCAGTTGGCGCTTGCACAGGTTTCAAGACGTACACGATCGTAGGCGTCCTGGCAACAGTAGGACAGTCCGGTCAGCGCGGCTTCTTCGACGAGCAGAGTGGCCTTATTCGCTGCACCACCGCTGGTGCAGCACCGATGATCGCCAGCCCGCCGCTTCAGTAGTTAGTTTCAAAAGGCACTGAGTAACGAAAAGGGAAGACTCCGCTCTTTTTATTCTGGGAAGTAAGACGAACTCCCATTACCAAACCCGCTCGCCGCGATCCGCCTTGGCGAGAGGCCCAATTACCCTCCCCCTCGGCTAGTCCAAAACTCCGGCTACCTCCTTATAAGGTTCGCTCAATTATTCTGAACTTCTCATCTTGTGAGAGTGCCTAAGGCTCTTCAAATCAGCGCTTAGGAGCCCTTTCTCGGCGTTTTGGGCAGTCAAAAATAGTCAGAAACTGAGCCCTTGAGAAACGTCCGCCGGGCGATGGTGCGATAGCCTCACGGGAATTGCTCACATCCATTTGATAACAAAGGGCATATTAGGCTGTGTCGTGTCGATACATAGCGTGCGGCGTTCTGGCACACGGCTTGCCATTAGTGGGGTGTACCCCGCCAGGGAGTACAGAGAGTTCAGTACGTCATCTAAGGAGAGATGAAGATATGAATAAGAAACAGAAGGGTTTCTCGCTTATCGAATTGCTGATCGTCGTCGCGATCATTTTGATTATCGCGGCCATCGCAATTCCGAACTTGCTGCGCGCCCGCATGGCGGCCAATGAAGCCTCCGCGGTCGGTTCGATTCGTACCATCAACACTTCTGCGGTTACCTACTCTTCGAGC
>DATNLR010000065.1:0-64203 GCA_035602755.1 Binatus sp. (SeqCode) | reverse complement strand
GCTCGAAGAGTAGGTAACCGCAGAAGTGTTGATGGTACGAATCGAACCGACCGCGGAGGCTTCATTGGCCGCCATGCGGGCGCGCAGCAAGTTCGGAATTGCGATGGCCGCGATAATCAAAATGATCGCGACGACGATCAGTAATTCGATAAGTGAGAAACCCTTCTGTTTCCTGTTCATGTGTTCTCGCTCCTTAAATTGCCCCTGAAATCTGCGCACTCCCTGGCGGGGTACACCCCAATAACGGCAAGCTATGTGCCAGAACGGTGCACAACTGTGTATGGACACGACACATACGCTTATTCACTGCATTATCAGCAAAATAGGGGAGGATCAACGGTACGGGCCAATCTGCTGCTTCCCGAGAACCTTCTTGTTCTTTCTGTATTCTGACCCTTTTTGACAGCCTCAAGCGCCGTAAAAAGTCCTTCTATTCGGGCTTAGAGGTTCGCGGGTTGGGTGCAAACAAAAAAGCAGAAGTTGACTCGATGGGCCCTTCAGTGGGGATCAATCTGCGGCGGCAGTAGCAGGCGGACGAAAGAGGCAAGTGAAGCTGCGATCCACTTCCGCTTGTTGAATATTTTGACCCCACCCGACATTATGAGTCCCCGGCTTTCTTTGAGTTTTGCTGCACACATTAGCCCCGGCGATGCCTTCAAGGGCACAAGCGCAGGTTGAATATTGAGAGGACTCGTTGAGAGTTTGTTACGGTTGTTCTAATGAAAATCGTCCCTCCTGCAGATCTATTGCCATGGAACCGCAGGCGCAGCAAACGCGTCAAGCGCAGGGTCCCGATCATCGTGCGATTGCAACACGCCGACAAGAGCTCGATTGCGGAAACAACTCATACCGTGATTGTGAATGATCATGGAGCGTTGATACTTCTGGCCGCCCCCGTAAAGCCTCAGCAGATTATCCGAATTGAGAACTTGAGCGCCGGGGAGGAAGTGCTAGGCAGGGTTGCGAGTCTAGGTCCAAGCTTTATGGGCAAAACGCAGGTTGCGGTGGAATTCATCCTGCCGATGCCTGGGTTTTGGGACACAATCCGAAACTTGGAAACCTTGAAATTGGATCGGACCTGAAAAAAGGTGATGCATAGTCGCGAATTAGGCGTAACTCCTGAAGTAATGTTGCAAGGCAGGCTACTCCCGTTGAACTCTCATTCGCGTCTTCTTTCTCTATTGCTGGTCTGAATGTGATCCTGTCGCGTTGGAGATCACCGGCACGTGGTGATGACTCAGCAATGTGTGGGGGCCCCCGTAGATAAATTCGAGCGCCAGATTCAAGCCGGCTTGCGCCAGCACGTTGTAATTCCCCATTCGAAAACCGTCCATGGCATCGTAACGATGCGGATACCACAATAAAGCAGCTGCTTCCGTGCCAGCGTACGGAGCTGCCAGCGCTGGAAGAGAAAATACGCGATGCCCGTCCTCGCCTTTGCGCGCCGTAACCGTTGAAATCAACGCATGCTTCAGTCTGGGCAGGAAACCAGTACATTCACAGCGATAAAAGATCGTGTCCTGCCGGAAAGCCTCGGCCAGGGAATAACGAGTCGTCTGCGTGATGAGGTTGATCCCGAAGTTGCTTCCAAATCGAGCACCGTACGAATCCCAGCCCTGTCCCCAATCTGGCGGGATGCCGGCATTCTGCGCGTGAGAAGCGGTTTCGCCTTGCGCAATTCCGGCGCTCAGCGCCGAGCCCAGGAATGCATATGGCCCGAAAGAATCGAATGCGTAATTCCGCAGTTTGTCATGTTCCGACGGGCGATGGTACTTCAGATCGGGATCCATGTTCACGGGCTTCGAAGGAAACGGCAGAGCGCTTCGCTCCGGCGTTGCTGACTCGAACCTGTTCTGACTCGACGTGCTGGAGTCACTCAACGCTTGGGCGTTTGCCAACGGCTGGGAAACTACCAGCAACGTCAACGCAGCAATTGAAGACAGGGCTCGGCGTATCTGCATATCGTTAAACTCCTCTAACTCGGGCTCAAAGCTTGGTACTGCAAGACTTCCGACTGCGCGTGGCGCTGTAGAGCCGGCGGGTTGCAGGCGTTGGACGAAAACCTAGACAGGTGGGTGTCGTGAACTGAGTTTCACGCGGCCCCGTGAAAATTCTACTTTGTGCCGCTCAAGGGTAGATGTCCGAACTCAGCAGCGAGATCCTAGCCTTGTGGACGCGGTCGACCTTCTCCTAGAGTTGTTGCCTTGTCACCGCAATCCGCCGAGCAAGTACACAACCAACACGATCAGCAGTACCGTTCCGAGGATTCCAAGGCCCCCTCCTGTTCCCCATCTGGAATATCCGTAATAGCCCCCTCCTCCTCCGAACAACAACACCAAAATAATGATTAGCAGCAGCATAAAATCTCCTTCAGCGTGCAAGACGCCGTAATACAACTGCTCGCAAGCTACGCCCACGGTATCTGGTTATCTGTTCTCTTTTGTACAGTTTTGTTTTTCGAAGAACCGCAAAAATCGCGGCATTTTAACTGCAAACAACTTGGAATACCGCTGATCCGCAATGAGGCTCTCGCCAGCCCGGGAAAAGGAGGATAGTTTAATCGATAATTGGATGTCGCTTCACCGTCAAGGAGGGGGACATGATTTCGGACCCGGGTCGAACGGACCAGCTTGCCCGTGGGCGAGAACTTAGGCAGCGTGGTGAATCGGCGCGGCGCAGGGATAATGCGACAGCCCGGCTATGTTACGAGGAAGCGGTCTTGTTATATCGCGGAGTTGACGAACTTCTCGCTCTGGCACACACCATCAGGCATCTGGGCGATGTTTATCATGAACAGGGACGCCCAGATTTGGCGGAGCCTTGTTACCACGAAGCACTTGGACTTTATCGGACCTATGAAAAAGGTTCATCGCTGGATTTAGCGAACGCCATTCGAAGCCTCGCGGTTCTCAGATGGGAGCAAACGAGAACTCTATGGAAAGAGGCCCGAGATCTCTACACGAGTTTGAGCATTGAGGCAGCAATCAAGGAGCGCACGGCTCGGGTGTCGGCCCTTTCAATGCGTTGAGGCGTGGACTAGGAACCCGCGGAAGTGCCAGGTACGGTTATTGGGGAAACAGGCGTGACCTTTGACCTGAGCGTCAGGGAATCGGCAGGAAAGAATGTGGCTATGCCGACAAACCTGATAACGCCGCCAAAATTACAAGCAGGCAGCAGGTGTGCCATATCAGAGCACCCGAATATTGTCTCAGGCGATTTAGCCGGGCAGGTATCATGCAGATACAAGCATCCTGTACAGTAAGGGCCGCGCATCTTGCATCACGTTCGCCTTCATTTCTTAAATCTCCTCATGACGTTCCCCAGAAGTTTCACTCGGCGAACATTTTAACGGAATCTGTGGTCCAATACTGTCACGGAGATTGGGCGTCTGCCTGAGCTTAAGTTTCTTGACGGGTTGTGGTGGTTCGAGTTCGCAGATATCGATGCTGACTGCGAACGGAACTCCGCAAAACGCGGTGATCAATCAGCCGTTTGCATTACAGCTACAAGCGAAAGTGGTGAAGGGTGCTTCGAACCCGGTGAGCGGCGCGATGGTGACGTTCACTGCTCCTGCAACGGGCTCGAGCGAACACGTTCATGATGAGCGGAACGGCTACGGAAACGGATATGACCAACGCGAACAGCGTGGCCATCTCCTCGGTGTTCACAGCGAACGCGACGATCGCGGACCTTATACGGTGACAGCCGCGGCTCCAGGAGCGTTGTCGAAAGCAGAAAAGCAGTAGGTGACTAATATGACCACTGATTCTTCGAGCGCTCGGACCAACGATGGAGCCCCCGATAGGCGCGCTATGAAAAAATCCAGGACGTTAGTTCGTCAAATTGCTTCCGTCGCTTATGTGTACATGTGGTGTTCTACCCACTATTTTGCTGAGAAGTTAATTCCACTCCAGAAGTGAACCGAACGAGCAGCGCACGCAGATAAGCACTAAACGCTTTTCATGGTGATGCAATTAGACGAACAAAGCGATAGTCTATTGACTGTAGTACATCTCGGCGCTTGCTAGGGCACTGCCGTTGTATCCTCCCACGATCAGCACTGTTCCGTTAAGTACCGTCGAGGTGTGTTGGTCACGTGCTGTGTTGAGACTACCAGTCAGCGTGAAACTTTGTGCTACAGGCCCGTACAGTTCCGCGCTGGCTAAATAACCGCCGGAGCCATAGCCTCCCGTAATCAGCACCGTTCCATCGTTCAGCAACGTCGCCGTGTGAGCGTAGCGCGCGTTGTTCAAGGTCCCATTCGTAAGACTGAACATCCCCGTTGTGGGATTGTACAGCTCCGCAGTGTTCAGCGCGTTGCCTGGGGAGGTTTCGCCTCCCGTGATCAGCACCGTTCCATCGTTCAGCAGCGTCGCCGTGTGCCTGTACCGGGCGTTATTGAGGCTGCCGTTCAAAGCAAAACCGGCTGTAACGGTCAAGGAAGTCGAGCTGTTAATAGCGTCTGACGTCGCCTGAACCGTCGTTTGCCCAAGCCCGACAGCGCTCGCAAGTCCGGTCGTGCTGATCGTTGCTACATTGCCAGCTGATGAAGCCCACGCGGCCGTGCTCGTCAGATTCTGAGTGGTACCGTCACTGTAAGTTCCCGTAGCGGTGAACTGTTGCGTGCTACTCAGGGGAATCGATGCATCAACTGGCGTCACCGCGATCGACGCGAGAACAGGTGAGGTCACCGTGAGTGTGGCCATCCCTTGCACCGCCCCAGAGGTAGCCGTAATCGTCGTCATTCCTACAATAAGCCCGCTGGCCAGCCCCGCAGAATTGATCGTCGCGATAGGAGCCCCCGAGCTCCACATCGCCGACGAGGTCAAATTTTGTGTACTGCCATCGGTGTACGTGCCAGTGGCACAAAACTGCACTGACAAGCCGGCGGGAACAGTCCCATTAGCTGGGGTGACCCCGATGGATATTAGTGCCGGAGGGCCCACGGTTAGTGTCGCGGAATTGCTAGTGATGCCTTCAAGGCTCGCCGTGATGTTGGTCGTCCCGACGGCAACGCCATTGGCCAACCCAGCGTTGCTGATTGTAGCGGCGGACGTATTGGAGGAATTCCATACGGCTGCACTGCTGAGATCGGTTGTCGATCCGTCGACATACGTTCCGGTCGCAGAGAATTGCTGTGTTTGTCCAACAGAAGCGGAAGCACTGGCAGGCGCAACCGTGATAGACGTGAGCCCATCAAATGCGGCTCCAGTAGTTGTCAGCCCTGACAAAGTGAACGTAAGATATTGGATCGGAGAAGCCGCGGACCAAACCTGCGTCGAAGGATCTTGCGTTAGGATTCCGTTCAGTCCCGGAAGAGCCGAAGTACTTCCAGTGGTAACTGTCAGCGAACTATTAGAGACCGCCCCTACGTTTTGGGTCCGCAGTACGATGTGGAACAGAGCGCCAGGCACTACAGTCGGTAAGAAGTCAAAAGCATATGTACCGCTCTCAAGTTCCCAGACTTGGGTGACGCTGGTGGCGATAATGTCGGTAGAGCTATTCGAGGGCTTACCTGTGCCGTCGTCCTTTACGATATCAACGTATGCGTACCCCTCGTTGTAAGACACGTTGGAGAGCTGCACAGTCACCGAATTGATGATGATAGACGCGGTCAACGTCAATGGCTGGCCGATCCCGCTTACCAGAAGCGGATTGGAGCCCTGCTGTACGAGGATCGAGCTGCCCGAATTTGTCTGCTGTACTGTCAGGGGCGAGCCGACCGTCACTGCGGTAGAGCCACTGCTTGAACCGGAGGACGCACTAATTGTAGACGTGCCTGCCGCACTCCCATTCGCCAAACCCGAGCCATTTACGGTCGCCGCAGACGGGTTGGATGAGTTCCAAGTCGCCGAGTTAGTCAGATCCTGCATTGTGCCATCTGCGTAAACACCAAGAGCGGCGAGCTGTTGAGTCGAACCGACACTAACTGCAGGTGTGGCCGGAGTGACAACTATGGAAGTCAGAGAGGTGCTTGCCGTCGAGAGACCCGTTAAACTGAATGTCAGGAACTGTTGAGGCGCAGCAACCGACCAGTTCAGCGTGGTTGGATCCTGTACTTGGGCAGGAGCCATCGTGGCTGGTGCGGCCGTTCGCCCGGTGACGATCAAGCACGCACTGTCGGCATTCACAGATACATTCTGGGTCCGAACCACGACGTAGAAGGTGCCTGCAGGGACCGCGACAGCAGGCATATTGAACGTGAAACTACCGCCATTCACGCCAGGGTAAAGATTCGTACTGGTGCCAAGAATTCCTGCCGATTGATTTGATGGGTTCCCTGTGCCATCGTCGTTGACGAGATCGATATATGCGTAGCCACTTTTGGGCGAGGTATTCTGAAACTGCACGGTAACAGCCGTCACGACAAGCGGATTTCCGACGACCACTCTTTGCGCAATGCCGCTGACTTGCAAAGGATCAGAGTTCTCCTGCACTAGGATGCTATTGTTCGCGTTCACCTGCTCGACCAGCGCCGGGTTTGTTACGGTCAGAATCGTGAAACCGCTCACCGAGCCCGATGTGGCCTCGATCGTCGTCGTGCCTGCACCAGTCGCCGTGACCAAGCCCTGCGAACCGGAGGCATTGCTAATTGTCGCCACACCTGTAGACGATGAAGTCCATGTCACCGTGCTCGTCAGATTTACTGTGCTCCCGTTTCCGTAGGTTCCAATGGCCGTGAGCTGTTGCGTCACGCCCGCAGCAATCGAAGGACTCGCTGGCGTCACCGCAATCGACACTAGCACCGGCGCGGTCACCGTCAGTGTGGCCGAGCTGGTAATACTGCCCAACGTTGCGCTGATGCTCGAGATGCCCGTTGTCACGCCTGTGGCCACACCTCCCGATATGATCGTCGCCACACCGAGAGCAGATGAGCTCCATGTCGCTGTGCTCGTCAGGTCCTGCGTGCTCCCGTCACTGTAGGTTCCCGTTGCCGTGAACTGCTGCGCAGTCCCCGCAGCAATCGAAGAATTCGCCGGCGTCAATGCAATCGACACCAGGACCACCGGCGCTGTCACCGTGAGTGTCGTCGAGCCGGTAATACTGCCTAACATCGCGCTGATACTCGAGGTGCTCGCTGTTCCTTTAAATCCATTCGCCGGAATATTCAAGTAGGCAACAACGTTTTGCTGTTCCGTGCCTCCAGCAATCATCAGGTCAAACGTATGCGTATTACGATTGAAGCCGCCCTCGTTGTGACACGCTCCTGGCGCACCTTCGCATTCTGCGCCGCCCGTCGCCAGCGTTGGCCCTACGTTCGAAGTTGAAAGCTCTGTCCACGCATTCGCTGAAGGACTCGTGCATGCACTTTTGTTCGATGCGCTACAGCTCGCGTATACCGATGGGTCGAATTGCCACAACTGATTTGAGGCGGTCGGGCTTTGATTCTGCGTGATATAGATAATGCAATACCCATTCGGGCAACTGCTCGTCGCGTCGGGGTCCAAATCAACCACCGGAAAGAGGTCCGCTTCCGGCGTGCTGCCCGTAAGGGTAAGTAACTCCCAGTCAATCGTGGCCCCGCCCGCAGCTGGGATGCCCTTGAATACCTGATTGACGGTAATCGTCGCGTTCGAGCCGCCGTAGAACATGTACACGGCGCACTGGTGGTGCCCCAGGCCGTCCGTATTGACCCAGATCATGCCCTCGCGCGTGTGCGTCACCGTAGCCGGTGAGTTTATATGCCAAGCATTCCATGCGCCGGTCTGCTCTTGCCAAACCTTCGTTGACAAATTGAAGGTGAAAGAATCGGTTGCGTTGCTGGTCCCGCCTGCCAAGATCAGTTGATTATTGCAGTCGTCCCAGACCACGGCGGCTTCCGTGTCGGGCTGGGGATAGTGTGTGCCGAAATAAGGAGGAGTGATCGCGCTCGATGGCGGAGATGTTTCGTACGCCGAGGCGTCCGTGCAAGGCTTAATTCCGTTTGGACCATAAGGTGAATTGAGTGAATCCACTTGCGAAAGCTCGCCGCAGATTTCCGTCGGGTCTATGTTTGCACCTGAGATAGTGAACTTGGTGAGGTTGCTCGTGGCGCAATCGCTGCAAAACGCCTGGTCTCCCGTGCCGCCCCCGAAGCCAGTCCCTTCTGCCGCTCCGCCGAAGGAAAGTACCACACCATCCGTGTCGTCATACGTCCACATGTGATACGGATGATGAGGTTCTTCAATGTTCGGAGCTTCAAACGGACCGCCCCAGCAAGTATTGGTTGTGGTGGTGATGTCCTCGCATGGCGACCCGTTAGTCACGCCTATCAATGTGTCAGTGGTGGAGGCTGCCGCAGTGGTGTCGAGATAGCTGATAGTGTAGGTACCACACGGAGTCGCATATGGTCCGCCTCCGCTGCATGCGGGAGTTCCGAAGCTCGTGTTGTGCATGTAGGCCGCGCTCGGACCGTCACCGGGAATCAAGCAAGTGGGCGCATAGGACGGAGCACTCAAACTTCCCTGGAGGCAAAGCTGTACGTATTCCGCCGACCACTGCGTCGAATCTACGCTGTATTTGTTCCCAAAGCATGTCCCGCCCGCTCCCACGAGCGTGGCCGCGCAGCCCGCAGCACCCGACTTGCCCTTGCCCCACAGGACAACACCCATTGGAGTAATCGTCCCACTCGGATCCACCGAGTTAGCAACGAAATTGTTGCCCCCGATTGTTGGCGTCAGGTCGTAGAACTGCTGCGTACCCCCATCTGTGGAAATGTTGATGCTGCATACGACTATCTGCGTCGAGCCCGTGCGGTTGCAGCTGTTCACCGAAAACGGCTGGTCGGAATTGGCCGCCAACATGTTCGACCAAGCCAGTTGCCAGGCGGAACTCGCCCCGCTGACCGACGGGTTGTTGCTCAGGTTATCGTTCAGCCACCAGAAAGCGTTATTGATCGTCGAACTGCAGCAGTCCGGACCGCCCAACTTGATCAACATTTCACCCAGCGACGGAATGTAAACCATGTGCGTCCAGTTCCGTCGATACGGTGTTGCTGCCGTCCCGAGCGATAAATTGGTGGGATAGTGCGTTCCCTCCACTGCGATTGGATTCGGCAGCCCGCACGGAGTCGTACCGCAAGTCGGATATATTATCCAGTTCGGGGCCTGCGATCCTCCAGATGTGACTCCCGTCGCGAGACCTCCCGGGATGATTGTCGCCACATTCGGCTTGCTGGAACTCCACGCGACGAAAGCCGTCAGATTTTCCGTGCTACCGCTCTTAAAGTGCCCGGTAGCAGTAAACTCCTGCGTATTCCCTTGAACAATCGAAGAATTTGCGGGCGTCACAGTGATTGCGGTCAGCCCAGTATCATTGCCCGTGCCGCTAAGCTTGACCAGATTAGGGCTCCCGAAGGCGCTGTCGTTAACCGTGAGTGTTCCATTTCGCGCACCGACGGCCGTCGGAGTAAATGTCACCCCGATGGTGCACTTAGCTCCTGCGCCAACGCTCGAACCGCAGCCGTTGCTCGACACAGTGAAATCTCCGCCGGTCGCGACCGTTGAAATGGCCAGTTCAGTCTTGAGACCATTTGTTAGAGTGACTGTCTGAGCGGCGCTCGCCGTTCCCACGAGGAGACTGGCAAATGTCAAACTAGTCGGGAGAACAGTAACCGGATCCACACCGGTACCTGTCAGACTAATCGACTGAGGGCTCGTGGAAGCGCTATCGGTAATCTTCAGCGACGCCGAGCGACTTCCCAGGGCCGACGGTGTAAACGTAACCGTAATGCTGCAGCTCCGCCCAGCGCCTAGCGTGCTTGGACTGATCGGACAGTTCCCACCCCAGGCATAATCAGCCGCAGCAGTCCCCGAACTGACAATGCTACTGATCGCCAGCGGGACACTCTGGGTATTCTCGAATGTTGCGGTCTTCGGAACGCTCGCGACGCTGACCGCCTGATTGCCGAATGACATTGTGGCAGGAGTCAACGTGGTCTGGGCAAACGCGGACGAGCCGAGAAAAAGGAAACAGAGCAGGAGAAGAGTCCTGCTCACGTGCAGTTTTGCTTCCCAGTTCGCGGGTGTTGAACGGCATTTAGAGGAATAATTGGAAGGTCGAGAAGAGCCAAGTTTGTTCATCTCGGCAACCTCCTCTTAAACCCACTCGGGCGCTGTCGTACTTTGGCTGACGTGGCAGGGCGCGGAGTTATCGCAGTGCGCGGTTCGGCTCGTCCGTCAAAGCACGAATGGGAACCGGTACGAACAGCCCCGGTGGTTGTTCCTGGAAGCAAAGTTAGCGGGGTTCCATCCTCCAGAACTGACAGGTTGGTGATGCGCACTGCCGATGGTGGAAGCTGAGTTACGAAACTCGATTTCGAAAGAACCACTATCAAAAATCAGCACCCGAGCGACAGACACTCGCCCTTGTAGAGATTCCTTTTTACAGTTGATTGAAATGTCCAGGGGGATTAAGCGAAACATACATACACTTGTTAGGAACTCCTGTCAAGAAACACTTCATTGAACGGCACGGCGGCTCGTCAGAAGGAACTACGAGCGTAGTGTGGACGAGCTGCTGGAAAAGCTGTAAAAACTGACCACCTTCCCCTTTTCCAGCGCTTTCGCGATTTCTTCCCAGATTTCCTGATCGGATTCGACCAACGGGCTGGTATCGATGTTCCAGCTGTGAAAAACGACTGACGTTTTTGCCGTGACGAGCCCGGCTGATTTCATCTGGCCGGCCCACACGCGATCATAGGTCGTGATGATGAATTGCGTATTCGGAAAATCAGTTTTTAGAAGTAGCACTTTATTTGTCCGGTAGGCGCACTTGGATTACGTCAACTTTCAAATGGTCGCCTTCCGGCCGGATCGTCACGTCACGGAAATCTTGAATGAACGGACGATGTCTCAACTTGTTGGCAGCCACAGTGGTCAGAATCGCCACGACCTGCATGCCGGCGTTCATTCCAGCCTCAATGCCAGGACGTGTGTCTTCGAATACCAGGCACTCCTTGGGTGGTACTTCCAATAGCTCGGCGGCACGCAAGAAGCCTTCCGGGTCTGGTTTACCATTCCGGATCTCATCCGCAGGCACAATGACCTTCGGAAGTGGCAAACCTGCGGCTGTGACGCGCGCCTCCGCAAGCGTCCTCCGAGCCGAAGTCACGATTGCCCACGGATGCTTCCGGAGCGCGCCCACAACTTGCATTGCTCCCCGTACAGCCACAATACCTTCCAGCTCTGTCTCCTCATAACGATCCATCTCGTCCAGTTCCTGAGCATGGTCACGCCCGGGCAAGAAATGCTCCATCGTCGCGATCGTTGGACGTCCATGGGAGAACCAGAGTACGGCCTCTAGCGAAACGTCATGCCGATTCGCCCACCAGCCCCAGGCGCGTTCAACCACACAAGTAGAATCGACCAGCGTACCATCCATATCGAACAGAACCGCTCTGCAAGTCAAAGTCAACGGATTGAAAGTACCTCTCCCGGAGCCTATTTTCTGCCGTTCGTCGCCAAAGACCAAACGGAACGGCTCGGTCCCGGTGGACTTTTAATGTTTATCCGGTTGTCGTCACGAAAGGAAAGTTTTCGTTCGCCGTGTGATTTACGGCGCCGCATAAGATCAGGTTTTCAGAATTTTCTACCGGGCGACCGTTCGCTAGGGAGTAGGGGCGGTTACCGGCGTGCGAAACCGACCGCCCTCGTACTCAACTTCGTGAAATACGAAGATTTCAGTTGACAAAACTTCGTAATATGCGAAGATTTGTTACGTGAAGGTGATTAAGAAGAAGACGATTCTAGACGCTATTAAGGATCATCCAGAGTGGGGCGGGGCGTTACGAGCTTGGTACAAAATAGTTAAGAAGGAGAAGTGGAGCAATTTCCCAGAGATTCGACTGACATTCAACACGGTTAGTTTAGTTGGAACTTGTATCGTTTTTAATGTAGGCGGTAACAAATGCCGTTTAGTTTCGTACATCCGTTTTACTGCTAAAAATGTTTATATTTTGCATATCTTGACCCACGCTGAGTATGACCGGGGAGGGTGGAAAAATGATTGCGACTGCGATTGAGAAAGATACGCTGAAGGGTTTGGATACCCCGAAACCCATTACATCAGAAGCGCAGAACGAGCGATACACCGCGTTGCTTTTGAAGATGGAGCGGCAAAAACATCTAACAGCGGCGGAGAAAGCTTATATGGAAGTTTTGACTCTATTGGTTGAAGCGTACGAAGACGAGCAGTACCCTATCGATGATGCGTCTCCGCGAGAAGTTTTGGCGGAGTTGATAGCTGCAAATGAACTCCGTCAAAAAGATCTCGTACCGTCAGTCTTTGGCTCCGAGGGTGTGGTTTCAGACATTCTGAGTGGACGACAGGAATTAAATCTCGGTCACATAGAACGGCTCAGCAAGCGTTTTAAGCTCTCTCCTGAAGTGTTTTTCAAGAAGAGCAAGTAAATGCACTCATTTGACTCGTCGGAATCAAGAGTCCAGAATTTATCTAGTATCAGAACCATCCCTAGTTATCGGCCTAGCTGGGAGGCTGTAACCGGCGTAACCCTGATAACGAATCGAGGCAAGCTCCGTGTCACCAGGCCCTAGCCCGCAGGCGCAGCTACTCCGACTCGTTTTGAAGGCTAATTCGAACGTTGGATGTAGCACAGGATCATAGTACCTCTACTTCCAATATTCCTGCTGAGTCCAGGAGTCATGCCCCCCCAACTTGTTGAACCGCTCAGCAATCCGCCTCATGATCTTCTGGTCCGCAGCAGTAAAGAAAGCGATACCAGCGCGCTCGCTTCTCTTTGTCGGCCTTCTCGACCTCTTCGATTGTCGGGAATCCCTTCATTGGCGCAGAAGTATCTTTTATTTTGCCAGGCCCTAAATATTTGAGCGCCTATCATGCTCGGGCGCATTTACGCCTTGAAAAGTAATGATTCCAGAAAATAGCGCAAAGAAAAACGGCTGAGGACCTTTAGCGACTTTCGCTTTGGCTCGATGATGATTTGCACCGTTTTGTACGTAGGCGGGTTGGAACTGGGACCGTAACTCACTCGGGACCATGAACGTTTTGCTTAGGCGATGGAACGACGCACACACCGATTTCGATGCTTCCCTAGCGTGCGTCATGCGGTTTATGCGACACGCCCTCCCTTCACCGCCCCGCAAAGAATTTCTAACGCAACAAAAGAGCCTGGGGCGCATCTCAAATAGTGACTTGGAATCATTTTGGAGAAATAATGGACTACGTCAATCTTGGCCATACGGGACTTAAGGTTTCGCGCATCTGCCTGGGCTGCATGACCTATGGGCAACCCGCCACCGGAAAAATCAAGCCCGGCAGCCACGCCTGGGCCCTGAATGAAGAAGAGAGTCAGCCTTTCTTACGTCAGTCGCTTGATTTGGGAATCAATTTTTTCGACACCGCCAACGTTTATTCAGCGGGGGCCAGCGAAGAGGTCCTTGGGCGATTTCTGGGCGCACATGCCCGACGCGAAGCCATTGTAATCGCGACTAAGGTGCATGCCCAGATGCGCGACGAGCCGAATGGCCAAGGCCTCTCGCGCAAAGAAATCTTTTATGAACTCGACCAGAGCCTGCGTCGTCTCGGAACCGACTACGTGGACTTGTATCAAATCCACCGCTGGGATTACGAGACGCCGATCGAAGAAACGCTTGAAGCGCTGCACGACGTAGTCAAGTCGGGCAAGGCTCGCTATATCGGAGCGTCTTCCATGTATGCGTGGCAATTCTCGAAGGCGTTGTATCTTGCGGATCGCCACGGTTGGACGCGATTCGTTTCCATGCAGAATCATTACAATCTGCTCAATCGTGAAGAAGAACGAGAGATGATGCCGCTCTGCCAAGCCGAAGGCATTAGTATACTTCCATGGAGTCCGCTCGCGCGTGGACGTCTGGCACGCCCGTGGCAGACCGAGAGCACAAAACGCTTCGAGACGGATCAGTTTGGCAAGACGCTGTATTCGAAGACGGAAGAAGCAGACCGTAGAGTGGTCGACCGGCTCGGTGAGCTCTCCAAAAAGCGTGGCCTTCCCCGCGCTCAACTTGCGCTTGCCTGGATGCTCAGCAAACCGTTTGTCACTTCGCCGATTGTGGGCGCTACCAAGCAGAATCATCTTACCGATGCCGTCGCCGCACTATCGCTGCGGCTTACATCTGAAGAGATTGCGTCGCTCGAAGAACCGTACACGCCGCACCCGGTACTCGGTTTCAGCTAAGCTGCTAGCCTGTTACCCGCAGCATGCTGTGAGCACCGAGCAGTGCTTGCGCGACTGGCGAGAACGCTCGGAGCGCCCGACCCTTGAAGGTGTTCGCAACCGAAGGGGCGAGGATTTCATCCGAGATTTTTTGGGAGAGAGCGAGCAGCGAGGAGAACGGGGCCATCCGGTGAAGGACGCCCTCGTTCGGATTCGTCTCAATACTCTTGACCCGAATCCCTGCGCTCAGAAAAAGTGCACACGATTGCGACTAAACGTGTGCCCAATCCCAGAATCGTCGCACTTTCAGCCCAACTTCGGTCCGACACATGATGTTGTGGCTTTCAGTGCGGATCGGCGTTTCTTTTCGCAAGAGGCGCCGAAGTCTGGAAGAAATGGCCAGACCTGTCCATTCCGGTTTGCTCCTCAACGTGACCACCTACAAGATCGGTGATTCTGGATAGACGCTGAATTTCTCCGATTCGGTTCTGGCGCGGTTCAAGCGCCATCGGCAGCGACGCCTATCGATTCGTTCCTCGTATGACGCGTTTCTACGCGCACTCCAGAAAGCTGAGGCACTTCGCGAGTGGTTCGACAACAACCCTGGATCAGGGTAGAAAGGACCACTTTTCGAAGGCCGAGTTATGCGAACATGTCTTCGATTGTTTCAGTTGTTAGAAACAGGCGCTTCGCTATGTTAGGAAAATCAACGAAGCCAAATTCTCTATAAAAAGCAGCGGATGTCTCGTCTCTAGCATCAACGATCACAGCCCAAGATCCTACCTCTCGACTAATATCGAGACATCGTCGCAATGCGTCCAACAGCAGCTTTTCGCCTACACGTTTACCGCGATAATCGATACTCCTGGCAAGTCGTCCGATTAAAGTAGCGGGGACCTCGTTATATCGTGTCAACTTATGCGCGATATCTTCGGGGATTTGGCCTATTTCAACTGAATATTGAGACAGTGTGTAAAAGCCCGCGATAGTTTTTCCGTCCGGCGTCAATACGAAAACAGCGCAGAGTTTCTTCTTACGCTCCTGATTCGCCTGGGTCTTAAGATAGGCGTCAAGATGATCGTCGCCACAAGAAAAAGCCGCTCGGTTATGCTTCGACCCGAGCGGCTCAGATTTGAAATGAAGGTCGTCGTTATCCGCTTCCAATCAAAAACTCACTTGTCTCTTATAGCGAGCGGCCGCACCCTTTGCAAATTCGTTGGCTTTCGGCGGGTTAAGCAAAGCGTTGATAAAAACCTCACGATCTTCGGCCCGCAAACGTAATGTCTCTGATTCCTTAATAGTCGCTACTGCGACCGGAAGCACATTCGCAAGGACGAAATTCGTAAGAGTGGTACCTTGCAGATCCGCAGCGTGTTCAATCAACCGTTTCTGATCCGGCTTAAGCCTGGTTTCCATGCGCTCTAATTTGTTTGTGGCTCGTGCTACCTGTGACATAGCTGAATCCTCCAACTACGAAAATGAGTGTACGGCAATTTGCCGGGGCGTGTCAAGGGACATGTACGTAGAATTGCCGTACATACACATAAGCCCTTTATTGTCAACGGATACAACCTGACAGAGGGCATCGATCGCCACTAGTTTACCTCCAAGGCCATTGCAATTGCTATATCGCGGAAAATACTTCGACCTTCAATTTGAAGTTCTCAATCCGTTGGGACTTGTTGTGCGCAAGCCTATTCTTTGTCTTGCCTGACTCGCTCATCCCGTTCGCCCCTTTGGTAAACCAAAACCATCTTTTTCAACACGAGTATGAACACAAGCGTCCTTAAGCGAATCATGGGCCACTCAAAAGGATCAGATATTACTTTCAGGCGGTATTCACACGCGGCAGACGATATGAATTTCTTGCGGGCAGAAATGGAGCGGTGTCCACTTGGATTTACTCTGCCGATCATGGCGCCACACTTATAGGACCGAGGAAGAAAAAGAAGCACAACCGGTGTCCGCGTGACTCTCACGGGTTTTCTAATTCTCACTTTCTTTATCGTCGCTATTCTGTGGCCGACTCCGAAACGCAAGGCACGGGGACCGCAGCATTACAGTCGCCGACATACTTTCTATCAGCTGGATACGGCGTCACCAGTAGTTTCGCCCGTGTCCCTTCGTATTAGTTGTAGGGGCGAATAACCCGATCCAGTTGCAAGCGTGTCTTCATTCACAAACGCGACTGCTTGCGGTCACCGCGTGCATGGAAGGTTTTCCGTTTTCCGACTCTTGGGCGTCCACAAGAAAATCTCGTAAGATCTTCGCCAAGACTCCAAGATTTGGTTCCACAAGCATTCCTCGGTGACTTGCAGGGAGAGATCGTACTTCAGGCTTTTCGACCAGCAAGCCGCTGTTCCAGCCCATCCTTCGATTTTGAACATCGCGCTCGTCGTCCCAATCGCCTCGCGAAACCAGAAGAACCCGTCCCGAATATGGTTTCGGCTGATAGTTGGGAACAGTGATGTGCCCCAGCCTGTCAAATCTGCGGAATGGATCGCCGACAGGTCCGTTCGCGGCCACGAGAAACTTATAAGAGGTATTCCACATCCTGAATCTGAAGCTGGCTACATGGAAATATATAGATTCAGGAAGCTCAGCTAGGAATTTCTTGGAGTTCACCCGCTTCAATTTGGCCAGGAAACCTAGGACACTCCGCCCTCGGCGATAGAGCCGCATTCGAAATCTTTGCGACTTTGAAAATTTCCGCCACCACGCGGGATTCCAAGTCCCGAGCAATGCGAGCAGATTTACATCTTCTCCCTGGGCGCGCAGTTGCTGCGCAACTTCATAGGCAAATATCCCGTTGTTGCATTGACCAGCCAAATAGTACGGGCCGCGGGGCTGAACGCTTCGCAATGTTTGAACCATAGAAGCGGCGATGTCTTCCAGCTTGAACGGCACTCTCAGCTTCTGGAGATCTGAATCCAGAGGACGAACTCCCAACAGCGGTTGATCCGACCCTAGTTGGGATGCCAATGGACCGATTGATCCCCCTTCGCCAATGAAAAAGAACGGAGCTTTCGAACCTTCGGACTGAATCCGAACGATACCCGACGTCTCCTTCACCGAGGCCGGAGCAACTATCAGTGAGACAAGTCCGGCCACTGTGGGATTTTCAAAAAGAGCGCGCACGGGAAAATTCGTTTGCAGTTTGCCGGCGATTCGCGAAATCACCTGCGTAGCCAGAAGCGAATGCCCACCGAGATCGAAAAAGTTATCGTGAATGCTCACGCGATCGAGCTTCAGAACTTCGGCCCAGATCTTCGCAAGATTTTTTTCGGCCTCTGTGCGCGGCGCCACATATCGGAATTCGCCTTCAGGCCTGGAAGTCCTTGGCGCGGGTAGCGCACGCCGATCCACCTTTCCATTGGGAGTCAGCGGCAGCCTTCCCAAAAATTCGAATCTGTTGGGCAGCATGTAGTCGGGAAGTTTGCGTCTGAGATAAACTCGTAATTCTTCCGGCGCGACTGTCGCTCCCGATCGCAACGTTATATAAGCCACTAAGCGCCGGTCTCCCAGTGCCTCGTCGCGCATCACAACTGCGGCCGCCTGGATCGCAGGATGCGCACCCAGCAGTGTCTCGATCTCTCCCAGTTCCACACGAAAGCCGCGAATTTTGACTTGATCATCCAACCGGCCGAAAAACTCAATGTTCCCGTCCAACCGGTAACGAACCAAATCCCCGGTTTTGTACAGCCGCGCACCACTTTTTTCTGCGAAGGGATTCGGGATAAATTTCTCGTTCGTTAGTTCAGGACGATGCCAATACCCGCGCGCCAGTCCTTCACCTCCAATGTGCAACTCGCCGGCTATTCCCACCGGGACAGGCTGCAGTTCCTTGTCGAGAATATAAAACTCGGTATTTGCTATCGGGCGGCCCACAGGAACAGGCCCATCCTCTCGCGTGATCTGGCGCACGGCCGACCACACCGTGGTTTCCGAAGGCCCGTACATGTTCCAAACCGAAGAGCCTCTCTCTACCAAGTCATTCGCAAGGTCCCGAGGCAAGGCCTCTCCGCCACAAAGAATCTTGAGATCCTTCCTGACCGCCCATCCTGCATCGATCAGTAAACGCCAAGTGGCGGGCGTAGCTTGCATACAAGTCACTCGTTGCGCCGTCAGAGTTTCTTGCAGTCTCTGACCATCCATGGCCAGCTCGTGGCTCGCCAAAATCAGGCGCGCGCCAACCACAAGCGGCAAATAAATTTCCAACGCAGCGATATCGAACGAAATGGTCGTCAGCGCCAACAGCGTATCTTTCGAAGTCAGCCCCGGTTCCGTCTGCATCGCGGCGAGAAAGTTAGCCAAAGCGCGATGCGTTATCTGAACGCCTTTAGGCGAGCCGGTTGATCCAGAGGTGTAAATTACATAAGCAAGGTTTTCTAGGCCTGCTTCGCTTTTTAAATTTTCTTCGCCCTGCTTGGAAATATTCTCCCAATGCAAATCGATGCAAACGACTTGAGTTTTCGATTGTGAAATTTTCGCTCGGAGACGTTCTTGGATCAGCAACACATGCAGCTCGGCGTCTTGGATCATGAAATCGAGTCGCTCTTGCGGATACGCCGGATCCAACGGAACGTAGGCGCCGCCCGCTTTCAGAATGCCCAAAAGCCCGACTAGCATTTCCGGGGAGCGCTCCACGCAAATACCCACTCTGCTCTCCGGACCCACGCCCAGTCTGCGAAGTTCGTGTGCCAACTGATTCGCTCTGCGGTTTAGTTCACGATAAGTTAGCTGTTGTTCTTCCCAGACCAACGCAACAGCCTCCGGAGTCTTTTCCACTTGGGCTTCAAACAACTCGTGAACGCAGATGCGCGGAAAATCTCGCTTCGTATCATTCCACTCGATCACAATTTGGCTGCGTTCCGCCTCCGTCAGGATCGGCAAAGTGGAAACGGGTTCGTCGGGTTTCTGAACCACCGCTTCCAGCAACGTCTGGAAATGGCGCTGCATCCTCCGAATCGTCGCCGCTTCGAAGAGGTCCGTGTTGTACTCGAATGATCCCGTAAAGCGCGCACCGTTATCTTCCAGCGTGAGCGTTAGGTCGAACTTCGCAGTGCCTGGATCGATCTTCAACGCTTGTGTGTTTGCTCCCGGCATCGTCAGAGTTCTGGCTGGTGTGTTTTGAAAAATAAACATCACCTGAAACAAAGGTGAGTAGCTAAGGCTGCGCTCCGGTTGAATCGCGTCCACTAAAATTTCGAAGGGCAAGTCTTGGTGCGCATAATCTTCTAGGGCCGCGTCGCGCACGCGTTTCAAAAGTTGCCGGAAACTAGGATGTCCGCTGAAGTCAGTTCTTAAAACAAGCGTGTTTGCGAAAAATCCGATCAGCGGCTCGAGTTCCACTCTTGTTCGGTTGGCGATGGCCGTTCCGACCGCCACATCCAGCTCCCCGGTGTAGCGGTGCAGCAGAACTTGCAACGCAGCCAACATGACCATGAACGGGCTGGAGCCTTCTCGCCGCGCCAAGTCGCGTAGCGACTCAGTCATGCTTTCGGAAAAAAATAAAGTTTCGCGCGCGCCAGCAAGTGTTTGTTGCGCCGGTCGCGGTCGATCGGTAGGCAGTGCCAGAACGCGTGGGGCTCCATCCAACCGCTTCTTCCAATAAGAGACTTGCCTCTCTAGAACTTCACCTCGCAGCCATTGCCGTTGCCAATGTGCGAAATCCGCGTACTGGATCGGCAGTTCAGAAAGCTGCGCCGGCTCTCCATTGCAAGCTGACTGATACAACTCGCTGATCTCCCGAAGTAATACGCCCATCGACCAGCCATCCGACGCGATGTGATGCATCACCAGAACCAGCCAATGTTCTTCTTCATTGCGACGCACCAAGGTAGCGCGAATCGGCAAGTCGCTAGCCAGATCGAACGGCCGCCGAGCTTCTGTCCTCAGCAAGCGTCGGACGTGGTCCTCAGAGCCATCGTCATCGGTGAGCTCAATCACCTTGACGGTCAGCCTGGGATTGGAGACTGCCTCTTGCATGGGAATCCCGTCCACTGACCGAAAGATCGTGTGCAAGGATTCGTGTCGAACCACTACCTCATTCAACGCCTGCTCCAACGCGTTTCGATTAAGGACGCCGTTTATACGCTCGATACAGGTAATGTTATAAACCGGGCTCTGCGGTTCGAACTGATCCAAAAACCAAAGTCGTTCCTGCGCAAAGGAAAGTGCGCTGGGGCCTTTTTTCCCTCGCCGAGGGATTAATCGCGCCGCGGGGGACCCCGGCACATCCTGATCGAGCCGTTTTTGAAGCAGCGCGAGCTGTTCAGGCGTCAGTTTTGCGATTCGTTCTCGAAGCTCGCTCATCCTGTCCCGCCGATGTGGGTATGTTTTCTTTCCTCACTTTCGATTATTGCTACGTCACTCGAAGACGACGCCAGCTCATCCAAAATACGCGCTACATTCGCTTCGCTTATTCTTTCTGCTTTGTTCTGCACCACTGCCAGGCCCATCGCCGCTACGGTTGGGCTCTCAAAGAAATTCCTCATCGACACATCGGTGCCGAACACTCTGTACAACCTGGATAGCACCTGTGCGGCCATTAACGAATTGCCGCCCAGATCAAAAAAGTTATCACTGACTCCAATGGGCGAGATACCCAGAACATCCACCCAAATCGCCGCAACCTTCTCTTCCAGAGCGGTACGAGGCGCGATGAAATCCGCATCCAGCTTCGGCCTGGAAGTCTCTGGCGGTGGCAGCGCTCGGCGATCGACTTTGCCGTTCGGTGTGCGCGGCATCGACTCCAGATATACGAAGGCGGAAGGAATCATGAAACCCGGCAAAACGGTAGCCATGTGCTTGCGCAGCGTACCTGCACTCAACTCGATTCCACGTTCAGGAATGAAGTAAGCGGCGATTCGCCGCTCGATGCCGTAATCATGCGCTACAACTGCCGCTTCGCTTATGCCTTTAATTCCGCGGAGCGCCGCTTCGATCTCGGCTATCTCTACCGTGTAACCTCTAATCTTTAAACGGGAGTCCCTGCGCCCCAGATAAGTCAGATGGCCACTTCCATCCATACGCCCTAGGTCACCGCTGCGATAGATTCGTACCCCTTTCGCAGACGGGCTGACGGAAAAGGCGGCAGCGGTCAGCTCGGGTTTGCGCCAATAGCCGCGAGCCAGGTAAGCGCTCTCGATGCAGATTTCACCTACGCTTCCCAGCTCCACTTCCTCACCCGCATCGTTCAGCAGTAGAAGTCTCTTGTCATCAACAGGAAGCCCAACGGGAGCAATCTCTCCGCTTATGGTCGCGCTCGCATCCATCATGTGTTGTCGTATAGCGCCCGTTTCGGTGGCCGATAGTGTGTTCACCAGTTTGCATTCTGCTGGAAAGTGTTTTTTGAAAGAATCGAGTTCCTTTCGCGATACCGGTTCGCCACCCAACTTGATCAACCGTATCCGTGAAAAATCTTCGTCTCCAGAAAGCGAATCCACGAACGCGCGAAACACGGATGTGCTCGAATGATAGATCGTGATCTCATTTTCAATCAGGCGGCTGGCCAGCCAGGTCAAACCATCTTCTCGGATATCAAACGGGTGCAGCGTGGCTCCATTCAGAGTGGCACCATAAATATCTGTCACAGCTTGACCAGTAGCTCCCGAAGCCAGCAGCGTCAATCGGTCCTGAGCGCAGAGGTGCAGGCTATTGGTATGCCACATGGTGTTGTGCAGCACGTTGCGATGAGTTTGTACCACGCCTTTCGGCTCACCAGTCGATCCCGATGTGTAAATGATGTAGCAGGCAGCATCCGGAGAAACGGAAAGGCCCATATCGTCGGACGAAATACTGGAATCAACCTGGTCCACATTTAAGACCTGCCTCGTGCTGTGCTCCAGTCCTTTCGCTGTGGGGAGATGTTTGTTGTCAGTAATCAGAAGTTCTGTCTCGGAGTCATCCAATATTTGGAGGAGCCTAGCTCTCGGATGCGCCGGATCGAGCGGCACATACACTCTTGCTGCCTTCAGCACACCGAGCATCGACGCAATCATCGCCGCGTTCTTTTCCAGCAGCAGCGCCACGGGCTTCGCTTCGTTACGGCTCTGAGCAAGAATGCCTCGGCCAATGCGGTTCGCACTCTTGTTTAATTCCGAATATGTCACCGAATGATTTCGCGTTTTCACCGCGACATTACTAGGGTGTTTGTGAACCCGCTGTTCGAAACGATCCCCGATGGATTGATTGATTTCTTCTTTCTCGAAGCGAACGAACTCGCTCGTTAGCAGGGCAGACTTGTCCGGCGCGTGGTTCCACGATGGATGCGGGAGACCAGCACTCGGGCGAGAGGTGGTACTCATGTTTGTCGGCGAGCCGTTTGTGTCCTCAAGACCCCATGGTCAAGGATTGGTCAACTTCCTTCGCGATCCGATCACTTGCGGATCGAAAGCCTCAAAAACTTCCGGAACTTCCAGGTGGCTCGCCGATCGATGAGACAATATAAACTCTCCAACCACCGGAGCCAGCTTCGAGATTCTCACTCCGCTTTCTTCTTCCACAATTCTTGAAAGTTCAGTCAAATTTTCCAGATCGATTCCCGTTCGGAAACCTTTCACGTAAAAGGCCATGGCAACTTGTTCGAGCGAGGCGTTGCCAGCCCGGTCTCCCAGCCCATTCACCGTCACATCTAAGCCATCAGCTCCGGCGAAAACGGCAGCTAAGGAATTTGCCGCCGCAAGCCCCAGGTCGTTGTGCCCGTGAAAGAAAATCGCTACGCCGCATTTTTGCCGCAGTCGCGCGATTAACGATTGCACTGCAAACGGATCGGAGCTTCCGTTCGTATCGTAGATGGTGATCCGATTGGCACCTTTCTGAATCGCAATCGCCGCTATTTCCAACAGGAAATCAATCTCAACTTGCGTTGAATGCGGAAAGCCAACGCCAACTTTGGTTCCGTTCTCTGCGCAAAAATCCAGAGCCTCCGACATACGAGCACTTTTCTCTTTCCAGTCAAACGGCTTTCTTTGCGCGGAAAGAGGGATTAAGACGTCGAACCTGTCCAAACACCCAGCGGCAGCCTCTATTTCGATTTTCCAATCGGAGCGGTTAGCGTAAACCAACCCAGAGGTCTTTGCTCCCAGTGCTTCCCGTCGAAGCCTGCGCGCAAACTCCAAATCCTTCATGACTCTGGCCGGGGCCAGGATCTCAAGTTCTGGCACGCCAGCTTGGTCCAGAGCTTTTGCGATGCGCAATGCCTGTTCTGTGGAGAAGTTAACCCCGGGCGTATCCAGACCTTCTCGTAAGGTCGAGTCCTTGAGCGTCACATGCTTAGATTCTTTATCCATACGCTTCTCGCGGCGAGAGCTTCGTTTCGTAATTTTCCAGCATGTCTTGCAGGCGGCTGATCTTATACTCCGCTTTGGCCTTCCCATCGGTCGAAGTCACACCGCTCGTCAAGCAGCTTAGAATCCTGGAGCCTTTCGGAATGGTGCCCTTATCGATTTCCTTCAACGCTCCCGCCAATGCCATCAATCCCGTTTTCTCTTCAAGATTTGGCGAAATTCGGATGCCTTGTTTCTTGAGGATGTCCAGGATGTCGTTGCCGTCGAAGCGTTGTTCGATGAAGCGGTAAAATTCACTTTGATTCAGCGTGGTCAGGTCCCCGCGGGTTGCGCGCAGAACTTTGGCGAAATCTTTGTACGTTCCGTAGGTGTGCGGCTTGAAGTCGTACATTACTCTTGCCAGCAACTTCGCTGTGGAATCTACTGCGATCGGCCGCACCGCCTTTCCCGATTTCCACGCCCGGTACATCGGGCAATTTGCTTCCTGCTGAATCCCCATGAATCTAGGCACGGTGGCCAGCTTCTTTCCAAACTTCTCGAATGCCCAATAAATTCCGATCGGGCCAAATGCGGCACTGATGCTTTGCACGATCCAATCAAACGGAACATGCTCCAACATGTGTTCCAAAATAAACAGACCTCTAAACCGCGAGGCCTCATAACGCCAGCTTGTCTCCGGCACGTGTTTAAATCCGTAGAACTCCGTGAACTTCTGCGCCGCTTCCTTCACCATTCCCGGCTCTTTCACGGAAATCAAGTGTGCCTTCTTGGATTTGAACACTTTGCTCGGCAGCAGACCGATATTCTCTTCCGGCAAGAACAGGAAAGTCTCCAATCCCGCCTTTACGCCGTACTCCGTCAGGGCCCTCCCGGTGTTTCCGCCTGACTCGAAAACGATTTTGTCGTGGCCTCCTAAGATGCATTTCGCAATCGAAACGCAGCCATCGATCGATTTCAGCGTTTTGGTTTGCATTAACGAGCTTTCGTCCATCAGGTGGATTTCCACCCCTTTGTACGTCAGCAGAGGAAAGATCCGCGCCCCCTCTTTAATGCTCGTCTTTAGCAGCAGGTCTTTGAAGCGCGCGTCTTCCCCATCGTTCGTGCCGAACCGGAACGCATTCCGGTACCTTAGAACCACACTGGTGTCCGCGGTCCATTTGGTATCAATGCATTCGGAAAAATCCTTTTCAAAATCGCTCAAAGTGCACCATCTCTTCGAGAGGCCGCAAAGTTTTTGCAGGCGGAGCTCCCTCGGGATATCCCAGCGGAATTATTGTGATCGGATCAATGTTCTTCGGAATCCTTAGGAGCCGGCCAAGCTCTTCCGCCAATTTTGGTTCCTGGGCTGAATACGGCGTCATGTAAACGCCGCTAAGCCCCCGCGTGCAAGCCGCGAGCATCAGGTAGCCGCCTGCCAGAACGCCGTTTTCAAGTCCGCGGCCAAAAGATCGCTCTTTCTCTACACACACGACGACGATGACTGGCGCCTTCTCCAGAAAATCCGCTGCGTAAGCGCGCTTTTCGGCCGGGCAATACCTGTTCTTAATCGCCGCTATTTCTTTTTTTGTTTTTTCCTCGCGAATCAAAAGGAAGTGCCAAGGCTGTCCATCCATGGAGGAAGGAGCGTGCCTGGCCAGATCAAGCAGGCACTGGACGGTGGACTCCGCGACAGGCTTTTCCTGATACCTCCGGACGGATCGTCTCTGCTTGATGCTTTCGTCAAATTCCATGCTATAGGCCGCCGTTACAAAAGCATTTCGCTTCGTTGTCCTTGCGGACGACCTCGATTCACTCAAATTGTGTTTCGAGAGTTCGCCACAATAATCAAACGCGCGAAAATCCGCCCCGCTGAAGGCGTATTAGCTAGCCACAGCGAGTGATCGTTCGAGGGCAATAGGTAAGCAGTGCAGCGAGTGCCTAGCTTTTTCTTTTGCATCTATAGCTTCCCGAACGCTTGAACGCAATCCCTATTAGAACTGAGAGATGCAAACCACGGCATATCAGGTATATGCCGGTATCAGTATCACATTTGGCTGCAATCTGTCTGCCAATCCTAGGTGTTTGACGGAGGCCTACTATTGCGGGTACCACTTAACTTATTGCTGTCACTTGCCTTGTAGCGCCTCTGCCGTCTGAAGTTGAGTTCTAGGAGGGAAGTGTTTTGCACATTGGTTGAAAATGATTAGGACACCGAGGATTCGCTGGAACCGGAAGAAACCGAACGTCGCGGAGGAACCTTGCCCAGCAAGATCTGTCTCCCCGATGAGCAGTCACTTGCGACCTGCCCGCCTAGAATCAAGGATGTTACCGCTTGCAAAGAGAGGGGACTTTAGAGAAACAGCCCGGCAAGAGAGAAATGACTAGCGGAGAGGGTGGGATTCGACCCATTGAATGCGGAGCCTGGTACCGCCTTGCATGGCCTTGTTCGCACATAAGAAACAAGGTACTTGTCGGGATTTCACTTTCCGCCGAATTTTATCGACGTGCTCTGAAGCGTAATTCTCACGCAGGATGTAACAGAACAAAGGAAATGTAGCACGCGACTGTAGCTGTCTTACATCCCAATTTTCTTGCTAAGTTCGGCAGTCATACCGGCCAATTTCTCGAACCGCTCAGCGATCCGCTTCATGATCTTCTGGTCCGTTGCGGTCTCACCGGAAGGCAGGAAGCGAAACCAGCCTCTATGTTTTGCAGTGAAAAACGAACGGAAGGTTGATCGTATTAAAGTTTTTCCGAAACACAGCGGTTATCGAAAAGACGTAAAAAATTGCCAGGTTACCTTCGCTATATACATGCCCGGCTTCAGGAGCGGTTGCTGGCGAGTGGTGTTCGTCCCGAGGCTCCGTGCCTTGTGGTATCCCGCGTCTCGCGAATCGACGAATCTTCCCGCTCTCGCTCCTCGTGTGGAATCTCCCGCAATTCTTTTGGTGGGACGCTGGCCAAATCGCTTCACCAAAGCCGTGGCGCGACGGGACCGGCGGATGGTCTGAGTGACGAGATTGCAAAATTCTTCCCCCTCACGCTTGAGACGATATCGTAATTTTTTGATCCAGTAGATTAGCGGGACGCGATTATTCCTCTCAGGGCTTGGCGGTAGTCGTTGATCCGTGGTCGGGAACGGACAAGCAACGAATCGTGGTGCTCAACCCGGCGGTCTCGAAGTGAGCGGCTATGGATTTGCCAATTTCGTCGAAATTTTCGGTGGCTAAGGCCACGACGCTCGGTCCTGCGCCGCTCAACGCAATTCCGAGCAAACCAAGAAAGCGAGGCTGGCTCAGTATTCCTGCCAAACCAGGAATCAGATGCTGGCGGCAATGTTGATGCAGTCTGTCTTGCATCGCGTCCCAGAGGAGATCGAGGCGCCGCTCTTCCAGGGCTGCGATAAAAAGAGCCGAGCGCTGCAAATTGTGAATCGCATCTTCGCGTCGAACTGTTTGGGGAAGGACGGCACGCGAGCCTGTGGTGTTCAATTCAAGGTCCGGAGAAACAGCCACGATGCGAATTTCTCTTGGCCATTTCTTACGGAGGGCAAAAACACTGCCGTCCGACCGCACTGACGTCACCACTAGCCCGCCCATCAGCGCCGCAGCGACATTGTCACCGTGCCCTTCGATTTCCGCAGCATAGCGCAGAGCGGAATCTTCATTCATGGTTCGTCCGGCAATTCCAAAAGCCAAAGAAATCCCAGCGATGATTGCGGCCGCGCTGCTTCCCAGCCCACTGGCGACTGGAATCGCGTTGTGAACCGCCAAACTCACGGGAGGCAGTTCAAAATTTTCGCGCGTGGCTGCTTGGTGCATCGCGCGAAGAATTAAATTTTGTTCCGGATCGCGCGTTAGAAGAAGGCTGCCTCGGGCCCCGCGGCTTCGCACGCGCGATTTCCCAGCAGAGCCAGCCGCCAGCATACTCGCGCGCACAGAAAGGTAAAGATCCAGCGCGAGACCGAAACAATCGAATCCCGCGCCGAGATTAGCCGTGGACGCCGGGACTCGCACCTCAATTGATGAATGGCGCTGAGGACTCATTGTGGACGTACCGACGAGCTCAGAATCGAAATGCCAGGACTCAATTCTTCGCTCTCGGTACCCCGCGTGTCTGGTTTCGGCGTTCGATGCTTTCCAGAATTGCGCTCTTTTTCGCCGCAACCCGCTCCGGCCGATTCGTAAAAGCGCCTTTGATTGGTGGCGAAGAACCGAGCGAGAGTGTCCCGTTGTGGTAACCGTTCACATAATCCGGATCCTTCAAAACATGTCCGGTAAGTAGGGCGACAACCGAATCGGCGCGATCAATATGCCCCGAGTAGATCATTCGACGAATGCCGGCAATAGTCGTCGCAGAAGCGGGCTCGCAACCGATACCGTCGCGCCCGATGATCGCTTTGGCGTCGGCAATTTCCTGCTCGCTCACCGCGAGCACACGCCCGCCTGAGCGCAACACGCCGCGTAGGCTTTTCTTCCAGGAAATCGGTGAGCCGATTTTGATCGCGGTGGCCAGCGTCTTCGGATCCACTACCGGAACGATATCCGGTAGCACCGATCCATCTTGCGTCACTAGATTCTTCTGCATCTCGGCGAACATGTGAGCCATTGGAGCAGAGCCTTCCGCTTGAATCACGTGAAGTTTGGGCAACCGATCGATTAAACGAAGTTGCAGCAACTCGTCAAATCCTTTCGCTAAAGCCGAACTGTTACCCATATTCCCGCCCGGCAAAACAATGTGTTCCGTCAATTTCCAGCCGCACTGCTGCAGTAATTCGAAGGCCACAGTCTTCTGGCCCTCTATGCGAAACGGATTGATCGAGTTCGCAAGATAAATGGACGCATCGTCCGCCAGGTCCTGCACCAAACGCATGGCGTCATCGAAACTTCCATCAATCTCCAAGACCGCGGCGCCGTAGTCCATGCTCTGCGCTAGTTTCGCCGCGGTGACTTGGCCCTGCGGCACCACGATGGCGCATTGCATCCCAGCCCGCGCGGCATACGCAGCCAAACTCGCAGCCGTATTCCCGGTGCTGGCGCAAACCACCGTGCGCGCTCCAAGAAGAGAAGCATGCGTTACGGCCGTGGTCATGCCGGCATCCTTGAAGGAACCGGTCGGATTACAGCCAAGGTGCTTCAGTTGCAAATCCTGAAGACCGCAATACTCTGCGGACCGAGGGGCATCGTAGAGCGGCGTGTTGCCTTCGAACAGGCTAACTATCGGCACATCAAAATCGAACGGCAACAACTCACGATAACGCCAGACGCCGCTGCGATCGCGCGGTTCGTTAGACCCGGCGCGCTCGGCCCATTGCTTGCGCAACACATTCGCATCCCCGCAGGATTCCACGCGGCATTGGATTTCGAGCGGCCCTCCGCAACGCGGACAAACGTAAATTCGTTCACGAATTCCGTACACCGAATTGCATTCAGCAATAATGCATCGCTGAACAGCGTTTGCCGAACGCGTCTCTGTTGCGTGTTCGCTCATGTTGCAGCAATGCCTTGCGGCGCAGGATTGTGACTGTGGTGTTCCACAGCTCCCAGACCGAATTCCCGGTGAGCTGCTTCGAGCGCCGCTTTCATATCTTTGAGCGCAACGACAAACGAAATGTTCGACTCCGAGGAACCTTGCGCGATAGCGATGATATTCACATTCTCGCGGCCCAGCGCGCTGAACGTGCGTCCTGCGACGCCCGGACTCCCACGCATGTTTTGTCCCACCACAGCAACGATAGCGATCTCCGCATCCAAGGTAATATGCTCGACCGCCTGGTCCGCCAAATCCTGCGAGAATTCGTCGCGTAGAGCCTGCACTGTTCGTTTGGTGTCCGCTGAAGAGACAATGAAGCATATATCGTTCTGCGATGAGGATTGCGAGATGAGCAGTACATTCGCGCGCACAGCCGCCGTGGTGGAGAACGTGCGTCCAACAACATCCGGCACGCCCACAATTCCGGGCCCTCCGAGGCTGATCAGCGCGACGTCACTCATCGCCGTAAGCGCCTTTACACCGAGGCCATCGCTTCCGCTTTCTGGTGTTATTTTCGTTCCGAAGTTTTCGGGACGAAAACTATTTCGGATCCAGACTGGGATGCCCGCCTCCGTCACCGCGCGTAGAGTCTTCGGGTGAAGCACCTTCGCGCCGAAGTAGGCCAGCTCGGCAGCTTCGCGATAGGAAATTTCGGGAATCGTGCGAGCCTCGGGCACCAGCCGCGGGTCAGCAGTCATCACACCATCCACGTCGGTCCATATGACCACCTCGTCTGCTTTTAACGCGGCACCCAAAATGGTGGCCGAATAATCAGATCCGCCTCGGCCAAGCGTCGTAAGCACGCCGTCTTCAGTGCAGCCGATGAACCCCGTGACAACGGGAAACACGTCTTTCTGCAAGAGCGGTCGCAGAACGGCTTCGGAGCGCTCACGGGTGCGGTCCGCTAGAGGCCCGGCGCTACCATGATGCGAATCAGTGACGATCAGATCGGTGGCGTCGATCGATTTCGTGTTTAAGCCGAGTTCAGCCAACGCTCCGGCAACAAGCGGCGCGGAAAGACGCTCGCCTATGCTTGAGATCGAGTCCAGAGTGCGCGGAGTCAGCTCGCGGAGCAGAGCGGTGCCTTCGCAAAGTCGCTGAGCTTCCGCGAGAACTTCGGAGATCTTACGAGAAATACTGTCCCGCTTGTCGTGTGAGTGAACCAGAGCATCAAGCGCGATCTCATGCTGCTCGCGCAACGCATCCGCTAGCGTCTGCCCAGCATCTCGATCGCCACTCTCCGCTCGCGCTGCAGACGCAATGAGCTTGTTGGTAACACCACTCATGGCGGAGACGACCGCCACCACAGAACCTCGACGCGAAGCAGCCGCAAGAATTTCCGTCGCCCGGCCGATGCAAGCCGCATCACCGACAGAAGTGCCGCCGAATTTCATCACCGCAAGGAATCTTTTCATTTCAAGCCGCCCTGCGTTCAACTCACGGAAGTAGCCCTTTGCGATGAGCAGTTTCGCATGCAGGCTAGTCTAGAAAACATCTCTGCAAATAATTATGCGCAAATGTCTGACCCACCACCACTCTTTATTTCGGATTGACTTCAAGCGTTTGCGGCTAGCTCCCGCCCGATTCAGGCAGTCCGCCGCGAGATCAAGGATATGAAAGCAGTGGCCGCTCGCGGCAGCGTTCGATCACGCCGGTAGATCAGGCCCAGTTCACGCCAGAGATCGACATCCGAAATGGGAATTAACTTTACCTCGCCCGCGCGAGCTTCCTCACGCGCGAATGTCTCACTGATCAGCGACACTCCCAGATTGGCGGCCACAAAAGCTTTGATCATCCCCACGCTTGCCACTTCCATGCTGACATGGATCTGCGACCGGTAAGGACGAAAAAGCTTGTCCAGCATTTGTCGAGTGAACCCGGTCTTTGGAAAAATGAGCGGCTGTTCAACAATTTCGCTCGTGCACACCACTTTCTTCTTGGCCAGAGGACTTTGCGGACTAACCATCAGCACTAATCGGTCCCGAAAAATCGAATGGGTCTTCAGGCTCGGCGATTTTATCGGCAGCGTAACAATTCCCACGTCCACCGTTCCATCTTCCACTTTCTCCAAAACTTTGTTGCTGAAGTTACGGTAAATGTTGATCTGCACATCGGAATAGAGCCGATGATATTCCGCAAACACTTCGGGAAGAACGTATAGGCACGTCGCTTCGTTCGCGCCGATCAATAAAGTTCCACGAGGCGTGTTGGCCTGGTCGGCCACCGCTCGCAGAGATTCATTGCGTATGGTGAGAAGTTTTTCGGCATACTCCAGGAGCGCGTCTCCAGCCGCGGTCAAACGCACTTTTTTACCAAAACGGTCGAACAACTTTGCTCCGTATTCGAGTTCTAGCTGTCGAATTTGAGCGCTGACGGCAGGTTGCGAAAGGAAAAGCTTCTTCCCTGCGCGCGAGAAATTGGCAGATTTTGCAACTTCGAGGAAAGTTGTAAGTTGATCAAAGTCCATAGCTGTCGCGTGCCGCGATTATACATTTGAAGCGTTCCGTTCACTTGAATCTCAAAAGATCAGTCCCACCGTCGCAAGTTAATCTGTCCAAACTTGTGCTACTGGATGCCACGCGCCCATCGAAGGCATCCGTCGAATGCAACACGCGCATTCCTTGGCCCGAGAGCGTAGCATTCGAGTTAACAGCCGGGTATAGGCAAAATTGTGATGCATCCCATCCATTTTCACGATTGTACTTTCAGGCATGCGAGGGTTTGTAATGGATCATGGGAGATGCGCGCTTTGTCGGCCACCCGGATCACGACGCCTGCGGTGTGGGCTTCGTCGCTCAATTGGGCAGCCTCGGCTCGCGAGACGTTATCGAACGCGCCCTCACTGCGCTCATTCGCCTGACCCACCGCGGCGGAGTGGATGCTGACGGTTCGAGCGGCGACGGCGCCGGTTTGCTGCTCCCCATTCCCAAAGAATTTTTCCGCGCCCGCGCTCGAGAAGAGCGCATCGATCTGCCTGTGGACTTTGGCCTCGGGATGGCCTTTCTGCCGTCTGGCCAAGAAAACCAAGCGCGCGCTGAAGTCGAAAAGATTTCTGCCCTTTGTGGTATCCGATGTTGCGGCTGGCGAAAAGTTCCACTCGATCCTTCGATCCTGGGCCCGTCCGCTGCTGCTACTCTCCCCACGATTGAGCAGGTTTTCTTCGCCTCCAACAAAAGCGGCGACGCTTTCGAACGCCGGCTTTTCTTTCTACGAAAGCGAATCGAAGCTGAAGGCGGCCTCGGAATATATTTTTGTTCGCTCTCTTCGCGCTCGGTGGTTTACAAAGGACTGCTTGCCCCCTGGCAACTCGCCGAGTTTTATTCAGACATCGCCCACCCTCGATTCCAGGCCCCCTTCGCCGTTTTTCACCAGCGCTATTCCACAAACACTCGGCCCACTTGGTCCCTGGCGCAGCCGTTCCGTTTCCTTGCGCACAATGGTGAAATCAATACCATCGGAGCGAACCGTCGCTGGATGCGCACGAGAGAAAAGTCGGTCCTGCGGGAGATGAACGCGCCCGAATGGTGCCGCCTTCTCGAATCGGGCGTCAGCGATTCCGCCAGTTTCGACAACGCTCTGGAAGTTCATCTCCATCGCGAGTACAGCCTCGCTGCCGCCATGCTTCGCCTGGTTCCGCCAGCGTGGGTTGCGGATCCCGATGTCAGTCCCGCTCTAAAACTTTTTTTGCAGACGCAAGCCTGCGAGCAGGAACCGTGGGACGGCCCCGCCGCTCTCGTTTTCAGCGATGGTCGCTACGTCGGCGCGAAACTCGATCGTAGCGGTCTGCGCCCGCTTCGTTACACCGTCACGTCCGATGGCTTGGTCATCGCCGGCTCCGAAGTGGGCCTTTCTGATTTTGATGATAAGCACATCGACGAACGCATGCGTCTCGGCCCCGGAGAAATGATCGTCGTCGACCCCGTGGAAGGTCTCATCTTGCGAGGCAATGACGTCGCTAAAATGCTCGCCGTCGGTTACGGAAGAGAGGATTGGCGCCCCGCGCGCAGAGTCGAACCATCGGCAGAATTTTCTGGTCCATCCACAGAAAATCCAAAGCGTGTGGCCGCCGCTCTTGGCTGGAGTGAAGATCAGTACCGCATGCTGTTTCAATCACTCGGCATGGAAGGGAAAGAAGCGATTTGGAGCATGGGCGATGACGCGCCGCCCGCTTTCATTTCCTCCGCTCGTCGTCCACTGTGGGATTACTGCAAGCAGCGCTTCGCTCAGGTGACGAATCCTCCGATCGATCCGCTGCGCGAAGCCCACGTCATGTCGCTCGACGTGCATTTGGGCAAGACTCTATTCATCGAGTCGCCCCTTCTTGACTTCTGCCAAATCGAAAAAATTCGCTCGCACATCGATGGCTCTGTGCGCACGCTCGATTTCACGTTTGAATCAGCCGCTGGAGTGGAAGGCGCCCTCGCCGCGTTAGATCGACTTCGCGCCGAAGCCCGCACCGTAGCGTCCGAGGCCACGCGGCCTAAACTGATTATTCTGACCGACCGCAAAACCAGCGCTGAACGCGCTGCTCTGCCCGCGATGCTCGCCGTAGCAGCCGTTTGGAAAGCTCTGGTCGAATCCGACGGCTTCGAGATCGTTCTGATCGTCGAAACCGGCCAAGTCATCGAAACCCATCACCTAGCTATGCTCATTGCTGTCGGCGCCAGTGCCATTTTCCCGTATCTCGCACTCGAAATGTCCGAAAAATTAAAGCCAGGCGGCTCGGTGCGCTACTGCCAAGGGGTGGAAGCCGGCCTGCGAAAAGTAATCGCGCGCATGGGTATCTCTACCATCGCGAGCTACCGAAACAGCCATCTTTTCGAAACAGTAGGTCTGGACGAAGACATCGTCGACGCGTTTTTCGAAGACGCTAATGCAGTCCTGGGCGGCAAGAATCTCGTTGACGTTTTGCGCGACAGCCTCGACCGTCATGCCACAGCGTTCAAAGTTGACTCACCTGAAATGCGCGACGAGGGTCTTTATCGTTTCCGCCAGACAGGCGAGCAACATGCCAGTTCGCCCGATCTCGTGCGGCGTATGCACAAATACATCCAGTCACCCACGCCGGAAGGGTACCGGGCATTTTCCGAACTCGCCGAAACACGTGAGCCGGTCGCTATGCGCGACTTAATCGCGATCTGTCCCAGCAGCTCTCCAATTTCGTTGGACCAAGTCGAACCGGACACCGCAATTCTTTCCCGCTTCAGCACGCAGGCGATGTCACTCGGCGCGCTCGGCCCCGAAGCTGTCCGAACTCTTGCGATCGCAATGAATCGTTTGGGCGGACGCAGCAATACCGGCGAAGGCGGCGAAGACAGTGACGTCTACCGTTTCGAGCCCGAGGCGCGCAATAAAGTTAAACAAGTGGCCTCCGCGCGATTTGGTGTTACCGCGGAATATCTCGTTCGCGCCGAAGAGCTCGAAATCAAAATGGCACAAGGTTCAAAACCCGGTGAAGGCGGCCAGCTTCCTGCAGCGAAAGTCACGCCTTTCATCGCTCGCATACGTCACGCGGTGCCCGGCATGTCTTTGATTTCCCCGCCGCCACACCACGATATCTACAGCATCGAAGACCTGGCGCAGCTCATTTACGATTTGCGCGCCGTCAATCCGAGCGCTCGCATCGGCGTGAAACTTGTTTCCGGCGCCGGCGTCGGAATCATTGCCGCCGGCGTGGCCAAAGCTGGGGCGGATGTGATCACCATCTCGGGTTTCGACGGTGGAACCGGAGCCTCGCCGCTTACTTCCATCAAGAATACCGGATTGCCCTGGGAATTCGGATTGCGCGAAGCGCACAGAGCGCTTTTGCTCACGGGCTTTCGCGGTCGCGTGCGTCTGCGCGTAGACGGCGGTCTAAAATTCGGACGCGACGTGATTATTGCTGCTCTTCTGGGCGCCGATGAGTTCGGCTTCGGCACCGCCGCGCTCCTTTCGATTGGCTGCGTCATGGCGCGACAATGCCATCTGAATACTTGCCCGGCAGGCATCGCCACGCAGGACGAAAAATATCGCGCCCGTTTTAACGGACAACCGGAAATGGCGATGACCTATTTCCTGGGTGTTGCTGCTGAGGCTCGGGAACGCCTCAGCCAGCTCGGTGTTCGTTCGCTGGACGAAATCATTGGCGAAGCGCACTTGCTGAAACCGCGCACTAAACAGGCCAGCGAATCCTTCGCGGAACTCCTGACTCCAATACCTAGTCCCAGCAGGCAATCCAAGGGTATGCTCGTGGATGACCAAGGGATCCACCGCGAGATCTCGCGCGCGCTGGAGAACGGCGATGCAAGGTCCGGCAAGCCGCTCAAGTTCCTCATAGCCAACTCGGACCGCAGTGTTGGCGCGCACCTGAGCGGTCAAATCCTTCGTCGCACTGGATACCTGGGACTCCGCGACGAAACAGTCCAGTTCGAATTTCACGGCGTGGCCGGACAAAGTTTCGGTGCGTTCCTGATTCGCGGCCTTAACTTCCGTCTCACCGGCGAAGCCAATGATTACGTCGGTAAAAGTTTAAGCGGCGGCACCATCGCTATCACCGCCGGCCCCGACGCTTCGCAACGCGGCGACGTCCTTGCCGGTAACGCCGTTCTTTACGGCGCAACCAGTGGCGAACTTTATATCGCTGGACGTGCCGGAGAGCGCTTCGCCGTCCGAAACAGCGGCGGTCTCGCGGTCGTGGAAGGTGTGGGTCAACACGGATGCGAGTACATGACCGCCGGAATCGTAATTCTACTCGGTCGCGCCGGAATCAACCTGGGATCGGGAATGACAGGTGGCTTGGTGTACGTGCTTGGTAAATCGCTCGCCGTCACCGACTACAATTCCGAATTCGTCCGCCGCGTGGAAATCGAAGAATCCGAACGCATATGGCTGCGTCAAGCGCTCATGGAGCATTTGTGCCTTACAGAAAGTCAGAAAGCTCGCCGCCTACTGAGATCTTCGTCGCCAGCATTCGGATTGGTTCGTCTCGAGCCAGTCAGCCGCCCGTGCACGATTGAGCAGACTTGGGAACCAATCCTTTCGCGCTGGCGAAAACGCGACACGAGGACCCTCACCGTGCCAGTTGCACGTCGTTTAGCTGGCGCCCGATCCACCGGCCCTGTCATTCAGTAGCCCGATTCGGGCGACACCAACGCCTTCAACGGTACTCATTCATATCTACCGAGAATCTAGTATTCCTAGTTTGGGCATCCATCCTACAGATCAGAGTCAAATGGGCTTCGTAACCCAACCTTCTGCTCGGAGAACAGAGGTTTCGACTGATTACAAGAGGGGAAAATGCATCAGAAATAGCCTAATGGGCGCAACCGCGATCAACGATTAACGAGAGCCAGGTGCCCTCAGGCCGCATCCTCCAGACACGGGTCCCTGGCGCGTTTTGAAACTCAAATACGACTCTGAAGGGTCCGGTCCCGATGCTTTCGCTGGCCGTTTCTTTAAATCATTTAGAGAGCCGACCTTGTCGGTTGCGGTGCGCTCGGTGCTCGAATCCCCAGCATGGGGTAGAACTTAGCCTTCTCCTCCACTGGCACAACCCCGCGACAAATGCAGCGTTTAAACTTTTTGCTACCACCGAGGAATCTTGTTTGGGAGAACATTCGGGACCTTTGGTCGATATCAGCCGAGCAAACACACTCTTGGGAATTTTTCAAAACAGGCGCAGGCTCGAATTCAGTTGGACTTTGCGAAGCGAGGCTATTACATTTAGCGATCCTTGAGGCGCAAACAAAATGCTCAAGCAAGCGCCGCGATTTAATCTGCTCGGCGTTGAATTCCGACCTGTATGAAGTTTGAACGGGGACTGTTGCTTTGAATCTCGAAATCGACTGTTATGAGCATACTGCGCTAATTGGCTCGGAGCGAATCCGTTTTTACGAGCGGGGCGTGGGCGCACCGCTGATTTTGATTCACGGAATGTTCGGCGATCATCTCGATTGGGAACCAGTGCTCGAGCCTCTTTCGAAGTCTCACCGAGTAATCGCGGTCGATCTGCTAGGGTTCGGTGAATCGAGCAAGCCGCGACGTGAATATTCAGAAGATCTCTTCACAGAAACTCTGGAGAAACTTCTGGACCAGCTGGGAATTACGAGCGCAATTTTCGCGGGAAATTCCTTTGGGGCCGAGGTCGCGGTTTTCTACGCGTTGCGATTTCCTCAGTCCGTTTCAAAACTAGTGCTGGTGGATAGCGGTGGCTTCCGCCACGTTCCCGAAGAGGAAAGAATGTTCGTCGAGGTGCGCTTTAACGAATCTGCGATTGCATCCTTAACGCCGGAAATCAATGCAATTATGTTCGCACCGGTCTTCAGTTCGGCATCAAAAACGAGCGCTCATTATCTAGAAAGACAGAATGAAAAACTTCGACGTCCGGATTACCCTGCGTACGCCTATGCGCTTTCAAGCAGTATTCGCCTGGTGATGAGGACTTATCTCCTCGATCGGCTGAAGGATATCCAATGCCCCACTCTGATCGTTTGGGGCGAACAAGATCATGTTCTTCCGGTGGAGCAGGCTCACTTGGCTCTGAATAGCCTTCGAAAGGGCGAAATCAAAGTGATACCCGATTGTGGCCACGCACCCCAGCTGGAACGCTCCGAGGCTTTCCTGGACGCCCTGCGGTCATTTCTTACTTAAATAGGACGTAAATCCCAGCAGGAAGACTTCGATCTAGAGCTATCTTGACCGATTATCTTTGAGGGGAGATTCTAAAACAAATGCATTGACAGAGCGGTGCCTTGCAGTATAAAAAACGAGCGTTCATTTTTAACCACGGTGGTTTTTGCCAAAACTCCGGCTACAAGACGTGGAGCGCAATCAGAAGAAGATTGAAGACGGCGCGCTTCGTGTTTTCACTCAATTGGGTTACCACGGAACCTCGGTGCGTGATATTGCCAAGGCCTCCGATATTTCCATCGGCAACCTCTACAACTACTACCGCACCAAGGAAGAAATCTACGTCAGCGTCATTCAGCGATACGAATCACACATGGAAAAGCTGCGCCGTAAATCACTGGGAGAGATGCGCGGAGTATTTGATCCCGTAGTATTGCGCCGGATGGCTCATGTAATTCGTGAAATCGTGTACGACAACCCAGATTACTGGCGGCTGATGTATATAGACATTACTGAATTTGGAAATAAGCATTTCGCGGGAACCTTCCGATCTTTGGCAAAAAACCTGAAAGATAAATTGGGCCCCCAACTGGAAGCTTCCACGCGCGACGGAGTCTGGAATCATGACGTGGACCCAGCTCTCGCCTTCGCAGCGATTTATCTGCAACTCTTCACGTATTTTCTTGTTGAAAAACTTTTCGGCGGCAAACAGCACCTGGGGATGTCGGATGATCGCGCTATCTCTCAACTCATACAGATCGCGACCGAGGGCATTTGGTTAAAGCGGGGAAAAGCAAAACACGGCGGATTGAGGAGGACGAAAAAATGAAACCGAAAACCTGGTTAGTGTCGAGTGCACTTTTTGTTTTTGTACTCGTACTATCGTTTGTGATTCCCTCACCCGCACAATCCCCTACCACCGGACAGATAGCGGGGGTGGTCAAAGATCCGAGCGGCGCGCTAGTGGCAGGCGCAAAAGTCACCGCGACTGGTTCCTCGGGGGTCACCCGGGAGACCACTACAGACTCCGCGGGACGTTTTAGCATCGCCTCGCTCGACCCTGGCCGCTACGACATGAAGGTAGATGCAACTGGTTTCGCGTTCGCTTCGACCGCGGCAGTGGTTCGCATTACCGAAACCACCACGATCGATTTTCAACTTAGTATTGCTAGGGCGCAGCAAACTGTGACGGTGGCGGCGGAAGCGCCGCTGGTTCAGGAAAATCCGACAGAAGGGCGGGTCATTGGGACAACGCAGGTGAATCAACTTCCGCTGCCTACCCGAAACTACACCCAACTTCTCGCGCTCTCTCCTGGCACTGTCAGCAGCCTGCCCAATAATGCAGAGCTAGGGCGCGGCGACGCGGATATTAACGTGAGCGGACAGCGGTCGACGAGCAACAACATCATTCTCGATGGAACGGAAATCAATAGTCCGGGAACAAACTCCACGCCGAGCTTGTCGGTGCCGGCACCCGATGCGATTCAGGAGTTCATCGTGCAAACGTCGCTTTACGATGCGACCCAGGGCAGGAATAGCGGCGGTAATGTCGCGGTGGTAACTAAATCAGGAACCAACGAATATCACGGCAACATTTATGAATTTTTCCGCAACAATGTCCTGAATGCGAACGACTTTTTTCTGAATCAAGCCGGTGAGCCGCGTCCCGTTCTTAAGCGGAATCAGTTTGGAGGCACGCTGGGCGGTCCGATCATTCACAACAAGACTTTCTTCTTTGTTTCTTATCAGGGTACGCGGGAGCGAAACGGAACCTCTCCCACTTCGAGTCTTTCTTTCCTCAACATACCAGCGGACCTGACGAACGACCGCAGCACCGCAACGCTCGACAATCTTGCGGCGGCCTACGGAGTTGCGCTAAGCCCGGTGAGCCAGGCAATTCTGCAGGCGCAACTGCCCGGTGGCCAGTTCGCGATTCCGAGTGCAGCGCATGGATCGGTTTCGGCGGTTCCCGGCACTACGAACGTTACGCCAGCCAGCGGCGTATCGCGTTTTACAGAAGATCAATTCAGTGTAAACATCGACCAGCAAATCACTTCTACCAACAAGCTATCGGGAAAATTCTTTTTCTCGAATGACCCTGAATACCAGGCGATCTTCAGCTTCTTGGGAGCCAATCCATTTGAGGTGCCTGGTTACGGAGGAGATATCAGTTTTCATAATCGGGTCTTGAGCCTCGTCGACACGCAGATTCTCGGCTCACATCTTGTGAATGAGGCTCGATTCGGCTTTAGCCGCATTCGCGCGATTTCAACTCCTCAGGAACCCTTTAGCAACGAGCAGTTTGGAATCACGAACAATCCGTTCGCTGCCCAATACCCTGGGATGGCCACGATTGAAGTGGCAGGGCTATTCACGATCGGATCCTCGCCACTGGCGGACGAAAAATCCGTAACTCAAACTTGGCAAGCCCAGGACATGCTTTCTTATACTGCCGGACGCCACTTTATCCGCTTCGGAGGCTCGTTCCGCCGGTACGATATTGACTTTTACTTCCACGCGTTTTCGCGTGGCGAGATTGTATTCAACGATTTTTCCGATTTCCTTGCCGGAGGCGGCCCTTTAGCTACGCCTGATCTTGCCCTTCTTGGTGCGGGCGTGCCCGATCGCGGGTTCCGCGCTAGCGACGGTGCTGGTTTTGTACAAGATGACATCCACGTAACTTCGAATTTAACAATCAACGCAGGCTTGCGCCTGGATCACTTCGGGGGATATAGCGAAATTCGCGGACGGTTTTCAGAATTCAATCCGGTAGCATTCGCGCAAAACACGCTACCCTGCACCCTGCTAGTTCCTTGCACCGAAGGCCTAACGATAGGAACTTCTTCAGGACAGCAACTTAATCCAAGCAAGTATGACGTTTCGCCTCGACTGGGATTTGCCTGGAATCCACTAAAGGATAAAAACATCGTGGTGCGCGGTGGGTTTGGAATCTACTACGATCGATTCTCTGATCGCTTCGCAAATCTTCAAGTCTTCAACTATCCTTACGATACAGTTGCAGTCGGCTTAATCAGCGCCGGGTTCTTCGGCACGCCCTTCCCGAATCTTGCAGGCTACAATTTCCCACTAGCGCCTGTCGCCCCTTCTCCTATCCCGCTATATTTTGACGGGGCGCCTTTTCCTGTTGAACAAAATCCCATCAACGGGTTTTATCCGGCGCACAATATGGTCACGCCATACACCATGCAATATAACTTCGGCGTTCAATGGTCACCTGCGAATAGTTGGCTAGTGGACATTGCCTACGTCGGGAACCTGGGCCGCCATCTTTTGAATCTTTATAATTTCAACCAAGGCACAACGCCGGATACTGCCCCGTATACGGTGTCCGGATTCTCTACGAATAAGGAGTTGTTCGGTTTCGATCAGGTACAAACAGAGGCAAGTTCGTCTTACAACTCACTGCAAGCGAGTTTGACCAAGCGAATTAGTCACGGACTGCAGTTCCTTGCTTCCTACACATACTCCCGATCCATTGACGATAGTTCAGGAAACAATAACCCTGTCATTGGCGTGCCAAAGGCGGGTTGGACTCTGGACCAACTCCGATCCCGTGCGAAAGACAGCCTCGAAAAACATGGTGGAATCGATTCTCAGCGGCCTTCGACAAGCTCTCGGGCTCGCTGCGTTGGGTGCATGGCGACTACGCTCGAATGAGCATTTACGACACCGCCGAAGGCGCCCGCCTGCGGTTAATCGAACAAAAAAAGGACCACTGGAATCGCTGGGGTCCCTTCGTTGCGGAGCGTGCGTGGGGCACGGTGCGTGAGGACTACAGCGCAGATGGTGAGGCGTGGAGCTACTTCCCTCACGAACATGCTCGATCGCGTGCCTACCGCTGGAACGAAGACGGTATCGCTGGCATTTGTGATCGGCACCAGTTTCTGTGTTTCGCACTTGCTTTTTGGAACGGCCGAGACCCCTATCTTAAGGAACGGCTTTTTGGTCTGACCGGCCCTGAAGGCAATCACGGAGAGGACGTAAAGGAATATTATTTTTACCTGGACAATACACCAAGCCACTCATACATGAAGTATCTCTACAAATACCCGCAGGCGGAGTACCCATACGATCAGCTTCGCAAAGAAAACCGCCGGCGCGGCAAAGGCGAAGAGGAATTTGAGCTCGTTGACACCGGAATATTCGGCGAGGGGCGCTATTTCGACGTGACGGTGGAGTACGCCAAGGCCGAGCCTGAGGACCTGCTGATCCGCATCGTCGTCGCCAACCGCGGTCCGGACGCTGCGCCCATTCATGTAGTGCCAACGCTCTGGTTCCGAAATTCCTGGCAGTGGGGACGCGACGATCGCCGCCCGTCCATTGGATTGCGGAACGATGCGCAGCAGAAGCGCGACCAGGGAGACATATTGGTCGCTCATCATTGGCAGTTAGGCGATTACGCACTGTACTGTTCTGGCGCTGACGAGTTGCTGTTCACCGAGAATGAAACCAATACCTCGCGGCTGTACGGAGTGCCTTCTCAGGCGCCCTACTACAAAGACGCATTTCATGCCTATATAGTGGACGGCAACCTAGGCGCAGTGAACCGGGACTCCGTCGGTACGAAAGCCGCCACACATTACACCCGCGCAGTGGATGCTGGAGACACAATAACCATTGATCTGCGGTTGGCGTCCGTGCTCGATGGACATTTCCTCAAGGTGCCGTTCGCTGATTTCGACTCCGTGCTGACACAGCGTCGCAGAGAAGCGGACGAATTTTACGACGTAGTAATACCTGAGAAGCTTTCAGCGGATGCCAAGATGGTCGCACGCCAAGCGTTCGCGGGTATGCTCTGGTCTAAGCAGTTTTACCATTATGTCGTTACCGACTGGCTCGAGGGAGATCCTGCCCAGCCACCCCCACCAGTGGAGCGCAATGCTGGGCGCAACCATGAATGGAGGCACCTGTTTACGCGCGACGTAATCTCGATGCCCGACAAGTGGGAGTTTCCCTGGTTCGCATCCTGGGATCTGGGCTCTCATTGCGTAAACCTGGCATACATCGATCCGCATTTTGCCAAAGAGCAGATTCTTCTGATGCTGCGCGAATGGTATATGCACCCCAACGGGCAAATCCCGGCCTACGAGTGGGATTTCAACGCAGTTAATCCACCGGTCCTGTCCCTGGCCGCCCGATATCTCTTTGAGATTGACCGTCAACACACGGGCGTAGCCGATTACGCGTTCATCGAGCGCGTTTTCCAGAAGATGCTCCTCAACTTCACATGGTGGGTTAACCGCAAGGACGCTTTGGGGAAAAACGTCTTTCAGGGTGGGTTCTTGGGTATGGACAACATCGGCGTATTTGATCGCGACAAACTCCCGCCAGGCTACCTGCTCGGTCAAGCTGACGGCACAAGCTGGATGGCCGCCTTTGCCAAGAACATGTATTCAATCGCACTTCTGCTTGCTGAAAAGAATCCAACTTACGAGGATGTCGCCAGCAAATTCTGGGAGCATTACATTTTCATCGCGAATTCCATGAACAGCAAACGCGACCCGAGTAAGTCGCTCTGGGATGAGGAAGATGGTTTTTTCTACGACCACCTAATCTCGCGGGAACACAAGCCAATACCCATTCGCGCCCGTACAATGGTCGGCTTCGTTTCCATGTTTGGTGCGTTTACGGTGCCAGCTGACACGTTTGATCGCTACCCTGCCTTCCAGCGGCGCCGCCTGTGGTTCATCGAGCATCGCCCGGATCTGGTCGAAAGCATCGGGGAAATGGGTGATCCAGGGGCGAACCATAATTTAATCCTTGGCTTGGTGCGAACCGACCAATTACGCAGCATGCTGAAATATATGCTGGACGAAAATGAATTTTTCTCCCCGTATGGTGTGCGAAGCGTCTCGCGATATCACAAGGATCACCCTTTAGTCCTCAATCTGGATGGCCAGGAGAGTCGGTTGGATTACGAGCCGGGCGAATCGATGACGGATCTTTTTGGCGGCAATTCCAACTGGCGCGGGCCCATCTGGATGCCCGTCAATTTTCTGATCCTGCTGGCACTGAAGCAGTATCACTTGTATTACGGCGATGCGTTCCAGGTGGAGTGCCCGACGGGCTCCGGGCGTATGAAATCGTTGGGCCAGGTAGCCGAGGAACTTGGGCAGCGACTGGCGCGCATCTTTCTGCGCGATAAAGAGGGCAACCGGCCGGTGTTTGGCTCCTGCGCGATGTTCAACAAGGATCCCTATTGGCGTGACCTGATCCCGTTCCATGAATATTTTCACGGGGACACCGGCCGAGGCTGTGGCGCCAGTCATCAAACTGGCTGGACTGGGTTGATCGCCCAGATCCTCATTGATTTAGGCGAGCACAATAAGGAAACCACAAACCTACACGAATCTAGCCTATGAAAAATAAATTTCTGCTGCAGCCGGGGTCGATGCTCGAACGTTTCGTCCACAACGAGACTTCTGGTTCGATCCTTCTCTTTGCCGCCACTATTGTCGCTCTCATTTGGGCGAATTCGCCCTGGAGCGCATACTACGTTGCCTTCTGGAAGCTTCCTGTGAAAATAGGGCGCTGCGCCGGGCTCCTATCTCCCTGTATGTAGTCGTTGGCATTTTTTTCTGGGCCGCGATTTTGAATTCTGGAGTCCATGCCACCATTGCCGGAGTGATTCTCGGGCTGGTCGCCCCCATCAAACCAAAATTCAAGCTGGAGCAGTTGGCTGAGAGCGCAGAACCCCTTCTCACGAAGTTCCGAAGCCAGATCTTGAACCAAGACCGAGCATCCGCCGATGCTACCCTCATGCAACTGAATGAGCTTTTGCGTGAAACTGATTCCATCGCCGAACGCCTGGAGAGAACCGTTCATCCTTGGGTCTCTTTCATCGTTCTTCCCCTATTCGCCCTAGCGAGCGCGGGCGTCGTTTTGTCTGTAGAGCAACTAAAGCTAGTGTTCTTGAGTCCGATCGCACTGGGCATATTGGGGGGCCTGGTAGTTGGGAAAGCAGTGGGAATAACCGTGTTTTCTTCTCTCGCCGTGCGGTCGAGAATTGCTGGGATGGCCGACGGTTTGACGTGGGCGGGGATTGCCGGAGTTGGCATACTGGCAGGCCTGGGATTTACTGTTGCTCTGTTTATCAGTGACCTCTCCTTCGAGAACCAGACCTTAGTCGCCACCGCAAAGGTCGCTGTTCTCGCAGCCTCCTTGGTAGCGGGCACAATTGGTTATCTTTATCTTCGCTTTACGCTGAAAGATAATTCGTTATGATCTAAAACGCGCCACAGCGAACAATCTCAGGAGACGTCCTCGGGATCGACGGGTCCGTAACTAAGAATGTTATTCGGGAGTTGTGAGACGAGTTGTGCTGCAACCCCTTCAGGTCGGTTCTTCCTAAGGGCCGCCGAACCACTTGTCGTAGACGTGTTGACATGTGCCGTTAAGCGCGGCGCACCGAACTAAGGACGCCAATTGCCCGCGCAGTTCCCAGACAAGTGCCGCGTCGAGCTCTCAGAAACGGAGCTACCAAAGAGCGGCTCCGGCCAGATATTGAAGAGAATTCTCCGTGAACGATTCTGGGCGAAACAACCATGAGTTGTTGGCTGAAATACCCTGGGACATTCGCACTCACCAATACGGATTGAACGATCTTTTCCAATGCGGCAGGTGTTTTGTTACGCCTTTTGATGGGCCGGGCTTGCGCTGTTTTTCCGCTTGCTCATGATACCAATCAAAAAGGCCAAACTTCCCCGTCCCCTCCTTGACCCAATCCAAAGCCTGTGTATCAGGCAACCTTCAACTTCTAAGTAACCCTACCCCCCGTTATCCCATTCAAACCGCTGAGGACTCCATGTAGCGAAGATTCTTAGCAACGAAAGAGATCCTCTGGTGTTTAAAAACAGTGTTCTAAATGGAGATCCTATAGATGGACGCGGTTCTGAATTACAGCGCTCGAAACTTATCTTCAGTTCATGTTCTCGTCGTGGAAGATTCAGTGGCTTTTCGGCGCTATATCGTTGCAACCTTGGCTACCCAAGGCGGCTTGGAAGTAATTGGTGAGGTATCCGACGGTTTAGAGGCGGTCCAGAAAGCACAGGAATTAAAGCCAGATTTGATTCTAATGGACATCGGACTGCCTTCTCTTAGCGGAATCGAAGCCGCTCGGCGAATTCGCAACCTCGTTCCGGAAGCTAAAGTAGTTTTCTTGAGTCAAGAATCTTCCGCTGACATTATACAGATGGCCCTCAATACAGGGGCATCCGGTTATGTCGTCAAGGTAAATGCCGAGCATGAGCTATTACGAACAGTGCGAACCGCGATTTTCGGGGCTTAGCTCGAAAGTAACGTATAGGTTTTATCGGACGTTTGTCAGGCATTGATGTGAGCTGTCGTTTTGGATTCCACCGGCAAAGTGGTGATGGAGTCCATCTTCGCGTGATCAAGACTGACTTCATAGATTTTTGGGTACTCAGGGAAAAATCGATTCCACCAAGGATTGCTGGTCACGTCACTTGGATGCGAGCAACCCGCGGCCGTTAAGCGGTTGTATCGGACGGGCATTCATAGGGTAGATTTCGGCAAAAGCCGCCACTTGATCCGAGGAGAGTTGCACAGGTGTCTTGAGGACATACCAGGTGACCCCTTCCGAACATGGGGGCGTGGTTAGCGAGCCGAGGTAAGTGTAATACGCATGATCGCTCGGCAGAAGGTCCGCAACGTTGACTGACACAGACGCATCCTCAACGGCCTTTTCTTTTTCCGCCGGGAAATTCTTCCAAATAGAAGCGAGGAATGCATTACTGACACCGCTCGTCAAGAGTACAGCCACTACGGCCAGACGCCCTTCATCGTCGGCGTGTACTAGGTGCGCCACCATGTCGTAGCCTTTGCCATTGATTTGCTCCTCACTGGGATGATGGAAGTGAAACTGTTTCAAGGTATAAGTCTTGTCTCCTACTTTCAGAGTACTGCCGGCCTCGTAGTTCACTTGAATGGTATGCCCGTTGTCGATGACGTTGAGGGGAACCGCCCTGTAGTTGAATTGGAGTGCGAGTAAGTCACTCGTCTTCGGATCCGTAATATTAACAGGAGACTGCTTCTTGCCAACAGAGCATGTGGCGTAGGCGGAGTCCAGTTTGCCCCATTCCGCGGGATTATCTTCGCCTGTGTAGGACCAGTGCGCTTTAGACTGTTGCGCATTACCAACCATTGGGTACACTGACAGAACTGTCGCGCACAGAGCGAAGCGTACGAGTGACACCTTACAAAATAAATTAAAGGACATGCGGCGCTCCTCGATCAGGGATTTCTCCCGAAATTCCCGGCAGATCTTCATGACGTCACGACCATGCCAACGACATCGTGCTCCCGATTCAAGCCAGTTGCTATTGGTAGAAGTTACAATTCCGGGGAGTAAAGCCGCCCAGGTTAGTTGTGGATGACGCGGCTACCGGACATCTCTAAAACACCGGCTCGGCGAACGCCACCTCCCTACGCTCCCTCGGAGAAATCCGAAGCCTTTTGTACAAATTTCTTGGAACCCCGAAACCTAGATCGTGTTTGTCCGTGCAAGGCGGGCACAATTCGGCCCAAAATCGATGTTTCCACAGAAAGAGCAGAAAGAGAAAGAAATGCCAAGACTGACTGGCGGAGAGCCGGGACTAATCGCACCTTCAGCGATAAGCTCATGGGCAGACAATCTGAGTGTAGGGGGAGGAAAAGGTAGTCATCATTCCGGATGTTTCGTGGGACACGGCTGAAAAGTAACTAGGAAAAGATTTATCGAATTCGTTGACTGCCCTTTTCGACCCTGTCACTTTTGACAATTGCACCCCCTTAGCCACATCCGGCAGCATGCGCATCTTGGAGGGGGGTACAAGATGAAGAAACGAATATCAGTGTGGCTTCCGCTTTTCATGCTTATTGCTTCTTGCCCAGCGGTTCTAGCTCAGGCTAATGCCCAGCCGCAAAAGACAAAAACCCAACCCGCGCAATCGTCCGCTAGCGACGCGCAGAAAAAGAATGTTCAAGAGTACATCGAACTCTTGCGTAGCAATGTCCGCCAGCAGAAATCGGAAATAATGGGCGCCGTCATGGTGTTGAGTGCTGATGACGCAGCGAAATTCTGGCCAATTTATAGTGAGTACGATGCGGAATTGACCAAGCTGAATAAACTGAGGGTCCAAAACATTCAAGACTATGCTCAGAATTACACGCAGATGACGGACGAAAAGGCCGACGCGCTGATTCAGAAGGCCCTCGACTATCAAAAGCAACGCTCTGAGCTTCTTGCAAAAACCTACGATCGCATGAAGCAGTCGCTGGGCGGCATCACGGCTGCGCGGTTCCTTCAGGTCGAACACCAACTACTTCTAATCATTGATCTTCAGATCGCTTCTTCTCTGCCCATCGTTGGAGAAAACTAATGAACGTCACGAAGGAGAGAAAGAACATGAAAAAGTCGGTTGTCTGCGCCGTCGTGCTGCTGCTCGGCTTTGCAGCTCTGCAACTAAATTCGTTCGGCAAAGCCTCGTCAGCGCGCTTGAACGCGAGCCCTGCTTGGTTTGCGGCTCCTGCGCCACAAAAGGCCAAGGTCACTGTTCCAGCCGGAACACGCATCTTGATTCGCACGATCGATCCAATCGATTCGAGCAAACAGAAAGCCGGGTATCGTTTCACCGCGAGTCTGGAGACAAATCTTCAGGTCGACGACGCGGTGGTGGCTCCCAGAGGAACCATGGTTTATGGCCGTTTAGCGGCAGCTCAGTCGGCCGGCCGAATGTCCGGCAGTTCTCAGCTCACCCTTGAGCTTACCGACATTATGATCAAGGGCACGGCTTATCCGCTTCTTACCAGCACTTATGAAGTGAAGGGACAAGGAGAAGGTTCGAAGACGGCGAAGAAAGTTGTCGGTGGCGCAGGCCTCGGAGCACTTATCGGGGGAGTAGCAGGAGGCGGAAAAGGTGCTGGGATCGGCGCGCTCGCGGGCGCCGGAGCCGGAACCGCAGTCGCAGCCTCCAAGAAAGGGCAGCAGCTGGTGATACCTAGCGAGACTCTGCTCGAATTTCGACTGCAGCAGCCTGCACCGCTGCCGGCCACAAGCTAGCGTTTTTTTACGCCAACGCTAGCGATCGCATTTCGCGTCCAGATGATGACGTTTGTTTGACCTCTACCGTCTTCTCGGGGCATCCTGCACAACAAATCCGCGATGCTCTACTCGCTAAGGCCACCCGGGCAGGTGACGCTCCGCTGACAGTCCGGCTCAGACCAAATCGTTGGCTTCGCCCGCGCTGTTCGCCAGCAGGTGAGCTTTCCATTTGGCAAGCCAGTTCACTGCGTCTTCGTAATTGTAAAATACCTCGGTAACTATCCCCCGATTCTGGGCGACGCGCGCGGCGAATCCATCTGTAGTGGGGCGTTTGCCATAAAAAGCCACCCTCACGTCTATGTGGCGCTGCTGAATGTATTCTGCTAGTTGTGTTCCCATCGCATACCTGTCGAAGGTTGAAAGCTCCCCATCCACCGCAAGAGTCGTCACCAGAATTTTGTTAACTCCTTTCTCCTTCGCTGTGTCAAACACTTGTTTGAGGAGTCGCACGGACGCTTCGAGTGTGACGGTTCCACTGGCGGTTACAAACAATAACCCGTCCCGTAACTCGACTTCAATTTGCAGATCCACGTTTGGCCGCCTTCGCCGTGCATACTATCAAACCAGCAGCGTCAGAATCCATATTGCTCCGGCTCAACCGGTCGATGCAACAGCGTCTAATCAATTCAATTGATCCGACAATACTTCCCCTGGTGAACCGGTTTGTTTGGCTGTACTCGCGTTTCGACTGACTCACTCTAGCGAGCGATTTTAGCTTTTGTTTTCAATGCAAGGTGGGTTCGGGCTGAGTGTTGCGTCGATCCATTGAGACCCCCCCCCGGATTACCGGACAGGTTTGCTCCAGTACTTGACTTGTCCGGTGAGCGCCGACACAGTAGCAGTGTGAGCCGATCTAGACTCTCTGCACTTTGGACGAGCTGCGTTGAGGAATCTCCGCCGCGTAAGACTGTCACTTTTGACACTCCCACCAAGGGTCCCCGCTAGACATAATCACTATGCGTTATCAGGTTAGAGGAGTGCGCCGCACGGAAGCCTCCGCTCGCGTCGCTGTCTTTGCGAATTCAACAAATAAGTTTCAATTCCAATAGGAGAGGAAGATTATGAGGAAACTAGTGGTGGGAATTTTGTTGGGTTCTGCATGTTTTGGGCTGGCCTTCGCGCAAACACAGATACCACCGGCGAAAGGTCCAAGCGCCGAGGAATCTATCAAGCAACTTGAACATGAATGGGCTGATGCGGCGAAAGTAGGTGACGCTGATAAAGTCAGTCAGATCCTCGCCGATGATTGGATAGGCGTTGGCTACGATGGCGCCAAGGAAACGAAGGAGAGCCATTTGGCGGACATGAAAGCCGCCAAGTTTAAGCTCGAGTCCTTCGAATTTGGGCCGATGGATGTGAAGGTGTTGGGAAGCGTTGCGGTCGTCCAGGGCACCAACACCGAAAAGAGCACTTCCGCCAACGGAAAAGACTCCAGCGGGAAATATGCGTGGATGGATGTCTTTGTTAAGCGTGACGGCAAGTGGGTGATCGTCCGCTCTCAAAGCACCGAGGCAGCCGTTAGAGAATGAAGTTTGGTCGCGCATAGTTCTCCCTGGTCGCGACGGCCCGGAAGCCGTGCTGGACGCCACATCGAAACAGGACCTAGGCTCTATTCGGTGGCGTGTTCATCGATTCAGCGGCATACGCTTCTGTTCTATCCCCGAAGCCAGACATACTGTCAGTTTTGACAGTTACGGATTTTTGCAGGGCAAGTAGGATTGCCGCGGGTGAAGGCGCTCAAGCGCGTTCTGGGCTGGGGCCAGCTCATCGAGATGTCGCCTCCATCCATCAAATTTCGATTCGAGCGTCAGTGATCGTAACCGCCATGCTGACCGTATCAGCGGCGCTTCTTTTCTTGAGCGCCTCAATCCTTGGGTTCGGCTTAATTGGCCGTTCCCAGCGTCGAGGAATAGGTCACGCAGAAAGCGGAGTCGTCAGAGAGTTGCGGCCCGGGTAGGTGCGAACATGCTTGCTTTTATATCAGTCGAACCTTCATCGCTCGCAACAAGGCTGTACGCCGTTCAGGAACTCATCGCGGCGTTGGTGCTCGTTGCGATCTTTGTTGCTATCATAACCGCTTTCCTGGCCATTGCGGTTTTGCTGCAAGAGGCTGGACGCTCGGGGATTCGTTGGGGGAAACGGTCTACGCATCGTCACGATGTTCTCGGTAACCGTCCAAGCTCGACAGTCTACCCGCTTCCGCCACGGCAGAAAATCGCGTGAACCACGCGCAGTTTCAGTCCCAGGTGGCTCCATATCGTAGCCGGGCGCTAGCGCGAGTAACGGCCAACTCGGAACGGATTAAGTGGAAAGCCGTTCTTTCTCTGGCACAACACTACGCGCATGCACGTGTGGACCCGATTGAGCCCGCAGTGGGAAAACAAGAGCGGTTACGGTCTATACGCAGATGGGATGATGGAACTCGACTGGGTCGTCGGCCAGCTTCTGAAGAAGCTCGATGATCTGGGCATCGCCGACAACACCATTGTCGTTTTGACCTCGGACAATGGGGCCGAAAAGTTTAGCTGGCCGGACGGCGGCACCGAGCCTTTTCGTGGAGAAAAAGGTACCACTTGGGAGGGTGGGTTTCGCGTGCCTTGCGTGGCTCGCTGGCCCGGCGTCATCAAGCCGAACACCATCATCAACGACATCGCTTCGCATGAGGACTGGACGCCTACTTTCCTCGCCGCAGCTGGTGCGCCGAACGTGAAGCAGCAACTGCTCACAGGTTACCAGTCCGGTGACAAGACCTTCAAAGTTCACCTTGACGCGTATGACATGACCGACGTGCTCTCTGGAAAAGGGCCCGGCCAGCGCAAAGAAATTTTCTACTTCGACGATTCCGGCAGCCTGAATGCGTTTCGCTACGGCGATTGGAAAGTCACCTTTGCTACCAAGGATTCCTGGTGGGCCGATGTTGCGAAGCCACGTACCGTACCTCTAGTGATTAACCTTCGGCAGGACCCTTTCGAAGTGACGCAGGATTCAATGATGTTCGGTCGCTGGTATGCCGATAAGCTCTGGGTCATGGTTCCCGCCCAGGCCATCGTCGGACAGTTCCTTATAAGTTTTAGAGAATTCCCGCAACGGCAGAAATCTGCGTCCGTCAACATTCAACAAGTCCTCGACCAGATGAAGGCGCAAACCGACTGATGTTATGCGTCAAAAAACTCCATCGTAGGGGGCTGGCTCAAAAGCTGGGCCGCAAAGCCGTGTAACCCCAATTAACGAATCGACGCAAGCTCCGCGTCACCAGTCCCTAGCCTGCGGGCGCAGCTACTCGGGCTGTTTTGAAACTCAAATTGAATCCTAGAGGGTCCCGTCCCAATTCTTTCGCTCCCGTTTTCATTTGACTATTGTACTGGACTTATTTGGGTATGGCGGAGAGGGGTGGGATTCGACCCATTGAATGCGGAGCCTTGCACAGCCTTGCACGGGCTTGTTCCCACGGGAAACAAAGCGCTTACCGGGATTTCGCCTTCCGCCCGATCTTATCGATGTGTTCCGAGGGCTAATTCACACGGAGGATGTAGCACACCCATGTGGAAGGGATTCCCGACAATCGACCGCTGCTCTACCTCAGCCACTACCTCAAACAACACCGAGCGGAATATTACGACCGCCTGACATCAATTCGCAATGACGGTGACTGGGAAGGCTGGCTAAGATTCTTTCTCCGTGGCGTCCAGCAAGTCGGTCAAGAAGCTGCCGACACCGCGCGAAACATTCTTCGGATAAGAGAAGAACATCGCCAGCTCTTAAACGAGAAACTTGCGAAAGACGAGCTCGCCGCCACGCCGTACGAGTTTGCCTTGTTGGAATACTTATTCCAACAACCCATTGTGACTGTTCGATTAGTCGAGCAACACTTGAATTGCGCTTTCGTCACCGCCAACAAGGTAGTCGAGCGGCTCGTCAATCTCGGCTTACTCGAAGAGATGACTGGTTTTCAGCGCAACCGAAGATTTCGGTATGCTCCTTATCTTGCGCTGTTCGAGTCTGCTCGCACGTAACCGCACGGCGTAATAAGTTCGATCCGTTGCGCACCGTCTGGCGTGCAGCTATCTGGTCAGCCTCAAGTTGTGTCTTGCGAACAAATTCTGAAGTTAGCAAACCATTCTGGAGCCAGCAGCCGACGAAATAAAATAGAATCACCAACACAAGGGAGACTGGCCGTCTCGGCAGTGTCAGAAAATAGGGCGACAACCACGTGGTACTGGCGAATTTAGGATGGCGGAGAGGGTGGGATTCGAACTGTTCTGTAGGCTAATTCAGGCGGGGATTGTAGCACGGCAATCGAAAATGTAGCACTGACAGTGGCCCAACGCTTAATATACAAAAGTAACCCATATAGAGGTCTTTTAGCTTTCAATTAACCTCTATATGGGTATAAAATAATCGCATGTCGAAAGCCAGCCGCTCACACGGGGCCTTGCCAGCCGTCGCCACCGATCAGCTGCAAAAGCTCGGACGCGACATCGCCGTTGCACGCAAGCGGCGGCACCTGTCGATGAGCGAAATGGCCGGGCGCATGATGGTGAACCTCAAGACGGTTCAGCGCCTGGAAAAGGGTGACCCGACCGTGGGCGTCGGAATCCTGGCAGCCGCCCTCTGGATACTGGGAATGCATCGTCGTCTTGGCGATCTGGTTGCGCCCGAGAGCGACAGCACTGCGTTGCAGGAAGACATTAGGAATTTGCCACGGGATTTTCGCAAAACCAGGAAGCCGTCGGATGACCTGGATTTTTGAGTAAGAAATGCCGCAAACATACGTCTATATCTATCTCGAAGAAGGCCCGGTCCCCGCGGGGCTGCTGGAAGCCACCGGCACAGGCCGCGAGGCGACAGCGCGCTTCCGCTACGGCCGTCGCTATCTCCAGCGCAAGAATCGGCTCGCGCTCGACCCGGTGCAATTGCCGCTGCATGAAGCCGATGTCGACCGCGACTACTCCGCCCCGGAGGGCTTCGTCCTCTTCAACGGAATCCGCGACGCGGCGCCCGACGGCTGGGGACGGCACGTGATGGACCGTGCCGCCGGCGCGCGCGCGCTGACTGACTTCGACTATCTGATCGCGACCGGCGACGCGCGCGTCGGCGCCCTGGCGTTCGGGCCCGATCTTTCGGGCCCGCAGCGCATCGTGCCGTGGCCGGCAGACGAACAGGACGGCGAGAACCTCGATCTGACGGGGATGCTCGAAGCGGTGCGGGAACTGGATACCGCGGACGATCTGGCGCTCCAGCACAGACGATTTCTCGCGCCCGGCTCCTCTCTGGGCGGCGCGCGTCCGAAAGCCACCACGACGTACGACGGAAAACAATGGATCGCGAAATTCAGCCGCGCCGTGGATCGCACGCCGATATGCCGCATGGAGTACGCGACAATGAAATTGGCGGCGCATGTCGGCCTGAACGTCCCGCCGGTGCGAATCGAAACAATACTCGGTCAGGATGTCTACCTGATTGAAAGATTCGACCGTTTCACGAAAGGCGAGAAAGAGCGCCGGCGCCCGTTCATTTCCGGGCTGACGATTACCGGCGCGCATGAAAGCGAGTCGTCGCAACAAAGCTATCGCCGCCTGGCGGAACAGCTGCGGCTCTTTGGCTCTGATCACAAAAAGGATTCGCACGAATTGTGGCGGCGCATGGTGTTCAACGTTCTTTGCAACAACACCGACGACCATCTCAGAAATCACGGTTTCCTTTGGGATGGCAAAGGCTGGCGGCTCTCGCCCGCCTACGATATTCTTCCCTACCCTCAGGTTAGCCTCGACCGCGATCTCGCTATTGGCGTCGGCCGGGATGGGCGCCGCGCGACCATGAAGAATGCGTTGAGCGACAGCGCCGGCTTCGGTTTGTCGCGTAAAGAAGCGCTTTCGATGGCTCTGGTCATCCAGCAGACCGTGAAAACGAGCTGGGAAAAAGTGTTCAGGGGAAACGGTCTGGTAACGACAGATATTGAGCGGCTGCGGACCTGCTTCATCGCCTGCGATGAAGTTATTCGGGACGATGAGGCCGACGGCTCCTAAAACAACCGGCGGTAATGGAAGTGAAGTCCTGCCGCGTGACGATCTCTGATATCCGTTTCACGACCGCACCGTCCGCCTCACCCACTGTGGGCGTATTCGTCTGCGCCGCAAAAAAATTAATCTCAGCACGGTGTTCGCGGGACAAGCGGTCGGAATCAAAGAAGTCGAAGAAGGAATTTGGCTGGTCAGCTTTATGGATTACGATCCAGGGTACATCGATCTGGAGGAAAAAACTCTGCAACCGCTCGACAACCCTTTTGGCCCAAAAGTGTTACCTATGTAGCCGGTACGTTCTGCCATGTGTCCGGTCTGGACCTTTTGAGTTATGGCGGAGAGGGTGGGATTCGAACCCACGGTTGAGTTTCCCCAACACACGCTTTCCAAGCGTGCTCCTTAAACCGCTCGGACACCTCTCCGTTATTATTGCAATCAGGTTAGCACACTCGTAATGGCGGCGAAGCTGCTTTTGTGCCATGCTCGCGGGGATTTTCAGGTCTGTGCGCTACTGCTGCTGCAACAATCCGAATACCATGACTCCTGTGGGAGTACCGATGAAAACTTTTCCGTTAGCGATCATCGGCGTGATGTATTTGTTGTCTGAAAAGTTGTCGCGCTCACCGGCTTGATTGCTGTTGTACAACTCATTGGCCAGGTTACTCGCATCGTAGGCGTGAAGGATACCTGCATCGCTGCCCCGGGACTCTACGGCCCAAACGATTCCGTTGGAATCATCATTCGACGAAATACTCGGTGTCGTACCGGGATAAGCGAATTTCGCGGCTGTCTTGGAGGCTGGTTGCGCCACAAGTTTGGCGTTCACGATAGGAAACGCTTTCAAGGAATCCCCCACTGCGCCGAAATAAACAGTGCTCTTGAAGTATGCCGGCATGGACCAGACTCCGCCGGCCAGCGCCTTAATCAGCTCCTGATACACACCATTGTCATTTCTGGTATTGAACTTTCCCATCGAATTGCGATTCACCACGTAAATGTGGCCATCTTTTCCTGCTCCCACGGCAAGCTGCCAGGTATTGCCTGCCGTATCTTTTAAATCGGGCAGGACGAGCGCGCCGCCGGAACCGAGATCTTCGTCAGCGTCGGATTCCGCGCCGGTGTTATGCATGTTGAAATAATCCGCAACGGTCAGCTTGTTGTCGGGCGCTGACAGCTTCAAGAATCCATTGCCGAAATCTCCATTAATGGGAAAACCGTCAGAGTTCAAGGTGTTGTCAAATGTGCCATTCCCATCCAATAAATAGATGTTCCCCTGAGGATCGGCGGCTGGACCTGCGCCTGACATCCAAATCGCTCCATCGCTGCCATTGGGCGTGACGTTCAGCACTTCGTCCTGTTTTAGCGTCGAAGCGTTGTAGGCTAGTATCCAGCCGGTGTATTCACCGTTGTCACAATGCGAAGCCCAACTTGTGAAGATTTTGTTGTTCAGAAATAACAAAGAGGCGCGCTCTTTGTACATTTTTGGATCGAAGGTTGTCTCTCCGGCCAGATTTGGAAATGTTGCTGTAATCGTTGTCGGGCTCCCGGAAACCTCCGCGCCAGTTGTGATATCCAGAGCGTGCAGGCGCTGAAAATAGTTCCCGTTGTCGTCCTTGGACATAGCCACTAAATATATTGTTCCGTGGCCTCTATTATTGAATGCGATGACCGGAGTGGAGGTGATCCCGATTTCAGGGCTTACTTGACCACATCCACGATCGTCACTGGGCACTTCATTCACGCCCAGCACGGTCACATGCCAAAGTTGCGCCAAGGTGTCCGCATCGAAGGCATATGCGGAATCATGTTCCGTGACCACGAAGACGACGTTGTGAGGATTGCCAGCCACGATCAAATTGGAGACGTACAAAGGCTCGGCGTCCACCAGTCCATCCACGGAAAGAAAGCCAAGCTTCCCGAAACTTTCATAATGAACGTTATCGGGAGTGAGGATTTTTTCCGCAAGGTTTCGCCCTGTGCGCTCCTGATCGTTGTGGTAGGTAAGGACTCTTAGGTTGCTCGCCACAATCTGACTATTGGCTGACGCTTGATTAGGCCACGGCCAGCTAAGCACAGAAGCATCGTTGGCTTTGGGATCACGGCCAGATCCACGGAAGTTGCTGCGAACTCGAATTCCCAAATAAATGATTAGAAGTGTAGCGATGCTCGAAACTAGGATGAAGGTGGATCGTAATTTCAACACTCATCTCCGTATGGGAGGTCCGCTTTATAGACGCACTGCGGATGCTTGAGGTTACCGAGAGGGATAGTCAGAAAGACGAGGCAAAGTCTCCATACTCCTATGGCCCGAAAATGCGCAAATTTTACGGAAGAATAGCGTTCCTTTGCCAGTAGAACCAGGCCAGAGAAAAATCGCGCTGTAATTCTGGATCCAGCAAGCTGCTGCTCCAGACGAAAGGCGCATTAACGAGCACAAAAGATAATGTGGCACGGCCGGATTAATGCCGGCCGTGCCACAAAACTACTTGGTTGAGGTTAGCGTTTTTTCTGGGCGTTCGGCCTTGGTTTCGCCGGCTTAGCGCCATCGTCTACTAGCGTGTTCGCTTGGATGGACCCATTAAAGAAGCTGGTGTCATCCGTTTCGATCCAGAACAATTGGCCGGCATTCGCCTGGTAGGCTGTGACCGCCAAGTCTACCGTTCCGAAGTCAGTGCCATTGCTGGCGGAAACCACAAGGGTTGTGGTGGAACGCCCCGGGTTGCTGCCATCGGCGGCAAAGCTTGCGTTGAAGACAGCGTTGGTAGATTCGACTGCCGTCCCGGTGAGTGCACCAACCGGATCGCTGAGAACACCCGTTGCATTGTCTAGGCCCCCACTGAACGGTCCCGCTCCGACGAAATCGAACTCGTCGTTCCCGACGCCATCGGTGTTAGTGCGGCCCTGCGCACCGAAAGTAACCGGCGACGTAACGTCACCTAACGCTGCGTCGGTTTGCGGAATCAGAGCACCGATGCCGACAAGACTGTCCATTTCGGCAATAAGAGCTCCTCCTGCTTCGCCAGCAGGAAGTGGATTGTTGGGATCGAGTAGGTTGAGCGTTGGGTCAACGGCATATATCCCAAATGTAGTCACGGAGTTAAGAGCCGTTGTGAAGTTCATGGCTCCGTATCCATCGCTCGCCATTACATACGTGCCGCCAATGGGTCCAGTCACTGGGGGGTCGGTGTCCAAAACCGATTCGTTTTCGTCGGCTACACCGGTAAAGTTAGCGCTACCGTCAGTTGTGAACTGCCCTGCTGCCGCGTATAGCCCGAGACTGCTGCCAACGCTGAACACGGAAGTCCCTATTGACTCGGCAGAGAATGCCGGTGTAGCTCCTTGCCCGTACGCTGAGCCGACCGCCGTATCGGTGGTGTCCACGTTGATCGTCCGCAGCACTTCGGGACCAACCACGTAGTAATTGATTGAAACCGCTCCGGCGAGTCCACCGATTACATTTCCGCGACCCAAGGAGTCTGCCGGACCCGCTGACACTCCGCTCGGAATGGGAGTATCAAGGACCGGAGCCCCGGCATCGTTGGAGTCAAAGAAACCGGTGATATTGCTCGCACTATCTAAAGTAAATACGCCTCCGTCTGCGACCGGCGCACCAGTGCTATCAGCACCCGTGTCGGTGAATGAGAACGACGCACTGACGGGCGTAGCCGCCGACGTTTGAAGGTCGAAGCTCCCAAACGAAGTCGCGCTTCCGTCGAACTGGACAATCAGCGCGTGGTTTGCGTTGGCATAGGACAGCGCAAATGTCTCTGTCCCTGAAACACCCACGTTCGGATTGTCCGTGACCAGAGTCAGGATTGCATTCCCGCTGCCGTCATCTGCGAAGACTAGCGAGCCACTGGTGATGAAATCACCCGAGGGTTGCGGAGAGGTGGTTACCACGCCATCGTTGTAGTCCTGTTCCCCTCCAATAATCGTATTATTGCCATCGGTAGAAATAGCGACTACTCCAGCGACCGAATAAGTGGCTCCGGCTGCTTCCTCGCCCGATGCGTAAAACACGAAATTGTCGGTGGCCGTCGATGACGCTGTGATGGTTATAGTGGCGCTAGCGCTGCGCGCCGTGTTTGTAATTGAAGTGGCGGTGATTGTCACTTGGCCGCCGACCGGGATGGCGGGGGGCGCCGTAAATACGGCAGTACTTCCGCTCGACGTCGAGTCGGGAGCGAACGAGAAGAGTCCGCAGGCGACAGCCGGTGTGCAATTCCAGGTCACTCCAGCAGCGTTGGGATCGTGAACCACGGTGGCGACCACATTGCCGCCTGTGTTAACAGCCAAAGTCGTCGGCGCTGTTGTCATAGTGACCGCAAGATGCCCACTGCTTCCGCAACCCGCCACGCCCAAAGCACACACTGAAAGTAGAACGATCCAGAGGGTTTTGCGGTTCATAGCTGCCCTCCTTCCGCTTCAGACTTCGCCGGGCCGCTATGTGCTGCGTGGCCGATGAGAAAACCATGTTCATTGCGGAGGACGTATTGGTGACCGTTGGCTTGAACCAGGCGAGTCAGAAGAACTTCTTTGCCTTTCACCACTTTCACCACACCGGTCACCTGAACACGCTCCCCTTCGTTAACCGAGAGAGCGCCTTTGCCCTGCATGGCGAACCCGCCCAAACTCGCGTCTACCGATCCTGATTTCGTTTGCACGATCAAGTGAGCGCCGCCCAACATCTTCATTTCCGCAGTGGCCGTCTTCAAGACGCTCGTCACCGTGCCGGTGAGTGTTACTTCCCTGCTCGCGTCGTACCAGGGATGTGCAACAGTTTTGGTTCTTGCTGCCGACGTTTGCGCGTGAATTGGTACTGCGAACACACAAAGAGCCAAGGCCAGTGGCCCTAAAACCTTAACCTGCCATTTCATAGATTCCTCCTCGCAAATTTTCTTGAGAACGAACACCGATCCTGGACTCTAGCGGGCGAGCGAGTGGGAATCCGGTCCACGACTTCGCCCTTGATCAACAAGATAGAACTCGTGTTCACAGAAATAAAGGTCGTCGCGGCAGTTTTAGATCAGCGAACAAAAAATTGTGGCACGGCCGGATTGAACCGGCCGTGCCACAGCCTATTCGGTTGAGGTTAGTGTTTCTTTAGGTTTGATTTCGCCTGAGCCTTCCTTGCGCCACCTGCCGGCGCCGTTCCCTGCTCCAACGACCCTACGAAGTAGCTGTCTGGGTCAACTTCGAGCCAGAACAACTGTCCGCCACTCGCCTGATAGGCGGTGACAGTCGCAAAGTTGAAAGCAGTGAAGTCGGTATCTCCTGTCGCAGGAGCTACCGCGAGAGGACCAAGAGTGTAGCGTCCCGCGTTGTCTGGGTCAGGAGTGGCCGTTGCGTTAAACGTTGCATCACTAGACAAAACGCCGGGGTCGGTTAACTCCCCGAATGGATCGCTAAGCGAGCCTTCACCGACGAGAGTGTTCGTAGTCGCACCTGCCGTCACCGTTCCTGTACCGACGAAATCAAATTCGTCGAACGATACGGTGGTCTCACCCTGTCCTCCGAAGGCGTAGAAGCCCGCGAAGCTCGTTTGGGCAGTGCCGGTTTGCGGAACGATAGTGCCAACACCGACGAGACTAGTATCCATCTCGGCGATGAGAGCGCCACCTACGTCGACGGTGTCGGTTGTGTTGTTCGGATCAAGTATGTTGAGCGTCGGGTCAACTGCATAGACTCCCCAAGTCTCAACAACATCTCCGAAATCACTCTCACCGAAGGACAGAGAGCCATAACCGTTGGCGGCAATCGAGAACGTACCGCCGATGGGACTAGCCAGTAACACATCCGTAGTGTTTACGTCGTTCAAATCAGCCACACCAGTGAAGGCGCCTTCTGAAGTGGTGAATTGCCCCACAGCTGCGAAGGGTATTACCGGGTTTGAGATCGAAAACACGGACGACCCAAGCGAGGTGCTGGGCGTAGAACCTTGACCGTACGCCGAGCCGACTGCCGTGGCGGTAGTGTCAATGTCTATGATTCGGAGAACCTCAGCGCCTACTACGTAGTAAGCAATGTCCGCGTTAGCACCGGCAATCCCGGTGACGCTACCGCGTCCGAATGAATCGGTTGCCCCTATAGCCGATGTCGGAATTGCCGTCCCTAGCACTGGAGATGCACCAATGTTAGTGTCAAATGTTCCCGTAATATTTCCGGAAGCATCCAACGCAAAGACACCGCCCTCGTCAGCGATTACCCCTCCCGTCTGACCAGCGGCAACAAACGAGAACGAAGCACTAGCAGGCGCAGTCGTTGACGTCTGAAGGTCGTAAGTTCCAGACGAAGTCGCGGTCCCGTCAAACTGGACGATCAGGGCATGATTGGTGTTCGCGAAGGCAAGAGCAAAAGTCTCCGTGCCGTCCACACCCTCGAGTCCGCTGGCCGTAGTTATAGTTAACGTTGCGTTGCCGCTACCATCGCTAGCCATAACCAACGATCCGCCTGTAATTGCGTCGTCTGGTACTGTGTTTGTGTCACCGTCATTGAAGTCCTGCTCGCCGCTAATTATGTCGCCAGAACCATCCTGGGCAACAGCCACGACACCGGCAATAGAATAGATATCGCCGTTGCCGTTATTTTCCTCGCCGCTCGCGGCGAATACGAAATTTAGGGTTGCCACACCCGTGATGGTTATCGGCGCGGAGGCACTGCGAGCCGTATTCGTGACTGACGTAGCTGTGATCGTTACCACGCCGTTCGTCGAAGACGGGGGTCCCGGCGGCGCCGTGTATACGCTGGCAGTTCCGCTGGGCGTCTGAGCAGGATTGAATGAGCCGCACGTCGCCGCTGAATTGCCAGGCGTGCAACTCCAAGTGACTCCGGCCGCTGCCGGATCATGCGTTACAGTTGCGACCACGTTGCTGTTTGTGCCGGCCGCCAAAGTCGTGGGGGCCGTGGTTATCGTCACCGTGAGGTGACCACCGTTACCGCAACCCGCTACAGCCAATGCACACACTGAAAGTAGAACGATCCAGAGAGTTCTGCGATTCATAGCGTCCCTCCCTTGGCTTCAGAATTCGCTGTGCCTTTTCGGGCTGCCGGCAAATAGGCTATGCCATGTTCATTGCGAATCGCGTAGGCGTGGCCGTTGGTCATGATGACCCGGGCGACAAAAACTTGCTTATCTTGCACAGTCTTCATAATCCCCGTCACCTGAACGCGGTCCCCGGTTGTAACGGAAAGTGCACCTTTACCTCTCAGCGCGTACTTTCCTAGACTCGTATCCACGGAGCCCGTATTCGTTTGCATCACGAGATGGGAACCAACCATGACTTCTGTTCCGCGGGCAGGAGCTTTCACCACGCTGGTAACAGTACCGGTCAGTGTTACTTCCTTGGTTGTGTCGTACCACGGCTGTGCGACCGGTTTAGTGGATACAGCGGAGGTTTGCGCGTAAAGCGGAACTACAGAAACACAAAGAGCGAAAGCCACTGCCAATAAAACTCCAGACCGCCATTTCATAGATTCCTCCCATGGATTTTCTTGAAAACGAAGAAACGATCGCGGGCTTCTAATGGGCGAGCGAATAGATAGCTCCGCGACTTCGCCTTCGATTACCAAGTTGGACTCGCGTCCGGGACTAACGACCCCGCGGCAATATAACACGTCTGGAGGGAAAAGTTGTTAAGAGTAAGGTTTGTAATGTTCAAAGAAGCTAACTAGCGCTCGAAGGGCCTGCGTGGAATCCTGCTGCGGCTTCGTCGGCGGTCGGAAACATTTCGATCAGCGTGTCCAGCCGGGTCATTTTCAGGCTGTAGATGATCATGGGTTGTGCCGCGGCGATCCGTAACGATCCGCCGGCCCTCTTCAGTTTAGTGAAGCACTTTACAATAGCGCCGATGGCGGCGCTGTCTATGTGTGTTACGCCGGCCATATCAAAAATCACGCGAGTCTCTAGCGCCGCAATCATCTCGTCTACTTCCTGCTCCAGACGTGTACATTCCGCGCCAGCATGTATGCTGCCTTTCATATCCAACGCGCCGATGCCGGGGCGCACAGTTCGTTTTGTGAAGCGTACGATCATGACGCTGCGCGCTCCTCGCCTTCATATGGAAAATTTTGAATCAGCTTTACGCAGCCGGCCAATGCCGAAAATAACGAATCACCCCAACCACACGGCGTGAACTGGGCCGCATTTTGATTCACCGATTTGTCCGCTTCGGCGTAAAACCTCATTCTCTGCCCCGGCGGCGGCACTGCAAATTCCTTCACCGTAATGGAGAACGTGACGTCACCGCCCGGTTGCTGTTTCAGAATCGTAAATTGATGCAGTCGCGTTAAGAGTTCCGCCGGATGCGCGTGTATGTATTCCCAGTCGCTCATAATTTCTCAATATTGCGCATGCATCTCGACAGGAACATTTCTCCTGATTTTGAATGGCTCAAGGTCCGCGAGTCTACATCCCGACTCTGTTTCCGTCAATGTTCCAACGGTTCTTTCGGCAATCTAGGTTGACACTACTCTCACTTGCGCGCTACTCTCTTCTGACTTTCGGCTCGCAGGTCCTATCAAAAATCCAGGAGGAAATTGTGAAATTGCTCAAACTGAGTACAGCCCTCAGTGTGTTGCTTCTCGCAGCTTTTTCGGTTTCAGCGCAAAGTCAGCCAGGCAACATCGCCGCCTTGGAATTTCAGACCCCCAAGAACGGGATGGTGAAGCAGTATGAAGACGGCCGCAAACAAAAGGTCGCTTGGCACAAACAGCAGAATGACGATCAAGGTCTCTACGTGTTCGAGACGCTCACCGGCGAACGCACCGGAACCTACATTGTCGGACGCCTCGGGCTGCATTGGGCTGATATGGACAAACCAAAAGTCACCGACGCTGCCGACCTCGCGCAATATCAAGCCCTGGTGGGAGCTTCCGTTGAAAAACTCACCACCTCCTACTATGAGTTCTTGCCCAAATGGAGCAATCCACCCACGGACATGAACGGCAAGTACACCGAAGTCATTACCTTTTACGTGCGCTACGGACATGGCGACGATTTCCGCAGTGCCATCACGCGCGCCGCCGAAGCACGCCAGAAGATGAACTCCACGGCAAAATATTCCTGGTACCGCTTGGTCAACGGTGGTCACGGCGGCACCTACGTCTTGACCTTTCAACATGCCAACTGGGCCTCGATGGAAGATGATCCCGCGGTGAAGCCGTTGCGCGACGATCTCCGCGCCGCTTTCGGCGAGCAGGAAGCGACGTCGGTGATCGAGAGACTCAACAGCTCGGTCGAGGGCACCTACAGCGAACTCATCCAGTTCCGTCCGGACCTAAGTTACATCCCAGCAAAATAACACTGCGCCGAGGGGCTACTTCTCACTCCAAGTAGCTCCCTCCATTTTTTTCGTTTTTTCCGTTGCTGTTCGTAGCAAGTTAAAAGGTCCGGTTTTTGTAGTAAGTGAGTTGTCCGGTTGAGTGTTAATCACCCGCCGCCGTCGCGGCTGTGGGGAAGTGGGAATCCCGCGCTTTGGGCGGGATTTCCAAGCGCGGTGGGAAAGT
>DATNLR010000059.1:0-69213 GCA_035602755.1 Binatus sp. (SeqCode) | reverse complement strand
AGGCTCCTCGCGTGATAGTGAATATGGAGAAAGTGCGGTACATTGACAGCGCGGGTGTGGCTTCCTTGGTAGAAGGCTTAAAAGTTTCGCGCGATATGAAAAGCACTTTTGCTCTCTATGGCCTGAGCAAGACTGCCCAGGAAGTATTCGAGCTCACACGGCTCGTGAAAGTTTTTGAAATCTACAACACCGAAGAGGATGCCTTGCGGGGTGGCAGCGCCAACACCAACGTTGCTCCTGTTAGGTAAATTCCGGGCCGGCCGCGCGATTTCCTGGGGATTTTAGCCCGTCCGGATTTAACAATGTCATTTACTGAAACGATCGGCTCAGCCACGATCAACGGGGTGGCCTATATAGGCGGCTTGGCGCGTTTAGCCGGCGGATCCCTGCGTGCGATTTTCGTTGAGCCCTTTCACGGAAAGAAATTCCACATCAGCCGGTCCGTTCACCAGGCTATGGCTGTCGGCGTGGAAGCCCTCCCCATTGTTTCGCTGATCTCCTTTTTCATCGGCACTATTCTCGCCCTGAACGCCGCCTACGAACTTCGCAAGTTTGGCGCTCTCCAGGTGGTCGCCAGCGCCGTGGCCATTTCCATGACTCGCGAGCTGGGCCCGTTGATGACCGCCGTTGTCGTCATCGGGCGTTCCGGTTCCGCATTTGCTGCCGAGATCGGCACCATGAAAGTTAACGAAGAAATTGATGCGTTGGAAACCATGGCTCTTGAGCCGGTTGATTTCCTGGTCGCGCCCAAGTTCCTCGCCATGCTGCTCATGGTTCCTTGTCTTACGGTATGGGCCGATTTTATGGGTGTGCTCGGTGGCGGTGTTTTTGGCGTTTCGGCAGCGAGCTTCACCTGGGGAAGTTATATTCGCGCCACGCTCGAAGCCTTACAGTCCCGCGACATCACCAACGGCCTGATTAAGGCTGCCATGTTCGGACTCACCATTACCGCCGTCGGTTGCATGGAGGGTTTTTCCACGGGGCTGGGTTCCGAACAAGTCGGGCGCTCCACCACTTCTGCGGTGGTTAAGTCTATTTTTATGGTTGTGTGCGTGGATCTGATCTTTACTGCAATCTTTTATTTCACCGCGCCGCGTTAAGAACGGCCGGGAGAACTGTTGGAATCGATGGCAACGAAAAGCAATTTGAAAGACGACAGCGCGCGCGTCACCGACGGGTCGGCCATCTCTGTGCGCAATCTCCGCGTGAAATACGGCGAGCGCGAAATCCTTCACGGAGTCAATTTCGAGGTTCCCGCCGGCGAGACCATAGTGATTCTCGGTGGCTCCGGGTCAGGCAAGAGCACGCTTTTGCGCACGCTCGTTGGATTGGAGCTTCCCAGCGCCGGCGAAATTTGGATGCGTGGAAAGAATTTTGCCGCCATGTCTGAAAAAGATCGCGACGAGTTGCGCAAGAAAATGGGCATGTCCTTTCAGGGCGGTGCGCTCTTCGGCTCCATGACCGTTGGGGAAAATGTCTCTCTCCCGCTGCGTGAACATACCCAGCTGGATGATTCCACTATCGAAATCATGGTTCGTTTGAAACTCGATCAGGTCGGCCTTTCGGGTTTCGAAAATTACATGCCTGCGCAGTTGAGCGGCGGTATGAAAAAGCGCGCCGCCATTGCCCGCGCTCTGGCCATGGATCCTGAGATTTTGTTTTTCGACGAGCCTTCCGCCGGCCTGGACCCTATCATCGCTGCTGGAATTGACGAACTGATTCTGAAATTGAAGAAAGCTTTTCGCATGTCCATTGTAGTTGTCACCCACGAGCTGGCCAGCGCTTACTTGATTGCCGATCGTATGATCCTGCTCGATAAAGGCGTCGTCGTCGCTAATGGCACGGTGAAAGAATTGCAAGCCAGCACGCAACCTCGCGTCCGGCAGTTTCTGGATCGTGTTCCAGAGCCGGAATTAACCGGGGAGTTTGATTATTTGCAAATGCTGACAGGGGATGTTCCGCCGATTCGGCAATGAAAAAGGTTTAATTCGCCTGCCGTGATATACTCGCGCGCTCGTAAGCGCTGAGTGTTGCCAGGCGGGAATCAATCGAGGAAACTGATGGAAGCAAAGCGCGAACAGGCTCTCGTCGGACTATTCGTTTTGGTGGCAGGGGGGCTGCTTATTCTCACGCTCGTCCTCCTCTCTGGTGCCCTGACCACCGGTGACACCACCTTCCATACATTTTTCAAAAATGCCGGCGGCTTGCAGCCCGGTTCGGAAGTCCGCTATGCTGGCGGTCCTCCGATAGGACGCGTTAGGAAGGTGCAGGTCGATCCAGGGAATTCCACACGGATGCAAGTCGACTTCGCCGTACATCCAAACATACCGGTAAAGACCGACAGCATGGTCATTATTACCAGCAACAGCCCCTTAGGCGAGAATTTCCTCGACATCTTGGCCGGAACCATTCCAGCTCCGCGTGCTCCGGCAGGTTCCACGCTCCAGTCGAAGGAACCTGTCAGCTTTGCCGATATCGCCGATAAAATCAACGCCCTGGCTCCCACGGCTCAAGAGCTTCTCGTTAATCTGAATGATCGCGTGGTCGAATTAAAAGAAACACTCAACCGCGTCAACGATCTCCTAAACGACAGGAATCGCGAAAACATCGCCGAAAGCCTTGCCAACGTCCGCGGAATGCTCCAGGAAGATCGTCCCTTGGTTCATTCCACTTTGGATCACGTGAACACGGCCTCGGCCAAGCTCGGCCCGCTAATCGACGATTTCAAGAAAACCTCCGAGCAAGCTAACGTAACTCTTGATCACATCGATTCCATGATTAAGGAAAACCGCCCCGATGTTCGCTCGGCGGTGAAGAATTTGCGAGCGTCGCTGGCCAAAGCCAATTCGATTTTGTCGCAACTCGATAATACGGTCGCTAACAACTCGGAGAACCTCGATGAGATTATCGATAATCTTCGCCGCATTACTGAAAACATGACCGCCTTTACCGAGACGATCCGAGAGCGGCCTTATCTATTGATTCGTTCTTCGGAGCCCAAGAGTCACGAGCCGGGCCAGGAACCGCCGAAGTAGGCGAAAAGGAGCACGGAGTGTTTAGGTCACGAACTCAACTTGCTGCAATCATTTTCTCGCTGATCTGCCTCTCGGGCTGCGTTGCCTCGCGCCCCATGAAATACTACGTGATCGATCCCGGCGCTGTCCCGGCGCCACAGGGAGCTCCCACTTACCAGGTAACTCTGTTGGTCGGCCGCATCACCGCCTCGCATCTGTTTCGCGACGATCGGATCGTGTACGGCTCCGGCCCCGTACAACTCGGAACCTTTTCTTATGACCGATGGGCTGAACCCCCCGCCGATATGCTCCAGGACTTATTGATCTCGTCCTTGCGCTCCACCGGCCAATATCGCGCCGTTTCCGGCCTCAGCAGCAACGTCCGCGGAGACTATGTTGTGCGTGGCCACCTCTGGGACATCTCCGAAGTCGATAGACCCGAATTGATGGCGCGCTTTTCTTTCGAAGTCGAACTGTTCGATCCCAACACGCGCACCACCGTTTGGTCCCACAGATACGAACATGACGAGCCCGCCCAGGGCAAAACCGTAAACGATGTCGTCATAGCCATGGACAAGAACGTCCATGCCGGACTACAACAAATCACCGCCGGCATCAGCGAGTATTTCGCAACCCATCCGGTACAGCAACCGCAAGCCCAATCGTCAGAATAACTAGCGCGTGGGACTGAAACCTCCCGTTTCGCATGTCCTTCGCCTGCAGCTCGGAGGGTTGTTCGAGCATCCCACCGCGCCTAACCTGTCATTCGGACTCTCAAGGGTTTTCTTGCGTTCGCCCGCATTCCGGACGAGCGTCAGCACCCGCAGGGAGAATCTGCTCTTTCGTTTTCTCCACAAAGAATTGGGGTTATAATGCGCCCAGTTTATTGCCTCAGGTAATCCTGACGCCCGGCATTCACTGATGCGGCGGCGCGTTCTCGCGCGGCGAGGAGGCTGTCATGGGCCTGCAAATCACGTCGCGAAAATCAGGTAATATTACGATTCTCGATCTGCATGGGCGCATCATAATCGGCTCCAGCAATGATTCTCTCGGCGTCGAACTGCGCAAACTGGCCGAAGGCGGCCCATCTGAGGTCATCGTCAATCTCGCTGGCGTGGCGCAAATCGACAGCTCCGGCATTAGCACGCTCGTGCGCTCCTTCGTGAGTCTCGAACGCCAGGGCGGTGGCCTCAAAATCCTCAATCCAACCGGCCACGTCAAAGAGGTTCTCGAACTGACGCGCCTGATCAATTCCATCCCCGCCTTTACCGACGAAGCAAAAGCCATAGCCGCCTTCCGCGGCGGCGTAGCCCACGCCTAAACAAAAGCTGTTGAATGACGCGGCATCTTGGTCGTGAGAGCGTAATCACGTCTTACTCTTTGCGTATTTCCTTAGTTCTCGCCTTCGTGATATTCGTCCCGTCCTGTGCTGCTCGATACGCCTCCTGCTGATGGCCAAGAAAAATTTTCAAATATTCCTGAAATGCAACCGCGCGGTTATTCCTCGCCAAAATGTGGTTACTGTCCGGCAGCGGTATACACTGACCAAGCTGCCAAAAAACACTTACAGGGGACGGTCATCCTGAGAGCTATGGTTGGAACGGTAAAGCTTACGATATCACTGTCATGAGACCCTTACCAAATGGACTAACGGAAAATGCGATTGATGCGGTGCGGTCTTGGACCTTCAAACCCGGTACCGATGCAGATGCAGTTCCCATAGCGCTGGGAACGTCTTCGAGGTTGCCTTCCACTTATATTAAGTAAGCCATCGCTTGGAGTTCTTGAAGAACGAAAAACAATCACGCGTTTTTCTTTAGTTCAGCAAGCACCAGCTTGGCAACTTCCTTCAGCGTATCGAACACGCCTTGCCCCGTAACCGCTACAGCCTCCAGCGTCGGTTCGCCCTTCACCGAAAGCTGTTTTTTCAACTCTTCCACCGACAGAATATTCGGCAGGTCACGCTTGTTCAGTTGCAACACATAGGGAATCGTATCGAAATTAAGATTGTGATCTTTCAGATGCTCGCGCAGGTTGTCTAGCGTTTCTAGATTCGCGTCCAGCCGTTCTTCCTGCGAATCGGCCACAAACACTACTCCGTCCGCGCCTTTCAAAATTAACCGCCGGCTCGCCTCATAGAAGACCTGGCCGGGAACAGTGTAAAGATGAAAGCGCGTACGAAATCCGCGTACTGTACCCAAGTCCAACGGAAGGAAATCGAAGAAAAGTGTGCGATCCGTTTCGGTCGCCAGCGAAACCATCTTCCCTTTTTGATTCGTTCCGGTGTGGTCGTAAATCCACTGCAGGTTGGCGGTCTTCCCGCCAAGACCGGGACCGTAATAGACCAGCTTGCAATTTATTTCCCTCGCGGGAAAATTAATAAATGGCACTATCTCCTCGGATTACCAGCCCGTTACTTATAGCACAGCCTCTGCGACACTCCAACGCGCCCCCTTCGCCTCTGCTTCGCAACTGACAACTCTAGTCCCCGTCGCGCCCCAACGAGCACCAGGGTGTCGGCCCGTTTTATAAGGTTTCAAGGTTGAATGTAACTTCGCGGCCTTCAGCGCGGCACCCGACAGAACGGCACCCAACCCACCAGCAGCAAAACTTCCAGTTCGAGCACCCGCTTGAAGATTGCTGCTGGAAGGCTCGAGGTCTCTCTCTAAATTCGTCCTCTCGGGAGGTGCTGGACGAACCCCCGCCCTTAGCCGCATGGTAAATTATCCCGTAAACACGGAACCACGAGGAAACCCCATGAAGCTTATCTCGGTTAACACCGGTCTCCCGCGCGAAGTTACTTGGCATGGTATGACCGTCTCCACCGGCATCTACAAAGAGCCGGTAAGAGGCCGCGTTGCCTTGCGCAAACTGAATCTAGACGGCGACCGTCAGGCCGACCTCACCGTCCACGGCGGCGAGTTCAAAGCGGTTTACTGCTATCCTCTCGTTCATTACGATTTCTGGAAAGCGCAGCTTCCCGACAAGGATTTGCCGCTGGCCATCTTCGGAGAAAATTTCACCACGGACGGTCTGCTCGAAAACTCAGTCCATCTCGGCGACCAGTTTTCCGTTGGCTCCGCGCAGGTCGTGGTCACCCAGCCTCGCCTCCCATGCTACAAACTCGGCATCCGCTTTCAAACCGAGGACATGGTGAAACGCTTCCTGGCCAGCGCCCGCACCGGTTTCTATCTGGCGGTCACCGGTGAAGGAGAAGTCGGCGCCGGTGACGAAATGAAACTCCTCGCGCGCGATCCAAACGCCGTCCCGGTCTCAGAAATCACTCGCCTCTACATCGCGAAAAGATTCAGTACCGACGACATCGCCTCACTCCAGAAAGCCTTGCAAGTCGCGACACTCCCCGAAAGCTGGAAGCAATATTTCCGGGAGCGCCTTGCCAAAACCCCCAGTTCATCGGAAGAAACACACCGCGCCTCATAAACGAATTGGAACTGAATGATTCAGCGCCTATCTTTAGCTTGTCCTACGGAGTGCTGATCAGAGACCGCTGGCGGCTTTCCAAAGCGAGCAAGGCTTTTTTATTTTCAAGCCCGCCTCCATAACCCACCAAACTCCCATTGCTCCCGATCACTCGATGGCAAGGAACAATTATAGGAATCGGATTCGATCCGTTCGCCAAGCCAACCGCGCGCGCCGCCTTCGGATTTCCCAGCCGGGTCGCCAACTGCCCATACGAAATTGTTTCCCCGTAAGGAATGCCGCGCAAACTTTCCCACACGCGCAACTGAAATTCAGTCCCCTCCAAAGCCAGCGGCAAATCAAAATCTGTCAACTCGCCCGCAAAGTAAGCGCGCAACTGTCGAATGGCCTCCGCAAAGCCCGCGCTATCCTCGCGCCATCCAGCCTTCAGCCGCGCAGCCCTCTCACTAGCAGGAAAATTGACCGACCGCAGCCCTCGCTCATCCGACACCAGCAGCATCTTCCCCAATAATCCATCGCAGTACGCATACCGAATCTCGCTCATCGCATTCCCCTGCGTTCCGTTCCGTTTTAGCCTACCAGAATTTTCGCGTGCCGGGTCGCTCACAATATGCCCGCCGCCGCGTCACACACATTTCACCCCGCGCTGAACTATTGCAAAGAATGAATCGCTACTATTGATTTGCGGAGAACGATATTTGACGGGAGGACCAAATGAACTATTCCAAGTTGTATGCTATTCCGGCCACCGCAGTAGCGGCCCTACTCTTTTTCATATCAACACCGGCGCAGCCGGAAGCCACACCGCCCTCAACGATCGAAGGCTTGGTGCGCGACATCTCATGCCCCATCCAGAATAAGGAAGCTACCGCGACGAAGTTCAATCTTGAGTGTGCTGTGCAGTGCGCCAAAGCAGGCTCACCGTTGATCATCCTCACCAAAGAGGGCGTCATCTACGCGCCGATTTCCGACAGCATGCCCGACAAAGACCAGCGCCAGCGCCTCATGCCCTTTCTCGGCAAATACGTCCAGGTAACCGGCCCGGTTTTTGAAAGAGAAGGAACGCACGCCATCGCCATCCAGGCCATCAAGGAAATGAAGGAAGTGCACCTGATCACCAACGCGAAATGATCGGGTTGTAAAGCAACATTCCTGGCCTTGCCGTCCACGTCGAGCTTTCGTTTGCATAGCTATGCGCACGAAGGTGTATCCTTGCGTCCGCATATGCTTAACGAATCGTCGGACCCTTCCTCCGAGCCTCGCCCTTGGGGAGACGCCGAGCGCAATCGCCTGCTGCTTTGGGCCGCAATTGGCATCGTTGTCCCAGGGTTATGTATCGTTGCCTTCCACCTGGTATTCAAGCCGCATGACGACGTCTTCAGCGTGAAAACCGAATTGCCCGTGAAAGCAACCATGGCTTTTTTTGTGGTCTTGGCCACTTGGATCGTATCCCGCATGGAAAAACGCCCTCTCGATGATTATGGTCTTCCTCTCTCCCAAATGTTTGGAAATAGATTTTGGGAAGGATGCCTCTGGGGATTTGCCATGCTCTCGGCCATTGTGCTATGCCTCCGGCTGTCCGCCCATTTTCAAATTGATTCCATCGCTCTTACCGGTGGCGCACTGTTGCGCTATGCTTTGGGGTGGGCGGCCGTTTTCTTGGCCGTTTCTATAAGCGAAGAATTTGCCTTTCGCGGCTACTGGCTTTTCACTTTCGCCAGACGGTTCCGTTTCTGGTCCGCTGCGCTGTTTACTTCCGTCATATTCGGGGTTGCTCATCTCGGAAATCCCGGAGAAAACTTCCTCGGAATTTTGCAGGTCGTCGTAACCGGTTTGCTTTTCTGCCTGATGATCCGCCGCACCGGCACTCTGTGGTTCGCTCTTGGCTATCACGCGGCCTGGGATTGGGCCGAAACTTTTTTCTACGGCACGCCCGACAGCGGTCTAATCGGTGTGGGCCATTTCCTCAGCACCTCGTCTCATGGCCCCCATTGGTTAACCGGAGGCTCCGCCGGCCCCGAAGGTAGCATCTTCGCCCTCCTGGTCCTGTTTCTCTGCGCCTTCCTGATTCATCTCCGCTTCCCAAACGCAATCTACCCCGATCGCTCAGTTTAGAAATGGTGAGGATAAGATGACCATGATATTAGCGTTCGATTGCTAGCGGTTACGCCGATGACGGAGGGGTAAACGGCGGAATTAAAAACACAGAGAATTCTTACTTCAATTTTTGTCTTGTGTAAGGTCGTTCTAAGGTTCGCAATACTTGTTCTTACCTTACTTCCCGGAATCATGCGCTTATTAAAGGCTTCTGCTGATTTCTAACCAAAGAGTGCAGGCGAAAGTAAATCCTTCCGCGCAGGCCCAAACGCTACCGATCCAGTTGTTCGGCCAGCGTTTCGCACACCACCGAATCTCAACCCTATTCCAATCCTACTCTGCCGCAATCCTACTCAACTGGAATCTTGGTCCCCTGCTGTGCCACTTTCGAAAGGTGCTCGATTTTCTCGTCGATCACTTCCCGTATGGCCTTCAGGAACTCCACGCGCGAGTTTGATAAGTGTTGGCGCACGGCCGGTGAAACGCCCAGCCGCGTCCGAAGGAAGTCCATCACTTCGTAGCAGGGGCACCGTTCGTGACTAGCGCTCGCACTTGCGGTGCTCTGGTTTGCTTGTTGCTGATTGCTCTGTTGCTGTTCCATCATTGTGCCTCCTGCATTTCTACTGTAAGAAGCCCTTTCTCCAGCCTTGCGCGTGACGGCGATAGCGACGCCATCGACCTTGGCAGCCCGATATGGCGGCGCAGCGTTCCAATTTCCACTACCAGTTCATCGCCCTTCTTAAATAAACCAATTTCACCTTTCGTGGCAAACGGCAGAAGCACCCGAATTTCGTAAGTACCGTTTTGCTTCTCGAAGCTATAAGGTTTTTCTGTCCGCGTCACGGCCGACGGGTCTTCGTTTCCAGGATACAGCAAAGCGGCAAGTTCCCGTAGCCGATGCGTTCCTAGAACTTCGTGTGAAAATAACGGAACCCGCTTCACCGGCACCGGCGCAAAGTATTCTTCAATTTCGCGCAGGACGTTTTCCTGCGACATATGCCAATCGTTGAACCATACATCCCGCACTTCCGCCGGCAGCACTCGATTCACAATGATGGAGTCCACCGTCAGGCCGTGCAGCGAGAAGTAAACGAACGCGCGCTGCGTCTCGCGCAGCACCATCTTCTCCGGGTTGGTCACTAGCCGCACACTGGTGATCTGCGGGTCTCCCATGATTTCGTCGATGCCATCCAATTTCTCGAATAGCTCGCGGATATTTATAAAGTAGCTGTCCGTGGGAAGTTCAAAAGGTGCCACGCGATTTGCGATGGGCCTCACCGCCTTCAGCAAATTGCGCTGAAATGGAAAAATGTGCTTCATATACCAGTCCAGCGTTGTGGGCATGCTGATGAACCGCAGCGATTCCGCGGTGGGCGCGGCATCCAGCACGATTACGTCATACTGGTTTTCGCGCCGGTACTGGTTGATGTACATCATCGCGCTTAGTTCTTCCATGCCCGGAAGAATCGCCAGTTCCTCCGCCTCCACCCCGCTGATTCCTGTAGTGCGCAACACCGCGCTCACATAGGACGAGATCTCCTGCCAGTGCCGCTTGATCTCTTTCTGAATATTCAATTCGAAAATCGAAAGCTGCTCGCCGACCGCCAGCGGGTCGGAAGTCTGCGCCCGAAACAGGTCGTTATCCAGGTCAAAGCAATCCGCCAGACTGTGCGCCGGATCAATGCTCATAATCAACGTGCGATGCCCGAGCTCAGCCAGCTTCATGCCGGTAGCCGCCGCCAAACTCGTCTTCCCCACGCCGCCCTTGCCCGTAAACATGAGAATTCGCATACCCCATTATACGGCGGTCTGCCTTCTCAGCGGTTCGTAACGATGGTTGAGTCGAAGGACTGCGACCGGTTCTGGTATCAAAATGATGGGATCCTCGCACGAGTCGGGAAAACAGTCCCGAATTCCCCCGCTGCGTGCTAAAATAGGCGAGCATTCGTTGCTTCTGTCTCCCCGCAATTTTATCGGGTTGCAAGATCGCGATTGCCGTTCTGTCCGTCTAACCAAATCGGCACAAAAATGACAAAGAATATTCGTAACATCGCCATCATCGCGCACGTCGACCACGGTAAGACCACCCTCGTCGACGCCATGCTGCGTCAAAGCGGAATCTTCAGCCAGCACGCCCATCTGGTCGAGCGCGTCATGGACTCCAACGACCTGGAACGCGAGCGCGGCATCACCATCCTGGCGAAAAATACCGCGGTCACCTATCACGATACAAAAATCAATATTGTTGACACGCCCGGCCACAGCGACTTCGGCGGCGAAGTCGAGCGCGCCCTCCGCATGGTGGACGGCGTTCTCCTGCTGGTTGACGCCAGCGAAGGCCCACTTCCGCAAACGCGTTACGTTTTGCAAAAAGCGCTGGCCGCGAAACTGCCTCCCATCATCGTGTTGAATAAAATAGATCGTGCCGACGCGCGCCCCGCTGCCGTCCTCGACGAAATATACGATCTCTTCATCGACCTCGACGCCACCGAAGACCAGCTCGATTTTCCGGTGCTTTACACGAACGCCCGTACTGGCGTGGCGCATCGCGCGGTCGGCGATGCATCCACAAATCTTCAGCCGCTCTTTGAAACGATCGTCGCTTCCATTCCGCCGCCTTCGGGCGATCCGGAAGCCGTACTGCAAATCCAGGTCACCAATCTTGATTACAGCGAATATCTTGGACGCCTCGCCATCGCCCGCGTTTTCCAGGGCACGCTGAAACGCGGCACCGAAGTCGGTATCGCAAAACTTTCTGGCGTAATCCAGGCCACCAAGATCACAAAATTATTTACGTTCCGTGGCCTCGAACGCGACGAAGCGGAAGAAGTTTCTGCGGGTGATATCGTAGCCATCGCAGGCGTGGAGGGAATTCAGATCGGCGAAAGCATCACCGATCTGTTAAATCCCGCGCCGCTTGAGCCGCTGCTGATCGACGAGCCGACGCTCACCATGGTGTTCACCGTGAACACCTCGCCATTCGCCGGCCGCGAAGGACAATACGTTACTTCCCGCGATCTGCGCGCGCGCCTCGACCGTGAATTGCTAACCAACGTTTCCCTTCGCATCGAAGACATGGGCGCCACCGATTCTTTCCGCGTCCTCGCTCGCGGCGAGCTTCAACTCGCTATCCTGATCGAAACCATGCGCCGCGAAGGCTACGAACTAATGGTAGGCAAACCTGAAATCGTGGTGAAGACCGAAAATGGCAAGCGCCTGGAGCCTTTGGAGGTCCTGATCGTGGATTGTCCAGAGTCTTTTATCGGCATCGTGATGGAAACTCTAGGGCACCGACGCGGTGAGCTGGCCAAAATGGTCAACCATCATTCCGGCCGCGTGCGTATGGAATTTCGCATCCCCTCGCGCGGGCTGATCGGTCTTCGCGGGCAACTGCTCACCGATACTCGCGGCACCTCGCTGATTCACTCCATGTTGGAAGGCTGGACGGAGTATGCCGGAGACATGGCTTCGCGCCTGACCGGCGCTCTGGTGAGCGATCGTGCCGGAGTTTCCACCGCCTACGCCGTATGGGGCATTCAGGAACGCGGCGAAATGTTCGCGGGCCCGGGCCTGGAAGTGTACGAAGGAATGATCGTCGGCGAAAACGCGCGCGAAGACGACATGAACGTCAACATCACAAAAGAAAAGAAGCAAACTAACATGCGCTCGTCCAGCGCCGATGAAGCTATCCGCCTGGTTCCGCCTCGCGAATTGACCCTCGAAAAAGCCATCGAATTTATCTCCGATGACGAATTCGTCGAAGTCACGCCGAAATCCATACGCCTGCGCAAGAAAGTTCTGGACGCTAAGAAGCGCCCGAAGCGCTGGCAGGAAATCCGCGCCAGCGTAGAGTCCGCTTAGAGGCCAGATTTAGTACTAGACGGATTTGGCAGTCTTAGCATCGCTGGAGTGTTCGCTAGCGGGATGGAGGATTCCCATGAGCGGGCAAAATGGCTTCTTTCAGACTCGTAATTTCCCCGTAACTAAAAGACTATACGGCACTTACGATTGCTATCGCACCGGAATTCAATTTGCGATGCATATAGTCGAGGTTGGCATCTGTGGACATAGCTCGCCCCGAAGCTAAACGGAAGAAAAAGATACGCCGGACGATTTATATCGCCGCGGCGGTGGTTCTAATTCCGCTAGTAACCTACGCGCTCTCCAAGCTCAAGCCTGCTGCGCCTACGGTGGACAGCGCCACGGTCTGGACTGACACCGTGAAGCGCGGCCCCATGCTCCGCGAGGTACGCGGCCTGGGTACCCTGGTTCCCGAAACAATTCGCCTGATCCCCGCCGCCACCGACGGCCAGGTGGTGCAGCGTAATTTGCTGCCCGGCACTCCGCTGAAAGCCGATACGGTCATTTTAGAAATGAGCAATCCTGAACTCCAGCAAGCCGCGCTCGACGCCGAATATCAAATGAAGGGCGCCGAAGCAAATCTGGAGCAGACCAAAGCGCTGCTGCAAAATCAGTTGATGGACAAGCGCACACAAGCCGCTTCGATTAGTTCTGCGTATCACACCGCGGTGTTGGATAAGGACACCAATCAGCAGCTTGCCGCGAATGGCCTGGTATCGGATTTGATTTACAAGAAATCGCAGGTAGTGGCCGATGAACTAGCCAAGCAGGACGAACTCGCGCAGAAGGAAGTGGAGACGTTCTCCAATTCGATTGCGTCACAGATCGCCGTGCAACAAGCGACGGTGGATGAAAAACGCGCGATGTATAATTTGAAAAAATCGCAGTTGGACCAACTGAAAATCCGACCAGGTATTGATGGCGTGCTGCAAGAGCTGGATGTGGAAGTGGGCCAGAAAGTAACACAGGGGACCGTGTTGGCGCGAGTCGCTCAACCTACGCATTTGAAAGCGCAGCTAAAAATTGCCGAGACTCAGGCGAAAGACATTACCATCGGGCAAAAGGCATCCGTCGACACGCACAACGGCATAATCGCCGGACATGTGATGCGCATCGACCCGGCCGTAGTAAACGGAACTGTTACCGTAGACGTCGCGCTGGATGGCGAGTTACCGCAAGGCGCGCGGCCGGACCTGAGCGTCGAAGGCACCATCGAACTCGAGCGGTTGGCCGACGTGTTGTACGTGGGCCGTCCGGTGCATGGCGAAGCGAACAGCACTGTAGGGTTGTTCAAAGTCGTCGATGACGGTGGAGCAGCCATCCGCGTGCAGGTGCAACTGGGCCGCACGTCGGTGAACACGGTGGAAATCGTGAAAGGCCTGCAAATCGGCGACAAAGTGATTTTGTCCGACATGTCAGCCTGGGACAATTACGACCGCGTGCAATTGAAATAAATGAACGGAACATTTTGAGGCCCCGGAAACGTACCTAACTTGGGTAAGAGATTCGTGAGCAAAAGCTGAAGGAGCCAACATGGATACAGCGCCGAAATCAATGATTCGTCTGGAAGGCGTGACGAAGGTTTTTTACACCGATGAAGTGGAGACACACGCGCTCGGCGGCGTGCATTTGGACATCAAGAACGGCGAGTTCCTTTCCATCGCCGGCCCGTCGGGATGCGGCAAGTCCACGCTGCTCTCTATCCTCGGCTTGCTCGATTCGCCGACGGATGGCAATTACTGGATCAATACGCAGCCGGTGGCGAACCTTTCGCTTTCCGACCGCACGCGTATTCGCAATCGTGAAATCGGATTCATCTTCCAAGCGTTTAATTTGATCGGCGATCTCACAGTTTTCGAAAACGTCGAGTTGCCGCTCACCTATCGCAGCATGGCTTCAGCAGAGCGCAAGAAGCGCGTTCAAGAAGTGCTCGAGCGCGTGGGAATGGCTCATCGCATGAAGCACTATCCTTCCCAGCTTTCCGGCGGCCAACAGCAGCGCGTGGCGGTAGCGCGAGCGCTGGTCGGTTCACCTTCGATCCTGCTGGCGGACGAGCCGACTGGAAACTTGGACTCGAAGAACAGCGAAGCGGTGGTGGATTTGCTGCGGCAACTGCACCGTGAGGGCGCCACGATCTGCATGGTCACGCACGATCCGCGTTACGCCAGTGTGGCGGACCGCACCATCCATCTTTTCGACGGCCGCATCGTCGAGGAAACTGTCGGCACGCACACCGCGTCCGTTTAACCGGTTTTGCAAAAACCGAAAACCCTTTTTGAATGCCGCAGGCGAGAAAAGCACTCGGCTGCCGCCGTACGGGTGTGCTTAAAGAAGTTTCAAGACGGAAAATGACCACGCGAATCATGCGCCGCTGACTTGAACGGAACTTCCGGAGGCGAACATGGGGGCTTTGCTACAAGACATTCACAACGGTCTCCGAGGAAGTTATTGCGCTGGTAGCGATTGGTCTTGTGATGGGCGTTTCTTTGGCTCTCGTGAGTTCTCGCTTGATCGAGTCTGCTATTGGGCTTGAGGCCTAGCGATCCTTTGATGCTTGCCGCAGCTACTGTGGTGTTGTTGGCGGTTACAGCTTTAGCGGGATATGTGCCGGCACGGCGGGCGATGCGCGTGGATCCCATGATTGCGCTGCGGTACGAGTAACCAGGAGAAACAATGGGAACACTGATCCAAGACATTCGCTACGGCGTCCGGATGCTGCTGAAGAATCCGGGATTCACGATGATCGCGGTGCTCACGCTGGCGTTGGGCATCGGCGCGAACACCGCGATATTCAGCGTGCTTGATTCCGTTCTACTGCGGACACTCCCCGTCGCGCATCCCGAACAGCTGGTGCTGCTGACGGATCCGGATTCACACGGATCTTCCTTCGGCAGTGAAGGGGGAGACCGTTCGCTGCTAGCCTATTCGGAATTTCAATATTTGCGCGACCACAATGAAGTTTTTTCTTCGATCCTTGCTTCCGACAGTGAACTTGCAAAAAGGCCCGCAGCGATCGGCGGTTCGTCGAGCGGTGCGGCGAGCGCGGAAGAAACGGTTCGTGTCCGGCTAGCCAGCGGCGATTATTTTTCCACGTTGCAAGTGAAGCCTGCTAGGGGCCGTTTGTTTACTCCGGAAATGGACCAAGTTCGCGGTGGCGCGCCCTTTGCGGTGGCGAGTTTCGCTTTCTGGAAGCAGCGCTTCAATCTCGATCCTGCGATCCTCGGGAAGACCGTCCAGATTCACCAGACATCCTTCCAAATCATCGGAGTAGCTCCATCAGGATTTTTCGGCGAAACCACCGGAGAAGCTGCGGACGTTTGGATTCCCATCACGATGCAAGACGCGATCTATCCAGGGCGGGATCTTTTGAGCCCATCGTCGGGTGAGGTAAATAAACACATTTGGCTGCAAGTGATCGCGCGCTTAAAACCGGGTATTACGCTGGAACAAGCCAAGGCAAGCATCAATGTGGTCTTCCAGCGGATGATTGAATCCAATATAGGTTCGACGGCAAACGCGGAAGAGCGTAAAGAATTTTTGTCTCAGCGTATCAACCTTCAAGGCGGCGCGCGCGGGCCTTCCACGCTTCAGGAAGCGTACGGGCAACCGCTTAAGGTCCTGATGGCTTTAGTTGGATTCGTGCTGCTCATCGCTTGCGCCAACGTTGCCAACCTGCTGCTCGCGCGAGGCGCGGCTAGGCAAAAAGAATTTGCGGTGCGTCTTGCAATCGGAGCGGGCCGACGTCGCTTGATACGGCAGCTCTTGTCTGAAAGTTTTTTACTCGCCTTCGCCGGAGCGGCTGCCGGAATTCTGCTAGCGCAATGGTGCGATACGCTGCTGGTGCAGATGGTTTCGCGAGCATCGGCGCAGCAGCAGGGTATCCAAATTGATTTGCGGCCTGACGCGCGCGTGCTGGCTTTCACACTGGCGGTAACTGTTCTGAGCGCAATCGTGTTTGGGTTGATTCCGGCGTGGCGAGTGACTCGCGTCGATCTGTCACCGATCCTGAAATCGAGCGCGGGCGGAACGACGGGCGAAGCCGGTAACCGTCGGCTGTCGGCCGGCAAAGTGCTCGTAATTGCGCAGGTGGCGATCTCACTGATCCTCTTGGTGGCTGCCGGGCTGTTCGTTCACAGCCTGTCAAAGTTGAGTGAGGTGAACTTGGGTTACCAGCCGGAGAACCTGATTTTGTTTCAAGTGGACGGCGCCTCAGGCGGTTACAAAGGTCCTGCCAATCTTCGTTTTCAGCAGGAATTGCTGGACAAATTTTCCAACGTCCCCGGCGTGCGCGCGGCAACGCTTTCCAGCGATGGACTGTTCAGTCATTCAGAGTCGGGGGACCCAATCCGGGTAGAGGGCTACACGCCAAAGTCTGGCGAAAGTCCGAACAGCCGCATGGACCATGTCGGTCCGCAATATTTTTCCACGGTCGGGATTCCGATTCTGATCGGCCGGGAGATTGGGCCGCAAGACAGTGGCAACGGGCCGCGGGCCGCGGTCATCAATCAGGAATTCGCCCGGCACTTTTTTGGAAATACGAATCCAATCGGCAAGAAAGTACTCGACGTCTATCCCGGAAATCCGCACGAAATGGAAATTGTGGGTGTCGCCGCGGATGCAAAATACAACAGCTTGCGAGAGAAAACTCCCACGCGCATTTACGTCCCGTACTTCAATCCCATGTGGGAACATTCCTTTGCTTTCTTTGAAATCCGCACACAGGCGGACCCCGCAAGCGTGAGCGCTTCGTTGCGCACAATCGTGCGGGAGACAAACTCCGCGCTTCTGCCCATTGACATAAAAACGATGCCAGGCCTGGTGGACGATTCGCTGCACACCGACCGGTTCATCGCCCGATTGGCCGGCGTGTTTGGCCTTCTGGCCATGCTGCTAGCCAGCATCGGGCTTTACGGCATCATGACTTACACCGTGGCGCGGCGCACGCGAGACATCGGAATTCGCATGGCGCTGGGCGCGCAGCGGGGCGCAGTCCTCTGGCTGGTTTTACGCGAGACATTGTTGCTGGTCCTGATGGGAGTGGCGGTGGGATTGCCCGTGGCATTCGCAGGTACGCATTTGCTGAAAAGCATGTTGTTTGGCTTGGGCCTTGTGGATCCTGTGGCGATTGTAGTTTCCACGATGGCGCTGGCAGCGGTAGCCGCATTAGCTGGATTTCTGCCGGCGCGGCGGGCGATGCGCGTGGATCCCATGATAGCGCTGCGGTACGAGTAACCAGGAGGAGTAATGGGAACGCTGATGCAAGACATGCGTTACGGAATCCGGATGCTGGCGAAAAATCCCGGCTTCGCATTTATTGCGGTGCTAACGCTGGCTCTCGGGATTGGCGCGAACACTGCGATTTTCTCGGTGGTGAACGCGGAACTGCTTCGCCCGCTGCCGTTCCGCGATTCCGGCCGCCTGGTAAGCGTGGCGACCGCCAATTCGCGCATGCACTCCTCGAATGGTTCCACTTCCTATCCCGATTTTATGGATTGGCGCTCGCAGAATCCGGTCTTCGAGAAAATGGCTGCCTACACGGGAGCCACCTTTACGCTGACCGGCCAGGTAAATCCGGCGCATTTGGAAGGTGCCAGCGTTTCGTCCGACACATTCGATTTGCTGGGTGTTTCGCCCGAGCTGGGACGAACCTTTCAGCCGGGCGAGGACGAACCGAATCATCACGTCGTCGTCATTAGCGACCGTCTGTGGAAGCAACAATTTGGCGGCGATCCCGGAATTGTCGGCCGCACGATTACGCTCGATAACAGCGGATACACTGTGGTCGGCGTGATGCCGGCGAATTTCCGCTACCCGCTGCAACGCGAGCCGGCTGCAATTTGGTCAACGCTTTCGCCGCTGAATGAGACCACTGACAACTCCCCGCCCATGGTGCAACATCGCGGCGCGCATTTCCTGACCTGCATCGCGAGATTAAAACCCGGCGTCACACTGGCGCAAGCGCAAGCAGCCATGGACGTGATCGCAAGTTCGCTAAGCAAGCAATATCCCGAGACCAACAAATATATGTCCGTGCACCTCAGCTCGGAACAAGAGCGCTTGACTGGCCCCATCCGTCCAGCTTTGCTGGTGATGATGATCGCCGTCGGATTGGTATTGCTGATCGCCTGCGTCAACGTGGCCAATCTTTTGCTGGCACGCGCCACTACGCGTGGACGCGAGATCGCCATTCGTACAGCGATGGGCGCCGGACGAATTCGCGTGCTACGACAGCTACTGACCGAAAGCTTGTTACTGGCGATCGTGGCGGGCATTTTCGGAGCAGCATTGGCGGTTTGGGGCAGCGACGTTCTGGTGCGCTGGAGCCCGGAGAATCTTCCACGCGTTGGCGAAATTCATATCGACGGCTGGGCGCTCGCGTTCACCGCGGGCCTGTCGCTGCTGACTGGAATTTTGTTCGGTCTGGCGCCCGCGCTGCAGTCCACGCATTCCAACATCGTGGAAGCGCTAAAGGAAGGCTCGCTGAGCATGACAGCGGGACGCAGCCGTCACGGCTTACGCAGCTCGCTGGTGATTGTGGAAATGGCGCTGGCTCTTATTTTGCTAGTCAGCGCCGGACTGCTGATTCGCAGCCTGATTCGGCTGCAAGACGTGAATCCTGGATTCGACCCACACAAGGTGATGACTGCCAGCCTGGATCTTCCGGACGCAAAATATTCCGATCCGAAGAAAGCTGAATTTTTCCGCGAGCTGATTCCCCAATTAGAAGCGATACCGGGCGTGCAGTCTGCCGCCGCGGTGTTTCCGTTGCCCATGAGCGGAGACGAAATCCGCACAAGCTTTCAGATTGAAGGACGGCCGGTAGCAAAGAGTGACGAGTCGCATACTTCCATTCGTGCGGTCACACCCAATTACTTCGGCACCATGCGAATCCCTTTGTTGCAAGGCAGAGAATTCACCGAGCGCGATGATTCCAAAGCGACGAAGGTCCTAATTGTGAATCAGGCTTTCGCGCAACAATTCTTCCCGGGCGAGAACCCGATTGGCAAACACATACTGGCCGGCGTCGCCAATGCCGGAGAGCCGCCCATGCGAGAAATCATCGGCGTAGTAGGAAACGTGAAGTTTGAAGATCTGACTACTGAGTTCAGTCCGGAATCCTACATTCCCTACGGACAACTTCAATTTGGCTCCGTAACCATCGTGGTGCGCTCGTCGAAAGATCCCGAGGGCTTGGCGAAACCGATTGCGTCCGTGGTGCAATCGCTCGATAAAGATTTGCCGACCTACTCTCCCAAGACAGTAGAGCAGTACTTGGACGGAACGATCGCCGTGCCGCGCTTCAATACGTTCCTTCTGGCAATTTTTGCTGCGCTCGCGATGATTTTAACCGCCGTTGGCCTATACGGCGTGATTTCCTACACCGTGGCGCAGCGCACGCATGAGATTGGCATACGCATGGCATTGGGCGCGCAACCCGGCGACATGATGCGTTTGGTGGTAAGCCAGGGAATGACGCTCGCGCTATTCGGAGTAGCAGTCGGCTTGGTTGCGGCACTCGGATTGACGCGATTTCTCTCGAGTCTTCTTTTCGGCGTGAGTTCCACCGATCCCGTGTCGTTCGCTGCTGTGGTCGCCATGCTTTTCGCCGTGGTGTTGCTGGCTTGTTACATTCCGGCGCGAAGAGCGATGCGCGTGGATCCCATGGTCGCGCTGCGTTACGAGTAGAAGGAGAAAAATGGGAACTTTGCTGCAAGACGTTCGCTACGGGATTCGCATGCTGGTGAAAAATCCCGGCTGCACGCTGATCGCGGTGCTGACGCTGGCTTTGGGCATCGGTGCGAACACGGCTCTGTTTTCGGTGGTAAACGGCGTGATTCTAAATCCGCTACCCTTTCCGCAGCCGGACCAGCTCGTGATGCTCTACGAAAACAGCCTGGCCTTTGAAAAATTGTCTATCTCCTACCCAAATCTTAAAGATTGGCAGCACAGCAATTCCACTTTTGCGGAAATCGCGGGGTATCGAAGCGACGACTTCAGCGTTACGGGAAGCGGAGAGACAGAGCGCGTTCGAGTCGGCATGGTTTCTGCCGAATTTTTTCCAATCTTAGGTGTGCAGCCTTCTTTCGGTCACTTATTTGGCCCGGACGATGATCGGCGTGGCGCCGCGCCGGTCACGCTGATCAGCTACGGTTTGTGGCAGCGCAAATTCGGTTCTGCGCCGGACATTGTTGGCAAGCGCATGAGCATGAACGGCAATGATTACACCGTGATCGGCGTGATGCCGGCGAGCTTCCATCTTCAGATTAACAATTTTGATTCTGCTAAAGACGTCTTTATCCCTCTGGGACAGTTTCGCGATCCTTTATTTCAAGACCGCGGCGTTCATGATGGGATGGATGCGATCGGCCGGTTGAAACCTGGAGTCTCACTGGCAGCGGCACGAGCGGATATGAATCAAATCGCGCGAAACCTCGCCGCGGCTTACCCCAATGAAGATAAGAACGCAGGCGTGACCATCCTGTCTCTGAAACAAGACATGGTCCGTGACGTTCAGCTGTTCCTTTGGGTGCTGCTAGGAGCTGTCGGATTTGTGTTGCTGATTGCTTGCGTGAATGTTGCAAACCTTCAGCTGGCACGCTCGACTAGCCGGGCCCGCGAATTTGCCATTCGCGCCGCGCTGGGTGCGAGCCAGGGACGCGTGATCCGGCAGTTGCTCACGGAAAGTATTCTGATCGGTCTGGCCGGTGGCGGAATCGGCGCTTGTTTGGCTGCGTGGGGAACGCAGGCGGCGTTTCGCGTGCTGCCCAATACTTTGCCGCGCGCAGAGGAAGTCCGCTTAGACGCGCACGTTCTGCTGTTCACGCTGGCGCTGTCCGTTTTGGCTGGCGTCGTTTTTGGATTGACGCCGGCACTTAAAACCTCTCGGCCCAATCTGCAGGACACGCTGAAAGAAACTGGACGCGGCGCCAGTGGTGCGAAACATCGCGCGCTGGGGGTATTTGTCGTAGTCGAGATGGCCATGGCGCTCGTGCTTTTGACCGGCGCCGGTCTGATGATTCGCAGCCTCGCCGCGCTCTGGAGCGTGGATCCAGGCTTCAATCCACATAACATTTTGGTATTTGACGCTTCACTTTCGCCGGGTTTGGGTGCAAATGCATCAACCATCCGGTCCGCTCTCCGCGAACTAGAAGAAAAATTGCGAGAAGTGCCTGGTGTTCGGGCTGTGTCGTGCACTGGCGGGGGCCTTCCCATGACCGGTGATGACGAGATGCCCTTCTGGCCCGATGGCAAGCCCAAACCTGCTAACCAAGCGGAGATGGACCAAACCTTGTTTTATTTGGTTGATCCGGCATATCTGGACGGCATGGGAATTCGTCTAGACCGAGGCCGTTTTTTCACTGCAAACGATAACGAGCATGCTTCCCCCGTGATTGTGGTCGATGAAGACTTCGCCCGGAAATATTTCCTTGGTGAGGATCCTATCGGTAAGAGAATTCACATCGCTATTCTGAACACCACGCCCGAGATTGTGGGTGTGGTCGGACACGTAAAGCACTGGGGTCTGGATTCCGAGGCAGATCACCAAAAGATCCAGGCCGAGACTTACATGCCTTTGATGCAAGTCCCGGATAAATTCTGGAGCGGGAGTCCGCAGGCGCAAATTGTGCTGCGCTCCAGTGGACCGCCGGCCGCAATTGCCGCAGCAGTGCGCGAAGCTATTACCAAGTTGAATAGTCAAAACGTGATGTTTGAAACCAAAACGATGGACGCAATCATCGGGGAATCGCTTGCCCCCAGGCGATTTTCAATGGTTTTGCTGAGTATTTTTGCGGGAATCGCGCTTTTGCTATCCAGTATCGGAATTTATGGCGTGATTTCCTACGTCGTCGGGCAGCGTACGCATGAAATTGGCATTCGCATGGCGTTGGGCGCGCAACGTCGGGATGTCTTGAACCTGATGCTGGGCCAAGGAATGAAGATGGCGATCGCCGGAGTGGCCATCGGTGTGTGCGCCGCTCTCGGGCTGACCCACCTGATGGTCAAAATGCTTTTTGCGGTCAGCGCAACCGATCCCATGACGTTTGCCGGAGTGGCCATCATGCTATCCGGAGTCGCGCTGGCGGCCTGTTACATTCCGGCCCGGCGGGCCATGCGCGTGGACCCGATCATTGCACTGCGCTACGAATGATCGCCGTTTGGGAAGACTGCGCCTGCGAACGGAAACTCGTGAAAAAGCTTTCTGCGATTAGAAATTTCGGATCGCTTAGCGCCGCGGATCGCGCGAGACGCTAAGAAAGAGAGAAAAGATGGGAGCCTTGCTGCAAGACTTGCGCTACGCGGCGCGGATGCTAGCGAAGAGTCCGGGGTTCACGGTGGTCGCGATACTGACCCTGGCCCTGGGCATTGGAGCGAACGCGGCGATATTTTCCCTTACCGATCAAGTTCTATTGCGCCTTCTGCCAGTGCAGAAACCGGAAGAGCTTGTCGTTTTGCACTCACCTGGACCGCAGCACGGACGGAATTGGAGCGATGGCGACAGGGGCGCGGCGTGGTCCTATCCCATGTACAAAGATTTACGCGACCACAACGAGGTTTTCTACGGCCTACTAGCCCGGTTCGCCACGCAAGCGAGCGTTTCCGGCCAAGGGCAAACCGAACTCGCCAACGCGGAACTTGTAACCGGAAATTATTTTGAAGTGCTGGGCGTGCGCCCGGCGTTCGGACGCCTTTTCAATTCGCAAGATGAAACCGCGCCCGGCGCGAATCCGGTAGTGCTGCTGAGCTATGGATATTGGCAGCGCCGTTTCGGCCGCGATCCTGGAATTTTGAACAAGCAACTGGTTGTGAACGGAATTTCCATGACCGTAGTGGGAATCGTGCATTCCGGTTTCTTTGGAGTGCAAGTGGGACAGACGCCCGAACTTTTCGTCCCCATGACTATGAAAGCCCAGATGACGCCAAACTGGGACGGGCTGGCAGACCGTCAGGATCATTGGCTTGCGATTCTGGGGAGATTAAAACCCGGAATCAGCCCCGCGAAGGCGGAAGCCGGTCTGCAGCCCGAATATAGCGCGATCTTGCAGTCCGAGTCTTCCGCCATGAAATTATCGTCACAATCAAAGAAGGAATTTCTGGAGAAGAGAATTTTGTTGGACTCGGGGTCGCATGGACGTCCGATCCTTCAGCACGATGCGGGGCAGCCGCTGTGGATTTTACTATCCATGGTGGGATTGGTGCTGCTGATCGCCTGCGCAAACCTCGCCAGCCTTTTAGTGGCGCGCGGCGAGGCCCGGCAAAGAGAAATCGCAGTCAGGATGGCCATGGGTGCGGGTCGCTGGCGGTTGATCAGGCAACTTCTGACCGAGAGTTTGCTGATTTCGCTAGCGGGCGGAGCTGCGGGATTGATCGTCGGATCCTGGACGCTGGGCGCGCTGGTGAGCTCGGTGCCCGACAATATCGGCGCCTCAGGACTACAAGGAAAGCTCGACTATCGTGTGCTGGCTTTTGCATTTGGACTTTCCGTCCTGACCGGAATTCTGTTCGGCTTTCTCCCAGCGCTGCGCTCCACACGCGCGGATCTGCAGACCACTCTACGAGAACAGGGAGCAAATGTTTTTGGCGGCAAATCGAATGTGCGATTGCGCAAGGTGCTGTTGGTTTCGCAGGTAGCCCTAACCGTAGTCTTGCTGGCATCGGCCGGATTTTTCGCCCGTAGCCTGATGAATTTAAAAGGCCAGGACCTCGGAGTTCGCACCGACCACGTGGTCCAATTTTCGGTTTCGCCCGAGTTGAATCGTTACACACCGGAACAAACCGTCGCGTTTGTCGATCGGCTCCGAGAAAACATAGCCGCTTTGCCAGGAGTGCGGTCCGTTAGCGCCTCGGAAATGGCGTTGCTGTCCAACAGCGACGCTTTCGCAAATATTACTCCGGAAGGGTTTCCGATGACGGAGGACACAAATACAGACGTGCAACAAAACTGGGTCGGTCCGTATTTCTTTTCGACTTTGGGAATTCCGCTGCTGGCCGGACGCGAGTTCGATAATCGCGATGTTTCTTCCGCGCCCAAAGTAGCAATCGTTAGCGAAAAAACGGCGCAAAAGTTCTTCCAGGGACAGAATCCGATTGGCCGCCGTTTTGCATTTGGGTCCGGCAATCGAGTGCATCCCGACATTGAAATTGTTGGCTTGGTGAAAGACAGCAAGAACACCGACTTGCGACAAGAGATCCGGCCGCTTGTTTATATTCCTTACGCGCAAGACACGCATCAGGGGAACGCGACATTTTATGTGCGCACAAACGTTGAACCTGCTGCCTTGGCATCCACACTGCGCAAAACCGTACAGAGCGCGGATGCAAACCTGCCGGTGTTCGATCTGAAAACCTTGGACCAGGAATTGGATGAGATTGCTTTTTCCGAGCGGCTGCTGACCTTTTTCTCGCTGTGTCTGGGCGTGCTCGCCGCGTTGCTGGCCGCCATCGGACTCTACGGCGTGATGGCCTATATGGTGTCGCGTCGTACTCGCGAAATCGGAATACGCATGGCGCTGGGCGCCACGCAACAAAATGTTGCTTGGCTAGTGCTGCGCGAAAACGTGCGCATATCCGCTGCAGGCCTCGTCATAGGACTTGTGTCGGCCTTTGCCGTCGGCAAATTAATCGAGTCCCAGCTATTTGGAGTAAAAGCTAGCAACCCGTTGGTGTTTTTAGTGGCGGCTGTGATGCTCTCAGCTGTTGCATTTCTAGCTGGATGGCTTCCCGCGCGAAGAGCTGCTGCTGTGGATCCGATGGTCGCCCTGCGTCACGAGTAAAGTTACTCCAACTCATTTCAGGAATGTTGAAACATGCGTTGAGGAAAACACGTACCAAAGGGTAGACCAAGGCAGCGGTGCGGATGGCCCAGGCAGCGCCGGTCCGAAGCAAGAAGGAGTGAAACATGGAAACGCTGACGCAGGATATTCGTTATGGCGCCCGAATGCTCTTGAAGAACCCCGGCTTTCTGATCATTGCCGTCATCACGCTGGGCCTGGGGATCGGCGCTAATACCGCCATTTTCAGCATGGTGGACTCTTTATTGCTTCGGCCGCTGCCGGTCGAGGACCCGGGACGGATCGTAGTTCTTGCCGCGCAGCAGAAAAATGGACCGGTGCAACCAACCCTTTCCTTTCCCGACTTCCGCGACATTCAAAGCCAAAGTTCGGAAACTTTCTCGGGATTAGCGGGATACATACTGGGTTTGGACGGGCTCAGCTCTGCGGGAGCGAAACCAGAGCGCATCATGACCTCCTATGTCTCCGGCAATTTCTTCACCACCTTGGGATTAAAGCCAGCCCTCGGCCGCTTCATTTTGCCTTCTGAGGGCGAAACACTCGGAGCCGATCCGGTGTTAGTGATCAGCTATTCGTATTGGAAGACGCGCTTTGGAGGCGATGCCGCGATTGTAGGCAAGAAAGTTTTGGTGGACGGCCAGCCGATCACGATCGTCGGCGTGGCGCCTGAGGGCTTTTATGGAATTAATGCCCTGGTTTCCGTTCAGGGATACATGCCGATCGGTCTGGCGCCGATGGGAGGTTATCCCCGCGATTTCATGACCAATCGCGGAAACCGTGTAGTCATCGTGCTGGGGCGTTTGACATCGACGTCGGACTTTCAAAAAACGAACGCCTCACTGGCGGTCGTGGCCCAGCGTCTCTCGCAACAATATCCGGATGTAGACAAGGATCTAGACGTGAAAGCCTATCCGGAGTTGCGCGCGCGGCCGAATCCGGATCCCAACAATACCGTCTTGGTGGTCTCCACTCTTTTTTTGGGCTTGGCGGCGCTGGTGTTGCTGCTGGCATGCGTCAATGTGGCCAATATTTTGCTGGTTCGCGCGACGATCCGCGAACGTGAAATGGCCATTCGAGCGGCGCTGGGCGCAGCACGCGCTCGTCTAATCCGGCAACTTCTTACCGAGAGCATTCTATTGGCGCTTGCGGGTGGGGCGGTAGGAATTCTTCTTGGCAAATGGGGTAGTTCGGCGCTCAGTTCCATTCATCTGCAAACAGATTTGCCGGTGCACTTTGATTTCCATTTTGACTGGCGCGTTTTTGCGTATGCCTTCTTGTTCGCGCTGCTAACCGGAATCGTCGTGGGACTTGTTCCGGCCATCCGCGCGTCGCGCGGAAACCTAAGCGCTATTTTGCATGCAGGCGGACGCGGCGTAGTGGGAGGCAAGAATCGTTTGCGCAGCACGCTGGTGGTGGCGCAGGTAGCAGGTTCACTGATGCTGCTGATCATCGCCGGACTCTTTACTCGCAGCCTAGGTAAAGCGCAGCAGACGAGTTTGGGTTTCAATCCGAGCCATTTACTGAATATGAGCATGGATCCTAACGAGATCGGTTACAACGATGTCCAGTACCGAGAATTCTACAAAAACCTGCTCGATCGCGTCCGCGCGCTTCCGGGTGTGCAGTCAGCCAGCATTGCAAGCTCAGTTCCGCTGGGCTACGTCAATTCAGTTGATACCCCGACCGTCGAAGGTTATCAGCCACCGCCGGATCAGGCCGCGCCGTCGATTCAATACACTTTGATTTCGCAGGACTATTTCGCGACCTTGGAAATTCCGATCGTAACCGGCCGCGCATTCAAATCCACGGACGACGCGAACACCCCGTATGTCGGCATTATAAATCAAGCGATGGCCAAGCAGTTTTGGCCGAATGCCGATCCGATCGGACGCCAATTCAAGATTGGATCTGACCAGAAACACTGGATACAAGTCGTCGGTGTGGTAAAAGACGCCCGCTTTGAGGGACTGCGCGGTCCCGTGAAACCCTATTTCTTCCTCCCGTTCTTTCAACAATATGTCGGGAATTCGTTCGAGACTTTGCAGGTGCGCACACTGGGTGCTCCGGACGCGATGACGCCTGAGATTGAACGCGTGGTTGGAACACTTGCGCCAGACTTACCGGTGTTCGACGTAAATACCATGAGCCAGGCCCTCAACACTTTGAATGGTTTGCTTTTTTATCAGCTTGGCGCAGTGCTGGCGGCGCTACTGGGCATTCTGGGACTGGTCCTGGCGGTTGTCGGAGTGTACGGCGTAATTTCCTATGCCTCCAGCCAGAAAACGCATGAGATCGGTCTTCGCATGGCGTTGGGGGCGCAACGAATCGACATTCTGAAACTGATCTTCAGCCAAGGATTATTTATCATCGCAATCGGTCTGACCTTAGGAATCGCCACGGCGCTAGGGACAGCGCGCTTGATCGGCGACTTTCTCACCATCAGCCCGATCGATCCACTCACCTACTTGGGGGTTTCGGCATTACTGCTTACTGTAGCTCTGGCAGCTTGCTACGTTCCTGCCCGCCGGGCCATGCGTGTGGATCCAATGGTCGCCTTGCGATATGAGTAGGGCTTGCCGGGCAACATTGTCCGGAATCGCGACAAACATTCCCGTAACTGGTCATGTGCCGCCGTGGGTCGTGCGTATAGTTCCCGCAATGTATTCTTGCCACGGTATTTAGAGGCAGGCTCTGCTGGAATCCGAACTGCCCATATATGGGAGGCTCGCAAGGACGTTCCCGCTAAAAGAGCGCAGACGAGCCTACCGAGATGGATACCATGGCGGTTGAACTGATGAATCAAGCTGGACCGACCCAGGCGCGCATAATCATAGCGGATGACCAGCCAGACGTCCTAGAGGCCCTTCGCCTACTATTGAAAGGTCATGGCTATGTGACCGAAGCAGTGACTTCTCCGGCAGGGTTGCTGGAAGCGCTCGGGCGATCCGAGTTCGATCTGGTTTTAATGGACCTGAATTACGCGCGCGATACCACCTCCGGCCGTGAAGGCCTGGATATCCTCACGCAACTGAAAGACTCAGGAGACGCGCCGCCGATTGTCGTAATGACCGGTTGGGCTACGGTCGGGCTCGCTGTAGAGGCCATGCAGCGGGGCGTTGGTGATTTTGTCGAAAAGCCGTGGGTCAACACTCGGCTTCTGGAAGTCTTACAAAAGCAAATTGACATAGGGCGCGAACGGCGTAACGCCCGCCGAAGCGCAATTGAGAATAATCGCTCGCAAAACGAAATCGCTTCCCAGCTGCAACGCCAAGGACGCGAAATTGAAGAGGCCCGCGCCATCCAGCTCGGATTCTTGCCCAAGGAAATTCCGCAAATTGCCGGATATGAAATCGCAGGCGCTTGGCAGCCGGCGCGCGTGGTGGGCGGTGATTACTACGACGTTCTGTCGTTTGGAGAAGATACGCTGGGTCTGTGCATCGCCGATGTTGCCGGAAAGGGGATGCCTGCGGCGTTGCTGATGTCCAATCTGCAGGCCGCCGTGCGCGGTCTTGCTTCGCCGGCCATGTCTCCGGAAATTTTGTGCGAGCGCTTGAACACCCTGATTTACCGCAACATCGCGAGCGATCGCTTCATCACATTTTTCTACGCTCAACTCGACCGTGCGTCCCGGCAAATCTGCTACTCCAACGCCGGACATAATGCTCCGATTGTTGTGCATCGCGACGGCACGCACGATCGCTTGGATGAAGGCGGAAGCGTGCTGGGGATTTTCCAATCTCAAAATTTTATCGCGGGCACCTGCACGCTTCAGCCGGGAGATCGCGTGCTGCTGTTCACCGACGGCGTGGCGGAAGCTAGCCTTCCGGAAGGTGAAGAATTTGGAGACGCGCGCCTGATTCAGCTGCTCCGGGAAAATTGCGAAGCAAGCGCGGAACAATTGCAGAAAACAATTCTCGATACCGTCGGAACGTTCTGCGGCGGCAACTGGCACGATGACGCAACTTTGATTGCGATTGCAGTGCGGTAGCGCGTTGGGAGAGGAGCGAAATGGCCGCTTTGCTTGCTGACTTCCGGTACAGCCTCCGAATCCTAAAGAAATCTCCCGGCTTTGCAGCCATCGCAATGGTTACGCTTGCGCTTGGCATCGGCGCCAATTCGACAATTTTCAGTTGGATCAATTCCACCTTGCTCAATCCCATACCGGGCGTCACGCGTACTGCCGATCTTGTCACCATGACAGAAGGTGGAACCGCCCGAGCACCCATCCCATTTTCCTATCTCGATTACATGGACCTGCGCAACGGTAGTCGAAGTTTTTCTGGAATGATCGCTTACCACATTCGTCCCATGAATCTCACAGGCAACGGCAAGCCTGAGCGCGTTTGGGGCACGCTGGCCTCGGCAAATTATTTTGACGTGCTCAACATCCATCCAATTCTGGGCCGTGGTTTTTTGCCCGTGGAGGACCAGAAGCCGGGCGGCGCGCCGGTCGTGGTCATCAGTTATCGCCTCTGGCAGATTCGTTTCAGCGGAAATACTTCCGTGATCGGCAAAACATTAAGGATCAACGAACAACCATTCACGATCATCGGTGTGGCGCCGGCCGTGTTCCAAGGCACTCAAACCGGTCTGCGCGCCGAGCTTTGGGTCCCCTTGGTGATGCAGGCCGGGCTCGATTCCAATCGCGACAAGCTGCAGACTCGCAGCGAGACCTGGCTGATGCTCATGGGACGTCTTGCTGCGGGGGTTTCTCGCGCGCAAGCGCAAGCGGAGATGGATCTGCTCATGAGCCATATCGTCGAGCAATTTCCTACTTCGCATTTGGGCGCCAACGCCGTGACGTTGTATCCGCTCTGGCGTGCGCCCTTTGGCGCAAATGCTTATATGTACGTTCTTCTTCCGATGCTGATGGCCATCGCGGGCGTGGTTTTATTGCTTGCTTGCGCCAACGTGGCGAACCTGATGCTGGTGAAGTCGGTTTCTCGCCGGCACGAAATTGCCATTCGCCTTTCCATTGGCGCCAGCAGGTCGCGCCTCATTCGGCAACTACTGGTGGAGAGCCTAGTCTTGTCTTTAGCTGGTGGGGTTCTGGCCATGTTTCTAACCGCCTGGACCACCGGAACGCTCGCGGAATTTATCCCACCCACCGGTATTCCCATCGGGCTCAATATACCCATCGATCGCGCGGTGTTTTTCGTTACGTTCGCGATCTCGGTCATCACCGGCGTTATATTCGGCATTCTCCCGGCGCTGCGCGCTTCCGATATGTCGCCGGTTTCAGTGCTGAAAGAAGAGGCCGGCAGCGCTTCTGTGGGGCTTCACAGAGCCCGATTATCAAGCGCTCTGGTCGTCGCGCAGATTTCGCTTTCACTGTTTCTGCTCGTCAGCGCGGGACTATTTATTAGAAGTTTCCGCCAGGCGCAGCAGTTCAATGCAGGTTTCAACCCGGACCATGTATTGCTCGCTTCTTACAGTCTGCTTCCCTCCGGATATAGCCAGGCTCGCGGACTGGAATTTAATCGGCAGCTTTTAGCGAAGTTGGAAGCGCTCCCTGGCGTGGAATCAGTCTCGTTATCCAGCTGGGTGCCGCTGGGTTACACAAACAGCTCCATGCCGGCTTCGCCCGAGGGCTACCTGCCGCAGCCGCATGAATCAATGGAAATTGCCGCGGCTACAGTGGGACCGAGCTATTTGCGCACGATGGAGATTCCCTTGGTGTCGGGACGCGAGTTCACGGCGAAAGATACAGGCACCTCGCAACCGGTAGCCATGGTGAATCAAAATTTTGCTGAGCGATATTGGCCGCAACAGAATGCGCTCGGCAAACGTATCTTCGCCGACGGTGTGTGGTTCACCGTGATTGGGGTTGCGCATAACGCGAACTACAATTCGCTGAACGAGGCGGCGCAACCGTTTTTGTATCTTCCGACATTTCAGGACTACGATTCTTCGCCCGTCATTCATGCGCGCGTCTCCGGGAACCCGCTCGCCTACACCGCAGCAGTCCAGAAGGCGATTCACAGCTTGGACGCCGACTTGCCCGTTTACGATGAGTCCACCCTAAAGTCGCGCGTGCAGGTTGCCAGCACCGGGCAGCGTATCGCCGGCACTTTTGTGGGAGCTTTTGGTCTGCTGGCGCTGCTCCTGGCGGCCGTCGGGATTTATGGCGTGATTTCCTACACCACGCGCCAACGCTCGCACGAAATCGGGATCCGTATGGCGCTGGGAGCACAACAGAGTGACGTGTTCCGTCTGGTGCTGGGTCAAGGTTTGCGAATGATCGTTAGCGGACTTGCGATCGGCCTGCTCGTGTCATTTGTTCTAACGCGTTTTATGCGAAACATGCTTTTTGGCGTTGCTGCCACGGACGCCCTTACATTTGCCGCGGTGGCAATTCTGCTTTCTGCGGTGGCGCTGCTGGCTTGTTACATTCCTGCTCGGCGGGCGATGCGCGTGGATCCCATGGTGGCTTTGCGCTATGAATGACAGCGCTGCTGAATAAATTTGGACGGAGACCCGGAATGGATACCTTGCTTCAAGACCTGCGCTACGGTTTGCGAATGTTGGCAAAGGCGCCGGGATTTGCCGCCGTGGCCGTTCTCACGCTGGCTCTCGGTATCGGCGGAAATGCCACGGTTTTCAGTTGGATTCGCACAGTTCTGCTGAATCCGCTCCCGGGAATCGCGCACGCGGACCAATTCATTGCCATCGAGAGCGTGATGCCCAGTGGGGAATACCACACCAGCTCTTACCCGGATTACAAAGATTATCGCGACCGCAACGATGTTTTTTCCGGTTTAATTGGATTTGAAATGGCAGGCGTGGATATGAGCCTGCGAAACGCTGCTCCAGCGGAACGCGTGTGGGGAATCATTGCGACGGAGAATTATTTTGACGTGCTGGGCGTTCAAGCAGCCATGGGACGCACGTTTCATGCGGTGCCCAATCAGGGCTTGAATTCCGATCCGAGTGTAGTTCTCGGCCATGGATTGTGGGCACGCCGTTTTGGTTCCGATCCTAAAGTGCTGGGCCGCACCGTTCACCTTAACGGCCATCCGTTTACGGTGATCGGTGTAGCTCCGCAAAATTTCTACGGAACCATCGTGGGCATCAACGCCGAATATTTCGTTCCCATGATGATGCAGCCCCAGATTTTGCCCGGCGAGGACATGGAAGAGCGCTGGCCTACATTCGTCCACATCATGGGCCGGCTAAAGCCCGGCGTAACCATGACGCAAGCTCAGGCCGAGATGACCACACTAGCCGCCGATTTCCAAAAGGAATATCCGAACGCGGAAAAAGGTGTGGGAGTTTTCCTAACGCCGGTATGGGGCGCTCACTACGGCGTGCAGGATTTTCTGCGCAGCGTACTGGGATTTCTGATGGTTGTTGCTTTGTTTGTGCTGCTAATCGGTTGCGTAAATGTGGCCAACCTATTGCTGGCGCGCGCGACTTCTCGCGAAAGAGAAATTGCCATACGCGCGGCGTTGGGAGCCAGCCGCAAACGTCTGATGCGCCAGTTGCTTATCGAAAGTTTGTTGCTCGCCACGGCCGGGGGCCTTGGCGGCGTGCTTCTCGCGCTCTGGGGAACGAATCTCCTTACGTTTTTCCTGCCACCGATGCATCTGCCGGTCGCTCTTCCTCTGGGCGTCGATCGCGCTGTGCTCGCATTCACCGTAATCCTGTCCCTCGGAACCGGAATCGTTTTCGGGTTGGCGCCGGCCTGGCGCGGCTCGCGTACGGAATTGAACCAGTCGCTCAAAGAAGGCAGCCGCGCATCCGGCGCAGCAAGCGGAACTCATCGCCTGCGCGATCTTCTGGTCATTTCAGAAATGGTACTTGCGACTGTTTTGTTGATGGGCGCCGGTCTTCTGTTGCGAAGCTTGCACAACGCTGAGAACAAAGGTCCGGGGTTCAATTCCAAGTACGTGACGGTTGCCGCATTTGATTTGCGGGCTACGGACTACAGCGGTCCGCAAGGCGCCCTTTATTTCGATCATTTGATCGAACGAATTCGCGCGTATCCGGGAGTGCAGTCGGTTAGCTCAGAACTGTGGGTGCCCCTGTGGTTCACAGGACGCGGTTATGCAGGTGTACAGATTCAGGGTTACACACCTAAGCCTAATGAAGACATGGGTATCGATTACAACCTAATCGGTCCCGATTATTTCCATACCCTGCAAATTCCACTGATCAATGGGCGTGATTTTTCGGAACAGGATCGCACCGGCGCTCCAAGAGTTGTGATCGTGAATCAAACCATGGCGAACCGCTTCTGGCCGGGAGCCAATGCGTTGGGCCGCCAAGTTCAGGTGGGGGGAGTGTGGCGCACCGTGGTGGGCGTGGCGCACGATATCAAGTACCACCGCATGAATGAAGATCCTCGCCCGTTTATCTATTTTCCCCAGCTGCAAGCGGATGGAACAGAAGCTAACATTCTGGTGCGCGCTGCCATCCCCACGGCGGCCGTAATCAGCGCCGTCCGCGCCGCGGCAAAGTCACTCGACGCCAAAGTGCAGCCGATTGAGACCGACGACCTGGAGGGATTGCTGCACGTGTCACTTTTCGCAAACCGAATCGCGGCCACTCTGGCGAGCGTCCTTGGAGCGTTAGGCATGCTGCTGGCGGCGATCGGGATCTATGGCGTGCTCTCTTACAGTGTGAACCAGCGCTTACGCGAAATTGGAATCCGCATCGCGCTGGGAGCACAAGCAAAAGACGTTTTGCGCCTAGTGGTCGGGCACGGACTGCGGCTGGCAGTTTTCGGAGCGGCTGTGGGAGCACTGATTTCGATACCGGCCAGACGCGGGATGAGCACTCTGCTGTTTGGAATTAGCGCAACGGATCCGATGACGTTCGTGGTGGTGTTGTGCGTTGTGACTTTGGCCGCGGCACTTGCGGCTTATATTCCGGCGCGGCGAGCCATGCGCGTGGATCCGATCGCAGCTTTACGCCATGAATAATAATTTTGCACCGTGAAATTGCATGAGACCGAGAGCCTAATAATCGCGTTGGCCTAACAAGGAGTGAGACATAGTGATCAAACTTAGAGATGTCGAAAAAGTTTACGAATCGGGCGCCGGAAAGACCTGGGTGCTACGCCGCATCAATCTGGACATCGCCGACGGCGATTTCATCACCATCATGGGCCCCTCAGGGGCGGGAAAGTCCACGCTGATGGGCATCGTTGGAATGCTCGACGGCGCCTGGAAGGGCGAGTACCACCTGCTCGATAACGCTGTCCATAAATTGGACAATCGCCGCCGCGTTGAACTGCACAAGAAATACATTGGCTTCGTGTTCCAGCAATACCATTTGCTCGACAACCTCACCGTTGCCGAAAATCTCGACCTCCCGCTTTCCTATCGCGATATCAAGAAGACTGAGCGCGAAGGAATGGTTGCGGACATCCTCGACCGTTTCCAGATTGTAGGCAAAAAATCCTTGTTTCCCAATCAACTCTCCGGCGGTCAACAGCAACTCGTGGCTGTGGCACGCGCTGTAATCGGCAAGCCGAAATTGATTCTGGCAGACGAGCCTACCGGCAGCCTGCATTCAAGCCAGGGGAAAATGATCATGGATTTGCTCAAGAAATTGAATGAAGACGGGACCACCATCATCCAGGTTACGCACAACGATGCATGGGCTGCCTACGGTAACCGCATTATTCAATTGGCCGATGGCTGGATCGTGGACGGTCAAAAGGCCGGCGCAGCATAGCTGCCGGCTGGATTCACCAGTAGGAGTTTCGGGCGAAAGAGGACGACATGGAAACATTGTTGCAAGACATTCGCTTTGGTGCGCGAATGTTGCTGAAGAATCCCGGATTCACTCTAATCGCCGTTTTGACGCTGGCGCTGGGCATTGGCGCAAACACTGCAATTTTTTCCGTGGTGAATGCGGTGCTGTTGCGTCCGCTGCCGTATCCTCAGCCGCAGCAGATCGTCACCCTGAACGAAACCATTCTCGGCAAGAAGTGGCAAGGTTCCGTGTCCGGTCCCAATTTTCTCGATTGGCACGCCCAAAACCAATCGTTCTCCGCCCTCGCGGCCTACTACACAAACGGATTCAATCTAACCGGAACGGGCGAAGCGCAACGCATCTCGTCTGCTTATATCACCCCGGATTTTTTTAATATTTTTGGCGTTACGCCCGACTTGGGCCGGATGTTTCTTCCCGGTGAATTTAAAGCGGGCGGCAGCAACGTTGTGATTATCGGCGGCGGTCTATGGCGGAGGGTGTTTGGCGGCGATCCCGGTATCCTCGGGAAGTCAGTCACGCTGAGTGGACAATCCTTCACCGTGGTCGGCGTTGTTCCCGCATCTTTTCAATCGCCGTCTAACGAAGAGCTATGGACTCCGCTTCAAGCCGACAATCCGCTGCTTACCCGCTCTCGTGGCTCGCATTGGTTGCAGGTTTTTGGACGCATGAAGCCCGGCGTAGCGCTCGCCTCCGCGCGCGCGGACATGGACACAATCGCTAGCCGCTTGCGGCAGCAGTATCCGGACAGCAATGACTCTCGGGGAATTGTAGTCGTTTCGTTGCAAGAACGCCGCGTCTTGAGCATACGGCTAGCTCTTTTAGTTCTGCAACTTTCTGTTGGTTTTGTATTGCTGATCGCCTGCGTAAACGTTGCCAATCTTTTGCTCGCACGGAGTGAGACCAGGCGAAAAGAGATGGCTGTGCGAGCAACTTTGGGAGCCGGCCCGGGTCGCGTGCTCCGCCAGCTTTTGAGTGAAAACATTTTGCTGGCTCTTGTCGGCGCTGGGCTTGGTCTTTTGCTGGCGGAGGTTGGAACCAGCGCGCTTTTGTCCGTAACTCCCGCGGGGCTGGTCCGGCAAATGGGACCAGTGACACTCGATCGCAACGTTTTCCTTTTCACGCTCGGCCTTTCGATAATCAGCGGTTTGTTTTTCGGGTTGGCGCCCGCCATCCAAGCCATGCGCATCGATTTGAACCAAGCGCTTCGTGATGCAGGCGAACGCTCAGGATCTGCGGGCGGAGGTTCGCGTTTTAAAAACGCGCTGGTAGTTCTGGAAGTTTCTCTCGCCATGCTTTTGTTAGTCGGCGGAGGGCTTTTGATTCGCTCGTTCGGTTCTCTTATCCGCGTTGCGCCCGGGTTCGAGCCCCATGATTTGTTGACTATGAATTTTTATGTCACGAGCCTGACTTCCGAAGCTGTACCGGCTCGCCTTGCTTCCGTGCGGGCCATGCTCGCGGCCATGAGAAATGTGCCGGGAGTACGTTTTGCCGCCACCATCATTGACCCACCGTTCTCGGGAAATAACATAAATGGCGATGTCACCATCGAGGGACGTCCGGCTCCCAAAGCCGAACAGGAACAATATGTGGAATTTCGGATCATCAGCGCGCAATTCTTCGCTTCCATGGGCATGCCTTTGCTTCGCGGCCGCGATCTAACCGAGCAGGACGACGCCACCAGAGCAAGGGTTGTAATCATCGATCGCACCGCTGCCGACCGCTATTTCGCGGGTCAAGATCCCATCGGTAAACGCATTTCGTTGTGGACGGACGGCGACGGAAAGGACAGCAAGCCAGTCTGGCTCGAGATCATCGGCGTCGCGCCGGAAGTCCATCAGTTCGGCCTCGATGATATTCCCCGGCCCTCCGCATATTTTTCGATGAGCGTAATGAACAACGACGATCTGGCGCAGTTCATGCCCCTATCGGCGATTAGCATGGTGGTGCGCACAGCGGTGCCGCCCGCCACTCTTTCAAAGCCGATCGTTGACGCGATTCATTCCGTTGATCCCGACATGCCGGTGACCGGAATTCTTCCCATGGATTCGATCCTCGCCCAATCCTTGGCGCAGCCGCGCCTCGCGTCATTACTGCTGGGTATTTTTGCAGGGCTGGCGCTGTTGCTGGCGGCCGTTGGGATTTACGGCGTAATCGCCTACAACGTTGGTCAGCGTACACGTGAAATTGGCATCCGCATGGCATTGGGAGCGCAAAATTCCAATGTGCTTGGGCTCGTACTGAAACACGGAATGTCATTGGGACTGATTGGCCTCGGCATGGGCCTGGCTGCTTCACTCGCCCTTACCAGGTTTTTGAAGGGTCTGCTTTTTAGCGTGAGTCCCACGGATCCGCTCACTCTTCTAGTAGTGGCGATTCTTCTCGCGTTGGTTGCTTTCGTCGCCTGCTATGTCCCGGCCAGGCGCGCGATGGCCGTGGATCCAATCGTGGCTTTGAGATGCGAATAGAGTCGAGGTTCTGAGCAGGCGTTCAACATCACAGGAGAAAATATGGCGACGTTCCTCCAGGATATTCGATACGCATTTCGCACACTCGGGAAGAGTCCTGGTTTCACGGCAATTGTGGTCTTGACGCTCGCTCTCGGCATCGGAGCGAATACCGCAATTTTTTCGGTTGTCAATGCTGTGCTCCTCGCGCCCCTTCCCTACCGTCAGCCCAGCCAACTCGTGAGAGTCTGGATTTCCAACATACCCAGAGGCGACAAAATAGCTCCGGCCTCTGGTGGTGATTTCGCTGAGTGGAAATCCGGAAACAGCGTCTTCTCAGGCATAGCAGCTTCCAGCGATGAGATTTTCACTCTCACGGGTGGGGGCGAACCTCAGAATGTGATCGGCTATCAATTCTCCGCCGATTATTTTCGCCTGCTGGGCACGCGACCCGAGTTGGGCCGCACCTTTCTCGACGAAGAAGACCGGCCCGGCGGCGCAGATGTTGTCGTTCTAAGCGATGCGATATGGAGACGCGCATTCGCAGCCGATCCCCGTATCGTGGGCCAATCGATCACGCTGACTGGAAAACCGTTCACCGTGGTTGGCGTGATGCCGCCCAATTTCAAATATCCGTCGACGGTCGAACTCTGGACGCCACTGGCCCTTCCCACATCGTATCTGGCCAACTACGACGACACGCCGCTCCGTATCATGGGGCGGCTGAAACCGGGCGTCACCCTGAAGCAGGCGCAAGCCCAGATGGATTCAATCGAGCAGCGAATTGCGCGGGAGCATCCGCAAACCGATGGCGGTAATAGCGTGACCCTGGTCCCCCTGCGGGAGGAAATCGCAGGCGATGTAAAAATGCCGCTGCTGGTTCTGCTCGGCGCGGTGGGTTTCGTTCTGCTGATTGCGTGCGCCAATATTGCCAGTTTGATGCTTGCGCGCGCCGCAGGGCGGCGCAAGGAAATCGCCATCCGCGTTGCGCTCGGCGCAAGTCGCGGGCGTCTGATTCGACAATTTCTGACCGAAGGTCTCGCATTGTCGTTGATGGGAGGAATGCTGGGGCTAGTGATCGCATCCGGCGTCACCAGCTTTTTGCTGTCCATTTTTCCAAATAACATCGCCAATCTGAACATCCCGCAGGTGACCAGCATTCCGATGGACGGTCGCGTGTTCGTTTTCACCCTGCTGGTGGCTGTTCTCACCGGATTGCTATTCGGAATGGCTCCCATGCGGAGTCTGAAAGCAGACGCTTCCGCGGAACGATTGAGAGGATCCGGCCGCAGCATGACCGCCGGCTCGGGCGAACTTCGTTTGCGCAGTGCGCTTGTCGTCAGTGAATTTGCGCTGGCGCTCGTGCTATTGGTTGGCGCGGGATTGATGATCGGAAGTTTTCGTAATCTGTTGCAAGGAAATCTGGGGTTCGACGCAGACCACATTATTTCGGCACAGCTGATCCTGTCCCAAAACAAGTACCCGCCCGCCCAGCCTCAGAAGCCCTTCGAATTCGCGAGTGAAGTGCTCGGACAAATCAGACGACAACCGGGCGTCGAATACGCGGCCGCCGCCGACTTTATGCCCCTGAGCGGATTCTGGAACGCTGCCAATCTCACCGTCCAAGGTCAGCCCGAGCCCGCGCCTGGCCAGCCGCCAAGCGCAAAATCGGAAAGAGTCACGCCAGAATATTTTAGAACCATGGGAATTCCGCTTCTGAAGGGCCGCGATTTCACCGAACAGGATCGCAAGGATGCGCCGCAAGTTGTCATCATCAACGAAACGCTGGCTCATCAACTATTCGGAAGCCGCGATCCTATCGGCGAGCGCTTGAATTTGGGAGACTCCGGGAAGCCTGACTTGTGGGAAATAGTCGGAGTCGTGGGCGATATGCATGCCTTTGGTTTGGAGGAGAAAGTTCGCGGCACGCTCTTCCGGCCGTTCGCACAGGACCCCGTCACGGTAGTCGCTTTTGTAGTGCGCACAACCGGGCCTCCCTCCAGTCTCACATCGTCCGTGAAGCAAGCGATCTGGTCGCTGGACAAAGACCAGCCCATTTACAAAATTGTTGGCTTGGATCAACTGGCGGACGAATCGCTCGCGCTCAGGCGCGTCAGTTCCATCCTGCTCGGAGCTTTTTCCGCCCTGGCTTTGTTACTGGCTGGTCTGGGAATTTACGGCGTGATGGCTTTTTCAGTAGCGCAGCGCACGCATGAAATCGGCGTGCGTATGGCGCTCGGAGCGCAGCCCGGCAGTGTGCTGAAAATGATGGCGGCCTACTGGATGAGGATCGTTATTGCCGGAATGGCGATTGGACTTGCTGGGGCGCTGGCCTTGTCGCGCGTGGTAGCCAGCCAGTTGTACGGACTGAAGCCAACCGACGCGCTGACCTTTTTCTCCACATCAGCGGTACTGGCATTTATTGCGCTTGTAGCGTGTTATGTTCCCGCACGTCGCGCGATGCGGGTGGATCCAATGGTTGCGCTTCGATACGAATAGTCTCTTAGTCTAAGGAAAATATGGGTTCACTGCTTCAAGACATTCGTTACGGCATTCGAACGCTTGCGAAGAATTCCGGTTTCACGATCGTCGCGGTGCTCACCCTCGCGCTGGGCATCGGCGCGAACACAGCAATTTTTTCCGTCGTGAACGCGGTCCTTCTACAACGGCTGCCTTACCAAAGTCCGGAGAGTCTGGTTCAGGTATGGAACACGTACTTGCCCGCCTGGCCCCAGCTTGGCTTGTCGCCAGGTGATTTTCAGGATTGGCGGCAACAAGCGCAGGATTTTTCCGACATGGCTGCGTATGTGGATATATCTCAAGGCTTCAACTTGACCGGAGAAGGCGAACCCGAGCGCATCAAGGCAGCCTTCGCAACTTCCCACCTATTTCCAATGCTCGGCATTCATCCAATTATCGGGCGCGTGTTTACTCGCGATGAAGATAAGCCTGCCAGCGCTCCTGTAATTTTGCTGAGCTATCGCCTGTGGCAAAACAAATTCGGTTCCGACCCTTCCGTAGTTGGTCGCACCGTCACGCTGGATGGCAAAGGCTACACGCTGGCCGGAGTTTTGCCTGCCGGATTCCGTTTATCGCTCCCAGCCGATGTGTGGATGCCTGTCGGCCAATATCAGGATGATTTGACCGGCCGCCTGCACCATCCCTACAACGTGCTGGCTCGACTGAAGCCCGGCGTCACAGTTGCGCAAGCTCAGAGCGAGCTCGCCGCGCTAAACCGCCGCGAAGAACTTACCTTTTCAGATACCCACAGAGGCTGGGGAGTGCTCGTGCAGCGAATGGAAGATCCCTCGGCCGCCAAACTACGCGTCGCGCTGCTGATTCTCTTCGGCGCGGTCACATTGGTCTTGCTGGTTGCTTGCGCCAATATCGTCAATTTGCTCCTCGCGCGCAACGCAGCTCGCCAAAAAGAAATCGCGCTTCGAATTGCCTTGGGTGCAAGTAAAACCAGGCTCCTACGACAATTGCTTACCGAAAGCATTTTGCTTTCATTGCTCGGCGGTGCTTTCGGCATCTTGCTGGCAAACGCAGGTTTGCATGTTTTGCAAGCCTTCGCTCCGGAAGATCTGACCAGCGTGAAAGTAGCTGCACTAAACGGCGGCGTACTCGCCTTTACGATTGCCGTTTGTGGGTTGGCCGGAATTGCGTGCGGTTTAATTCCCGCTTTTCAAGCGCTGAAGACAGATTTGCATGGCGCGTTGAAGAAAGCAGGCAGAGGTTTCGACTCCTCGGGTGCAGAAAAGCTGCGCAGCTTTTTGGTGGTTTCTGAAATTGCTCTGGCGCTGATTCCTTTAATCGGCGCGGGCCTGCTGCTCCGAAGTTTTCATCATCTGCTCGAAGTCGATCCCGGCTTCCGCCCCGATCACGTTTTGACCATGCAAGTTTCGCAGCCGCAACTCTCGGCCGCCGAGTTAAACAAACTAACGCCAGACCAACAAACTCAGTTGGGGATTCATCAATCACTGGAAGTTGAGCAGATGGCCCAAGGCATCGAAGGGATTCCAGGCGTCACGCGCGTAGGGGCAATCGACGTGCTTCCTCTGGGCCTCACCACCGTTGCGTCCACTCGGTTCCTCGTCGAAGGTCAGACCGTTCCGGCCGCAGGCGCTCGTCCCGTTGCTGAACTTCGAACCGCTAGCCTCGGCTATTTCGTTACCATCGGGATTCCGCTTGTCTACGGTCGTTTGTTCACCGAGCAGGATTGGTCCAGTTCCAACATCGTTGTCAATTCCACACTGGCGCAGAGATTCTGGCCCGGCGCAGATCCCATCGGCAAGCGCATCAACTTGTGCTGGCTCGATCCCCAACCTTGCTGGAGTCCGGTGATAGGAGTAGTTGGCAACGTCCATCAATATGGACTCGACACCCCGCAGACCTTCGATATTTACACCGCGGGCGGATGGACTCCGTATTTCTTGGTCCGCACTTCCGGCGATCCCTCGGTCGTGGCGCATGCTGCGGTGGAAGAGGTACACAAAATCAGTCCCGCCCTACCGGTCACAAATCTAATGACGTTGGACGACATCCTTTCCCTTACCGTTTCGCCGCGCCGCTTTTCAACCGTGCTCTTAGCAGTCTTCGCCGTTCTCGCTCTCGTGCTGGCTGCGGTCGGAATCTACGGGGTCATGAGTTACGTGGTCAGCCTGCGCACGAATGAGATGGGCATTCGCATGGCTCTCGGCGCGCAGCCGCGTGATGTTTTGGGTTTGGTGCTGGGCCGCGGAGCCAAGCTCGCGCTTGCGGGCGTTGCGATCGGGACCGCCGGAGCATTCACTCTGTCGAGATTTCTTTCAAGCTTGCTGTTCGGAGTGCAATCCACGGACCCGGCAACTTTTCTGGGCGTAGCGCTGCTGCTTGTCGCCGTTGCGCTTGCCGCGTGTTATTTCCCGGCGCGCCGGGCGATGAACGTGGATCCGCTCGTGGCCTTGCGATACGAATGATGGAAGCAGGTTGAACGCCGGGGCGGTTCCAATCGGAATGGTCGCACAATGTATGGAAGAAACTAGCCTGCAGGGCGTTTCAGCCCTGGCGCAGGAAATTGACGAACGACTGTCGGCCATGCCCCATGCCGCAACCGCGGATTTGCGCCAACTGCGTCGCGACTTTTCAAAACGCTTGAAGGATGCCGCGCCCTACGTAGTGATCGAACTGGCTTCGCTTCTGCTCGAAGTGCCAGGTATGGAATATCGCTTCATGGCCTACCAGTTGATCCATCATCATCCGGGCGCGCTCGGTCATCTGAATGCCTGGCAGTTGGAACAACTCGGCCGTGGAATGGCAAGCTGGAGCGCGGTGGATTGTTTTTCTGTCTATCTTGCCGGCCCGGTGTGGCGCGAAAGGCGGGTGCCCAACAGTCTTATTCACGGCTGGGGGAAATCCATTGACCGCTGGTGGCGCCGTGCTGCGCTGGTCGCGACCGTGCCGCTCAACAGTAAGTCGCAGGGGGGCGCCGGTGACGCTCATCGCACGCTGCAAGTTTGCCGTCTGGTCGACGGCGATCGCGATCCCATGGTGGCCAAAGCGCTTTCCTGGGCCTTACGCGAGCTCGCTAAACGCGACCCGCGCGCCGTCCGCGATTATCTTAAAGATCGCGAAGACACGCTGCCGCCCGGGGTGCTGCGTGAAGTTCGTAACAAGCTCGAAACCGGCGTAAAGAACCCGAAGCTAAAGGAATGAAGGATCAATTTAACTTGTGGAAATTGGTACTAAGGTCCCGTCGAGGTAGACAGACGGTCAATACACAGTAGAATAACCGTCCAGCCTAAATCTCTCGGGAGCAAACACCATGGAAACTTTTTGGAATGATCTGCGGTATGGCTGGCGCGTGATGCGGCGAAGCCCCGGTTTCGCAGCGGTCGCGCTCCTCACTCTGGCCATCGGAATCGGCGCGAATGCCGCAATCTTCAGCATCGTGAATGGCGTCTTGTTGCGGCCGCTGCCGTTTCCCGACTCCAGCCGCATCGTCACCATTTGGGAGACGGACCCTAATCGCAACGTGGTGCGCGGAACCACTTCGCCCGCTGAACTTCTGGATTGGCAGGACATGAATCATTCGTTTGCCGAACTTTCCGGCTGGCGCTCGCTGCTTTTTACCATCACTGGAAGTGGCGACGCCGAACAGGTTCACGGTTCACAGGTTTCCGGCAATTTTTTCAGGATGCTCGGTGTAGGCCCCGCCGTCGGGCGCGATTTTTCCCAGGAGGACGAGCAACCGGGCCACGAACAGGTAGCCGTCCTGAGCTATGCCCTTTGGCAAAGGCATTACGGCGGAGATTCAACTATCCTGGGCAAATCCATCTTGCTGGACGAGAAACCGTACACGATCATCGGAGTTCTGCCGCGCTCGTTTTCTCTGTATGGCATTGCGCCCGAGCTCGATGTTTGGGTTCCCTTCGCGTTCAATCGTGCTCAACTCAACCGCGAAGACCATGAACTCGTCATATTCGGCCGATTGCGTCCCGGTGTCGCGACTCCTCAGGCACAAGCCGAGATGGAAACGATCATGGCCCAGTTGAAAAAACAATATCCGGGAATTGACCAGGAAAATGGCGTGCGCGTGGCCGGGTTCCACGATGAGCTCACCAAAAGTCTTCGGCCCTCCATCGTCATCTTGCTGGTTGCCGTTGGATTTGTCCTGCTGATTGCGTGCGCCAATGTTGCGAACTTGATGCTCGCTCGCGCCGCCACGCGAGAGCGCGAAATCGCTGTTCGTGCCACCTTGGGCGCCGGACGCAAGCGCATCCTTCGCCAACTCCTTACCGAAAGCGCGCTGATGGCCGTCATCGGAGGCGTGCTGGGTATCGCAGTGGCCTACGGCGGCATTCACCTGTTGCGTGGAGCGCTTCCGCCTCCCGGCGGTCGTGGCCAGATTCCTCACGCGGAATGGATCGGTATTGATGGCTCCGTTCTCGCCTTTACCATGTTTGTTTCGTTGCTGACCGGAATTATCTTTGGTCTCGCACCTGCCGTTCAAATATCGCGCTCGGAGTTATTCGAGTCGCTGAAGGAAGGAAGCCGCGGATCCACCGGAGGCCGTCGCAGTCACTTCATACAGTCTTCACTGGTGGTTTCTGAAGTTGCGCTTTCATTGATGCTGCTCGTCGGCGCTGGAGTATTGATTCGCAGTTTTGTCCTGATTATGTCCGATAGCCTTGGTTTCGATCCCGCGAATGTGTTGACCATGCAGATTTTCCTGTCGGACTCGCACTATCCGAAAGGTCCGCAGGTAAACAATTTCTATCAGCAGGTTATCGAAGGCGTAGGCGCGCTTCCCGGCGTGAAGTCAGCCAGTGCGGCCAACTTTCTTCCCCTTACCGGCTGGGGAGCTTTTTGCGATTTCGATATCGCGGGACGCGCCAATCCTCCTTCCGGTGAGCATTTCACCGGTCAATACCGTGTGGCCGATTGGCGATACCTGCAAACCATGGGCATCTCCCTGAAGGCAGGACGCGATCTGGTAGCCTCCGACGGAGCAAATACCCAAAGCGTGGCCCTGATCAACGAGGCGCTCGGGCGTCGCTACTGGCCCGATCAAGATCCTGTCGGCCAGCAAATTCGTCTGAAATTTCCTGACACACGCATGACCTGGGATCCTGAACCGCGCCAAGGTTGGTTAACCATTGTCGGGATCGTAAGCGACGTGCGCGACTGGGAGTGGGGCGAACAAAAAGTTGGCCAGATTTACCTGCCCTATACGCAGAATGCCTCGCGCATCATGCATCTCGTTGTGCGCTCGGATGGGGATCCCACGCAGCTCGCCTCCGCCGTGCGCAGCGTGGTGAGTCGTGTGGACCCCAATCAACCGGTCACCGAAGTGCGTTCTATGGATGAATATCTCGCCGCGTCCGTTTCACGTCGCCGCCTGAGCATGCTTTTGCTGATTCTGTTTGCCGGAGTAGCCACTGTTCTTGCCGCCGTCGGTATTTACGGAGTAATGGCTTACGCCGTGACGCAGCGCTCTCATGAGATTGGAATCCGCATGGCCTTGGGAGCAGAACCCGCGGATGTGTTACGCATGGTCGTCAATGATGGAATGAAGCTTGCTGGAATTGGCCTAGTGATCGGCATCGCGGCCTCCTATGCCGCTGTGCATTACCTGGCCAGCCAGCTTGTGGGAGTGAAAACCAAGGATCCCATCACGGTTATCAGCGTGTCGGTCGGATTGGCGCTCATCGCCATATCCGCGTGTTATTTCCCGGCACGCCGCGCAACCCGGGTGGATCCTTTGGAGGCTCTGCGTCATGAGTAAAAAACTAAAGTGAACTCTCAGCCAAATACCGGAAAGAGTGAAGAGAGCGGCAAAATTCAGGGAGATGCTTTTCGCAAAATGATGCCTACACATACACCCAGAACGCGAATACTTGTCGCGGACGACCAGCCCGACATTCGCGAAGCTTTGCGCCTATTGTTGAAAGGTGAAGGATTCGAGACCGAGACCGTCGCCTCGCCCGCTGCCGTGCTCGCTGCGCTGGAAGCTCGCGAATTTGACGCACTCCTGATGGATTTAAATTACGCGCGCGACACTACTTCAGGTCATGAAGGACTCGATCTGCTTTCGAATATTCGCGCAAAAGACAGCACGCTCCCCATCATCGTGATGACCGCTTGGGGCAGTCTCGAACTCGCTGTGGAAGCCATGCGCCGTGGGGCGAAAGATTTCATGCAAAAGCCCTGGGAGAATGCGCGCTTGCTGGCCATCCTGAGGACGCAGATAGAGCTTTCGCAAGCGTTGCGCAAAAGTCAGCGGTTGGAAGCTGAGAACCGGCTCCTGCGCGCAGACGGCCGTCCTGTGATGATTGCGGAATCCGCTGCCATGCGCCCGGTAATGGATTTGATTGCGCGCGTTGGGCCATCCGATGCGAACGTCCTGATCACCGGGGACCATGGAACCGGCAAGGAAGTCGTCGCGCGCACACTCTATGCCCTTTCTCCGCGCTCGGGACGCCCTCTGGTAACCGTGAATGCCGGTGGTTTGCCTGAAGGTGTTTTCGAAAGCGAACTGTTCGGCCATGTGAAAGGCGCTTTTACCGACGCGAAATCCGACCGCGTGGGTCGCTTCGAGCTTGCCGATGGCGGCACGCTTTTCCTCGACGAAATTGCCAATGTGCCCATGAATCTTCAAGCCAAGCTGCTGCGCGCGCTGGAGACAGGAGAACTTGAACGCGTGGGGTCTTCCACTACGCGGCGCGTCGATGTACGCATTATTTCCGCTACGAATGCCGAGGTGCAAAGCGAAGTAGCCGCCGGTCGTTTCCGCGAAGATTTGCTTTTCCGCTTGAACACCATCGAAATTCATTTGCCTCCGCTGCACGAGCGCAAGGAAGACATTTCAATTCTCGCCCACCATTTTCTACGGCAGTCCGCACAGCGTTATCGCAAGCAGTTAGAGGGCTTTGAACCTGTTGCGCTGCAGGTTCTGATGGACCATCCCTGGCCCGGAAATATTCGCGAGTTGGACCACTCCATCGAACGCGCCGTTCTGCTGGCCGAAGGCCCGCAAGTGCGAGCCGGAGATTTGGGTCTTCGTCCCGCACGCGAGGCATCCTTACGCTTGGATGAAATGAGCATCGAAGATGTCGAACGCGTGCTGATCCAAAAAGCTCTGGCGCGTTTTGGCGGCAACGTGAGCCACGCAAGCAAGGCCTTGGGGTTAAGCCGCAGTGCGCTGTATCGGCGACTCCAAAAATACAGCCTTTGAGACCCCTTCTGTATGAACGCCGCATTTTGCTTCTAGCCCTGGCCGCAGGACTGGGCAGCACTATCGTCGCTTTGATTTTGCTTTGGACCGGAGCCTATTCTTCCAAACTTCAGTGGACCCTCACCGTAGTATTGGTGATCGCCTGGCTTAGTTTTGCATTCTCCGCGCAAAGCCGCGTCGTTTTCCCGCTGCGCACACTCTCGAATCTCTTGGCCGCTCTTCGCGAAGGTGATTTCTCCATTCGAGCACGTGGCGCTAACAGTGAAGACGCGCTCGGCGAAGTGTTGCGCGAAGTGAATGCCTTGGGTGAAACGCTGCGCCAGCAGCGCCTGGGCGCCCTGGAAGCTACTGCGCTTCTTCGCAAAGTGATGGAAGAAATCGATGTCGCCGTTTTTGCATTTGATGGCGCCGGCCGTTTGCGGTTGGTAAACCGAGCAGGTGAGCGAATCTTGAGTCAACCCGAAGAGCGTCTTCTGGGGCTGACTGCCGACGATCTAGGTCTGGCGGAATGCCTGGAAGGAGAAACGCCGAAAATCGAGCAGATCGCCTTCCCGGGAAAATCCGGTCGCTGGGAGATTCATCGCGGGAGTTTTCGCGAAGCTGGGCTCGCGCACCAACTCCTGGTTATAACGGATTTAAGCCGGGCCTTGCGCGAAGAAGAGCGCCAAGCCTGGCAACGTTTGATTCGCGTGCTCGGCCACGAACTGAATAATTCCCTCGCTCCCATTAAATCGGTCGCCGAAAATCTGGGCAGCATGCTTCATCGCAAAGATCGCGCACCCGACTGGCAGGAGGACATGCGTAGCGGCCTGAACATTATTGCCGCGCGTACCGATGGCCTGGCACGGTTCATGAGCGCTTACGCGCGCCTAGCCAAGCTTCCTCCACCAATTTTTCAACCTGTGGATGTCGGTGTTTGGATTCGGCGGGTTGTGGGACTGGAGCCGCGCCTCCAGGTGAAAATCGACGCTGGTCCGGAAACCAAAATTCAAGCCGATCCCGACCAACTCGAACAATTGCTCATCAATCTTTTGCGCAACGCCGTCGATGCCGCGCTAGAGACGGGCGGCGGCGTGCATGTGGGCTGGGAACGCGAGAACGGCTCGGTCCGGGTATGGGTGCAGGATGAAGGCCCGGGCATTCCAAACGCGGCCAACCTTTTCGTGCCGTTTTTCACCACGAAGCAGGGCGGATCCGGAATTGGCTTGGTTCTGAGCCGGCAAATTGCGGAAGCTCACGGCGGTTCGCTTACTCTCGAAAATCGGGAATCCCGTCGCGGTTGCGAAGCACGTCTGCGCCTACCACTCAATAATTAGACTTCCCGTTTTCCCCCCCCACTCCCGTCGCGAACAATCTAACAGCATGGAGTGCACCACAAAAAAAACCGGCGGCTGGATGATTTCCAGCCGCCGACTAGGTTGAAAAATCGATTATTTATTGCTGTTGTGGTGATTGCTGTTGCAGATCCTTCTTGGCTAAATCAGCCTTCTGCGGATCTGTCGACTGGCCGCTCCCGGGCTTTTGATATCGCGTCAAGTAAGGCATGAATGGCGTGATCTCAAACGGCATTTTCTCGCGCGCCGAAAGCAGCGGTAAGGCTTTGGCTTTTAGCAGATAAACATGATCGCTCCAGGGGTCCAGCTTCAGCCGCGCTCCGATGGGAAGCGCCGCGATTTGATCCATCTTCGCGGGCTGCAGGTTCGGCGCAGAACTGATCAACTGATCCGCCAGATAGATGCGGTTGCCCAGGTGTGGGTTAATCAAAACCGGAAGCGTTTTCGAATCCGCATCCAGCTGTTTCAGGAAAAGCCCAGCGCTCGCCAGCTTATCCTTGTACGGCGAATTCTTCAGTAGCTCCACGGCCTTGGCGCTGTCCTGGTGAATCTGCTCGGGCGTATCTCTGAAACTGAAATGGCTCAGCGCTTCCGTGGCTGTGACCGTAGTGGTGTCGTTGAAACCCCACTGGTCCGTGGACGGCTTGGTCAGGATGATGTCAGCCAGTTCCTGCGCCAACATGGTGGCCAGGCTGGCTTCGTCAGGCAGCACGTCAATCAATCCACGGCTTAGCACGATGGTATGCCCGATCGAGAACATTTCCAGCGTGCCGGTAAGCATCACGCGGCAGTGAACGTCAGGCTCGACGTCCAGGTTATTCGTGACCTCCAGGTTGTTCACCACGGTTTCCAAAACTTTGTCCACTTCTCCCGGAGGTGCTATCAGCCCGGTTCGCTGCAAGCGATCAACCACGTTGATTTCAGCTTGGTGCTGCCATTCACGCTGTGCTTCGATAGGCGAACGATCCTGCGGCGCGGCTTGGTCCTGAATCGCGTCGGGAGATTCGATGGTCAGCTCGCTGAACTCTTCTTGGCGGCCGATGTTCTTCAAGTTGTAGCCCCATAGCCGCGTTTGCGATTTGAAGCGCACATGATTGCCCAGAAAATCCTTCAGGTCCGACTCCTGGCTGAAAACATACGCGGGCAGCCACAAGCCGGGCTGCACATTCAAACGCCAGCTATCAAAGTGCAAATTAAATCCGTTGATTCCGGCCACCGGGGTGTACACACCATTAAATCGAACGATGGCATACGCTTGATCTTCGGCCCAAATGCGACCCTTGAAACGCCCCTTCCCGGATTTCGGCAGCGGCGTGACGTCGAACACAACGCAGCGAACTTCGCCCAGAAACTCGCGTCGAACGTAATCGAACTGGTAGTGCTGGCGGTCGAATCCGTTCGTATCGATATAAATCATTTGCAAAAAGCCATCGGGGATGTAAGACGAACTAAACATGCCGCTCAGATGCGAAATCGGGTTCAAGTCGTCGAGTTTGCCTTTCTTTCCGTTGAGCATGGAGTGGTCCACGACGCCCTTGGAAAGGTCCGCCTGTCCCAGGAAATAGTGGTCGCGCACAGGAACGGTGCCCATATCTTTGTCGGGCTTCATATCCTGAATGTAGGTCTCGATAACTGGATTGAAGCGCCGTATAGTGGCCACTTCTTCGTGTTCGCGCGCAATTACACGGTCGATTGCTTGATCAACCGTGGTTACGGGTCCGGCGGTAACGCCAGCCTGCGGCTGCGTCTGGTCAGCGGTCTGAGTATTTTGTGCCGAAGCGATGCTTGCAAGGCTTCCGGCCAACAGCGCCGTCAGAAAAATATTCCTCAACGTACTCATTGCCTTTTCCCCCTATCAATATGCCAGTTCGAACACGATGTGAACGATGGCGGTTGAATCCACTGGCTGGCCATCTTGCTGAGCCGGACGAAAACGTATTTGCCGCGCGGCGGCCTGCGCTGATTCGTCCAGGCCATAACCCAACCCCTTCACCACGCTTTGAACTTGCACATCCCCCGAAGCCGTGAAAGTAACCTTCAACGAAACTTCACCCTCGATCTTTTTCGCGCGAGCCTCGTCGGTATAAGCCGGTTTCGGCTTGAAAAGAATTTCAACAGGCATAGTCTTCGAGGCGACCTTGGTCTCCTTTGCTTTGGGTCCCGCTGCCACTGCGTGTTCATCCGCAAACACGCCCTGTTGCACGCTTCCGTGGCTGGACCCACCCGGACTGCCAACTGCAACACCGTTGCCGAATCCGGTGCTCGCGATTACTCCCTTGGCACCCTTAGCTCCGCCGGTCCCGTTGCCTACGCCCGGCCCAGGAGGCAGGTCGAAACTACCCGCCACCGCAATGTTTGCCGCACGATTGGTCTTGCCGTTCGCGGCCACGCCATCAGGATCGCCGAAGCCTCCCGTTTGGACAGCCTCTCGCGGCTTCCGTATGGTCGGTATTGCAGAACTTCCCATGGAGGCAGGCGGGTTCTGATCTGGGAATGCCTTCGCCACCACCGGCACATCGGGTGTTGGAGTGTTCTTCCGCGCTGTAGCTGGTTTCGCTATCGGCGCCGTTGCAACCGGAGAATAAATTTTGGGCTTGGGCGGCACGACTTCTGCCACCTTGGGAGGCTCTGGCGGCGGTTTCACCGTCTCATGCTTCACCGGAACAGGCTTCACTGGTTGAACCGGTTGAGGTTTCCATGCCACCACCGGCGGCGCCTCCACTGGCATCACCGAGTAGCGATGAAAGAGATCCATTCTTTGCGGCATCAACATAGGAATAATGACCAATGCCGCGACTGCCAGACATTGCAGTCCGAATCCTGCACTGAACAAATCCCAGCGAGGCTGCGCCTCGGGGAGCAGAGATCCGTTGAAGACCGCTCGACTTGTGTTCCGCGCCATAACTTTCACCAAATGTCCTTGTTCCCAATTTAAGATGCGTCGAGACAGAATTGCGGCTGACAGTACTTAGTACTAGGCCGGAAGGTGTGCCGTGAATAGGACTGAAGTACTATTCTATCTCCAGTCGTGTTGAAAGCGATAACCCGCGGGGTAGCTGTTACGACATAGTAAGCTGGGGGTTGCTTCGGAATTACTGGCAGCTGTCCCACAGTTCGCCCCACCTATTTTAATCTAACCCGGCTGGGGGAGTTAGTTGCAGAATTTCTAAATCGAGTTTCGAAAACGAAGGCACGCCGGCGAGAAAACGGCGTGCCCTCTATGCCTTCCTTCTATCCTTACTCTACTCGTTAGTCAACTAGCGCGGCTCAACCACAACGTAAGTTGTAACACCGCCACGATTTACAAGAAGCAGAACGGACTGCTTGCCCACGCCGGAAAGTGCCTGTTGATAATCATTCGTATTGTTGATTGGTTTGTGGTTCACTTCCTGAATTACGTCTCCGCGATTCAGCGGTGCCGTGGCCGCCGCACTAGACGGATCGACGGAGGTCACCACCACACCGTGAGTTCCCGCAGGTAGACTTAGCTGTTGGATGATGTCCGAGCTCAGGTCTTGCACCTGCACTCCTTCCAGAGCCGCGCCCGAGACTTCCGCCGAAGCTACCTTTTCGTCTTGATCCTTGAATTCGTCGAGCTTCACCGAAACGTCTTGGGTCGAACCGTTGCGCCAGATCTGCAACTTAATTTGAGTGCCGGGAGTAAACTGCGCGATCTGAACGTGCAACTGATTCATTGCACCGGCAGGCTCGCCATTAACCTTAAGAATGACGTCGCCTTTCCTCAGACCTGCTCGCGATGCCGGACTATCGGACGAAACATCTCCGATTAGCACGCCACTGCCGTCTTTCAAACCAAAAGCTCGCGCGAGTTCAGGTGTCAAGTCCTGAATGTGCACGCCGAGGTAGCCGCGCACAACCTTGCCGTGGGTCAGAATTTGATCCATCACCGGCTTGGCCATGCTTACCGGAATGGCAAATCCCACTCCTTCGTTGCCGCCTTCACCGTTCATCGATCCATGAGAAAGAATCGCGGTGTTAATACCCACCAGGTTTCCGTGGATGTCGATCATCGCGCCGCCGGAATTGCCCGGATTGATGGCGGCATCGGTCTGAATGAAGTTTTCGTAGCGCTCAATGCCAAAGCCGCCGCGTCCGGTGGCGCTCACAATTCCCATGGTGGCCGTTTCGCCCACTCCAAACGGATCGCCGATCGCGAATATGAGGTCGCCAACCTGCAGTTGATTGGAATCACCAAGCGGAAGAGTCGGCAAATTCGAAGCATCGATCTTCAGTACAGCGATGTCGGTGTTCGCATCTGTTCCGATCAGTTTCGCTTGAAATTCACGCTTGTCACTGAGGAACACCTTGATGTCGGTGGCCCCATCGACTACGTGATTGTTGGTCAGGATCGTTCCGTCCGAGCTGACGATAACGCCCGATCCCAAGCTCTGTTCACGCTGGGGTCGAACTTCACCTTGGCCTTGTCCGAATTGATCGCCAAAAAATTGACGGAAAAATGGATCGTTAAACATCGGGGACATTTGATTGCGTCCGGTTTTCACTACTTTTGAAGAACTAATATTGACCACCGCCGGAAGCGCCGGCTTCAAAACCGCCGAAAATCCGTTTGCGAAATTGCCCAAACTTACGGGCAGTGCATTCTGAGTGATTGCAATCGGAGTCCTCGGCGCGCCGAAAACCGTGTGGTCCGTCCAGTTTCTAACACCTTGCGAGAGTAGGGCGCCTCCCGCAAGCGCCACCAGCACCACAACGGTGGCTACCCAGCGGCGAATTTTTAATACTCTGCTTTCCATAACTGTCTCTCTCCTGTGTCTTCTTGTCTCGTCTGGCGCGTGAACCGCGATCCGCGAGCTATATTCTATTGGACGTGTCTCGCAGATATTGGTCTTTAGCGCTCCGGGGGAAATCCGGGCGCGATATCCCCAAGCTATATAGATGCAGGAATTGTACTTGAGGTCACTCGTCAGATTTCTTTAGGGTCCTTCCTATATTTTGTGCAATATGCTCCCTGTACCTTTGTCCATTCTATGGCCGCCGGCGGTAGCAACCAACCAGGTTGTTAGCCGTCTAACAATTTAGCTTGCATCGGGTTTCGCTTGCTATTCTCCACGGTCGGTCGGATCTAATTGGAAAGGGGTTTATTGAGGATGACGCGAAAAATATTTGTATGCGCCTGTGCCGCAGCTTTTCTCTTCGCGCTAGTCCGGCCAGCGGCCTCCGCTCCTGGCCGATCCGACACCGATGCTTCCGCTCCGTTAGACCCGGCTACTCTCAAATCCCTTGGCGCGGTCGCCGGCGCCGGAATGATGGAAACCAATACATACGAAAATCTTCGCGAGCTTAGCGACGACATCGGCGCACGCGTCACCGGCTCTCCTGAAGCTGGCAAGGCCATAGCCTGGGGCGTTCAGAAAATGAAGAGCGCCGGACTCGAAAACGTTCATGCCGAAACGTGGCCACTCTCCCGTGGTTGGACGCGCATCTCCGCCCACGCTGAACTCATCGCTCCGATTCACCGTCCTCTAATGATCGATTCCCTCGGGTGGGTTGGCTCAACGCCCCTGGGCGGCGCGGAAGCCGAAGTCGTTCCGGTGAACGCCTACCAGCTCGATGACGAAATGAAAAACCCTTCGCGGTGGAACGGAAAGATTCTGCTCGTTGTTCACAACGGTGAAGCGCCCGCCGACCGCATGGCCAGTTTTGCCAAGTTTGGAAGTTTCCTGAAGGCTGCGCATCAAGCCGGAGCGCTAGCGGTGATCGGCGGCCAAGGAGGCAGTGTCGCTCAAGGTATGCATCTCACTCACACCGGAGTGCTCGGTTTCGATACCTATTACGAGATCCCCGTCGTCAGCATGGCCGCGGAAGACCAGGGGCAACTCGAGCGTTATTTGGACCGCGGCACAACTGTACGCTTAAAGATCGAGGTGCAGAATCGTGTCACGACTGCGCCGGTGGAATCTGCCAATGTCGTCGGCGATATCCGCGGTTCGGAGCACCCAGAACAAATCGTTGTAGTCGGAGGGCACCTGGACTCTTGGGATTTGGCCTCCGGTGCCACTGACAACGGTTTCGGCGCAACCGCAACATTAGGCGCCGCCGAAGCCATCTTAAAATCCGGGCAAAAGCCTCGACGCACGATTCGCTTCGTGCTCTTTACCGGAGAAGAAGAAGGCTTGTTGGGTTCCATCGCTTACGTAAAAACTCACCACGACGAAATGCCCAATCACATTGCAGCCATAATCCTTGATAACGGACAAGGCCCCGTGGTCGGCTTCCAGCTCGGCGGACACGCGGAGCTTATCCCGGTGGTTGAGAAATTCGCCAATTCCCTGGGCGCATTCGGCAAACTGAAAGTGGATGACGATGTGGAGTTCGGTACCGATACCGGTCCATTCATCATTGCCGGATTACCCGGGATCAATCTGGACCAGGACTCGCCGGAATATAAGTTCACGCACCACTCCGCGGTGGACACTTTCGACAAAGTGCAAGCCGACATTCTCGACCGCGACGCCACGGTAATGGCGCTGACCGCCTTTTGGATCGCCGATCGCTCGGATCGCCTCGCAAGCCCGTGGCCGCAAGAAAGAACTGCGCAGATGCTCGTAGACAAACATCGAGATGTGATGCTGAAACTGTTTGGATTGTGGCCGTTCGGAAATCTAGGCAGCGCCCAACGGTAGAGGTTTACAACCCGTTGATTCGGTGTTGGCCAGAAAAACGAGTGGAGTGGGTGCAAGCGATATTTCGTTTTTGGAGGGGAGCAGCATGCTCTGGCCGCTGCGGACACATTCAGATTTAACCTATTTGCTGATAAGCCGCGCGATGCTGAATGCCGCCGCGGCAGCCAGTCCGCCCACCAACACCGTCTGAAACCCGCCCCGCAAAGGTCTTACTCCGGTGTAATGCCCTTTAATCGCGCCAAAAATGAAAAGCGCCATCAGCGTTACTCCCACCGAAACCCATAACGCCTCCAAAATATTCTTCATCAATATGTACGGCGCCAGTGGGACCAGACCCCCTACTATATACGACGCGGCAATGGTCGCAGCACTGCGCCCCGCGCGCGCAGGATCCGGCGCTTCCAGACCAAGTTCAAAACGCATCATGAAATCCACCCATTTCTTCTGATCTGCTGTAATCGCCGTTACAATCGGGTTCATTTGTTCCGGGGTTAGTCCGTAATCGCGAAACACTTTGGCTACTTCCTCCGTTTCAATCTCAGGTAGCTCCACAGTTTCTCGATACTCGCGATCGAGCTCTGACGCGTAATGCTCCGTGTCCGTCTGCGCCGCAAGATATCCACCCAGCCCCATGGCAATCGAGCCTGCCGCAATTTCCGCGAACCCCGCGGTCACCACGATGCCCGTGGACGCGATCGCTCCCGTTAATCCGGCGGCCAGAGCGAACGGCACCGTAAGACCGTCCGCCATTCCAATAACAATGTCCCGCACAGCCGCTGTGGCGGTGAAGTGCTTTTCCACATGCTCTACGGATGGCATCTTCGGCTCCTTCAAAGCATCTAACTTTTCGACAGTCTGTTCCGCTGTTGCCTGCCCGGGCGCGTATAATTATGGGGCAGGAACTGAAAATCGGGAGGTACATAATGACCCAAACTTCTGGACAAGGAGCTGCTCCCCAGATGACTTTTACATTGCCGCCACTGCCTTACCCATTCGACGCACTTGAACCTTATATTGACGCGAAAACGATGGAGATTCACCACGACAAGCACCACGGCGCCTACGTCACCAACCTTAACAAGGCTCTCGAAGGGCAACCTGAGCTTCAAAAGCTTTCTGTTGAAGAATTGTTGGCGCAAATTAACAAAGTGCCGGAGAACATCCGCACCGCTGTTCGCAACAATGGCGGCGGCCACATGAATCACTCCATGTTTTGGAAAATTATGAAGAAGGGCGGCGGAGGCGAACCCGGCGGCGATCTCGCCGGCACCATTAAGTCTTCCTTCGGTAGTTTTGCGGATTTCAAGACCAAGTTTAACGACGCAGCCACCAAGCGATTTGGATCAGGCTGGGCTTGGCTTCTGTTCCGCGACGGCAAACTCACCATCGAGTCCAGCGCCAATCAGGACAACCCGATCATGGACGGCGGGAAGGCCTTTTTTGGTTTGGACGTTTGGGAACATGCCTACTACCTGAAATATCAAAATCGCCGGCCGGAATATATCGAGGCTTGGTGGAACGTGATCAACTGGGCGCAAGTTGCTGAAAATTACGCCCACGCCAAGAAGTAGAGTCGCGATCCGCTGATTCTTTGGATTAAGTTCTCCGCGACGCCTACATCCGACAGCGCCGCGGAGAACTTCTAATTTTGTCGCCCGGCCTTCGTCAAAAACTAAAAATGGAAACCGCCAAGGCAACCGCCGCGTCGCATCTCAATGCGCAGAAGCAGGTTCACGCGCTTCAATCAGCGGCTCAAGGAGCCCGCTAAAGCAATGACTCGCGGACTTGCCCTTTTTCTTTTCATAGCAACCTTCAGCGCCACCGCTTTTGCCCAACCGGACCCCAGCCAGAATCGCCTGAAAATTTTGCGCGACGTCATCGTCGAGAGCGGAGAAACCGCCCGCGATGTCCAGTGCTTCATGTGCAGCGTACACCTTCACGGTCACGCAACCGGCGACATCATCACACTCGGCGGCGGTATTTTTATAGACGGCAAAGTAGATGGCGACGTGATCGCTGTGGGTGGCCGTATTGAAGTAAATTCAAACAGCAGAATTTCCGGCGAAGCCGTTGCGCTGGGCGGATATATCACCCTGCAACCCAATTCCTCGATTGGAGGCAACGCGGAATCGCTGCCCTACTTGCTCATTCCAGGCCAGTATCGCCCCACCTTCCTGGGCAGCCTCGCGCTTGCCATCGTCAACTTGTTTTTCGTGGCCCTGGGCTATTTGGTCGTCCGCGACAAACGCGCTGAAACCGCTTCGCTCGCCATTGATCGTCAACCTGCTTCGGTCTTTTTCGCTGGTTTTGTTTCCTTGGCCTTGTTTTATGGCCTCGATTGGCTGACGCGTTATCTCGGCAGCGCGGAGATCTTCGCGGACATTATTTTGCTCGTGCTATTGGCGGCCGTGGCCGCGACGGGAGCCACCGGGCTCGGCGATTGGGTCGCGCGTCGCGCGTTTCCGCAGACCAGAGGCATCTGGGCCTGCATCGGCGGCATTTTGGCGCTGTCTCTCCTAGAATTGATACCGCTTGTAGGCATGCTCGTCTTCGCGCTCGGTCTGATCGTCGCGATTGGGGCTTCCGTGGTTACGCGCTTCGGCTCACGCGAAGTTTCCGAACCAGTTCACACCTTGAATTAGATGGTTGCCCGCATTTTTCCGCGTTGGGAATTTTCTATACGCAAGCCGCTGGGTAAGATTAATCTTAGGTACATGAAAAGATCGCGCCTTGTCACCGACCCGCAAGAGCAGAACGCGCCAGTAGACGAGTCCTGCCCGTTCTGCAAAATTGCCGCCCACGAAATCGAAGCCAAAATTATTCTCGAAGACCAGATCTCCGTGGCCTTTCTCGACGTGCGTCCGCTTTTCCCTGGCCATGTCTTGCTGATTCCCAAAGCCCACTATTCAACGCTGCTCGACCTCCCTGCCGATCTGGTAGGTCCGTTTTTCATCAATGCCCAAAAGCTCGCCCGCAAAGTGCAGGACGCCATGAAGGCGGAAGGCAGCTTCGTCGCAATCAACAACGTGGTCAGCCAAAGCGTTCCGCACCTTCACGTCCACATCGTTCCGCGAAAACGCAAAGACGGCTTGCGCGGTTTCTTCTGGCCTCGTCGCCAATATCAAGGAGAAGAAATGGTCGCCACCCACGAAGCATTGAGCGCCCCGCCAAAACCCGAATAGCTTTTTAAAGAGATAATTCTTGGGCGATCAAAATAGGGAAAGTTGTCTCTTCGCGGGCACCGTCGGTTTCGTCACACGAACTGTGGGCGCGGTTTGGTTTTGGCGGGTTACCAGCAGCACGGCTACTGCTGCGTCGAGCTGCTTAGGCCTAGGCCGTGTAGCAAGGATTGGAAGCGGGGGGCGGGGCGCACTGGATCGTAAATGGGGTCGACCTTTAGGCCGGTTAGGCCGGGAGAGTGGGCAGTCACGGATTTCTCTAGCGTGGCCAAGGCCTGGTCCGTGTCCCCGAGGCCGAGGTAGGGACCGACAAAGATGAAGGGATCAAGGGGCTGGCGACGGCTCAGTAGCTCTAGTTTGGTCAGCAAGCGTCGCGCCTGCTCGAGTTTACCCTGGCGACCGTACACGTAAGCTTCCTCCGCATCAATCCAGTAGATCGCATCCGTGCGGCGCCAGCTTCCGATGTCAGCGAGCGCGTCTGCGAAGCGGCCTTGCTGTACATAAGCGTAGGAGATGATGTGCGCTCGAGCGAAGTCCGGATCCAAGTCCAAGATAGCGCGAAACTGTTGGATGGCTCGGTCATACTGGCGCGAGTAGTAGAACATAACGGCATTGTCGGCCTGCATGACCAAGGAGAGAGGATCGAGTTCACGAGCCAGCTGCATCTCGGGGAACGCTTCGTCGAAGCGACCGAGCAGGCCGAGATGCTCGGCGTACCAATGGTGAGCGGTGGCGTAATTGGGGTCCAGAGCAATCGCACGGCGAAATTCTCTTTCGGAGGTTTGCCAGTCCCAATCGTAATTCTGCGCGATCAAAGCGAGCGAGACGTGAGCGTCGGCGAGATTATTGTCCAGTTCCAGAGCTTTCAACGCCGCGGCGCGACCCTGGGGAATGAGTTCGCTGGGCGGAGCAACGTAATACGCGCTCATCAAGGCGTAGGAATCAGCCAATCCGGCGTACGCGCGAGCGTAGCCCGGATCTTTTGCGATGGCTTGGCTGAAAGATTGCACGGCCTGTTGAAAGCCCTGCACCGTCCGTTTGTTCCAGTAGTAACGGCCCTTCAGATAAAGGTCGTAGGCTTCGTAGTTTTCTGGAGCGATCGGAGCAGACAGCCGCGCGGTGCTGGAAGACTTGACGGGCTGTCCGAGCGCGGTCTGAATTTCACCGGAGATTTCTTGCGCGATCTCGCCTTGCAAAGTGAGCAAGTGGCTTAGTTCGCGATCATACTGGCGGGACCAGAGATGGCTCTGGTCTTTCACTTGAATTAGCTGCGCGGTGATGCGCACTTTGTCTGAATCGCGGCGGACACTGCCTTCCAAAACGTATTGGACACCGAGTTCGCGGCCGATCTGGCTTATCTGCTCCGGATTATTTTTGTAGGGCATTACGGAGGTGCGCGCGATGACTCCGAGGTGGCCGGGGTCGAGGTGTCCAAGCTGCGCGATCATTTCTTCGGTAAGGCCGTCGCTGAAATACTCCTGGCTGTCGTCTCCGGTTAAGTTGGCGAAGGGCAGGACGGCCAGCATGACTTTGCCTGGAGGTAACAGCGGGCGAACTCGGGAGCGGTAGGACTGAAACCAAAGGCCTAGAGCCAGCAGGAGGACTACCGCAGTTCCCAGAAACAGCGGCCATCGGCGCGCGCGCGGGGCGTGTGGAAGCGGCTCATCCGAGATATCTTGGTTACCCGGATTTTCGCGAGCGAGGGGCAGAGGTTCAACTTCTACTTGGACCATGATGCGGTAGCCGAGCCTGGGCAGGGTCTCTATGTAGCGAGGGTCGGTGGCGGAGTCGCCTAACGCTCCACGAAGCTCCTTTACGGTGGTATTCAACCCATGCTGGAAGTCGACGAAAGTGTCCGAAGGCCAAAGCTCCTGGTGCAATTCCTCGCGAGTAACCGCGCTGCCCGCATGGTCGAGCAGGAAGTGCAAGACCTTGAAAGGCTGTGGGCGAAGACGAACCTTTATTCCATGTTTGTAAAGTTCGCGGGCCTGGGGCCTCAATTCAAATGGCCCAAAGCGAAACATCGCGGGAGAGCTCTTCGAAAAACTGTTCATTGATAGGGGCCCGGAGTTCCGTGTTGGGGGGATTGTCTCTCGCAACGTGGATAGTTGCAACAACAGATGGTTCTATATGAGGGGGTTAGACCTACACATCATCTACACAAACATCTCACCATCCTTCCATTGCCATCAGGCCGCTGATTTTGCGATATCGCTGCGGGGAACCCTGAACCCCGATCCGCAATCAGGCGAGCCGGGCTCCTCTCCTAATCAAAATCATGATCTGCGCGCTCAAGCTCAAATTCACGTTCCACCGGCGGTTCCCCATCACTTTTTTTCACCTTTCTCTTGAAGACGCGGATGGTTGGAAGGGGACGTTCATTTCGCGGATGGGGCGGTCGATTTCTCCGGGCTGAGAGGGGGCCTCGAGGCCGTCGGTGAGCAAGTAGGACTGGAGCGCCACTGAGTTTGCCTCGAAAGTTTCCAGCGAATTCAGATAGGCGATCTGGAGCTGCATCAGAGTGCGCTGGGCGATGAGCACTTGGGGATAGGCGGCGGCCATCTCGCGATATTTTTTGGCGTACATCTCATAGGCTTTTTGAGCGCGTGGGATCATCTGAGTTTTGTAACGCGCGGCGGCAGTTTGTGAGTAGGCGTAGTTCTGGACGACGGTGGCGGCTCGCTCGCGGAGAGCAAGTTTCACGCGTTGGACTTCTCGCTCGGCGCGCTCCACCTCTGCTTTTGAAGTAGCGATGCCGCCTTGATTACGATTGAAAATCGGAATCTGCACTCCCACATCGGCGAAGCCTTGCAGGCCCACGGAGCGGCCGGTTGCATCAAGCAATTCGCGGTTCTGTTCCATGCCCGCGCGCACTTGCAAGTCGGGGATGGTTTCACGCTTCGCGCGCGCGAGAATGGCTTCGGCCTTCTTTACTCCTAGCTCAGCAATTTTGACGGCGGGACTTTCGTTGACGATTTTTTCGACGAGAGCGTCGGCATCGATTGCTGGCGTGTCTTCGAGGTTTCCTTCCAGACGCATCAAATGAAGATTGGGATTGCCGACGACGGTGGCCAGCTCTTTCCACGCGCGCTGCTGATTCTGTTCAGCCATGGTGACGGCAAGGCCAGCCTGCTGCGCTTCGACTTCGGCTTCCAAAACATCGGGCGCGTCAGCCTGCCCGACGTTGGCTAGCTGGCGGGAGGTTTCCACCGCGTCGTCTGCTAACTTGCCGAGATTGCGGCGGAGTTCGAGCGTTTGCTGCGCGGCCAGCGCTTGAATGAAGGACATTTTAACGTTGGTGACGACGCGCAACTTTTGCTCGTCAGCCTCGGTTTCAGCCTGCTTCTTCTCTTGCTCGAAAATATTTTGGTTCAGGCCAAGTTTTCCTGCGAGGACGATGTTTTGCTGTACGAAGAAGCCTTGCTCGCCTCCTCGGAAAGAGCCGCCGCGGATTTGTTCGCCTTGATATCCAACGGTAGGGTTGGGATACAGGCCGGATTGTTGTTTGCGTCCTTCTGCGGCGCGAATGTTGGCCGTGGCTTGCGCGAAGGTGGGATTGTGTTGCAAAGCCATCTGTTGGAGCTCTTCGAGGGTGATGGTTTTCTGATCTGGGTCTGGCGCCGGCGCAGGCGTTTGCGCGTGCCCAGAGGCGAGGAACAAAAACAGAAAAACGAAAACTGCTAGAAAGAATTTGAGCGCGGAACGTCGAGCTGACATTCTTGCGCTTCTCGAGGGAGTGAAATTCGCTGGCGCCATGGATCTATAGTTTGAGTTATTCATCGTGGTGCTCCATTACGGGCATCTGCTGAGCCGGTTTGCCGGCGTTTTGTTTTTGGCGAAGTTGCATGATGTGGTCGTATGTTCCGGCAGGCAGGACGCGGACGAAGGTCATCATGCCGCCCATAAAACCGCTCCAGCCTGGGCGGAGGCCGAAGTTTTCCGGCTTATCGACCATTGCGTCCATGGCCATCAGGGGGCCTTCCATGAAAGCGTCTTGCGGGAAACCGGGGACGGAATTTGCGTTTTTGCTTACATCGGGAGCGGGCATTTGCATGCCCGCCGTGCGCGGGTGTTGCATGGAGCTTGGAGAATTGAACGGAGAATTTGAAGTGGCTCTTTCCGCTGCGGAGCCGCCGCCCATTCCGCGACCCAGGCTTGGGCCATTTTCTGGCGAGGTTGCGCTTCCACCCCGTGGCATGCCCATGCCTTGCTCCATGCCCTCGCCCGCTGGCATCATCGTTGCGCGGCGCGACATGGGGCCCACGTTGGAGGACATCTGGTTCATCATGTGGTGAGGGAGATGGCAATGAAGCATCCAGTCGCCGGGATTATTGGCGACGAACTCCACATCGCGTGATTGTGCGACACCCACAAGAACGGTATTGCCAGCTCCCCACGTGGATTCGGGCTGGCGGCCGCCTTCCGTGCCGGTAACGACGAACTGGTGGCCGTGAAGATGGATGGGATGGTGATCCATCCCGAGATTGATCAGGCGAATGCGGACGCGTTCGCCATGGCGCACAAGCAGCGGCGTGGTAGCAGGGCCGGATTTGCCGTTGAAAGTGAGCCAGTTGAACTCCATATTCATGGAGTTTGGCACGCTGCTATTCGGGAGGATGGCGTACTCCTGCATGACCACAGCGAAATCCTGATCGACCCGAGGGCTGTAGGCTTCCTTGGGATGCATGATGAAGGCCCCGATCATCCCCATCATTTCCTGCATGGCCATGTGCGAGTGATAGAAGTAAGTGCCTTGCTGGTTCAGGGTGAACTCGTAAACGAAACGACCGCCTGAAGCGATGGGGTCTTGGCTTGCGCCGGGGGAACCGTCCATGTCGTAGGGCACTTCGAAACCGTGCCAGTGCATGGCGGTGGGTTCGGGGAGGTGATTGTCAACGATGATGCGGACTCGGTCGCCTTGAGTAATCTGGATCGTAGGGCCGGGAGCGCTCCCGTTGTACCCCCAAAGATCAAGGACTTGGCCGGGGACGATTTCCTGTTTCACCGGCTCGGCGATGAGATGGAATTCTTTGACGTTTCCATCCATGCGAAATGGGAGATTGGGGATGTCGGGGGTTTGCACCGGAATTGGAATTCCGGGGGGGTGCTCTGATGCGTCGTTTTGTCTCCTTCTTTTCGACTGTGTTCCCTGCATGCTTGGAGACGTATCAATTTCTTGAGCGGAAAATACCTTCGAGGAAGCCAAGAGTCCAGCTCCCGCAAGAAAATTCTGCAAAAATCCGCGTCTACTGCTCATGTTCTTCTCCCTTCGAACTGAAGCCAATTTCGAAACAGTGAATTGGTTGCTGCGTATCGCCAAGTTGGGGAGGCTTACCGACGCTTCATCACCGACACACGGTTGGCGTTCGGTGCGTGGGAAAAGAAAACGTCGGTTGGAGTTGTGGAAGTTTCTAAATGCGGAGAGAGACCATCCGGGGTGCGGAAATGCTACTTTGTCGCGGGGCGAGCGGATTATTAAACGCTGGATTTGTTTGGCTACCGCGAGACGCGGGCTCGCTCACGGCGTAACGACCGGCTGCATGCCAGTCTGCGCTCGAAAGAGTCAAACGGTAGGGGGATTTGTCGAGCACCTGAGCTTGGTCTATAGGAGGGCAGCTCGAATCACTTATCGAGAATCGGATTCCATGACCAGGGCAATCTGGGCAGTTCGCCATATCGTGATGCGCGTCGTGATGATGACCCGGCGTGTCAGAAAGCGAGTGACTTGGGGGGGCGCTGTTGCAATATAGCTCGCAAGACCAGCCCAGGCTTCCGGTCGCGCAGAAGAGGACGCCAACCAGAATCATCCCAATTATTCTGTGAACCGACATGAGACAAACGATACGCCCAAGATTGTTCCGCGCACAAGTCCTTGTTGGATTCAGAATTCCACCGTCACGTTGATCCTACGTGCGCCATAGCGCGCGGGAACCCGGAACAGGACAAAGCCCATAGGAGCCTAGTCCAGAGCCTCGAATAGGCAGGGTTGCCAGCAGACAGGCCCTCGGACGTTCCCAACCAAGGCGCTTGACTATTTCATTTGGGGATCCACGCGCGCGGCAGTCTCGGCATTTGAGCCCGATGTTCCAACGGGTCTTTTGTCCATCTACACGATCGCGTTTCCGCTTGCCGCTCAATTCGTGCCGCAGAAAGCGGAAATGTAGCGGGTGAGAAGAGAACCCCACGGACTCCCGGGAGAGTACAATGCGGGACTTGTGCTGACGTAGTTGGCAACCATGGAAGATTAGCAGCAGCTCTTTGTGAAGGGGACAGTCTCACTTTGAAAGCAAATCTTGTATCTGGACTCGATTTCAACAATCAGGAAAAATTTGCTTCAGTGCGCGGGAGAAACGAGCGAGGACAGTAAGTTGAACAAAATTCGGAACGACGAGGGGGAGCCATGGACGTTCGCGTGAATGAGAACATGATTACGACTGCGTTTGAGCTACCGGGATACCGCGTGGCGCGGTCGATGGGGTTGGTGCGGGGAATTACGGTGCGGTCGCGGAGCATATTGGGGACGCTGGGTGCGTCGCTGGAGACGCTAGTGGGCGGGAACATCACGCTGTTTGAAGAAATGTGCGAGACCACGCGAGAGCAAGCGCTGGAGTTGCTGATGCAACATGCGGTGGCGCGCGGCGCGAATGCGGTGATCGGGGTGCGATACGACTCCAACGAATTGATGCAAGGAGTGACCGAAGTGCTGGTTTACGGAACGGCGGTGCAGGTCGAGAAGGCTGGTTAAAGGCAGACTCCGGCTGCCTTCACCAATTTACTCGGGAGTCCACTTGGGATGGCCGGTGAAGATTCCGTTCACATAGCCCATTTTGTAAACGATGAAGATGCCGAAGGCCACGCTCAGCAGTCCGGAGGCGAGGCCCAGAGCGCGGTTTACGCGCGCGAATCGTTGCTGCGAATATTTGAACGGCATGGCAATCGCCGCGGTGATCAGCATCATGCCGGCGATGGTCCCCACGCCGAATACAAGAAGATAGGCGATGGCCCAACGCGGGTCGCGAATGGTGGTGAGCACCAGCAGAGCAACGGCCGCTGAGCCCGCAAGGCCGTGAACCAGTCCCACCGCGAGTGGGCGAATCGCTTGATACGAACCGAGCTGCCCGAAAACCCGGTCCATCCAGCCGACAGGGGTGGCTTCGGGCGCATGGCCGTGCTGTTCGGGATCGTGTCTATGCGGGTGGCTATGAATGAAATCGCCATGAACGTGCGGATGCGCATGCCAGTGAGTATGCGGATGCGCGGCATCGGCGGCGGGCGTAAACGTTTCCGTGACCCAGCGCGTGAATCCCGTAAGATTTAGAATTCCCAACAGGATCAACATCAGTCCCACCGACAGCTCCATGGTTAGTCCGAGTCGGGGCGGAATCACCACTCCAAAAAGAATGATCGCCGAGCCCACCAGAAAAATTGTGATCGTATGTCCCAGGCCCCAGAGCACTCCGATCAAAGCAGCATGGCGTATGCTGCGCTGCCGGCTCACGATCGTGGTCACCGCGATCACGTGGTCCGGATCGGTGGCGTGCCGCATCCCGAGGAAAAATCCCAGCGCGATAATGGAAAGCAGAGTGATCATCTTCTAAGTCAGATGGCTGCTAGCGCCGCGCGTCACCAAGCCGCGATGTTAAAATCCGCAGAATTTCTCCAGCGGAGCCCAAGCCATCGCTGGTGAAACCGGCACGGGCGGGACGAGGCCGCGTGGGATTTTAACCCCGCCTTTACGCTCTCGTGAATCTAAAAGACGAGATTAGACATCGAAGTTTATGCCGCGACGGGCGAGTCATACAGCCCTATCAAGGCCCAAAGACTATGGAAAAAGAGGCCTTCCGGGAGGACGGGCAGACGGAGTCCTATGCAGGCTATACCTGCAAGCGAGTTTATTACCAAACTCCTCGCCAGCCAAGCACATGACGCAAAACTTATTTTCTCTTACGCGCCGTGTACTCTTGACGTCTCCGCGGAAATCTGTAAACTGCGATTTTCTACGATGGCAACGTTAGCAAACCCGCTGGAAGAAAGACTGCAGGATTTTCAGTTCCCGCAGCGCGAGGCCGCATTTTTCTACGGCCTTTTCTTGCGCGGGCATTCCGCCGACGAGCTGCGCAAAGACATACAGGTTCCCGCCGCAGTGCTCGCAAAGTGGGACAAGGAAACTGTTCGCGAGCCGCAACTCCGACCGATACTGGAAACCATCGTGCGCTACCGCCAACACGTCCTCGCAATTTTTGAAAATTTGATCTGCCACGACGCCGCCACGCAGAAACTTCAGTAGGCCGCGCAGTTCGTAATGTCTAAAATCAAGCCGCTATCGAATTCGATTCCCGTTCATCTAAATGGTCGGCTTTTTGGCGGGATGGCACAACGGTGGCATCCGTTCTCAAACTAATGTAAATTAAAGGCCTGCTTGCGTGTTCCCCGGTAGCTCAACGGCAGAGCATTCGGCTGTTAACCGAAGGGTTGCTAGTTCGAATCTAGCCCGGGGAGCCATTCCTTACGATTTTGCGAACCAGGTAGAAACTCCTGTAGTTCGAATATCTCCAGGTCGAGCTTCTGAGGATGGACGGTAACGCTTTTTACCACACACTGCAGAGCCTCCGATTGCTCCGGGGCCGTTAGAACAGCAAAGGCACTCCGAAAATCCCGGAGGGTCCGTTGCAGGAGTTCGGCATTGTAATCCCGAGCGGCTGATTCATTTATTCTTCGTTGAAGATCATCCAGTTGTAACTGCAGCGCAGATTTGTCCGTTTCTAATCCAACAATCTCTGCTTCTAACCGCTCGATCGAGAGCTTTCCCTGTCCCAGCGCTTTGACATAACGTCCGATTTCGCCTTCGATCCCTGCCAACCGTTTCCTAATTTCACCAGCTTCCCGTTCGAGGGGTTCAAGCCGAGAAAACTGCTCACCTGCCGGGGTCAAATCCGGTTTCCGGCGCGAAACTGTATAAGCTCTATTGCGCCGTCTGCCATGGAATTGATTTGATGGGTCACGGTCCCCTGGCAACTGAACTCAAGACGCCGCCTGCGGACCTAACGACACTTGCTCAACGCCACGACGGGAAATTCCCGGAGACATATGTCGAGGACGTGCTCTGAAACGGTGTAAAAAAGCCAGCGCACGGCGACAGTGACATGTCGGTGTGGGGACCGGTGTTCGCATCAATTCGCGGAACAGATAGCCAGCTTGTGAATCTACGCATCAGGAATTTGGTGAGCTTCATTAAGTCAATGCAGGGAGATCTGAAGTAACTCATCCAACGATCCAATTCTACTTGTCAGGTCCTGTCCGGCATGTGCAAAACAGAACAGATGACGGAACGTATTTGATACACACTTCCCTACTGCAAGCTGATCCACGATTTCGAGGAGTTCCAAATGACTCAATCCAAAGCGACCAGAAGCATCATCGACACTCACCGACATATATTCGGTCCAAAACTACGTCAGAAACTCGTTGAGAATATAGGCTTTGACGATTCAAAGCCGTTGCCGCAGGTCTTTGGGGACGAGATGTTTTTCTATCGCGAGTCGGTTGACGTTGATTATTCAATGGAGATTCAGCGGCAAAGCGGGGTTACGCTCTGCGTGAACAGCTATGGCGGCGAGGTGGAGACGTTCTCCCAGCACGTCATCAAAGCAGGCACCGTCGATACGCTCAAATTTCTGAACGACGAGTCTTTCGAACTTCGAGATAGATTCCCCGATGAGGTTGCCTGTATGGCCAACGCTCATGCTCTTGAAGAGAGTTCGCGTGATGTCATCGATCCACTGATTTCCAACAAAGAAGCATGCGCGATCAGCATTTCGACCAGCTACGGAGCCGGCTCAGATCAAGTCTTTCTGGACTCACCCAAGGCCGAATGGCTATGGGAGTACGCGCAGGCCAAAGATGTTCTCGTTCACATTCATCCTCCTCTGGTAGCTCTAGGCGCTGTTGCGATGCAGCAGTATAGGCTTAACGAAGCCGTAGGCCGGCCATTTGATACGGCGCTGTCGGCAGCTCGCATGATCTGTAGCGGCGTCTTCGATAAATATCCAAAGCTGAAGGTTCTTTTTGTTCACATGGGCGGAGCCCTCGCCCCCGTGGTTTGCAGACTCGATTGGAACTGGGATTTGAACTACAAAGGCATCCAAAATCCACCGATCGACAAGGTCGATAAAAACCTTCGCAAGCCTTCGGAGTATTTCAAGTCGAATATCTTTGTGGATACCATGGGTCCAAGCGCGATCTGCCTCAAGGCCATGATCGAAATGTGCGGTGTTGACCGGGTACTGTTTGGAACGGATTTTGGGCCGGTTCCAATGAGCCCAAAGCTGCACATCGATCTTGTAGACGACACGATCACCGACGCTGGAGATCGCAACAAGATTTTCTCAAGCAATACACTTGCCTTGCTCCGTTTACAGCACGGTGCGACGCCACTCGTCGCTGGGTTACAGGCCGCCCACGCTGGCGGCCTGTAGCGCCGTCGTGTCGCCCCAATCCGATTTCGCAGCCAATTTTCGGCAAGACGGAGATGAAAAGTGCCAAACAAAAAAACTATGAAAGCGGCCGTTGTTGAAAAATTTGGCCAGCCGTTGGTCGTGCGAGAAGTTCCAATCCCAACGCCTGGGCCAGGGCAGGCACTGGTAGAGGTGTTTGCCACTGGAGTATGTCACACAGATCTGCATGCGGCCGACGGCGACTGGCCAATCAAGACGACCCCGCCATTCATCCCCGGCCACGAAGGAGCAGGGATCGTCGCGGCTCTCGGTTCAGGAGTCACCCACTTAAAGGAAGGCGACCGCGTTGGGATCGCATGGCTGCACAGCGCGTGTGGGCATTGTGACTACTGCCTCTCCGGATGGGAAACGCTCTGCCCGGAGCAGCAAAACTCCGGATATTCGGTGAACGGAACTTTTGCGGAGTTCGCACTAGGCCAAGCAGATTATTTGGGA
>DATNLR010000053.1:0-5969 GCA_035602755.1 Binatus sp. (SeqCode) | reverse complement strand
GCGCGCGCTTTGGCCGTGAATCCTGAGGTGCTTTTGCTCGACGAACCATGTTCGGCGCTTGACCCGGTAACCACGGCGAAGATTGAAGAACTGATGTTCCACCTGAAAGATAGCTGCACCATGGCGATTGTGACGCACAATATGCAGCAAGCGGCGCGCGCCAGCGATTTCACGGCGTTCATGCTCGACGGCAAACTGATTGAACATAGTGAAACATCAAAATTGTTCACCACGCCGAAGGATCCTCGTACCGAGGCCTACATTACCGGCCGTTTTGGATGAGCTGAGTTCGTCGAGATTTATTGGCTGGGAGTTTCGGCAGCAGTACTTGAAAGGGACTGAAGAAAATGGAACGACATTTTGAACGTGACCTCGAAGAATTGAAACAGCGGCTGCTGTGGATGGGAAGCCTCGCCGAGCGAGCGGTGCACCAAGCGATTCATGCCGTTCTGGACGCCGAAGAAAATCTCGCCGAGACGGTTCTAACTGAGGAAGACGCCATCAACGAGATTCAGATTGAGATCGATGAGCGCGTACAGCGGCTGTTGGCTTTACAGCAGCCCATGGCGGCCGATCTTCGTTTTTTGCTGGCGGTTTCGCGGATCAACGGGGATCTCGAGCGCATCGGAGATCAAGCTGTGAACATCGCGCAATCGGCCATGCGCATTCTGCGCCATCCGCAAGTGAAACCGTACGTGGATTTACCGCGCATGAGCGAACTGGCCGAAGGCATGGTTCGCGACAGCCTGAACGCATTGGTGCGCGGAGATATCGAACTCGCTCACAGCGTACTGCAACGCGACGATCAAGTCGATCGCTTGCGCGACCAGCTTTTCCGCGAACTGCTTACCTATATGATGGAGAATTCGGCGGTCGTCTTTACCGCATTCGAGTTGGTTCTAGTGGCGAAAAACATCGAGCGTATCGGAGATCACGCCACGAACATTGCGGAAGACGTTATATATTTTGTCGCGGGCCGCGATGTCCGGCACCCCGCACTCGACCGCCGCTAAATCTGCAACCGCGGTCTCCTGGAATTGGGCGCCTGGCCCCCACGGAAGCCGCCTCCGGAAATTCTTTCAAGAAAGTAGCGGAACCTTATATACGGGTGAGCGCGGTAGCTTCGTCCGGAGAGATATCTAAAACGGTGTCGAGCCTGACCATTTTTAGGAGCATGACCACACGCTTATTGGGAGAAAAGTATGTGCACTTGCCGCCGGCGCGCTTCAACGTGGTGAACGCGCGGACCAACGCTCCAATTCCAGAGCTATCGAGTTCTGTAACACCTGCAAGATTTACAGCCACGTGAGTAGAGCCCGCGTCTAAGAGCTGCTGAACCTGATTACGAAAGGATTCTTCGGCCTCGCCGAGTTTTAACGGCCCGTCCAGATCGAGAATGGTAGCCTGGCCAGCCTTACGTATACCGATGTTCACGTGTGCCTCGCTGCGCTTTGCAAAGCTATCTGAATTATGTCCTGCAATCAAGGGGCTGGCAGAAAGTTCTAGCAATCCCGCAGGCTGCCAGTAAAAGGGGCCGCCTCTGCAATTGTGCGCACGGTCTGGGCCGGCTTACAGAATCTTAACAAATCTGTAGTTGACAATGAGTTGCAACTGAAATAGCCTAGCCCAGTTGCAAATGAGTTACAACTGGAGAAAATATACGCCGGTTGCTTCTCTCAGCTGAGCAATCACTTTCGTGGCGCCCGAGTTGGAATCTTCCGCGTAATGGCTTCAGCGAATAGGACAGAGCGATATTTCCGTGAAAAAACATTCCGCCGCATTTCCAGCTGACAGGAAAGTTCCTCTTCGAGGAGCTCCTGCCAAGTTCCTGGGCTGTGCATTTCTGTTTATGTTTCTGCTGTGCGGCACGTTTGCGGCTTGGGCCGGCGTGGGAGGAAGCATCTCGGGGACGGTGACGGACTCTACCGGAGCGGTGATCGCCAAGGCTTCCGTCAGGGTGACGAACGTAGACACGGGGGTTCAACAGACAGTTACCAGCGACGAGAAAGGCTTGTATTCATTCTTAAATCTGTCGATAGGGCATTACACCCTGGCGGTCTCGGTGCCAGGCTTTCGACCTTACGCGCGTGCAAACATAGCGATCGACGTAAACAGTGCGCTGCTGATTGATCCCGTGCTGGAACTGGGAGAAAAAAAAGAAAGCGTCCAGATCAACGACACCTCTGCGCAGGTGGAGACGGCCAGTAGCCAGCTCGGAGAGGTAATCACGGGTACCGAGATGACTGCGGTCCCGTTGAATGGCCGCAGTTACACCGATCTGCTGGCTCTACAACCCGGTGTGGCGCCGGTGACTTCGATCACATCCGAGACGGTACAAGATGTCGGCGCCAGCGCGCTGAATCCCTCCGGCGATTTAAATCCCGGAACTGTCTCTATCAACGGGCAACGCGAATTCGCCAACGCTTTCATCGTGAATGGGAGCGACGTAGAGGAAGACGTCAACATGGGCGCGGCGATTGTTCCTAACCTGGACTCCATCGCGGAGTTTCGGATTCTGACCAGCAACTTCGACGCTGAATACGGGGAATTCAGCGGAGGCCAGATTAATGTAGTGACGAAATCCGGAACGAACGCATTTCACGGAGATGTGTTCGAGTTCCTGCGCAATACCAATCTGGATGCTCGAAACTATTTTTCACCGACGCGGGGAAAATTCGATCAGAACCAGTTCGGTGGAACCTTCGGTGGACCAATTCGAAAGAACAAGATATTTTTCTTCGGCGATTACCAAGGCACTCGTTCGACTCAGGGAGTTAATACCGGGCAGATTCCTGTTCCGTCTTTACAGGATCGCACCACGGGCAACTTTTCGGATTTACCGGTTAATTCCAGCGGCTTCAACCCGCTGGGCTTCTGCGGCTCGCAAACAGATGCCGTTACGCACGCGGTGTACGAAATACCATGCACCGTAAGCGGACCCTATGTCGCAAGCGAGCTGTCGAGTAAGCTCGGGCAAACCGTGACGAGCGGTGAACCGTACTATTTCGACGGCAACTATATCGATCCAACCACAAAGAAAGAAAGCGCGGGAACCTGTACGAGTTCGAGCGGATGCGTTTTTCCGAACGCTACAGTGCCTGCCAGGGTTTGGCTGGCGCCCGGCACGAACTTGCTAAGCTACATTCCAAAACCAAATATAGGGACCAACCTATTTTCTACCTCAGCTTTCGATCAGACCTTGCGCGACGACAAGGGCTCTTACCGGATGGATGCCAATACGAATTGGGGATTGTTATCCGCGTATTATTTCCTGGACGATTGGGCGCAAAACAATCCTTACCCGGTGGCCCAAGGTGGCGCGAATGTCCCCGGGTTTAATGCGCTGTACTCGGGGCGCGCGCAGTTACTCAGCCTCGGCGACACCAAAACACTGAGCTCTACGGCGGTGAATGAATTCCGTTTCAGTTATGTGCGCGACGCAAACGATCTAGGCAAGCCACAGGGGGGAGTGGGGGTGAGCCTGGCGTCGCAGGGATTCGTAGTGGGCCCGGGAACTCCGGGCATCGTACCGCTCTCGCCGAAGACGGAGGGAGTCGAGAGCGTCGGCTTCAATAGCTTTACGCTTGGAACGAATACAAATGAGTTGAAACAGTTCAACAACACTTATCAGTGGCTTGATAACTTCTCGAAGGTTGTAGGAACCCACACTATTAAAGTTGGCGGCGAGTTCCACCTGGATCAGGTGAACGTCAATCCCAACGCCCAATTCAATGGCAGCTTTCTTTTCTTTGGAACCGAGACGGGCTTGGATTTCGCGGACTTTTTGCTGGGCTATCCGAGCCAATACAACCAGAGCCAGCTCCAACCGTTTTACGGTCGCAACAAATATCTGGGGCTCTATGCTCAGGATAGCTGGCGTATAAAGCCGAACCTGACGCTCAATTACGGTCTGCGTTGGGACCGCATCGAACCTTGGTATGAGAAGTACAATCAGATTGCAACTTTTGAGCCGGGCAAGCAGTCCATCGTTTTCCCAAGCGCCCCCGCTGGCATTTTGTATCCAACCGATCCTGGAGTTCCACGAACTTTAGCTCCTGCGGGAAACCTGGATTTTGCTCCGCGCATCGGAATCGCCTATTCGCCGAACGCCTCCGGAGACGGCCTGCTCGCGAAAATTCTGGGCGGTCCCGGCAAAACGAGCGTGCGCGCTAGCTATGGCATGTTTTACACGGCGATCGAAGCGCTGACGCTGAGTGTGATGAGTGCCAACGCTCCTTATGGCATCACCTATACAAGTCCGGCGCCGCCGCTTTTTGCCACGCCATTTATTACGGCGTCCAATGGCCAAAATCTGGGACAGACTTTCCCCGTGACACTCGCGCCGCTAAACACGTCCGCCAAGCATCCGGACCCGGATGTCGATTGGTCGCAATTCGAACCGATCACCGGGCTTCCGAACTATCGGACTACGAATCGCATTCCCTACACTGAGGAATACATGCTTTCACTGCAGCGCGGGTTGGGAGCCAACACCGTGTTTAGTGTGAACTACGTGGGCACTCAGGCGCATCGCCTTCTGGTGCTTGAGGAGGCCAATCCCGGAGATCCGGCGCTATGTTTATTTCTGAGCAATCCGGCCAATCTCGCGCCGGGCCAAACTACCTGCGGGCCTTTCGGCGAGGACACGACGTATACGACTTCCACTGGTCAGGTGTACCACGGCACGCGAGGTCCGCTGGGATCGAATTTCGGCAGCAACGCCAACCAAGCGACCATTGGCAATTCCAATTACAACGCGCTGCAGGTGATCCTGAACCACACGAGCAAACGCCTGAATATTCTGGCTGGATATACTTTCAGCAAATCCCAGGATCAGTCTTCCAATTTGGGCGAAGAAGTGAATCCGATCGATCCAGGGTTGAGCAAGGCGCTGTCCGCTTTCGATGTGAAGCACAATTTTGTGGTTAGTTATAGCTACAAGATTCCTTTCGAAAATTTGTTTCAGGTGACGAATCGATGGACGGAAGGCTGGGAGGTTTCCGGGATTACGCGTTTCAGCAGCGGCCTTCCGGTGACGCTGGTGAATTTCGGAGACAATTCGTTGCTGGGTTCGGAACCGAATGGCGTGAATAATTTTGGCATCGATGAGCCCGACTATGCGGGCGGTCCGCTAAACCTGAATCAGAATCCGCGCAATGGAAAGCCGTATTTCAACACCGCCCAATTCAGCGAGAACGCCTTGGGCACACCGGGCACCGCCAAGCGGCGATTCTTCTACGGGCCGGGCATGAATAACTTTGACCTGGCATTGTTGAAGAACGTGCGTCTTACGGAGTCCAAATCGCTGCAGTTCCGGCTCGAGGCCTTCAACGCGTTCAACCACGCGCAATTTTTCGGGCCTCAGGCGGTTGATGGAAATATTGCCAGTTCAACTTTTGGCCAAGTCATTAACGCAGCGCCGCCAAGACTAGTGCAGCTGGGCGCCAAGTTTTTCTTTTGATGGGGAAGATGCTTTGCCCTTCGGCCCAAAGTTCCGCTGCGATGGTGACGACGATGACCGAAAATCAGGGCCTATAGCGAGCGCCTTCTTATAACTTGCCGGCCCTTTCTTGGCAGCGGCCAGATAACACACCCAAGCACTCTTCGCAGGGGCGAAGCCGAGCCGAGGTGCGCGACACGGCAAGCTTAGTCTCTGAGACGTCGATCTTTGTTAGCCGTTGACTTAGCTGGAACCTAGGGGAAAACGCTGGGTTTCAGTTTCCTGATACAATCGGATTTGGAGTAGGCCTGCGACGCACGTGTCGCGCGAAAGCCTATTTGAACCAACACTGGATCCCAGGGAGCCCGCGTCGTCCTGCCCTTGTGCCGTCCGTTGGCTTCGGCCCGCTGGATAGCCTGAAAGCAGGCGCAGGGCACCCACCTATTCGTGGGGTTCAGGGCCTAGCCCGCACGGCGGAGTGGACCGCTCCTTCTAAATTCGTTCTCTAAGCGCCAATTTTATTCTTCCG
>DATNLR010000015.1:0-2047 GCA_035602755.1 Binatus sp. (SeqCode) | reverse complement strand
ACTGGCAGGGAATGACGCTCCGCTGATTCGCGGCGCCGCTGGGGGCAAAGTATGAGTCACTTCGATGAAATGACCGCGCTGCTCTACCTGGAATCGCAACTCGATGCGGAGCACGCGCGCGATATCGCCGGCCACGCCGTTTCTTGTGTTGAATGCCGGGAACTGCTTCGCGCGCTGGAGACCGAAGGGGTCTGGTTGCGCGAATCACTCGCCGGAGAGGATGAATCAGTTCCTGCACACCTGACGGAGGCGCCCGAGCGGCACCCCGCACCGTGGGGATGGATTTCGGCGCTGGGCTTGAGCGCTGGCGGGGCTTACACACTTTGGAGCGGATTTGTGGAACCGTGGCGCGCGCAGGCCGCGCAAGCGGGCTTTACGCAGGGCAATCTCTTTACCATGCTATTTTTCAGCGGTGCATTTTGGAAAGGATGGGACGCGATGCGAAGCTTAATGGAATTCCTGGCAGTGGCGACTCTTGGGCTTGTCGTAATGTGGCTGCTGCGCCGCCGTTGGCGGAGTTCCACGACGATTGCGGTCGTGATGGGAGCGATCATTTGCTCGCTGGCGATACCTCCGGCCGCAAATGCTGCAGAAACAAAACACGGCAATCCCAATTACACGTTGCCGGCGGGAGAAGAAGTGAAGACGGACTTGATCGTCCTTGCGGACCACACCCAAATAAACGGTGACGTTGACGGCGATCTAATCGTGTGGTCTCACAGCGTGACTGTGAATGGGCACGTGAAAGGGGACGTGCTTGCGTTCGCCCAGGAATTGCGCGTGAATGGACTGGTTGATGGAAATGTCCGCGCATGCGTTCAAACTCTTCAGCTCAATAATACGGTGGGGCGAAACGTGATGGGTTGGGCTGGCGATGTGAATCTGGATGCGAAGGCAAGAGTGAACGGAACAATGACACTCGGGTTCGGTCAGGCACAATTGGATGGCGAGGTTGCGGGAGACTTGCTTGCGTATGGTGGAGAGATAGGGGTGAATGGGTTGCTTGGGCACAACGCGATGATGCACGCCGGTCATGTCACGATTGGGCCAAGCGCTGAGATCAAAGGACAAACGAAAGTCGAGGCGCATGAGCAGCCGGAAGTTTCGCCGACTGCGAAATTGGGAAGCCCGCTGGAATTCACGCTGAAGAAGCGTGGCCCTGAAAAAGATTATTCTTCAGCCAGATTCTACTGGCACCAAACACTGCTTTGGGGCGCAAGTTTCGTCTTTGGATTGGCGGTGCTCCTGCTGGCGCCGGGATTTTTCTTCGACGCGGAGCGCGCCTGCAGGAAGGCGGCACAATCGATCGGCTTGGGTTTACTGTTCTTTTTTGCCACGCCGATTGTAGCGATTATAGTTTGTATTACGATCGTAGGCCTCGGCGTCGGAATCTCGGCTTTATTGTTTTGGGTTATCGCGATCTATTCAGCGCAGGTCTTTGTGGGATCGTGGTTGGGTGAAAGAATCCTGGGCGAAGGCGTCGGAGTTGGCGCCGCACTTGGAAGGCTCGCTTTAGGCCTTTTGATCCTGCGCGCAGTTCATATGTTGCCTTACATCGGAGGCTGGATCACGTTTGTCGTGCTGGTCTGGGGTATGGGCGCCATGGTGCTGGCCTTGTACAGATATATGCGTCCGCAACTAGCTACGGCGATCTGAAAAATTACTTTGGCTCAGGCCGTCAAGCGGGCAGCTTAGCGCTGATGCGATAAGGCGATACTCAAACGATTGCGAGCCTTTTGCCAACACGCTCGATAATCTCGAGCGCCCGTTCTAAATCACTACGCTTGTGAGTCGCCGTTACTATTGTTCGTAACCGAGCCTTGCCTTCCGGAACGGTGGGAAAACCGAGGGCGACGACGAACACGCCTTCGGAGAAGAGCTCCCGCGAAAACTGGAAGGCTTTTTCCGCATCGCCCACCATGATGGGCGTAATGGGCGTCTCGCTCTTGCCCGTGTTGAAACCAAGCTTTTTCAATTTGCGCTTGAAGAATTTCGTGTTTGACCAGAGCTTCTTTACCAGCCGGTCACCGGCCTCGGAGTCGAGCAA
>DATNLR010000014.1:0-3023 GCA_035602755.1 Binatus sp. (SeqCode) | reverse complement strand
GCGTCTGCGGGCTCCATCCCGTTTTTGCCGGGACCGGTCATGCGCGTGCTCCGCAACATCCAGTATCGCTACGGCGCAGGCACCTGGAGCCGCTACGGCTTCGTGGATGCCTTCAATCCGCTCACAAACTGGTATGACAGCGACATTGTCGGCATCGACTCGGGAATCAGTATGGTAATGGCGGAGAATGCGCGGACTGCTTTTGTTTGGGATACTTTTATGAAGAATCCGGAAGCGCAACGCGGCATGGAACGGGCCGGATTTAAGTCCTACAAGCCCTCATCGCCTCAGGAACTCGTGGAAATCCACTCGCGCCCGGGCCAACGCGAGTGAAATCGATTTTGGGTGCAACAGAACTTCACGCTTAGCGGTAATTAGCGGCCTGTAACTCGAACATCTCCGCATACCGGCCACCGTCCTTCAGCAGTTGTTCGTGGCGTCCTTCTTCCGCAATCTCGCCATTAGCCAGGACCAAAACGCGATCCGCCATTCGCACCGTAGAAAATCGGTGGGAGATCAGTAACGACATTTTTCCCTTGGTCAGCTCGGCGAATCGTTGAAACACCTCGCTCTCGGCACGGGCATCCAGTGCCGCGGTCGGTTCGTCTAATATCAAAAGTTGCGCGTCTCGCAGGTATGCGCGCGCCAGAGCTATCTTTTGCCACTCGCCTCCCGAAAGATCCACGCCGCCCTCGAACCTGCTGCCGAGCACTTGGTCAAAACCGTTTGGCAGTCTACGTATCGTTTGTTCCGCCAGGCTCTTGTTGGCTGCCGCGCGTATCAAAAATTGGTTATCGAGGTCTTCGATGCGCCCTACCGCTATATTCTCAGCGGCCGTCATCTCATAGCGCATGAAATCCTGAAAGATTACTCCGATTTCTTTCCACAGGCTTTCGAGGTTGTATTCGCGAAGATCTTTTCCATCCAGCAGGATCTGCCCTTCAGTTGGCTCGTAAAGGCGGGTAAGCAATTTGACGATAGTGGTCTTGCCCTGGCCGTTCTCTCCCACAATCGCTATGCGCTCCGAGGGCCCCAGCTTGAAGTTGACGTTCTTAAGCACCATCCTGGGATTCCCGGGATATTTGAACGAAACATTTTTGAATTCGAATCCCGTACGGATCGGTTTGGGTGCTGCTGGCGCCGAAACTTTGGACACGATCTTCGGTTTCACCGCGAAAAATTCCAGCAGGTCCGTCATAAACAGCGCTTGATTGGTAATACCGGAGAAAGTAGTAAAGAGCGATTGCAAGTTTCCGCTCGCGCCTGCGATGGCGCCGGAAAGATAAACCATTCTTCCTACTGTTAGCATGCCGATTACCGTCGCGTAGATGACGTACGTATAGCTCCCGTAGTATCCCGCCAGGCCTATCAGCGATAACAGAGTTCCGAAAATGAGCCGGCGTTTCGATAGGCCCAAAGTCTGGTGGTACAGCACGTCGGACAAATCCGAATAACGGCCCACAAGAAACGGAGCCAGTCCAAACAGCTTTAGTTCCTTCGCGCTTTCCTTGGTGCCCCCTAAAACCCGTAGGTATTCCAACTCGCGCCTGTCAGGCGTCTGTTGAAAACTGAGTGAGTAATTCATGAAAGCAAAATGAGTTTCACCCAGAAATACGGGAACGATGCAAACCACAAGCGCTAGCAACAGCAATTTTGAGAATAGAAAAATCGCCGCTGCAAGGGTCACTGTGGTGATTAGTTCTTGAATCAGGCGCCCGGCAACCTGAATCATTTGTACCCGGTCGGTGCTTTGCACCCGCGCGCGTTCCAATTTGTCGTAAAAGACTGGGTCCTCGTACGACATCAGATCAAGTTTCGCCGCGTGCTTCATTAGCCGAATGCCGATGTGTCGTGTGAATCGATCGGCCAACTTGGTGTCGCAGAACTCGATGATGCGCGCCATAAATGTCGCCACGCCGGCGAGCACGAATTCCAAAAGCACCATCCACCAAAATATATGAGGTAGAGGAGTTTGCTTCAGCTGGTTAACCGAATCGATGATGAATCGCGTGACCGCCAGGATCGACAGTGGGATCAGAGCGGCGACGAGGCGAAAAAAAAGTGTTGAGATCACTACCCCTGGTGCGGCGTCCCAGACGATGCGCATGACAGGGGGAATATTCCGGAGCGCTTTAAGCCGTTCGCTCCAGTTGGGCCTCGGAATTTCTTTTATCGCTGGGCTGGTCGCCGACATTGCTTCCTTTCCTCATCTTCGAAACTTCCAGAATTTGAATCGCCCGGATGCGCTGAATTATCGGTTGGCGCCGCAGGTTTGCCAATACAGCGCTAGCTTGATCCTAGCGAGCAACATACTTCACGTGCATTTCACTGGCCACGGGCAGTCAGGCGTAAGTAACTGGCAGTCAAGGACTTACTTTTGACATCTAGCATTATACCATCGATTTTTTTCGCGCTTTCAGAAGCTTCTACTCGAACGAGCTTTAGAGCCTCTTTCGCCCTTCTCATGTTCCGAAACGGCTAGGTTGTTCTCGACCTAATAATACGAGAAACACCCTATCCGTGGACCCACCATTCTATCGTATGCTGAAGCGTGCATACGTCTCCCAGCGACCAGCCCGCTGATCTGCAAATAGTTCCCGTCCCCAAGCTCGCCAAGATTCGCCAGGCGGCTCACGACGTTAAAACTCAAGTTCGACGTGCCGTCTGGCGCTCCCAGGATGGCTGGCGCCGCATCTCCGCGGGCATGGAGATCGACGATCTTTGGAGCCAATTTAAGGCCGAGGCCGAAGCTAGTTCAAGGCCGTTCAGGCAGGACGTAGCCCAGCGAAAGGACCAGCAAAAATCTTGGAAGCAGCCGTTCAAAATACTTGCCGCAATATGTGGCAGCATTTTGAAAAGGCTATCGCCTCCCCGCCGGATTTTCTTGCTCCTTACCGTCATTCTGGCCGTTCTGTCCTTGGTCGGATTTGAGTTTCTGATTTTCACCAGAGAAGTTGAGCTTCTCTTGGCTTTCGGCGGTCTCTTGCTCTTGCTGGTGATGGTCCTCGGCGATCACATCTCCA
>DATNLR010000151.1:0-79502 GCA_035602755.1 Binatus sp. (SeqCode) | reverse complement strand
TCGCGCAACAGCTCCTGTTGGCGCGCGGCTCTTTCCAGAAGCAGTTTCAGATGATCGAGGTCCACGGGCTTCTGAATGAAATCGAACGCGCCGTCTTTCATGGCGGTAACGGCTTCTTCCACCGATCCATAGGCGGTCATTAAAATTACCGGAAGTGTGGGCTCGACGCGGCGCGATTCGCGTAGCACATCCAAGCCGGAATTTCCGGGAAGTTTTAGATCGGAAAGAATCAGAAGATAACGGCGGCTGCGAATTTTATCGATTGCGGTATTTCCGTCAGGAGCTTCTTCAACGGTGTAGCCAGTGCGTTCGAGAGCTTTGCGCAGCATCGCGCGGAGCTCGGGTTTATCTTCAACGAGAAGGACGGGCTCCATGGGGGAGACTTCTAGCGCGCCCAACCGGGGTCGCCGCCGGCTTTGCGCAAATCGTCTTCGGCATCGGAGATGGCCTGCTTGTCGGCTTCAATTTGCGCTTTCTTGGCGTCGATGTCTGCGGTTTTTTTATTGATGTCGGAGCGTGTTAATTCCTGCTGCATGGCTTTTACCGGATTGTTGTAATACTGCACGTCGAGGACGCCGAGCTCGCGCTGCATTACGTCGAGTTCCTGCTGGTCCTGTTCGAGCTTATGGCGCAGGGTGCCAAATTTTTCACGCCACATTTTTTCCTGCGTATCGAGCGACGCGGAACCCTCCGAGCCGCTTGCTTTATCCGCGCCGGCTGGGGCTGATATTTCGCCAACGGCAGAAACGCCGCCGGTCGTGGGCAGATCGTCGTTGGTGAAAACTTTTGCGGGCTTGGCTTGATCTTTCTTTTCTTCGCGAGCACGGCGCGCGGCGGCCACGATTGGGTCGGGCTTCGCGGCAGCTGAGTCGGACGATTGCGCGGACGGCTTTGCCTGGACCTCCGGCTTCTGCGCCGAACCTTGTGGGGAACTCGGCGCGGCGCTCGATGGGGAGCTGGGCTGCTGGGTTTGCTGCGATGGATCCTGCCGGCAGGCGAATCCGCGGGCAGGCGCGAGTAACAATCCTGCCGCCACTAAACCAACGAAAAAATGTTTTCGCATGACGTTCGCCTCCGGGGAGGCATTTCTGCCTGGGTATCCCTTCTACGAGTTTAGATGCGGGCGACGCGGGAGGCAATCGGGGATGGTATAGGCTCCTGCCGCAAAGGTAACCATAGCAAAAACTCGGCTCCGCCGCCGGGGCGGTTGCGAGCTTCGATGCTGCCGGCATGCTGCAGGGCTACTTTCTGGACCACGGCGAGGCCGAGACCGGTGCCTTCGGACTTGGTGGTGTAGAAAGGTAAAAAGATTTTCGGCAAATCCGCGGGAGGAATTCCGGGGCCGTTATCGGCTACACAGATGCGCTGCCATTTTCGTCCGCCCAGGTCTTCCAAAGTGCCGGAAATGGTGACCTGCGGGGGATGGGGGGATTCTCTTGCGGCTTGAGCTCCGTTGCGGACTAGGTTCAGGAGCGCTTGACGGATCAAGGCTTCGTCGCCGGGCAGTTCTTGAAAAGTTCCTTCCACTTGCACATTACATTCGGGAATGGTTTCGCGAAGCTCTTCGGCGACTTTTTCCATCAGCGTTTGCATGGGGACAGTTTCGTAAATGATTTCCAGAGGCTTGGCGAAACGCAGAAATTCGGTGACTACATGGGTTAAGGCGCGCGTCTGATCGAGAATGCGGTCCGCCGATTCCGAAATTTCACCGGGCTTGGATTCGCCGCGAATCATTTGCGCGTAGCCAGAAATCGTAGCCAGCGAATTCTTGAACTCGTGCGCGATTCCGGCGGACATTTCGCCGAGCGCTGCCAGATTTTCCTTCCAACGCATCTGCTTTTGCAGCGCCGTGAGTTCAGTTAAGTCGCTCATCAGGCAGAGAGCGCCGCTGACTTTCAGGTCCAGAGCGGGATTGCCGCGCGCGGGATTTCGGACCGTGCGATAAATCGGGGAGATCGTGACACCGAGATGGCGGACTTCGCCGCTGGCGGTCATGTGTTCGACTTCGCCGCGCTGAATAGTTTGCGCATCACGCAAGCAAGCGGTGAGCATTTTCGTCAAGTCAGAATCGGCACCAAGGATTTCCTGGTACGAACGGTAGCGCAGAGTTCGAATGCCGAGCGCTTCTTCGGCTGCGGGATTGGTGGAGCTGATGGAGCCGGTCGCGTTCACCAGCAGCAAGCCTGTGGGCATGTTGCGGGTTACTTCTTCGGTGAGCCGCTCGGATTCCTGCGCGCGTTCCTGGGCCAGCAAATTCAGACGGGCGAGTTCTTTCTCCTGCGCTCGCAACTTTTCAATCACGCCTTGCATGGACGCAGCCATAAACGCGGAGGCATTTTCGGTATCGGCTTTAGGACTGGCGAAATCGCCACCTGAAGAATGCGAACCTTCGCGCAGAAGTTTGCGAATGAGGATGAAGAACAACACTGCGCTGAGCAGGAGAATAGCCAGCAGGCCGACTGCGTAGCCCAGATTAAAAGCAGGCGGAGCCGGTATGCGTTTGGGGAGCAGCGCAAGGATCAGGAAAGTGTTCATTGCTTATCGCACCATCAATAACGATTGGTACCAGTTTACGACTGGCGTGCCAAAGAAGACCACCAGTATCGCGGCCATTCCTAAAAATGTTCCAAAAGGCAACTCGTAGTCTGACTCCTTGCGTTTCGCCAGAATCACGGCGACGCCCAGAACGCTGCCGAGCAAGGAACCCGCCAGGATTGTGAGCAGGGTGCGTTTCACGCCCAGGAACGCGCCAGCCATGAGCATCATTTTCACGTCGCCGAGGCCCATGCCTTCGCGGCCGCGCAGTCGGAAATAGGCTTCGGAGACGAGCCAGAGAAGTCCGCTGCCGATTGCAGCGCCGAGAATCGCGTCGGCAAAAGAGAGCACCGGCGCGGGGGGCGGAAAGTCAAACAGATGGTTGGCGATCCAGAGCGCGGTGCCGTCGCTTGGCTTGGTGAAAAAACTGAGCACGAGACCGAGAGCGAGGCCGGTGTAGTTGACTACATCAGGCAAAAGGCGTTCGCGCAGGTCGGTGAAAACCAAGACCACCATGATTGCGGAAAATACAGCCCATTTTAATGTTTCGACGCTTAATCCGAAGACGATGTAGCAGGTCAGGAAAAGTATGCCGGTGATTAGTTCAACCAGCGGATACATTGGCGAGATGGGCGTTTTGCAGGAACGGCATTTTCCGCGCAGGAATAAATAGCTGAGCACGGGAATGTTGTCGTAAGGGCGAATCGGCGCGCCGCATTGGGGGCAGGCGGACGCGGGCATCACGATGGATTTGCCGCCGGGAATGCGCAGAATGCAGACGTTCAGGAAGCTGCCAATGATCAGTCCAAAGAGAAAAACAAAAATGCCGATGAGGATTGCCGGAGTCACACATCGAATCTGCCATATCGGAGCAAGGCTCTCAAGCTGCGCCATGCGAGTCGTGTCTGACTGCTAACATTTTCGATCAGCGTTACTATGAAATCTGCCAAACCCTTCGAAATACCTGAGATGTGTGGTTTCTTAGCGCTTCGCTTTTTGGCAACTCTTACCTACACGGGTGCCTGCATAGGACCTAGCCTTTCATCTTGAAGGACAAAGTAGTAAGCCCCGGATCTGGGCTGATTTTCATCCGGGGCACCTACGCCGACCAGCAACGCGCTGTCTTTATTGAAGCGCCCCCCGACGATCGCTTGCTGTGCCTGGCAGGAAATCGTCAGCTGCCAGAGGTGACCCGAGCACCATTGTAAAATCTCGCGCCGTCATTACTCTTCCAGCAAGAAGGTCCTCGACGGCGAAGATCGCACAAGACATACCACATCCCGAGAAACACCTTGGAGTGTCCCGCGTAGTTAGGGCCGTCCGTCATTTCCTGTTGCCGTACGGTCGGATATGTTTTGGCAATCGGATGGATGGCCGTACTCAATAGGGGCCTCAATGTTGAGCAAACCTGTGATGAGGGGAGGGGATTTGATTGGCGTGGGGAGCTACGCTATATTCGGTGGTTTGATCCTATGAATTTACTCGAGCAGGGGATACGGCGTTACGAACATATGCGCTGGGCGCAGGAACCCAATCGGCGCACGCTTCCGTTTGCCTGGGGGCTGGAACATATCGGCGGAGACGCGAAAGAGGCGGACCCACGCGGGTTTCTGGACCGATTCGTGGAGCACACGCTCGCGCACAGCGAGGAGTGGTACGCCGTAACACCGGCGGACGACTATTTGTTGGCCGACGATGTGCTGACGTTTACGAGTGCGATCGAGTCTCCGTGGCCGGGGAATAATCGGGTTCATGCGCAATTGTTCCGGGCGCGACATACCGGGCCGGCGGTGGTGGTGTTGGCGCAATGGAATGCGCGTTGGGAAGAGCAGCAGAACGTTTGCCGGTGGCTCAACCGGCTGGGAATTACCGCGGTAAAGATGAGTCTGCCGTATCACGACCGGCGCGCCGTTCCGGAGCACCCTCGCGGAGACCATTTGGTGGGGCCGAATGTTGGGCTCACGTTGCAAGCGAACCGGCAGGCGGTGATGGATGTTCGCCGAACTTTGCGGTGGTTGCAAAGCCGGGGCTACGACCGGTTGGGCGTATTGGGCACTAGTATTGGGTCTTCGATCGGGTTTGTGACGATGTGCCACGAGCCTTTGCTGCGCGCGGGAGCGTTCATGCATGTGGCGACGTATTGCGGCGAAGTGGTGGCCAGCGGGCTGACGACTATAAACGTTTGGGAATCGCTTAGCACGAAAATCTCGCATGACGATATACGGCGATATTGGTCGCCGATTAGTCCGTTTCCTTATATTTCCAGGCTAAGCGGCTCGGGACGGAAAATTCTGGCGATTACGGGGCGTTACGATCCGACTTTTTGGCCGGAGTTTACGGAATCGTTTTTTCACGCTGCGAAGCGGGAAAACTTGCAGGTGGAGAATTTATCGCTGCCTTGTGGGCACTATTCGTTGGGCGTGGCGCCGTTTAGTTGGGCGGCGGGATATCGATTTGGGACTTTTCTTTTTGAAGCTCTGGCGTGACGCTGAGTAGGCTATCGCGGACCTTCGCTGCAGGCGTGGATTCGTGTGTGACAACGGAAAATGGAACTTCAAGCCCTAAGCCCCCCGCTTGCTCTGATTCTGTCCTGGCTGAAGCCACCACCCACAAGACGCACGCCATCGGCGCTCTCGCAGAACTGAAATCGGCTATCGGAAACGAAAGACCGCGCACATTGTGAAATCCGATTCTTTCCGAGCGCGACTAGGAAACCGCAAGGGCCGGCAGCATGCCGGCGCTACCAATACGGTCGCGGAGACGCGAGCTAGTGCAGGATGGCGGCGAATCTTCCTTCGTTGATTAAGCGGGCCACGGACTCGATGTCGGAAGAAAGGGATCGATCTGCTTCTAGGAAGGCTGAAGCTGATCTGACTGCGTCGTAAGCTTTCTGCGCTTGGGGGCCGGTGCGCAGTGGAGCGAGCAAATCCAGGCCCTGGCAGGCGCTGAGCAATTCGATCGACAAGACATTTCGTAGGTTTGCCAGCATCGGTTGGATGCGGCGAGCGCCGGACATTCCCATCGAAACGTAATCTTCCTGGTTTGCCGAGGTGGGAATGGAATCCACCGAATGAGGGGTAGACTGCGTTTTCATTTCGCTGGCTAGGGCGGCTGCGGCGACCTGCAAAATCATAAAGCCGGAGTTGAGACCCGCGTCGCGGACCAGAAATGCGGGCAGCTGGCTGGATTGCGGATTAGTCATCTGTTCGATGCGGCGCTCGGAAATTCCTGCGAGCGTTGCGAGCGCAACGGCGAGCTGGTCGGCGGCCATCGCAAGCGGCTGTCCGTGAAAATTCCCTCCGCTGATAATTTCACCTTCACTGGATTTTCCGTTTGCCGCCGCGAAGACCAGGGGATTGTCGGTGGCGCTGTTTAATTCAATGGAGATTGTCGCGCGTACTTGCGCGAGGGCGTCGCGGGCGGCCCCGTGAACTTGCGGAGCGCAGCGCAGGCTGTAAGGATCCTGGACGCGCGGATCTTTTTCAGGCGCACGATGCGATTCGCGAATCGCGCTGCCTTGATTCAGGCGACGCAGATTCTTTGCGGAAATGGCATGGCCGGCGTAAGGGCGAACCCGCGCAATGCGATCGTCAAACGCCGCTGGGCTGCCGCGCAGTGCGTCAAGAGACAGGGCGGCGGCGACATCCGCGGTATCGGCTGCAATTTCGGCGTCGTGCAAAGCGAGTGCGAGAAGGGCGAGCATCGCTTGCGTTCCATTCAAGAGCGCGAGGCCTTCTTTTGCTTCCAGAACCAGCGGGGTAATTCCGGCGGCGCGCATCGCTTCTGCGCCAGGCACTTTGCGACCTTGCAAGATGGCTTCGCCTTCGCCAATCGCGACTTGCGCCAGATGGGCCAGCGGCGCGAGATCGCCCGATGCGCCAACGGAACCTTGGCAGGGAATCACCGGGTGGACGCGCTTATTCAACATGGCGCAGAGCGTTTCCGCTACCACAGGCCTGACGCCGGAAAAACCTTTGGCGATGGCGTTGGCGCGCAGAGCGAGCATTGCGCGGACTTCGGGTTCGCTGAGTGACGCGCCGACTCCACAAGCGTGACTGCGGACCAGATTCGTTTGCAACGTGCGAATCTGTTCGCGCGAAATTCGCACCGAAGCCATTTTGCCGAAGCCGGTATTGACTCCGTAAACGGCTGCGTTCGATTCGATCAGGCGTTCCACAACGGCGCGCGAGGCGTTCATGTGCTCTCGGGCTGGTTGCGCTAACTCGACCTCAGCGCCGCCAAGAGCGATGCTGTAAAGCTGATCCAGCGTTAGATTCTGGCCGTCAATTTGAATTCGCTCCATGTTCTAATTTGTCGTCTCTTGAGAATTTGTTGGGCAACACTCAGACTTCACCGGGACTTTGCCGCGTTTTATCCTGAGTCGTCGTTTTTGCTGACGATAAAATATTTTCGATATTGTTCGGGCAACGATTTGGGTTTTCCGGCTCGGTCGCAAATCACGTGCAGCGTATCTCCGGTTGCAATCAGCTCACCGGAGCCCTGATTCAGAATTTCATAATCGAAGCGAATAGTCCTGCGCTGCGATTCAGCCACTTTAGTTCGGATCAGGAGTAAATCGTCGAAGCGGGCGGGGCGTTTGTAGCGGCAATGTGCGTCGGCCACGACGATGAAGCGATCGTCTTCGGTCTCCATGCGCTTGTACTCGAAGCCAAGCTGGCGGCAAAGTTCCACGCGCCCGACTTCGAACCAGGTGAAATAATTTCCATGATAAACGACGCCCATTTGGTCGGTTTCGGCGTAACGGACACGCACTGTCGTTTCGGCATAATGAGGCATCGGCGGAAAATTGTAACAGAGTGGCGCGGGGAGCGTGAGCATGGCCTAGCATTTTACAGCCTCCAAGAAAGGCGCATGTTTGCTTGACGGCGCAACGCTCGGACGTTAGGCTTCCGAGGACTTCGATGCGCACAGTGAGCGGAACTTCCAAACGATGCCCGAGGAAAAAGAAGTAGCAGAGCCGCTACCGTCGCTTCTGGCGGACGGAATAAAACGGGAGGTTTTGGTGGTGCAGGATTACGCCAGACTCTCGTTTGAATCGCTGTCAAATGTCTTCACGCCTCCCTTTTACTGGAATGACACGCTGGAACAGATGGACATCATTGGTGTCGGCTCGCTGCCGATTATCGTACTGACGGGGTTTTTCATTGGCGGCGTGCTGGTGTTGCAAACCGCGGCGCAATTTGAGCGCTTCGGCGAAACGGCGTTGACCGGTGATGCGGTGGCGCTGGCACTGGTGCGCGAGTTGGGCCCGGCGATTACGGCGCTATTAGTGGCAGGGCGCAATGCCTCGGGCATCGCTTCGGAAATCGGGTCCATGGTGGTTACCGAGCAGGTGGACGCGATGCGCGCGTTGGGCACAGACCCGGTACGAAAACTCATGACGCCTCGCGTTATAGCCACGGTGCTGATGCTGCCTCTGCTCACCGCGGTATCGGATTTCATGGGGCTGATCGGCGGATTTCTAGTGGCGTATTTTACCCTGCGGCTCGGCGCGGTGCAATTCTGGACGCGCGCCGTGCACGCGTTGGATTTCGGCGACTTGGTACAAGGGTTCGCAAAGCCTTTTATTTTTGCATTCATTATTTCCACCATTGCGTGCTTCATGGGACTCCGAGTAAAAGGCGGAACGCAAGGGGTGGGACGCGCGACAACATCGGCGGTGGTGGTTTCCTCGGTTATTCTGCTGGTGACAGATACTTTCATCACACGTCTTCTGTTGTGGGCCTTCTCGAAGTAGTTTGCGAACATACTTCTACGAAAAGCCCTTCGAAGCTAACGCTACAAAACCGGGATTTGCATCTATAATCGCGTGATGACGCGCGCGATTCCTTCCGACGGCCGCGACCAATTCAGCGTTCCCGTTCCGGGCGAGCCGGTCATTACGTTCAAAGACGTCCGCATCGGTTTTGAAGACCGCGAAGTACTGCAGGGAATTTCGTTCGAGACGGTTTACGGAGAGACAAAAGTCCTGCTGGGTGAAGGCGGGTCCGGAAAAACTCTGATCATGAAAATGGCGGCGGGGCTTCTGCGTCCGGATTCCGGCACGGTAACGGTGATGGGACACAACATTGGCGAAATGGGAGAGAAGGAATTACTGCAATTTCGGCGCTACATTGGCTTCGTGTTTCAAGAAGGCGCGTTGTTCGATTCGATGACGGTGGCCGAAAATGTCGCGTTTCGCCTGGACGAGGAAGGCGTGCATGAAAGCGAAGCTGATGAGCGCGTGCGAGAGGCTTTGCGATTCGTCGAAATGGAATCAGCTCTGGAAAGGTATCCGGGAGAGCTTTCCGGGGGCATGAGACGCCGCGTTTCCATTGCGCGCGCTTTGGTGGACCGGCCTCCGATTGTTTTTTACGATTCCCCTACGGCGGGACTGGACCCGGTTACCTGCCAGACGATCATGTCGTTGATTCTTCGAGGACGCGATTTGCAGGGAGCCACGTCGCTGCTGGCTACGCAACGCGTTCAGGACGCGTTCGGCTTGGCGAACTTCCACTTCGACAAAAACTCGGGACGTATCTTGCGAGACAAAACAGAGGCTGATCGCGCAGCGCAGACTTCGGATCCTGCAAATCGGACGCCGTCGGAGAGAAAAACATCGCTGGCATCAGAATCCGTAGGTCGCCTGAAAGGTGCCAAGGAGCCCGCTGGATCGCCGGCGAGCGATGGCGGAATTTCGACGACAAATGTTCTAGTGCTGCGCGACGGAAAAATTTATTTTGAAGGCGCCGCGGACGCGCTGCTGAATACGTCCGACGAGTACTTGAACGAATTTCTTGCTTCAGCGAAATAGTATTTCTACACAGATCTCTGAGGAGGTAAGGCGATGCCGCAACGCAAGCAATTGACGTGGGCTGAACTTCGGGTGGGTCTGTTCGTCCTGGCCGGGTTATTCATCATGGCGGTGGCGATTTTCTACGTTACCGGCGCCGGAATTTTGGGACCGAAATACCGCATCATCACCTATCTCCCCGAAGTGGAGAGCTTGACCACCGGAGCGCCCGTGCGGTTGGACGGCTTAGAGGTTGGCAACGTGCAGACCATGCAGTTGACGCCCAACCCACCGGACAGGATGCACAGCATCGAGCTGGTGCTGCGCATCGATAAGAAATTTGCGGATTCAATTCGGACCGATTCCTACGCCAGCCTGGCCACGGAAGGATTATTGGGCAACCGCTATGTGACGATATCGCGCGGCCTGAGCGGATCTGTGATTCCGAATAACGGGACCATTCCGGGTAAAGAAGAAGCGGAGATGAAGGCGCTGGTAGAGAAAGGCTCGGCGTTAATGGAAAACCTGGGCTCTCTCTCGCAGGATTTGCGCGGGATCGTGGACAAAGTGCAGAATGGGCAAGGCTCCATCGGATTGTTCATGAACGATCCGGCTCTTTATAACCGTTTGAATTCCACGGCGGCCCGGCTGGATGCAGTGGCCGGCTCGATTCAAAAAGGCCAGGGAACTCTGGGCAAGCTGACTGCTTCCGACGAGCTGTACAACAAAGTGGACGATTTGGTGAGCGCGGTACAGCAGCAGAAAGGCACGATTGGCAAGCTGGTTTACGATCCGGCAATCTACGACAGCGCGAAGAGTTTTATGGATAAAGGGAACGGAGTGCTGGACGACGTGCGCTCTGGCAAAGGAACGATCGGAAAAGCGCTGAACGACCAGACGCTTTACAATAATTTGCGCGACGCTTCGGCGAACGTACGCGATGCTACCGCGAAATTGAATGCCAATGAAGGTACCGCGGGGAAACTGTTTAACGATCCGAAACTGTATGACAACATGACCGCGCTCACCGGCGATCTGCGGCTGATGGTCAATGATTTCCGGCAAAACCCGAAGAAGTTCTTGCACGTGAAGCTGGCGGTTTTCTAAAGCAAATCTGGAAGTTGAGCGAAACGCCGGTTTGCATCGAAGTTTGCGCTGAACGTGCGTGGGGGAAAGCGTACTTGAAGATTAGAAGCGAATCGTGGTGATGAATCTCGCCAAAACCTTCCGCTCACCGTGACAACCTTCGAATTCACAATACTGATTGCCATTGGGTCGCTGCTGGCCGGGCTGCTGGGCGCGCTAACCGGGCTCGGCGGTGGGGTGGTGATAGTGCCCCTGCTGACACTGGCGTTTGGCGTGGACATTCGCTATGCGATTGGTGCGTCGCTGGTTTCCGTCATTGCGACTTCATCCGGGGCCGCGGCTGCGTATTTGAAGGAAGGCTACTCCAACATTCGCGTAGGGATGTTTTTGGAAGTAGCTACCACCATTGGCGCGGTGACGGGCGCGTACTTGGCCGTGAGCACTCCAACCAAAGCCATCGCGATCATTTTTGGAGTGGTGCTGTTGTATTCCGCATACTCCGCGAACAAACCCCCGAAGGATTCACAAACCGACGACCCGCCGGATCGCTGGGCAAGCTTGTTGAAATTGGATGGGGAATATCCGACCGCGCGCGGCGAGAAGTCGTATCACGTTCGTAATGTGCCGGCGGGATTTGGGCTGATGTACATCGCCGGCGTGCTGTCGGGCCTGCTTGGAATTGGTTCAGGCGCGGTGAAGGTGCTGGCTATGGACCAGGCGATGCGCATACCGTTCAAGGTGTCTACTACCACCAGCAATTTTATGATTGGAGTAACTGCGGCGGCGAGCGCGGGAATTTACTTGCATCGTGGTTACATCGACCCGGGCATTGCCATGCCCGTGATGCTGGGAGTTTTGGCCGGAGCGCTAATTGGCGCGCGCATTCTGCCGGGCGCGAGAGTTCGGACATTAAGGCTGGTGTTCAGCATCGTGATTGCGGCGCTCGCAGTGGAAATGATTCTTAAAGGCGTAAAGGGAATGTTTTAGTTTTATGACCTCGGGCGCAATCTGGGACGACAAGCAATTTGAACTAGTGATCGGGAAATTATTGCGCTTCGGCGTAATTCTTGCAGCCGCTTGGGTGCTGGCGGGCGGGATCCATTATTTGATGCAGTCGCGGGGCGCCAAGCCGGATTACAAAGCGTTTCACGGCGAGCCGGCCGACTTGCGATATGGGCACGAAATCGTTCACCAAGCCTTGCAATTGAATGCGCGGGCGGTGATCCAGTTTGGGCTACTGCTGTTGATTGCGACGCCCATGGCACGAGTGGCGTTTTCGGTGCTCGGTTTCGCGTTGGAGAAAGATTGGATGTATGTCGGAATTACTTTGGCCGTGCTTACCTTGCTGATTTATAGCTTCCTTAGCAGTTGACGCGTTGCTTTCTTAGATAGCCGGTGGGGGCCGCGTCGTTTTTCGCAAACGGCGCAGCCCCTGCCGGGATGTTGGTTCCTCTCTGATGATGCACTCCTGGCCGAAGCCATTTGGCAGCGACGGGGTGGAAACCTGCTGCCTAATTATCGAGGGGCGGGAAACTCACCACTCCCTCGCTCGCGATTTCCACACCGCTGCGTTTGCGCTTCGGCTTGTAGTCACTGCATTCACCAACCGGGAAGGGGACCTCTCGCGGCGGAAATAGGTATCCGCAAGCGATCAGAACTTCGTACGGTTGGTAACCCCGCACCACGTGCGCGTAAACGCACACGGCACAGAGACTGTTGCGCGACGGCGGAGCGATGGCCGGAGACACGACTTGTGCCCCACGCGCCTTCGCACCGCGCAGTCGCGGAAGATTCAGTGTGATCAGTTTGGGTCCTCCTTTCCCAGTAAGCCAAGACTTCAGCATTACCGACGCGAGGTGCACGAACAGAAACACAAGCACGGGAGCGATTCCGAAAAGAAACTGCAACATAGAAACGGCATCAGCGGACGGATCCGCCGCCATTGCCTTGGTCCAGAATTCAAAAGCTGGGATTCAGGAAGTTACGCGCAGGTTGGGATGAAACCGAACCCCAGACCGCGGCGTAGTTCCGCGTCCTCAGCTGACTGCATCGAATGGGGGTCTTGCTTCAACATTTCGGATTCTCTCCCGATGCTACATTTTCGGGGAAGAAACCGCTTGGGACAACCGGAAACGTTTGAATGGGGAATATTCGTTAGCGAATGGCGCTATGCGCGCGCGAAAGGGAATCCAGAAACAGCGGGCCAGGCTTTTTTAACTTGGCCCTTGCGATCTGCGGAGGAAGCTGAAGAGGGAATTGCGCAGCAGGTAAATGGAAGCGGCGGTGGTGACCAGGGTGAGCATGGCGCCGTTTAGGAAAACTCCTGCCGGGGTTTGGTGCCAGACGGTGGAGAAGAAATAGTAGGCTCCCGCGGCCAGGAAGACGCCGACGAAAGAAAGCAAGTTCGCTGCGGCGATTACTCCGCCTTTTTGTTCAGGGCGCGGACGATGCTGGATCAAGGCGTTCAGTGGTACGGCGAAGAAGCCGCCGAAAAAGCCGAGCAGGCTCAGGTCCGGAACGCGCAGACGCACTGCAGACACGATGAGGCCGCCGAACTTTACGGCTATCGTGCCGCCTTGATGGAACATTACCGTGCTGAGCCAGTGCGCAAGCAGAGCGGCGGGCTGGCTGAAGTAAAGCAAGGCTCCGAAAATCGTCATGCCCATCGCGCCGATGGGAATTAGGCCCATTTCGATTTTGCCGCGCGAGAGATAGCCGGCCGCAAGGCTGCCGAGGCCTATACCGATGCCCACGGCGGCTTGGAGATAACTGGTGCGCGTGTCATCAATGTGCAGGACATCGTGGCCGTACACCACGATGGTGAATTGAAGCAAGGCGGCGAGAAACCACAGATACGTGTTGCCGACTACGGACCAGAAAAGCACGGCGTCGGCGTAAATTATTTGAAGCTGTGCAATAAGTTCGCCGAGGGGGTCCCAGCGAAATGCCCTATGCGGGTCGGCTGCGGCAATGTGAGAGATTCCCAAACTGGTAGCCAGGCCCAAGCAGGTGAAGGCAAACAGCAGCCAACCTGCGATGGCTTCATGACCTCTGTATTTTTCAGCCAGGACGCCGGCAGCCATGGTGGCAGAGATGCTGGCTACAAACGTTCCGAGCTCGATGACGCCGTTTCCCCAGGACAACCGATTGTCTGGAAGCAGCTCAGGCAGCAGACCGTATTTCGAAGGTCCGAACAGAGCCGCTTCCATGCTAATCAGAAAAACTGAAGTGCATTCCATGGGCAAGCTTTGAAGATAAAGGCCAAGGATGGTGAAGGCCATCACGAGGAGTTCGAGCAGTTTGGTGCCGATGGTGACGCTGCGTTTGCTGTAGCGATCGGCAAAATATCCGCCGGTCATGGAAAATAAAATGAAGGGAATTGCAAACAGAGCACCTACGATGAGAATCAGGCGGTCGCGAAAATGACTGGGGAAATTCATGCCCACGATGATGTAAATGACCAGGAACTTGACGGCGTTGTCGTTGAAGGCGGTTTGAAACTGGGTGGCGATCAGGCTCCAGAAGCCGGCTCGCCAGGAGCGTCCGGCTTTGGGTTTTGGTTCTTTCTTCATGAGGGGCGGTGTGAAAAACCGTGCAGCTCTGTTGATAGCAAATGTTGAAGCCGAGCCAGTCTAACCAGTGCGCTGCTGGCTGGCAAGACGGAACGAAAATGTGTTAGAGAGTTTGTCTATGACAAATGAATGGCCGAAAGACATGCCCGTAAGGCAAGTGCGAATCGCGCGTCCGACGGACAAACTCGAAGAGGTTCTGCGTTTTTATTCCGAGGGTCTGGGGTTGAAACTTGTCGGCGCATTCAAGGAGCACGAAGGATATACGGGCTACCTGCTCGGTCTACCGGGAGCCGACTACCATTTGGAATTCACGCAACATGCTTCCGGAAGTGCCTGCCCGGCGCCAAGCCGAGACAATTTGCTGGTGTTTTATATTCGCGACAAAGAGTCTATTGAGCGGATCGCAAGTCGGCTTTCTGCTCTTGGCTATCCCTCGGTTGTACCTGAAAATCCATACTGGAAGGAAAAAGGTGTGACCATCGAAGATCCCGACGGCTGGCGCGTGGTGCTGATGAATTCAGCGGGGATCTGAGGATCTGAGCACGGTGTGCGGTGATGCGACGCGGAGTCCCATGGGCGGTCACTTCTTCACGTAATTTAAACCAACCGACGCATAAGTCACTGTAAATCCGGGGCCTTTCGCGGTACAGGGTGGCCAGGGAGTTGCAGTCAGCCACCTCCAGCGGAGGTGTGGCATGAGCCGACTTTGGCAAAACCTTCAGTACGCCGTGCGCTTGTTGGTAAAGAGCCCGGGGTTCACAGCGATCATTGTGCTGACGCTGGCATTGGGCATCGGCGCTAACACCGCGATATTTTCAGTTGTTTACGCTGCGCTGCTGCGGCCTCTGCCTTACTACCAGCCCGACCACCTGATCACACTGGGCGAAGGGCGCGCGCAAAAACAAAGCGGATTTGCTCAAGACACGGATTGCTCGAATCCGGATTTTCTCGACTGGCAGAAGATGGCGAAGAGTCTTCAGTCGCTGACGGCTTATAGTGGCAACACTTTTACATTAACTGGAAACGGCGAGCCCAAGAGCGTTTTCGTAACGGAAGTTAAGCCGAACTTTTTTTCGACATTGGGAGTGCAGCCGGCGTTGGGCCGAGGGTTTGTTGACGGCGAGGAAGTAGCCGACGGCCCGCATGTGGCGATTCTGTCCAATGCATATTGGAAAAGCGATTTTGGCGGCGATCCGGGAGTGATTGGCCGCACGATACGTCTGGACGGCAAGCCGGTGACAGTGGTGGGAGTACTGCGGCCTGATTTTCAATTCTCGCCGGCGAATAATCCTCTTTGGGTTCCCCTGCATCCCGGCGTCGACAGCGCAACGCGCCGGAGCTACCGCTGGCTGAACGCAATTGGCCGTCTGGCGCCCGGCGCGAATAGGAAGCAAGTGCGCGCGGAGATGGACGGCATAACGGCGGAATTGGCGCGCGAATATCCGCAACAAGACGGCGCCGTCTTTGTGGTGATCGGAAGCTTGCGCAACAAAATCGTGGGAAAAATCCGGCCACTGCTTCTGGTTTTGTTCGGAGCGGTGGGATTTGTTCTGCTGATCGCATGCGCCAATGTGGCGAACCTGATGATGACGCGTTCAATCGGACGTCGCAGGGAATTTGCCGTGCGTAGCGTGTTGGGCGCAAGTCGCGGCCAGTTGCTGGCGCAACTGCTGACGGAGAACGTTTTGCTGGCCACGCTCGGCGCAGCGGTTGGATTTATCGCTGCACAGTGGGGAGTGAACCTGTTGATTGCCGCAATCCCCAACGCGGTGCTGGCAACGCTGCCTAATCTTCGAGAGGCTGGCGCGAATCTTCCGATCGTCGGCTTCCTTGCTGGAGTTACGCTGTTGACGGCAATTCTTTTTGGCCTGGCGCCGGCGCTATCGATCTCGCAAACGCGAATCAGCGAGGAATTGAAAGATGAATCGCGTGGAGGAACGAGCGCGTCGCACGGCCGCATGCGTAATGCGTTCGTGGCCGCCGAAATAGCGATCTCACTGGTACTGCTGGTGGGCGCGGGACTCGTGTTGCGGAGTCTGCACGCCTTGCTGCACCAGAATCCCGGATTCGACCCCGGACATTTGCTGACTTTTTCCGTGAATCTGCCCGATTCCGCCTATCCGACCCAGCAGGAATATCCATTTGACAGTCCTGCGGCAATTCAGTTCGAGCATCGGTTCAGCGAACGCCTTGGCAATCTGCCAGGGGTGGAAAACGTGGGCATGACCACGGCCATACCGATCGGCGGAAGCGGAGCCACGATTCGGTTTGTTGTGGAGGGCCGGCCCGTAGCAGTGGGACAAGAAGATGAGAGCGACATCATAACGGCGAGTCCGGGATATTTTCCGACACTGAAAGTTCCGCTGGTTTCAGGGCGCGTGTTTGCTGACACGGATAGTCACGATGCGCCCCAGGTTATCGTGGTCAACCAAGCCTTTGCGAACAAATATTTCCCCAACGAAGAGGCGGTTGGAAAACGGGTTCGTTTCACATTTAACCCCAAGGAGCCGTACCGGCAAATCGTGGGAGTGACGGGGAATGTGGCGCAGGACGATCTCGCAGGTCCGCCGCCACCCGTTCTTTACGCTCCCAACGATCAGGGGCCTTCGACGTTTTTGTCTTACATGATCAGGACCAAAGGCGAACCGGGAGCATTGGTGGGCACTGCCTTAGCGGCGCTCCACTCGATGGATTCGCAATTGCCGATGATCGCGCCCAGCACTATGGAAGATTTCACGGCGCAAGCGCCGGCGGTTTTCCTGCGACGGTATCCGACATACCTGATTGGAAGCTTCGCGGCACTGGCTGTAATTCTGGCAATGGTGGGGCTGTATGGTTTGCTGTCGTTCACGGTGACGCAAAGAACGCGCGAGATCGGCATTCGCGTGGCGTTGGGAGCGCAACAGCGCGACGTTCTGCGGCTGATTATGGGGCAGGGAATCGGCGCGGTTTTCTTCGGTGTGGTAGTTGGGGTGGTTGCGGCGCTGGCATTGACGCGGTTGATGTCGAGCTTGCTTTTTGGCGTGCAGCCGACGGACGCTCTAACGTTTTTGAGCGTGATTGCTTTGTTGTTTCTAGTAGCGCTGGCGGCTAGCTATATTCCGGCGCGTCGCGCCGCGGGCGTGGACCCACTGGTGGCACTGCGTCATGAATGAAGCGGTGACAGGCGCATGATAGCGAAAATCGTTAGGCCAGGACGCGGAGAGCGGGCTTGACGGGTTCGGGCGAAAACGGCGTGGTCGTAGCGGGCAGAGGTGTTTCGCGCTTGTGATATTTGCTTTCGACGTAATCGTCGAGCAGCGTTTGAAACGCTGCGGAAAGCTCGTCGTAATTTCCTTCCAGCGTGGTGAAATGTTGGCCGTCGATGTAAACGGGACAACGCGGTGACTCGCCTGTGCCGGGCAAACTGATTCCAATGTTGGCTGCTTTCGATTCCCCGGGGCCGTTCACAATGCAGCCCATAATCGCCAGTTTCAATTCTTCGACGCCCTCGTAATAGCGCTTCCACTCCGGCATCTTGTCGCGAATGTAACCCTGGATACTTTCCGCCAGCTCCTGGAAGGTGGTGCTGGTGGTGCGTCCGCATCCGGGGCAGGCGGTTACGCTGGGTGCAAACGTGCGCAGTCCGAGCGATTGCAACAGTTCGCAGGCGGCATAAACTTCCTCGCGGCGATCTCCACCGGGGCGCGGCGTCAATGAAATGCGTATCGTATCGCCAATTCCTTCACCCAGCAGGATTCCCATGGACGCGGCAGACCAGACCAGGCCCTTCGCGCCCATTCCGGCTTCGGTGAGACCGAGGTGCAGAGGCTGGTCGGTTTTCTGCGTGAGGTCGCGATAGATTTCAACGAGGTCGTGGGGACGGGAAACTTTGCACGAAATAATGATCTGGTCTTTGCGTAAACCTGCTTCGAGCGCTAATTCGGTGGACTCGAGCGCGGAAAGGACCATGCATTCGTTGATAATTTCTTCGGAAGTTTTGCCCAGGTCCCGGTCCGTGTTCTCCTGCATCTTGCGCATCACGAGTTCTTGATTTAGTGAGCCGCCATTCACGCCTATGCGAACAGGCTTGTTGAGATCGCGCGCCACTTTGCAGATGGTGGAAAATTGCTCGTCGCGGCGCTGGCCGTGGCCAACGTTACCGGGATTGATGCGGTACTTGTCGAGCGCGGCGGCGCAATCGGGATATTTCTTCAGGAGCACGTGGCCGTTGTAATGGAAATCACCGATTAGGGGTACGTCGCAGCCCGAGTCAAGCAAGCGCTTCTTAATTTCGGGTACCGCGGCAGCCGCTTCCGGGATATTTACCGTGATGCGGACGAGTTCGGAGCCAGCCTGCGCTAGTTCAAAGCATTGCTGCGTCGTAGAGGCGATGTCGACGGTGTCCGTGTTGGTCATGGACTGCACCACCACGGGCGCGCCTCCGCCGACCTGAATCTTGCCGACTTTGACTCCTACAGTTTGGTGACGTTTCTGCGTCATGTCTTATCTATTGTAGCGAAGTAGCGGGAAGTTGGGTAGCGCGTGGGTCGAGATGCGTTTCTTGGAAAACGAGAGGTTCGATGCCCCGAAAGACCCGTCAGGGAAGGGCATCAACGGTAATGGAACCTCAAAAACCTAGTATTCGGGACGCCGTGCGGCAACGCCATTCGCTTTGTTGCTGCGCACCGGCGGAATAATCGTAGCCATCTTGCGAATCATGGCCAGGACTAGTTTCTTGTCGTCGTCAGAAAGCGTGGTGGAGTACTTCTTGATGTCGGCCAGGAAGCGAATCTCTTCTTCAGACAGTTCTCCCAGCATTTTGCGCGTCTCGCGGTCTTGAGGGGTATCGCTGCCGGGGAAAAAGTCGGCCAGCGAGATCTCCATGGCTTCCGCGATTTTTGCCAGCGTCTCGAGCGAGGGAACGGTGTGGCCGTTTTCCACGCGCGAAAGGTAGCAACGCAGGAGTCCGGTGCGGCGTTCGATGTCGCCCTGCGACAGGCCGCGATCGCTACGGTAAGACTTGATCACTTCACCGATATTAACTTTAGGTTTTTCTTTGGGCATTGTTATCTTTCCTATAACTGGGGCGTATCTTACGAGTTACTCTCTGACAGGTGCAAGACAATTTTCGATGTGATGTTTCCTGTCAGGAACATCCTGGGTTAGCCAACGGATTGCGGAATAGGAGAAGACTCTAACGGCGGGCCGGTAAGTTTTCCCGCGCGCTTATTAGCGTAGAGTTCCTGGTCCGCGCGATTGAGCAATTCCTGGGGAGTCTCGCCGGGTTTGTAGTCGGTCCAGCCCCGCGAGAATTGCAGGCGGATTTTTTCTTCGTCGCAATAGAACTCCAGGCCTTCGATGCGCGCGAGCACGTGACGAACTTCTTCCGCGCGGCATTCCGGCAGCAAAGCCATAAATTCGTCACCGCCGAGACGCACGGCAAGATCCGAGCCGCGAATCGCGCGCTGCAAACGATCAGCAAATCCCTTCAGCAATGTGTCGCCTGCGGCATGCCCGTGCCTGTCGTTCACCTGCTTCAGGCCATCCAGATCCATCAATAAGACGGTCAGCGGGCGTGCGTGGCGCTGAGCCCGGCTCATTTCCTGGGCCAGGCGCTGTTCACCCGAGCGGCGGTTGTAAAGGCCGGTCAATTGATCGAGTGCGGCGAGCTTGTAAACCTCCGAGGCTAGGCTTTCGACTTTGGCCAGCGAATGAATCTGGTCGGCTAGCTGGTTGCGCAACTTTGAAATCATGTGCTGTTGATAGATGAGATAGACGCTGGATACCAGAACGATTCCCACAAGCGCGCGCACGGCTTGGTTCAGATAAAAAGAATAAGTGTTTTGCTCGAGACTCAATAGGGCGGGGAAGGCAAACGACGCTACGGCAATAGTCAAAAGCAATATTAAAGCGAACGTAGTAGACCACAGCCACCACTGGCGGCGATCCAGGTGGCGAAGATTATCGCGTAAATGTTCGGGCGGGAATTCGGGGCCGCCGAGGGCGGGCTGCAGCGTTCGCTCATTAGTCGTAGTCATTTTATTCAGAAAACGATTGCCTAGCGCCGGGATTAATCGCCTGATCTATTAATTACAGGTTCCGGGCGCGAAATTCTATACGTAAGTTCCAGGCCGTTTCCATCTGGGTAACCGGTCTTTGCGGATCAGTAATTGTTTCGCTCGCCGACGATAATTTCCCCGAGCCAACAAGGCAAGCTCTTCCGGAGACAAAGAATTCCGCCACGTGAATGTGAGCGCAGTGGCCCGAAACGGTCGTGCTTCGTATCCTGAGCAAATTTCCGCCGGCGATCTGAATTTCGATTTCCTCGATTAATTTGGCCGCGGTTTTCAACGCGCACACCACTTCACTCGAGGAGATTTTATGAAAAAGAAGATTGCTTGGTTGTTTCTCGTTGCGGTCGCTTTGTTGACGGTTCCGGTTTCACACGCTTCCGCGGTTACCAGCACAGGTTGGAGTATCGACGGAACGCAGCCGCCCCAGCCGCCTATCCCTTACCCCGGGGGCTAAGAATTCCTACATGAGTAAGTAGCGGGAGGGGAAGTTCCGGCTTCTCCTCCTCAGCTTTTGTGCTAGGATTTAACGCAGCCGGATGACAATTTTCACCCAATTCGTGTGGCTGGCCGGTATTTTGCTGGAAGGCGTCATCCTCATTCGAGCTATTTATGGCAAGTTCTTGACGAAATATTATTTGTTCTACCTGTACATTGCCTCTGTGTTTCTGGGTTCTATATTTCTGTATGTCGTAGACATTGTAATACATGCACGCCTTGGACGCCTCTATTGGTCTGTGAACTTCATGACCTTGTCCTTGGGATGCGGCGTCATTTTCGAAATATCGCGGCAGGTCTTTGCGCACCGCGTCACTTTAGATCGTGTTGCTCGATGGTCCATGGCCATCACTTTCGGCGCGATTTTTTTCTTGGTCTCGGTACACGCATTTTTGTTGCCGCAGTGGAATCCAACGACGAATAGTGCCGACTTGGAAAGGGATCTCCGCATAGCCCAGGCCATCGTATTGATGACCATACTTTTCCTCGCCGGATATTACCGCATCGAGACGGGCAAAAATATCAAAGGAATGATTTTGGGGTTGGGAGTTTATGTAGGTGCAAGCATACTGTCCCTGAGCCTGCGCCTGCTCGTGGGGCCTGCATTCGATACCGCCTGGAGCATGATCCAAAGTTCCTCCTACCTCGCGGCGCTCTCCATTTGGGCGGTTGCCCTGTGGTCTTACGATCCGGGGCCCGCGCCGAGGCCCCCGATTTCCGGCGGGGAATATCGCACGTTAGCAGGGCGTACGCAGGAACTTCTGGGATCGATCAACGATCAGTTAGATGGGACGCCGCCGCGATGATTCAGTTTGTATTTTCGCTGCTAATCGGCATCGCGCTTCTCTTAATTCTTTATTTCTTTGCGCGCGGAGGCAAGGTTTCAGCCGAAGGCAGTGCCCAACAGCTTAGGGAAGCCAAGCAGACCCTCGATTCATTGCAGTTTGGTTTACTACCGAACGATCTGGTACATAGAATTTTTGCAAGAGAAGACCTGGAGTATGTTCGCAGGGCCGCGGCGCCACAAGTTCAATCGCTCTTCCTTTCAGAACGCAAGGACATCTCGCTAGCCTGGGTGCGACGGGTTCGTGGAGCAATTTTGAGCTTGATGCGTTTTCACCGAGGACATGCAAGGTTGTACGCGCAGCTTAATCTCTCAACGGAACTGCTTTTAGCGATCAATTTTGCCCGACTTCTGATGGTGTGCCGGATTCTGGAGATGGCCTTATATCTTCGCGGACCGTACGCGGCCCCCGGGATGGTGCGAACCGTGGCGTCCACGGCAGGAACGGTGTGCACGATCTCAGAAAAATCTCTCGTATTCCTGAAAGTGAACCAGATCGATCCGCTTAAAAACGATCCATCGCATCACGGCGCATCGGTGTAACGGACCATGCCCTTTTCCACGAACCATACGAATGTCGAGCAAGCCGAGGACGACCTGCGGCGGCGTTCGCTGGCACACATGGCGACTCCATTGGAACGCATGATTTATTTAGGATCTGCGCGCGATTACAACACCGGGCTTTACTATCACGATGGCCTCGCGTCGCGCTTTTCCGAGATGGTTGCCTGCCAGGCGCTGGCGAACTGCCATCGCGAAGCGTACCAGAAGGTTTTGCAGTCTTCTATCGAGGATCTCGTCCGGCAGCTCGATTCCTACGTTCAATCCACAAATTCCGCGCCCCGTGATTTCATTGCGGCGTGGAAGAACCTGCAACCGTACCGAGTTGCGGTCCCGGCGGAGACCGACCCGCTGGCAGCGGAATTCCTATGCTCCAACGTCAAGATCGCACTGTGGATTTGGGAAGCTCATCAGAATGGCCATTCCCGGCAGCCACTAAACGCATCGCTACCGCAGTAACCTGCCCGATGATCTCCGCTTCCGTAGGGTAAGCGAACTGCCTCAGAGCGCATCCCGAAAGGGGATGAGGGATTAGCGTCAAATTGGAGTCGCGCGCTTCACACCAGGAGCATGCGTAGCCTTCGCGGAGCTCCACAAAATAGATCGGCCGGTCAAGCTCAGTTCGCCATCCACAAACCGCCACGCGCCTTCTGTGACTATCAATTTGAACGAATGAGCCTGGACGCAATAGCGGATCCATGGTGCGGTCCTGCATGCCGATAAACCCGTACTGGCAGTTGCGCACGTCCAATTTCTGAATCAGAGCGATCGGGACTTCACCCCAGACTTCCACCATGCGTGAAATCAAGCTGGTCGTCTCTACTTGAAAGCCAGGATCGAACCGGACAGGGAAGCGGATGGCGCGCTCTCGGTCGGAGACTTCGATGGAAGCTAAGTGAGTGTTGTGAAGGGGCAAAGTGGAGTGATAACGGACAGTGTCCTCCAATTCCACTCCGAAGATGCTAAGGAGATCTACGAATTTGGCGCGGTAGATCACGCTTAAGGTGAACAGTTTGTAGATGCTGGGAACCGAATCTTTGTTCTCGAGCTGCGTAAGCCAGGCGTTCGAGATCGAGAATTCTTCGTTCGCGCGATCTTCTGCGATTCGGCGGCTGAGCTCTTCCACTTCGCGAGTGGTAATGCCGAGACGATGCCGCAACTCTCTAAGGCGATCCCCAGGATGGACGAGCAGCGTCATAGACTCTTGCGTGCACTTTACTTCGTTGAATGTGGATTTGAAATTGGCATTTAGGGCTGTGATATTAAGATTAAAGGTATCCGGGGGGTGAATCAACCTTTTTGATAGACTCGAACGATTTTCTAGGCGGATAAAAAGAATGCGAATTGAGCGGTCCCTGCTTGCAATGATAAGCAACATTCCAACTTCGTCGAACGGCATGTCTCCGCGCAGCGATATAGATCGCGGGCGGTTTCTCTTTACGCGTCAGCATGATTTGCAGAGCTGGCCAGACGCCGGTGACTGTGCCAATCTGGCGGAAGCGTAATACCCATTTGGGAGCCAATTGGGGAGTCAACGAGGAGCGAGATTATGGGCGCATTCTCTGGTACCCCACCCAATCCAACCGGCGGAAGCGGACCGTATCCCAACAAGCGCGAGGTCCCGCGCTTTAGTCTCATTGCCACCGTTGTGCTCCGCGAGCCGGACAGTGACACTAAGATTTCCGGGCGAATTTCCGAGCTTAGCCGCAAGGGGTGTTACGTGGACACTCTGATTACCTTGCCGGAGGGCACGCCGCTTGAAGTCCGAATATCCCGCGATCAAGGCGTCTTCGAATCAAAGGGCAAGATTGTTTACGTCCAAACGGGAATGGGCATGGGTGTCGCGTTCCTGGAAGTTGCCGCAGACCAGTTGAAGACGCTCGATACCTGGCTAACTGAACTCTCCTCCTAAGCGGACTGCACTCGACCCGCCATTTTCGCAGTTCACGGTTTGGCATTTCTCTTGCTCACCTAAAAATTCGGATTCTTCGCACCGTACGGTAAGATATGTAGCCCGAGCCCGGGGAGGGATGTTTGAACTTTAGCGCGAACACGCGACAGTTAGGTGACGTTACGGTGGTGGATGTGCGGGGCGGCTTCACCAACCCGGAAGGGGAAGCAGTTCATGAGTTGCTGCTGGATCTATTTCGAGAAGGGCGCACGAAAGTCTTGCTGAACTTTCGTGACGTTTCCTATCTGGACAGTTCTGGAATCGGCCAGCTCGTTCGCAGCCTGTACACCGCCAGAAATAATGGCGCGGAATTGCGGGCCGTGAATCTGAGCGCGCGAGCCGCGGAAGTTTTGCGTTTGACCAACCTGCACCGGATATTCACAGACTTTCCTGATGAAGGGTCTGCAATCAAAAGCTTCGTATCGTAGTTTCAATCACCCGAATTCCCCCCCCCCTAAATTCAGCGGAATTGCGCCGCGCTGTTCATTTGCCTAGTGCGCGCGGCCGGCCCCGGCGGGGCTTCAAAAAGACCCTGTACCAACGGTCAGTTTCCGATGTGAACAAACCTGAACCTTTTGGGCGTTGCTTAGGTTTCCGACTCGCGCCTACAGTGATTCACAGCGGTCCTAGAGGACTGATTCCGCTCATCGCTGAGTTTGGACAAGGAGACATTCTATGTGGACAAAGCAGCCGCAAGCCGAAGTTCCCAGCTATTCTCCGTCGCCTGTGGCGCCTTCGCAGACGACGGCCGCTCCCTCCCAGAGCACGAACTATGCAGCCCGGCCGAGCGCCCCGAGCGCACGGAGCGTGGCCTGCCTGGGCGAAACGATCGAGGTCAAGGGCAAAATTTCAGGCGAAGAAGATTTGCAGGTTGACGGCAAGGTCGAAGGGCCGATCTCGCTGCAGGGCCAGCGCTTGACTGTGGGCCGTACGGGCAAACTCAATTCCGAAGTTACCGCGCGCGAAGTTGTGGTATACGGCAACGTTCACGGCAATGTGCGAGCGAGCGACCGCGTGGAAATCAAGAAAGACGGGTCCGTGACCGGCGACGTGATCACCGCGCGTATCAGCATCGAAGACGGCGCCTTCTTCAAGGGACGCATCGAAATCGAGCGCGGGAAACAAAACACGTCGAACTCGGAGCGCGAGAGCGAGTTGGTTTCGGCGGGCGCTGCGGCAGACTAGGGTTAGCTCTAACCCAGTCAATAATTCCTATGTATTCGACGAACCCGCGCGACTTGTGGGAGGCGGCTATTCATTCTCGCGCGGGTTTTTGTATTCGTCTGGAACGTCATCTTCAGGAACTTCTCGGGTCCTGATCTGGCCTTGATCGGCGTCAGGCGCGTTTTCGACTCCGCTCACATATTCGGCTTCGAGCGCCTGGCCTTCTTCTACTAACTCTTCCACGCTCTCGGTATCGACTTCTTCATCGCGGGGCAGCCCTTGAATATCTCCGGACTGTCCTCCGGCCGCAGGACCCAGGCCACGTCGGCCTTGGGTTAGCATGCCGGAGTTCACCTCGCTGGTGCGGCCAGCGGGGCTCGGAATGCTTCGGCGAACGGAGATTTGCGAGCGAACGGACTTCTTTCTGCGGCTTGATTTCTTGGCTGCCGGTTTCTTCTTCAATACCTTCTTCTTGGAATTCATGGAGCCCGGCTTTTTGGAAGCGGTCTTCTTGCGGTTTTTCTTTTTCGTTGGCATAAGAAGAAAAGTCTATCACCACCAAATCCAGCGAACAATGCGAGACTAGAACGAGAAGGGTGACCCAAAGATGCGGAGAGTCTTGCAGCGCTGCTCCGCATCTAACAGGAAGGTCGGTAGCTTTCACATTCTATGGCTAACGAAAAAACGCCCATCGCTGGAAGCAAGGTTGCGAAGAAGTTCGATTGGAAACTGCTGCCCGATGTGCTGGCGCTGCTGAAGCCACGGCGGGGAGTTATCGCGATCGGCTTCGTGCTGATGATCATCAATCGGTCGTCGGGACTGATCTTGCCGGCCTCTACGAAATACCTGGTGGACGATGTAATAAACAAAAGGCAAACCAATCTGTTGTTGCCAATCGTTGTTGCGGTTGTTGCTGCGACGATTATTCAGGCTATTACGTCTTACTCGCTCACTCAGCTGCTCTCCAAATCATCGCAGCGAATGATCACTGAGCTTCGCATCAAAGTACAGGCGCATGTGGGGCGTCTGCCCGTGTCGTTTTACGATGCAAACAAGACGGGCGTTCTGGTCTCGCGCATTATGAGCGACGTGGAAGGTGTGCGGAACTTGATCGGCACCGGGCTAATCGAGTTTGCTGGCGGAATTCTAACCGCGGTGTTCGCCTTAATCGTGCTGCTGCGAATCAGCGTAAGCATGACGGCGGTGGCGTTTGCCGTTTTATTGATCTTTGCTTTGGGATTGAATCGCGCGTTCAAGACAATTCGGCCAATTTTTCGCGCTCGTCCAAAAATTAATGCTGAGGTTACCGGTAGGTTGACGGAATCTCTCGGCGGCGTTCGCGTAGTGAAGGGGTATCACGCCGAAGCGCGTGAAGAAAAGGTATTTGCCGCAGGAGTGCAAAGGCTGCTGGATAACGTATTAAAAACGCTTACGGCTACCTCCCTGATGGGCCTGGGCGCCACCAGCCTGATGGGCATCGTTAGTGCTTCCATTATGTTTCTGGGCGCGCGCCATATTCTAGCCGGGACCATGACGCTTGGCGTTTTTCTGGAATACACGATTTTCCTGGGACTGCTCGTGGCGCCCGTGTTTCAAATTGTTGGGATCGGGCCCCAGATAACGGAAGCTCTGGCCGGGCTAGAGCGGACGCGCGAAGTTCTTAACGAAAATCTGGAAGACGAAAGTCCCAATCGGACCGACCGGCTTGACCGGATTACGGGACGCGTGGCCTTTGAAAATGTGAGTTTCTCGTATGACACGGGGAAACCGGTGCTGCGCGAGATAAGTTTCGAGTCGGAGCCTGGCACAATAACCGCACTTGTGGGTCCGTCTGGCGCGGGCAAATCAACGATCATCGGCTTGATTGCTGCGTTTTACACGCCCACTAGCGGGCGCGTCCTGGTGGATGGGCATGATTTATCGCGCGTGCGTCTGGATTCTTATCGCTCGCAACTCGGAGTTGTGTTGCAGGAAACCTTCCTGTTCGACGGCACCATATGCGAAAACGTAGCCTTCTCGCGCCCCGAATCCAGCGAAGAGGAAATTATGGCCGCCTGCCGCATCGCACGCGTAGATGAATTTGCGGACGGGTTTGAAAAGAAATACGACACCATCGTCGGCGAACGCGGCGTGAAACTTTCAGGCGGACAGCGGCAACGGGTTTCCATCGCGCGCGCCATCTTGGCCGATCCCCGCATCCTGATTCTCGACGAAGCTACTTCCAGTCTGGATTCTGAATCCGAGGCCTTCATTCAAGAAGGGCTTCGCTATCTGATGCGCGGACGAACGACGTTTGTGATCGCGCATCGTCTATCCACCGTGCGCCGCAGCGATCAAATCCTGGTAATCGAAGGGGGGCGAATCATCGAGCGCGGTACACACGCTTCGCTCTACGCTGCGGGCGGGCGTTATTACGATCTCTATACCAAGCAGCACGGCGTGGAATCCAATTTATTTCTTGCGCCGGGAGAAGGCGGCGCGGAGTCGAAGGAGGAACGAGACTCGGAGACGCAACCCCCGTCGAGCTCGAGCGATTCCGCTCTACCCCAGGCCATCCGCTTAATACGCGGGCAGAACTAATGTTTGTCGTGAGAAGAAGCCCAAACGAAAAGATTCACCGCTATTTCGATCTCCAACCAGCCGGCGGGGAACTGATTGGCCAAAACTCGGGCGCCGGTCTGAGAAATTCAATCGCCACTTGTGCCAGGCCGGCGTGCTCACGTCCCATGTAGGAGACGCGTCCTTCGCGCTCGTCCCAATTTTGGGGATTCATTAGCGTGACTTTCTGGCCTATGGCTACCTTCGTTCCCAACATCACCAGCGCTCCGTGCGCGCTTACTGTCACGGTAAAAGTTTCTTCTTGAAAGGGCCTGTGGTCCGCGGATTCACCGCGAATCGCGACGGGAACGTCCGCGAGTACACGTTCACTTCTTCTATTTTCCGGCTGCGCCATTTGCTTTCTTCCCCCTTTGTAAGGCACGCCCAGGAAAATGCCTCGCCTACTATTGTCCAAAATCTATGGAAGATGGAAAAAACGATTGCGCGAGTATCGGCGAAGTAACCCTGCAGTGGGTGCGGGCAAACGAAAATTGTACTGACCGGGACGGAAATTCCGATTCAGCTTATGCCATGAAATTGGCTCGATAGATGGTGCTCGAGGAGGGAATCGAACCCACACGGCCTTGCGGCCACCGGATTTTGAGTCCGGCGCGTCTGCCAGTTCCGCCACTCGAGCTTTCTGTTGCAACTCTATCCTAATGAATTACTTGCTGCAACCCTCTGCCATCGATGTTCGCTGCATCTAGGACCTCAGTGTCGGTAGTGGTGTCGGTTGGAGTCGCCGTGGGTACATCCAATCGCTCGACGGCGGCGAGGGTGTGCTTCGGAGCTAGGTGAGAATATCTCCTGTCACCCCAATAAATTTTTTCGCCACCCTGTCGTCTTTTTCTTCCCGTTTCCGATTTCCCTAGCGCAGGCCCCAAAGATGGCTTTAGGCCAGGAAAGAAGAAATCGATTGGAAAACGGAGGATGCACAAATGCAAACACAGAATGGAAGCAACAATAGGCTGGCGATTCTCGGATCGGATTTGATCGCCGTCACGACCGCCAAGCCTTAGCGTCCTTTGCAGCAACTCAGGCGGAGAATGGAGGCAAGCGTTAGTAAATAACATCGAGAGACATTTTTCGCCGGAGAAAAATCGGAGAGAAAAAAATTGGGCGTCTCGCTAGAACCTCCGCACGAGACGCCCAGTTTTCTCTTTAGTTGTTGCGTCAAAACTTCCCAGAATCAGCTGCGCTTACGGTGTGCAACCACCGGAGCGTGCGCAGTTCTCATTAAAAAAGGCGATACCATATTTCCCGTCACCAAGTCCCCCCGTTCCAGGTACTGGGTAGGAGATCACTTGATCGAACAAATCATCGTACATGCTGACTATGACGGTGGAGGTACTCTGGTTGCTCGGAACGAACACCGTACCATGTCCATCGTACGCTTCGCTCGGGTACCAGTAACTGGCAGTGTAGTTCGCTAACGGATAGCCGTTCGAACCTCTACAACACGGTCTCTCGACGATGGCTTCAGCGGTCTTGCCAGTTACTCCCGGTCCCGAAATATAGGACAGTGTGTAGCAGTCGCCGAAATCCTGCGTTAGGTCTGCAATGCAGACAAGTTGGTCCACGGTGCCGGCGGATGCAAAGGTGACAGCAGACATTACGTCACCCGGCTTCACGGTAAACTCGCAAATAATCGGGTAACTTGGATACCACTCCACCCAACCGCAGTAATACTCGGCCACCGTGCTACCGCTGCAATAGGCTTGTGATGAGCCGCCGCCCTGCACCACGTCGCCCGTGCCGTAACCGTCTACTCCATTCCAGGTCACCGTCCAATCATATCCGCCGTCACATGAGCCGATGGGCTGCGTCACTGCCGGCACAGTAAACTCGGAGGTAACGATATCGAATGAGGTGTTATCGTTCCACTTGGTCAGTTTGTTGGTGTTCACTACGCCACTCCAGTTCGACGAGTCATCCGTCGAGGGTCCTCCCGTGCCCGTTACACTGGCCGCCTGCGTACCGGCGGGACCTTTAGCTGGCTGCATCGGCATACTGTAGGCGCCCATGTCCTTGGACAAGCTCTGGGGACGATGGTTGAACGCTTTCACATCTTTTGCCCATAGGGCATAGCCATCCGGTTGAGTCTGTGGATCCGGGTGCGGTGGATAACCATAACGGGCGAGATCGGAATCTGCGGCGGCCAGTGGGTCGAAGCCCTCTGGCGGCGCGGGAAAGGTTTTGATTCCAGCGATGCCTGTAGAAACTGTGGCCGAAGAACGATAGGTGGCCGCCAGCGCATCTCTGTCACTCTGCGCTGCGGTGACCTGCGGGAGACTGCACAACACGAAAAACGCAATCACGATGGACGTGACCGCAATCCATTTCGAATTCATAAGGAACTTCCTCCTCTAGAGTTTGAGCTTGACCAAAAATCTCGGACTAATCCGAAGCTGTATTGAAAGCCTGAGATTTGAGATTTCTGGGTTTCTCGCGCGAGTGGTATCGCAAAGTCAGTACCCTAATGGCAATGGATGGACGGTGAAATGGCGATGGACGCGCGGTAAGAATTTTGTGTAGGTAATGTGAAGGTCCAAGCCATTCATAAAGAAGCGGTTGTGAGCGTCCATACAAACACGGCACTGCCGGCCTACTGCTCGGGGGAAAGCGGTGCGGACCGAGCTTCGGTAGCCGCTCAGCCGCCCCGGTAAGCCCATTGACCAGGCTCTAGAAGTGAGAAATGCCTTCGGTACCCGGGAATTCAATCCGGGGTTTCGTTTTCGCTTGGCGAAGAAATTGGCCGGAGGCGGCGCGGATCGAGGAAGCTGTGCGCAAACTCTGCGATCGTGATACCTAGCTGGCTCCAGAGGCGCCGCTTCAGTGTACGGTAACTTTGCGAGCCGCTGAAAATGTCGCGAACCAAGTCGCGGAATGCGGGGGAGTAGTTCAGTAATTGCACCATGCGCGTGGTGATGGCGCCGCCGACAAAGTTGCCACGAAAGACTTTTTGGGCGATATTGGCGGCGAATTCCAAATCCGCTGAAAATGCTGCGCGTAATCGTTCGGGATATTCCTGAGGCGCGCCTTGCGCTATAGCTTGTGCGAGCAGATCTCCCGAACGTAGCGCGTAGTAAAGACCTTCACCGGTGATTGGATCAACCGTGGCGGCGGCGTCGCCAGCCATGGCCCAATTTTCCCCGACGATGCGGCGCCGTGTAATCGTCTTGGCCTGTGGGGAAGGCAAAACGTGACTGTAAAGCTGCGCTCCCGCGGTGGGAATCTTTTCTTCCGCCACGAATGCATCCAGATGCCGACGCAACTGCTGGCTCGTCGTTTGTCCCATGCGCGCACAAATTCCGACAGACAAATGATCGGTGCGAGGAAACGACCACAAATATCCTTCGAACTCTTTCAGAAACTTTATTTTGATGATGTTCTCTTCGGTGGGAACGAAATAGCCGAGCGTCATCTCCAGATCGTCAGCGCTTAGGGCAGTAGTGCCGGGCAAAAGTTGGTTGCGCGCGCCCGACGCTAGCACAACGAAATCGGAGATTCGTTCTTCGCCTTCCACCATCAAGCGAACTCGCTCGCCGTTTGTATTTAAACTGGTGACGCGTGAACAAAGGGCGGTGCATCCGGCGGCAACCGCGCGATCGAGCAGCAATCCGTTCAAAACTTTGCGCGCGTAGATGACGATCGGATGGTTCAGCTCGAAGCGCGCGCGATGTCCGCGGCTTGAAATCAGCTCTGCGCTGCGAATGATTTTCTTGGGATGAGGCGAGTCGAGAAGGAAAGGATAGGTTTCGATCGCTTTATGCGTCAGCCCGCCGCCGCACGGTTTTTCCCAGGCCAAGCGTTCATCGAAAATCGTGACTTTAAAACCATAGCTGGCCAGCCGCTCTCCGCACAGAGCGCCAGCAGGGCCTCCGCCGACGATGGCAATCTCTCTCATCTGAGAACTTTATTATGGCCTAATCACGTCAGCGGAAAAACGGCAGCCACGAACCATGCCGCGAGTATAGCACTAAATAATATGGCAGCCGCGATGGAGCCGGTTCGCTTGCGCAAGGCGTCCGCGCCGAGCCTTTGCAGAACAGAAAAGAGTGCGAGAAAAACAGCGAGCAAGGGAATCAAAACTTGCCCGCTACGCAGCTCGTAATAGGCCAGCGTGCAGGCGAGAATGATTTCGAGCCTGAGCCATAGAAATACCGCGAATCGTAGCGCGCGACGTTTTCCGCTCTGCACCGGACCGAGGACAAGCTCCTCTGCGCCGCAGAAAATGAGTGTAATTGGGAGAATCGCCGCGAAACGAATCCAGCGCGGCTCGTTGAGCCAAGCATCATCGAGCTGCCAATTCAGCCATGCGCCCAGTGACAAAACGACGGCCAATGCAAAAATGGCCGCGATGATCGAACTCCAAGCGCTGGGAGGCCAGCTTTCCCAGATCCGAGCGCGATTGAAAAACAGCAAAACCAGACCTACCATTAGTAGAACGGATAAAAAATAGTCCGCCGTATAGATATGCAGAAATTTCAGTGGAATGCCTAGAGGGAGAAGCAAGATACCGGCCAGCGCCGCAACTGCTGCTTCCGCCAGTGAAAGTGCGTAGGGCGGATGATCTAGGAGTGGCTCGGCGTGCGGAGGACCAGCGACAGACGCTACCAGCGCTGCGCAGAACGGAAATAAAAGCAGGATGCCGATCAAGCCGAGAACCGAGCCAGCCAAACGATGACGTCCTTTATTGGCAACTGCGTAAGGAGCTAGATCCAGATTTAGGGCCAATGTCTCTGGAGCAATCTCCGGAAACAAACACTGCATAATCCAGCGTTCGGATTGGTGCGCCACATCGCGGTCCATGACCAGGCTGGTGTGCGTGCCACCGGCTTGGTAACGCAAATCGAAGGCACGCTTTTGCGCAAAATCTTCAGGTTGATCGCGCGTTCCCCCGGCCGCATGCAACAGCGCTTCCGCTGTACGATGCAAGATTGCGAGTTCATATTGCCCGCTGAAGACCAGCAGATTGGAAGGCATGCGCTGCGGCAAAACCAGGGGCGCTGGAGAAAGTGCGATCGTGCCGCTCACCGGGATGTGATCGGCCATTCCAATCGCAATGGCGCCGCCCAGCGAATGTCCTACAACGATTGTTTTCGACCGATCGATCTTGCCGCTGCGGCTTAATGATTCCACAGCTGCCGTCGCACACTCTGCCGCTTTCGCGAAAGAAAAAGCATCCGTGTTATCACCGTGGCCGGCTAGATCGAGCGAATAGACTTGTAAACCGTGGCCGGCAAACTCGGCTGCGAGATACATCATGATTCGCCGGTTGGCAGACAGCCCGTGCAAGACGATAACCGTGCCGGGCGGCTGGTTGGTGATGCGCGGATTAAGTATCGTTGCGGGGGTGTGGCAGCCACCTGCTTGGATCACGATTTGTTGCTCTGGCAACTCGCCGCTGCGGACCCACTTCGTTCCCAGGACCAGGAAAACAATGCCTGTAACAGCCAGCACAATCTCCCACCACGGGGGCTTAAAACTTTTCATCTTTTGTCTCTCGCTGCGCTATCCGCGGCCGTTGAAGGGAGCATGATAGAATAAAATGTTTGCTGATTTTCTCGATTTTGCGAATGGGAGTATGGTCTTGCCGGTGATTTCTCAAAGCGGTTTGATTCTCCAACGGGGCGACTGGAAACGCAACGGAAAGCGTGTTGTGTGCGTCACCGGAGTCTTTGATTTGCTGCACCCTGGGCACATCCGTTTGCTCGAACAGGCGCGAGCTCAGGGCGACGTTCTAGTGGTTGCGATTCAAAGCGATGCACTCGCGCGCGAGAAAAAAGGCCCCCGCCGTCCAATAACGCCGGTCGCAGAACGTGCTGAGATTGTTGCGGCGTTTCAAGCCGTTGACGCCGTGGTGGAGCTCAGCGAGGACTCGAGTTCCAACGGCTTCATGGAAAAGTTCGCGCCCGACGTTTTGGTACGGGGTAGCAGCGCTCACGCCAGGAAAGCTGGGAAGACGCAGCATGTTCCCGCCGCCATCCCGGGAATGAACGTACTCCAGATTGCGCCCGAGCCCGGCCATTCAACCTCTCGCTTGATCGAACGCATCAAACAACTTCGCGCATGATTCTGTCTCTGGTTTCCGAAATTCTGTCCCGCGTCGCGCGGAATCCTGAAATCGACCAAGCGCTGGACACACTCCGGCGCAGCAAGGGCGAAGTCCGTCTGGCCGGACTCACCGATCCCGCGAAGGCGTTTGTCTCCGCGGTTGCCACGGCCCAGCTCGGACGCCCCACGGTTCTGATCGTGGAATCCAATCAGCGCGCTGAAATGATGCTTGAGCCCGTGCGGTGGTTCTATCGCGTGGTGACGCGCAAACCGGGGCGGCGGGTTGTACATTTGCCCGCCTACGACGTGTTGCCTTACGAATCTCGTTCGCCGCACGCTGAAATTTCAGAAGACCGCGCCGTTGCGCTCTGGAGATTTGCACTGAGTGAAGCGGATTTGCTCATCGTGCCGGTGCAGGCCGCGGTCTGGCGTCTGCGTGAGCCGGAGTTTTACGGAGAGCTCGCGTTGATCATAGCGCGGGATCAATCCATCGAGCACGAAGCGCTTCTTAATTTTCTTTCCAGCGCAGGCTACGACAAGCAGGTGACCTGCGAGATGCCCGGCCAGTTCGCGGTGCGCGGCGGCATTATCGATATTTTTTCGCCGGAAGCGCCCCAGCCTGTGCGCGTAGAACTGCTGGGCGACACCATCGAGTCCATCCGCGCATTTGATCCCAATACACAACGTTCCACGAATCCGGTGGAACGCGCCATGCTGATGCCTCTCACGGAATTCCCGCGCCACGCCGAAGTGCTCGAACGCTTGCGCGTGCGTTCTAGTTCTGACCGTGAAGATGATTCGCCGCCCGCAGGTTTCTATCCCGGTTGGGAATTCCGGGAAGTTTTGCGTGAAGAGCGCAAGTCCACTATTTTCGACCTCGGGCCCGATCCGCTCGTGATCGAGGACGAGCCATTGCTGATCGCCGACTGCCTGGAGAAATATCGCAAACAGTTGCAAGGATCGTTTGACGAGTCTGACGATCCGCTGGCCGAGCCGCCCAGCGCGTATCTTTTAAACGATGAAGAATGGACGCACTCCTTGCAACGCCTGCCTCGCCTCGCAATCGAGCATCTTTCGATCGCCGGCGAAAGCGATCCGGCCAGAGAACACGTGCTTCGCACGCAGCCGACCACGCGGTATCACGGTGAGGTGGCCGCTTTCGTCGCGGAAGTTCGTGGACGTATTGCGGGCGGCCAACAAGTGCTCGTGTCAGGCGCTAGCACCGGAGAACTAGAGCGACTTGCCGATATTTGCCACGAATTTGAAGTGCCCTATCGCATGGGGGAACTAGACGAAAACACGACCGTGGCGCGTCTGGCGGAAGAAGGATCGGGCGCACCCGGACCGGCTATGGTTCTTGTGCGAGCTCCCCTTGAAGAAGGCCTCGTGTTCGTTGACGCCAAGCTTGCGCTGTTCGGAAATGGCGATTTGTTTGAGACTGTCGCGCCATCTTCGAAACAACGTGCTCGCTCGCGTCCGAAAACGGCAAGCTTCTTCAGCGATTTCTCCGACTTGAAGCCGGGCGACTTCGTGGTGCACATCGACCACGGCATCGGCCAATTCGAAGGTCTGCGCCAAGTTGCAGTCGAAGGCGCAACGGGCGAGTTCATGCTGTTGCGTTATGCCGGTGACGCCAAACTTTACGTTCCCCTGGCGCGCCTTGACCTGGTTCAGAAATATCAGTCGCTGGGCGGAGTCGAACCTGTTCTCGACCGCCTGGGAACTACGGTTTGGGAAGCGCGCAAAACGCGCGTGCGCAAATCCGTCACGGATATGGCGGACCAGCTTCTGAAACTTTACGCCGAGCGCAAGACCGCGCCGGGCCACGCGTTTCCGGCGGACACGAACTGGACGCGCGAATTTGAGGACGCTTTTGAGTTTGATGAAACTCCCGACCAGCTTCGTGCTATCGCGGAAGTGAAACGCGACATGGAATCACCGCTGCCGATGGACCGCTTGCTCTGCGGTGATGTTGGCTACGGCAAAACCGAAGTGGCCATGCGCGCGGCGTTCAAGGCTATTGCGGATTCGAAACAAGTGGCCGTGCTCGCGCCCACCACTGTGCTTGCTTTTCAGCATTATCAGACGTTCAAGCGCCGCTTCTCTGCCTTCCCCGTGCGAGTGGAAATGCTCAGCCGCTTCCGCACAGAGAAGGAACAGAAAAAAGTGTTGGAGGAAATGGAGGCCGGCAAAGTTGACATCCTGATCGGCACGCATCGGCTGCTCTCGCGCGACGTGAAATTTCAGGACCTGGGCTTGCTGGTCGTGGACGAAGAACAGCGCTTCGGCGTCGCGCACAAAGAGCGCTTGAAGGAGATGCGCAAAAATGTGGACGTGCTGACCATGTCGGCCACGCCGATTCCGCGCACTCTGCACATGTCTCTGGTGGGTTTGCGCGACATGAGCGTGATCGAGACGCCCCCGAAAGACCGCCTCGCAATTCAAACTACCGTTGCGCCTTTCAGCGAGACGCTGATTCAACGTGTAGTGGAAGAAGAAATCGCTCGCGAAGGTCAGGTATTCTTCATTCACAATCGCGTTGAATCCATCGACACGCTTGCAGCGCTGGTGAAGCGCCTGGTTCCCAAAGCGCGTGTGGTGGTTGGCCACGGCCAGATGCGCGAGACGGAGTTGGAAAAAGTAATGCTGAAATTCGTACGCGACGAAGCAGACGTGCTTGTTTCCACTACCATCGTTGAGAATGGTTTGGATATTCCGCGCGCCAACACCATTGTGATCGATCGCGCAGACTGTTTCGGTTTGTCAGAGCTTTACCAGCTTCGCGGGCGCGTGGGACGTTCGAACCAGCGGGCCTATGCCTACCTGCTCGTCCCGCCCGACACTGCGCTAACCTCTATCGCGCGCCAACGCCTGGCAGCGCTCAAAGAGTTCAGTGACTTAGGCGCCGGATTTCGTATCGCTGCGCTCGACCTCGAACTGCGGGGCGCGGGAAATCTGCTCGGCCGGGAACAGCACGGCCACATCGAAGCCGTTGGTTTCGACATGTATTGCCAGATGATGGAGCGTGCGGTGGCCGAACGAAAAGGCGAGGCCGTGGCCGTCGAACGTCGGGCCACACTCAACCTGGGGCAGGAAATACGCATCCCACCTGAGTACATCGAGAATGAGAACTTGCGCCTGCGAATTTATAAGCGGATCGCCAGCGTCATGTCCGATGAGGAGCGCGAAGAAGTTCGCCGGGAACTGAACGATCGGTTCGGCCCGCCGCCGCCGTCTGTCGATAATCTTCTGGACTACGCGGTGTTGAAGGCGCTGGCTGAAAGGTTGATGGTGGCATCGGTAGATCATCGCGGGGACCAGGTGGCCATAAAATTCTATGAAGACACGCCCCTCGGTCCGGAAAAGCTGGTCAAATTGATTCGTAAACGCAAAGGGATGCGGTTGGACCCGTCGGGAGTCCTGTGGTTTGAGTGGAAAGGTGAAAAAGGTGGCCCTACGGGAGCCACTAGAAACGTATTGCTACAACTGGAAGCGTAGAGATAAAATTCAGCTTAGAGTGAATCCTATGAAAATCTGGAAGGTGTTTCCGGCGCAGCTTTCTGCCGGGATTATTGTGTTTGCCGCCTTAACCCTAGTTGTGCCTCCGTCGGTTCCTGCGCAGTCCTCCAAAGGCACCGTGATCGAAGAGATCGTGGCGCGCGTTAATAATGATGCCATTACGCTTTCAGACGTGCAGAAGGCCGATCAGGCTTTGCACGAAGAGATCGCGCACGATTGCCAGGGCTGTCCCCCTGAAAAGATGGATGAGATCTACAAAGACAAGCAAAAGGACTTGTTGCGCGATTTGATCGATCAGGCGCTTCTGGTGGAACGCGCCAAGGACATGGGCATCAGCGTCGAGACCGACGTGATCAAACGTCTGGACGACATCCGCAAGCAGAACACTCTCGGCAGCATGGAAGAACTGGAGAGGGAAGTCGAGAAACAAGGCATCGGCTGGGAAGACTTTAAATCCCAGATTCGCAATAATCTTTTGACCCAGGAAGTGATTCGCCGCGAAGTTGGCTCGCACATCAATATCCCGACGGATGACGTCAAGAAGTACTACGAAGAGCACCAGAAGGATTTTAATCGTCCCGAGCAGGTAGTGCTTTCGGAAATCTTTCTGAGCACGGAAGGCAAGAGCCCGGAGGAAATGTCGTCGGTTGAAAAGAAAGCGGAAGATTTGCGCAATCGCGTGGTAAAGGGCGAAGACTTCAACGAGATCGCCAAGCATTTCTCGGAAGGCAGCACGGCCAAGGATGGCGGGGAGCTAGGCACTTTCGAGCTCGGCATGCTGTCGAAGCAGCTCGAAGACATTGTGTTCAAGCTGGACAAAGGGCAGATGACCGATGTGATTCAGACGAAGACCGGTTTTGAAGTCCTGAAAGTGGAAGCGCATTACCAAGCTGGCTTGCAGCCTCTCGATAAAGTAGAAAACGAAATCATGAATCGCATTTACGGGCAGAAAATGCAGCCGACGATGCGCGAATATCTCGGGCAACTGCGCGAACAGAGTTATGTAATGGTCAAGCCGGGTTATACCGATAGCGCCGCCGTTCCGGGCGCAAGCGTGATTCAAGAAGTGGCGCCCACCCCCGACGCCGCTGACGCAAAAAAGGCCAAGAAAAAGATGGCGAAGCCTAAAGTCAACGGCCAGTGAAAACACACTTCATTTGTGATTTGCAGGACGGCCAGGGAGTCGCCACGCTTTTTCTCGTGCGCGAAAAGGAAGTCCGCACCTCGTCTCGTTCCGGAAAATCCTGGCTCGAGCTGGACCTCGTGGACCGCACCGGACGAATCTCCGCGAAGATGTGGGATAACTTCGCGGTAATAGCCGTCACCTTCGAACGCGACGACGTAGTGCACGTCCGCGGCCGGGTGAAACTTTATAACGGCCAGAAGGAATTGATGCTGGAGCAGATCATTCCGGCCGTCGAGCGCGATTACGACCTTGCAGATTTTCTGGCGCACACGAAATACGACGTAGAAAAATTGTATGCGGATTTGCGCGCCGCCGTCACGGCAATGAAAAATCCATGGCTCCAGCGGCTGCTCACAAGCGTGCTAGAAGATCCTGAAATTTCGCCGAAGCTCAAGCGCGCGCCTGCCGCGATGACCATGCATCACGCCTTCATCGGTGGATTGCTGGAGCACATGGTGAGCCTCATGGGCTTGGCCCGCGGTGTGGCGGATCATTATCGTGAACTCGACGCCGACTTGCTTCTTGCCGGTATTGTCCTGCACGATATCGGAAAAATTGATGAGCTTTGTTACGGACGTGGCATCGATTACACCACGCAAGGGCGCCTGCTGGGCCACATCAGCATCGGAGCTGCGCTGGTTCGCGAAAAAATCCGCGCCCTTCCGAATTTTCCTCCCGAGCTGGCCATGCTGGTGGAACATTTAATTCTGAGCCATCACGGCTCGTACGAATTCGGCTCGCCGTCGCTGCCACAGACGCGCGAGGCTGTGGCCCTGCATTTTTTGGACGACATGGATTCGAAAATGGGCGCGATCCGCGCGACGCTGGATTCGTCCGAAGGCAATGCCGATTGGACTGCGCGAAATCCCTCGCTACGACGGTCGCTGTTGCGCAGCGAAAAGTTTTACACCGCCGGCGATCCAAAAGCTTGCTCTGATCCGAATGTGGAGTATGATGCCGCCAGGTCAGGGGAGGCTTCGCAAGACCGTCCGGAACACGCGGTACTGAAGCCTGTGCAGGATCCCGCGGCGCGAAATGCAGCGGCTTCGGGCGGTCAATCCGGAACGTCGCCTCAAACCACGTTTACCGGGTTTAATCCGCCTTCGGCACCCGACAAGAAGAACAACGAGTCCGCATAAAATGAACTTCGCAAAAATTCCGTCGCCACGCCATGCGCTTTTGGACTTGGCGCCTCTCGAGCTTGATTGCCTGAATATGTTGTGGCCCATGGGTGAAGGAACGGTCCGCGAGATTCGCGACGCGCTGGCTCCGCGCAGACCGCGCGCCTACACCACGATCATGACGATCATGGATCGCTTGGCGCGTAAGGGAATCGTGGAGCGGCGCAAAACCGGGCGCGCGTACATTTATAAGCCGAACCTGACAGCCGAAGACGCGCGGGCGCACGCTCTGGCACAAGTGATCGACAGCTTTTTCGGCGGATCGAAGGAATTGGTAATCGCTCACCTCGACGAAAGATCGTCGAATGCGGGGACGCAGGTTGTGCCCAAAGCAAATACGGTCCCTGAATCCGTAGCTCCCGCCAGCGCCTCCGCAGCTGCTGCCGGGGCGGCTTCGGGCGGAAGCGCCCGTCCGGCAGGCAACACCTCTCTCAAATAGAGCCGCGTTATGTTTCCCTCTGAAATCAAAATTCGAGATCGCGCTATTCAGCCCGCAACAATTTTGGCGCCCATGGCCGGAGTCACCGACACAGTTTTCCGTCGAGTGATACGCTCGCTGGGCGGCTGTGGGTTGATCATGACGGAATTTACCAGCGCCGAAGGCTTGACGCGAAATTCCGAGCGCACCCTGCATTATCTTTATTTTGGCGAAGACGAACATCCGATCGCTGCGCAGATTTTTGGCTCCGACCCTGACGTAATGGCTTCCGCGGCCTCGCTCACGCAAGAACTCGGCTTCGATCAGGTGGACATCAACCTCGGTTGCCCAGTAAAAAAAGTTGTGAAGTGCGGCGGCTCCGGCCTTTTGCGCGATTTGCCGCATCTGGAAAAATTGCTTGGTGTGGTTCGCGCCGCTGTAACAATTCCTCTGACCATCAAGATTCGCTCTGGCTGGGACGAAAACAACATCGTGGCAGTGGAGGTTGCGCGCATGGCCGAACGAATCGGCATCGAAGCGATCGCCATCCACCCGCGCACGCGCATGCAAGGTTACGCGGGCCGCGCTGACTGGTCGGTAATTCGCGCGGTGAAAGGGGCTGTGCGCATGCCCGTGATTGGCAATGGAGATATTCACACGCCGCAGGACGCGGTTCGCATGATCGATGAGACGGGCTGCGATGCAGTGATGATTGGACGCGCGGCTTCGTCGAACCCGTGGATTTTCCGCCAGATTCAGGACTACATCGCGACGGGACATTACGATGAGCCTAGCGAGCTGGACCGCTATCAATTGTTGTCGGGTTATTTTCGCAGCCTGATCGCGGCAGAGATGCCCGATGCGGTTGGCAAGATGAAACAATTTGCGAGCTTGTTCACGCATGGCGTGCGAAATGGCGCCGAACTGCGCTACGCGGTGCACCACGCGCAGGGAACTGCGGAAATTCTAGATAGCGTCGATTCCTTTTTCGCCCGCAGCACGGCTTCTTCTTCAGACTAGTTTTACCCCATCCCGCCATCGCAAGGAATGCCCCGTGGAAATGTGTCGATACTCATTCGTCTCTGGTAACAAGAAGCTGTTTGTAAGCCTCGCGCCGCGTCAGCCCGCGCTCGCGGGCGGCTTGCTTCAGCGCGGCTTTGCGGTCGACGCCGCTTTCTTTCACGATTTCGTCAACGCGGCGCGCAATTGGCAGTGTGCGGCTCGCGTCTTCGGCGGAGCTTTCTGTACGCGCCGCTGCTTCAGGCGGGCCAATCAGCAGCGTGATCTCGCCTCGCGGCGCTTTTGCGCGTACCCCGGCGAGCAAGTCTTCCAGGTGGCCCCGAAGAAATTCCTCGTATATTTTCGTGACTTCCCGCGCAATCACGGCAGGCCGGTTGCCTAAAATCTCAAGCGCATCTTTCAGAGTTTCCAGCAGCCGGTGCGGCGCTTCGTAAAGAACGATCGTGCGCGGCTCGTTCATCAGCGCGCGTATCGCTTTTCGCCTTTCGGACTGCCGCGCAGGCAAAAAACCGATAAAAGTGAATTCCTCAATAGCCATCCCCGACGCTGCCAGCGCGGCAATGAACGCGCACGCGCCCGGCACCGGCACCACTTCGATGCCGTGGCGGAGACAAAGACTTACCAAACGATGTCCCGGGTCGGAAATGGCAGGCGTGCCGGCATCGCTCACCAGAGCGATCTTCGCGCCCTGCTCCAGGTCGATCACAAGTTCCGCAGCGCGTGTGATTTCGTTGTGCTGGTGATAACTCACAAGCTTTTTCTGCAGATTAAAATGCGAGAGCAACTTCATGGTCTGGCGCGTGTCTTCGCAGGCGATCGCGTGGGCTTCTTTCAAAATACGAAGCGCTCGTAGGGAGATATCCTCCAGGTTGCCGATGGGCGTGGCAACTACGTAGAGGCAGCCCGCACCCGGTTCTTCACTCTTTATTTTTGTCATCGATGCATCACGGACTCGCGAAGGCTCGCGATACGGCAGTCTAACATACAGCGACGAAGGCCTCCTTCCGCCGCACGTCGCGTGCAGGCATGCTATTATTTTAGGTTCGCAGACAGTGGAGGAGCTTTCATTGCCTTTATACGAATATAAGTGCGCGAAGTGCGGCCATCAATTTGAAAAAATCGAGGGGCACAACGCTTCCACCACCAAGAAATGTCCCAAGTGTGGAGCGAAGGCTCCGCGCATGCTCTCGGCGGCTGCCATACAGTTCAAGGGATCCGGCTGGTATGTGACCGACTACGCGAAGAAAAGCGGGTCTCCCGCTTCGGGAGAAAAACCCGGTGATGGCAATTCGTCTTCTTCGTCGGAAAAGTCCGGCGATACAAAACCTTCAGATTCTAAGAGCGGCGATTCGAAATCAGGAGATTCCAAGTCGAGCGATTCTAGCTCCAACGATTCCAAATCGTCTGAATCGAAATCGAGCAGCGCAAAGGGTTCTTCCGAGAAGGGAAGTAAAAAGAAAAAGTAGGGCGAACCGGGATTCTATAGTTTCAGCTCGCGCAGATATTCCCGGAAATCCGGCCCCAGCTTCGGATTTTTCAACGCAAATTCCACGGTAGCCTTCAAGAAACCGAGTTTATCTCCGGCGTCATGAGTTTTCCCCTCGTAAATATGCGCCCAGAGTCCCGGACCTTTCGCCAATTCCTTTAACGCGTCGGTAAGCTGAATCTCGCCGCCCGCACCCGCCTCCACTTTCTCCAGGTAGTCGAAAATCTCCGGCGGCAGGACGTAACGTCCGGTTACGCCCAGATTGGACGGAGCCTTGTCGGCGTGCGGCTTTTCCACCAGGTCGTTCACACGCAGTAACTGGTCTCCCCAACGCGGCTGATTCCCGGGAGTTGCCGCGACGATTCCATAAAGGTGCAGGCGGGCTTTTTCCACTTCTTCCACCGCGATAGCGCCTTGGCCTGTCGCGTCCCAGACGTCCATTAGCGAGCGCGTGGCGGGAATCGCACCATCCATAATCACGTCGCCCAGCAGAACGGCAAACGGTTCGTCGCCCACCAGTTCGCGCGCACAAAATACGGCATGGCCCAATCCTTGCGCTTCGCTTTGCCGCGTATAGCTGAAATGCAAACCGCCGCTGATTTCGCGCACCATTTGGGCTTGATGCGGTTTGCCGCGTTCTTCGAGAAAACGTTCCAGCTCGGGCGCGGAGTCAAAATGATCTTCAATGGCGTTCTTGCGCCGGCCGGTGACAAAAATAATGCTTTCGATTCCCGAGGCGATGCATTCTTCCACCGCATATTGAATCAGCGGCTTGTCCACCACCGGCAACATTTCTTTCGGCTGCGCTTTGGTGGCGGGAAGGAATCGTGTACCCAGCCCGGCTACCGGTAGCACTGCTTTGCGAACGCGTTTTCGTTCAGAGCTCATACTCACTATTCTTAGCTATTCCCCCTGCAAAAGGGAAGAAGGAACACGTGAACAATTAAAGTTTGTTTGCGCGTTGTTCAATAGTCGATTCGATTGCAAGCCAGCGTACAAAAGGGCAACAGTTCGCGTGCTAACATATGGGCAGCGGCTGAACCCGCAGGCCAAACGCGTGAAGGCACATAAAAATCTGATACTCGGCATTGAGTCCTCTTGCGACGAGACTGCCGCAGCGGTTGTGGCCGATGGCCGCAGCGTGCTGTCGAATATCGTCGCGTCGCAAATCGCGATTCACCGCGATTTTGGCGGAGTCGTGCCGGAGCTTGCTTCTCGTGAACATCTTCGCCAAATCGTCCCGGTGGTTCGCGAAGCCGTCAAGCAAGCAGGAATCTCGCTCTGCGACATTGACGCCGTCGCAGTCACGCGAGGTCCCGGACTGATTGGCGCGCTACTGGTTGGTGTGACCTACGGCAAAGTTCTGGCCCTTGCGCTGGACAAACCGCTCATCGCTGTGAATCATCTGGAGGGCCACGTCCACGCCGTCCTGCTGGAAGCAGCCATGGCAGGCCGACAGCCGGTATTCCCCGCGCTATGTTTGATCGTTTCCGGAGGTCACACGGTGTTGTATGGCGTGGAGTGCGCGTCAAAGAACGGCAGCAGCCATTTTTCTTACTCGCGAATAGGCGGCACGCGTGATGATGCTGCTGGCGAAGCGTACGACAAGGTTGCGCGAATGCTTGCGCTGGGCTATCCAGGCGGGCCGATTATCGACCGATTAGCCGAGCACGGTAACCCGAAGGCAATTCGGTTCGGCGTGCCACAAATGAAAGGGAACAGTTCCGATTTTAGTTTCAGTGGAATTAAGACTGCCGTGCTTTACCATCTGCGCAAACATCCCGAATTTCAAACGGAAATCGCAGCACGGGAGCAAGCTTTAGCGCGAGGTGATCGCTCTGCCGATGCTTTACGCCATCTTTCGACGCCGGCCACGCTCGATCTGGTAGCGAGTTTTCAGCGTGCGGTAGTCGAAGATCTCGTCACCCGCACGCTCGCCGCCGCCTCGCATGGGGGTGTCCGCTCGATTTTCGTTTCCGGTGGCGTGGCTGCGAATCGCGAGTTACGCGCAACTTTCCAGTCGCCAGCAAGGCGCAATGGCTGGGAGGTTTTCTTCCCCAGTCGCGCGCTTTCCACAGACAACGCCGCCATGATAGCCGCCGCCGGCTATCCGCGTTTTATGGAAGGACAACACGAAAATTGCACGCTCGACCCAGTAGCGAATCTTCCGCTGGCCTGATACCAATGGGGCTAAGTTATTCGCAGGAATTTTTCGATTTAAAGCAGGGTAGGTTCGTAAATATAAGCCATTCCGTGTTGCGTTGCAGCGTAGGCCTTGGCCCCGTCACTACTCCATCTCAGGTTCACCACCCCTTCGGCGGCGTACTCGTCCAACACTTCCATGCGATTCATATCGACGAGAAACAGCCGTCCCTTGGCCGAATTTTTCAACCACGAGCTATAGCAGATACATAGCGGAAGGTGAGCATGGCAAACGCAAAGTTCCGCGCCAAATGGCAGCGGCTCAAAATACATGGTCTCGACTGCCAGGGAATACGCCTGTCCTGCCGCGCAATAAATAATTTTCCTTCCATCGTGCGTCCAACAAAGATCGGTGATATGCCCTTGCGCCTGAAAAGCGTTTTTCTTTTTTAGTGTGGGGACAGCAAGCAGCGCGATGGAATCGTCCGCCCAGTCGCCGTGAATTTCCACCACGCTGGCGAGCGTTTTCTCATCGGGACTAAACACCGTGCGGCCATAGCCGGCGAATGCGCCATCCTCGCCGAACTCCGCTTCATAGGTTTGCCGTTCGAGCCAGCCGGGCACGCTGAGTTCGCTGGTCGGCTGTCCGTAAAGTGGACCCCCGGGTGACATTCCGTCGTCGCGAACCCGCCAAAGCCTCAGGCAGGCTTGCTTGCCACCGGAACATGCCTCGGCGAAATATTTTTCGGTTCCCGACCACACCAGGTACTTCGGGACCATCCCGAATTCCCCGAAAGTGCCCAAAAACATCTTCCCGTGCAAATCGAAGGAATGCAGAGCGGATTGCCAACCGGCCCAGGCGGCCACAAGAAAACGTGTGGTGGGCGACCACGCGAACGCGGCTGCTAAATCCTGCGAACCGACGGCGGTCTCGTTCGGCACCGAGAGAGCCAGCATGGGCGTGCTCAACTCCACATCGTAAACCACTACGCGCTGGCCGTAATCTCCTGTGCGGTATTGTCCGCCGCGCTGAAATTCTCGCGAGATGAAACACACGTGTCCGAGCCCGGAAATTGCCAGAGCGGAGCTGTAACCGGTGAATATCTTTTTGACGACCCAGTTGGAGTCTCGAGTTAAATCGCGAAGTCCACGCGCGACGAGCGCGGCAGAGCGCACTACCAGCGCTCGCTGGCCTGCAGGAACGATTGATCCGGCACTGATTTTTCCTCGAGTTTCCATCGCAATCCCGATTGACAGCAGAAATTCAAAGTTGCAGTCGGCGTTTGGCCTGCGCGATCTGCTCTTCCACTTTTTCCACCATTTCTTTCAACACGTCGCGCCCGTGCCTCTGCGCTTCATCGAGCCGCGATTTCAGTTGATACAGATCCGAGCGCAACAGCTCCTGCATTTCAGCTTCGATCTCGGAAAGGCGTCCGCGCGCCTGGCTGATTCTTCGGATCACGCGCACCAGTTCCGATCCCGCGCCTTCACCCTGCACAGCTTCGGGACTGCATTCGTACTCGGTTAAAATCCTGATGAGCTTCGATTCGTCTCCGCGCTCGTAGGCTTCGTTTGCTTCAGCCATCAGTTGCTGGCGTTTGTTGCGGTCCTCGCGGTCGGAAGTTAAATCTGGATGAACGCGCTTGGCCACTTCGCGATAGAGCCGTTTCATTTCAGGAGAGGATTCGAACGCTACCGGCTCTTCGTTGCAATCTTCTCCCGCTGTCGATTTTGTTTCGCTGGCGGCAGCCCGTGCCGCACGCGCATTTTGTTGCAGCCGCTCGACGCCAGGATGTTCTTTGGCTAGCCGCTCGGCGATCTGCGCTTTCAACTCATCGAGTTCCGCATAGCGCACGCCGACAAAATGAAGGTAACGCCGTTCGAACGCTCCCAGCTCGGCGCGTAGGTTCGCGGATCGCAGCTCGCGCTCAGCCAGCTCCACTTCGAGCGTCGCCTGTTCCTCGCGCTTGCTCGCGAGCTCCCGCTCTTCCGGTTTTACAGTTTTGATGTGTGTCTTCAACGTCACAAAGCTGGCCTCAGGCCGTTCGTAACTGCCGATGCGTCATGCGGAACGATTCTCAGCGTGCTCGCTAGCTCAAGCGTTCTCCTAATTCTAATGCTCGAACCCCGGTAGTGGCCGTCTTCCGTAGGGCGGGTTTCCATAATCTGAAATATATCTTTTGACACATTGATTTCCAGGCCCCGCGACCGCCTGTTTTCCTCCCGTGCCAACCAGCCAATTTGGTTGATGGCAAACCTCCGTGCCGTCGTCGGCAAGTCTTGTGAACCTAAGGTGCTCGATTACAATGATTTTGGGGCGAAACGGCTTGTAGGAGAGACTATGAAAGAAACGCCGCAGCAATACACCCAGCGCATTGTGAGTCATACGCAAGGACAGGAACCTCTAAAGATCCAAGCCGCCACGCCTAAGAAACTTAAGCGCCTGTTGAGCCGCGCGACCCCATCAAAATTGCGAAAGCGGCCGGCGCCGGACAAATGGTCCATCGCTGAAATTGTTGCGCACCTGGCCGACACTGAAATTGCTGGAGGCTGGCGAATGCGTCTTATTTTAGGCGCTCCGGGTTGTGCAGTAAGCGCGTTTGACCAGGACGCATGGGTTAGCGCACTTCACTATGACCAGCGCGATCCCCGAAAGGCGTTAGAGCAATTCCGCGTGCTGCGTGAAGCCAATCTCGCCATGCTGAAGACCTTGACGCCGGAGCAGTGGAAACATTCCGGTGTGCACTCCGAACGGGGTGTTGAAACCATCGAGCACATGGCGCGCATGTTCGCCGGGCATGACTTGAATCACATCGCACAGATCGAACAAATCCTCGCGACAAAAAAGTGATTGGTTTCCTTAGGCCAGCCTTTTAAAGAGAAGGAAGTGTCTCTGTATCCGAAGAGCGAAGCCTGTTCGCTATGCGGCCGAGCTTGCCGTAGCAGCGCGGGGCGACGTCAACTGCACGATTAGAAACTCCAGCAGCGCGCGCGGATTTGGATTAGAGGATTTCAACTGGCTATCGGCTTCCGCCAGCGCCACGAGACCTGCGAGCAGATCTTTTTTCGGTATGCGATGCGCCTGCCGTACGGCTGTTTCCGCAGCTACGGGGTTCATCCCGAGCGTCCGCGCAGCCTGGAAGCCGTTCGTACCCGCGGGCAAATCGCGAGCTTCAATCAGTTTGCGATACATCCAGGTGATCCCGCCCACGAGTCCGATGGGCTCTTCGCCTTCGCGCAGCAAATTATCCAGGAACGCCAGCGCTGAATCGCGCCTGCGGGTGGCCAACATATCGGCCAATTGCCAGACAGTGTTCTTCCGCGCCGCCAGGACCAGCTCTTCCACATGGCTCGTCGTGATAGGTTGGCCCTTCTCGACGTAAGTGGCAAGTTTTTCGATTTCAATGCGCATACGCGAGGGCCCGCTGTTCAGAATATCCGCGAGCAGAACTGCGGCGTCGCGCTCGATTTCCGCGCCACAATCTTTCGCCATCTGCGTCGCGAGCGAAGCGGCCGATTCGGTGCCAATGGTCAACTCGACGAAAAGCGCATGCTCAGCCAGCAGCTTGGAATATCTCTGCCGCCGATCCATCGTAGCAGCTTCGAATAACAGGACCGAAAACGGGGCGGGAGATTCAAAATACTTTCCAAGCGCCTCCACAATCTCTTCGCGAGTCTTTTCCCCGAGTTTTTCGAGGGACTCCACGCCTTCCACGATGATTACCTGCCGATTCGCGAGCATGGGCATGGTTTGCGCGCGCTGGAGCACTTCGTCCCAACCACTGCCGGGCACCGATATACGGGCCAGCGCCCATTCGCGCGCCGCTTCCGGCACGCACGCTTCGATAATTTTGTTGCGGCACATCTCGCGAAGATACGAATCAGTTCCGAGCAGAACGATTGCCGCCACGGGTTTCCCGGTGCTTAGCCGCGCGATCAGTTTCTCGGTGGAAATATCAGGCATTAGAAATTCTCCACTACGTTGGACACAAGTTGCGCTGCGAAATCTCTTGACATGCGTTCCAGTGCGGGATTTTGCTCCTCGAAAAAGCTCTGCACGTCTGAGGATATTTGGTATTGGTCGCGGAAGACCATGTCGTCGTTCTTGTAAATCACCTTCTCCGTCTTAGTATCGACCAATTGCACTTTGGTGTGCACTTGCACGAGCATCATGCTCACCTGGCCCGTCGTCGCGTTGAACAGCATCGGGTCGGTCTCGATAGAGATTACTTCGCCGTGCAGAACAGCATCGGCATCTGCCGGATTCTGAACGATCCTATATTTTGTACGTTGAATGAATTGCCGGATGACCGCCTCGGTGAAACGCTGCTCAATTCGGTAACGTGTAGTGTCATTCTTAAATGCAGGTATGGCGATCGCCCTCCAATCGGAGGGCAGGTTTCCGGCGTGCCCTGCGACGTGATAGCCGCAACCTGAAGCAAAGACCGCTGCGACCACAAAAATCAGCAAAAAGGACGTTCGTCGCAAAGTTTCAATTGTATGCAGCCGGTTCTTCAAACAGTTCCTCCGCGATTTGAACCGCATTGGTAGCCGCAAGCCGGAGATTGTCCACCGCGCCCCATATCCACACTCCATACGCAATGCTGGGGTCCACTTCTATACGCGCGATTTGAACCTCACTTTCGCCGGCGACGCTTACATTGTTGGGCGCAGGGTCATTGGGACCGGCGACCTTTATCCCTAGATTTCGAAACGCGCTCTCGAGTTGCTCCGTTTTCTGCGGCAAACCAAATTCCGCGTAAGCGGCAAATGCGTACCCATAAAATACGGGAGCCTGTATCAGTTGGATGGCCGGAACAGGCGCGCGTCCTGCCAGGTAGCTAGCCACATCACGAGCAATCGCCGCGCGCAAATCTTTCAGCGCTGGTTTGCATTCTTCGCCGTAGCCTGCCAGCAAATTGAACGCAACCTGCGCATCGAAGACGCTTTGCTCGATAGGGCGGAAAGAAAGCAAATTCGTGGTCTGACTTTCAAGCTCATCCACGCCCGCCTGGTCGCGTTCCGATACCGGAGGAAACAGCATCACGACAATTCGCACAGGCGAAAAATGTTGCAGGCCAGCCGCCAGCGCACACGTGATAATCGTGCCGGGAGCTGGCGAAGAATACGGCGCCGGCCTTCCCGGCTCGATTCCAGTCGCAGCGCGTCGCGGAAGAACAGACTCCAGCGCTGGAATCCAAGTGATCGCGTTCTGGGAAGCGGCGATTGCTCCGGTCATGTCGATTACTTGGGCCCCGGAACGCTGTGCTGCCCGCCAATTGCGTTCCGCGTCTTGCGCGCTCCCGGCGAAGAAAGCGAATCCGGCGCGCTCGAAACTGTCTTCCTCCAGCGCTCGTATGACTGTGGGCTCCCCGCCGGCTTCGGTCAAAGTTCCAGCGAGGACGGGTTCATCGAGCAGGACGATTTCACCGGCTGGGAAGTGGCGATCTTCCAGAACAAGTTTCAGTTCTTTCCCGCGCAGAGACGAAGCGCCCACAATCGCAACACGACTCGATTTTGCAGCGCCGCTGGCCATGCTTTAAGCGGTCCGCGAGGCGGTGCGGTGTCGGACGAAGCGTATAAGCTGCATGATCGGCCCATGCGCGGTGTAAGCAACCATGAGCGCGAATAGGGTGGGTCCGGAGAATTTCACAGCTGCACCAACTACAAGCGCCAGCAGAATCACCGCGAGCGAAGGCCGCCGCCGCGTCCATTGAATATCCTTAAAACTGTAAAACCGCATCGAACTCGACATTAAAATGCCGAGCCCGAGCAGCAATGCCAGCCACAAAATCGACCAGCGAACATCCGAAATCGGCAGCCCCTCACGCAAATGGACGGTTGATGCAATCATTCCCGCCGCCGCAGGAGTCGGCATGCCCACGAAATATCGATTCCCGCCCGGCGCCATTCCCTGAATGTTGAACCGCGCAAGTCTCCATGCGCAGCACGCCACGAAGAAAAATCCCATCAACCAGCCAAGTTGAGTAAGGTGCAGGGAATCGGAAGCAGTCGCGGCGGCGAGAGCGCGTACGCCCCAGGCATAGGCCAGCACCGCCGGGGCGATACCAAAACTCACCACATCGGCGAGAGAATCGAATTCGCGTCCAAATGCGCTTTCCGTTCCCATTGAGCGCGCGATGCGTCCATCCATTGCGTCGAATGCGTAAGCGATTCCAATCGCGATAGCTGCGTTGTCGAAATCCGCAAAGCGGCCGTCCAAGGTGGCCAACACGGCGTAGTAACCACACAGAAGATTTGCGACTGTAAGTGCGCTGGGAAGAATGTATATGCCGCGCCGCAGGCGGTGATTACGGAGCGGTCGCCGCCGTTCCTCGTCGGGACCGATAGGATCTATGTCGTTGAATTCCATTTCGCCAGCAGGCTCTCGCCGCCTTTTACTTTTTGACCGCGCTGCACCATTACTTCACTTTCCATCGGCAGCCAAACATCCACCCGCGATCCGAATCGTATTAGCCCAATGCGATCGCCGCGCGCAACACTTTCGCCTTCGTGCTTCCAGCATATCACGCGACGCGCAATCGCTCCGGCGATTTGTTTGAACACTAAACGGCCCCTGGGCGTCTCCACTGTAATAATATTCTGTTCATTTTCCACCGAAGCCGCCGAACGCATGGCCGCATAAAACTTGCCTGGCTGATACAACACACTGGTAATTCGCCCGGCCACCGGCGAGCGTTGTACGTGAACGTCCCATATCGCCAGAAAAATACTGATGCGATGCCCCATCACGCCGCCGAGCAATTCATCTACGATTTGCACCACGTGCCCATCTGCAGGAGAAACCACCGCTGCCGGATCGGACGGAATCTTGCGCTCCGGATCGCGGAAAAAATAAAAGACAAAAAGTCCGAGAAAAATCAATATCGCCGCGACGGCCTTCCATCCCGGAATCAGGCACAACCCCCCCACAATCAGCGGAGGCAGCGCAAATTTATACGCGTCTTTTACCATCAGCGAGAGGGAAACCCTTGCCTATGAACGAGAAATGGTCCAACCAGTTTTAAATGCACGAATATTGTACGACAGAAGTGAAAGTACTGCTGGACCCCGGGGTAGAACGAACGCCGCGCGCTAAACTCAGTAGTGCGCCTGGTTCTGATGCATTTGCTGCCGCATCGAACTCTGATTGTGACGGTACCGCGCCACGATCATCTCCATTTGATCTTTCAAATAGAGTTTCATTTTTTTAAGGGAAACTTCCAGTGCAAGGTCTTCTGAGTTCCAGTAACTTTGTTTTACGAGTTGTTCGAGTTGGCATTCACAGCGGGAGTGTTCTTCGGCGAGTCTTCTGAATTCCTGGTCAGTTTCTAACAGCGCTTGCCGGATATCGTGCGTCGTAATCGGCATCCTTTCCCTCCAGGTTGGAAAGAGCATTCACATATCCGTAACAATTAACATAATTCCGGCTGTAAACCAATAGGATAAAAGTGGGGGTACCCGCGGCACTGTGGATATCCTCGCCACACCGCATATTGCAAACCCGGTGCTTATCGAAGTTTGGCGCTCAGTAACAGCGCGTCTTCGATGGGAGAATTGTAATAACGCGAGCGTCGGCCCACCGTCTGGAAATTGTGGTGTTCGTAAAAACGGAGCGCCGCTGCGTTCGAAGCGCGAACTTCTAGTATCGCGTGCCTGGCCTCGAAAGTTTTGGCCCACCCAAGAGCTTCTTGCAGCAGCATGGCGCCGATACCACGCGCACGCAGTTCTGCTGAAACCGCGAAATTCAGGATCTCGATCTCATCCGCGATTTTTCTGGCAACGATAAATCCGGCAACACTACCTTCTTCCTCAACCACCCAACCGGCCATCTCCCCGCGTGCGACTCGGTTGTAGTCCCAGGTCGTCCATTGCGCGATTTCCGGACAAGCCGCCTGAATCGCCAGAATTCGCTTAACATCGAGGTCTTCAATTGGGCGGCTGCGCAAAATGTTTACGGCCTTTTCGCGTACACTTCTGCGTCTGTGCGCCGAACGTAATTCGCATCGAGCGTCAGCGCATCGGAAACTTGACCATGCTGCGCCCGTTGATATCCAAGCTGCCCGATCAGCGGCGCGAGCACACTCGAAACGCGTTCAACGTGTGGGACGGGCAAATGTTCCTGCTCAATTCGAGACAGCTCGGCAGCGAACACCTCAGGCGTCGGCGAAATAATCGCAAATTCCGAACTGCCCGGCCGCTCGGCAATTGTCCGGAAAAAATCCTCGGGACGCAGAACGCACTCCTCGCCTTCCCTCGCTAATAAATGTTTCCCGCGACGATACACGCCGAAATAAACTTCTCCCCGGCGCGCATCAAACGCCGGTACCAAGACTGCGGCAGCTGAATTAGACTGTGCGGCGATGGCTTCCAGCACACTCACGCCCACCACCGGCTTGTTGTACACCTCAGCCCATCCTTTTGCTGCCACAAGCCCGACGCGCAGGCCGGTAAACGATCCAGGCCCCGCGCTAACCGCGAACAAATCGAATTGCTCGAGCTTCAACGAAAGGTCTTGCAACAGGAATTCCAGGTGGCGAAACATCCGCGAAGAGTAGGTTTCTTCGCCCAAAGTGGAGACTAAACCGATGAGTTTTTCATCGCGAAGAACGGCCAAACTACCGGTGTTTGAGGAGGTGTCTAAAGCCAGAATCAGCACAGCACCATTATAGGGCAATTGGGGGGCCAAACCCGTGAAAATTAAGCCTTTTCCGGCCTGTTTATCCTTTGCGATATTGCTAGATTCGCTTGACGCCGTGACCGCTTCTGCCTAAGATTTCAACATGCCCTTCGGGGGGGCTGTCCACCTATGGAATTCAAGCTTGGTGAAAAAGTTGTGTATCCGAACCATGGTGTAGGGATTATCGAACAGATCAGTTACGGTTACTTAAATGGAAGATCGGAGCGATATTACATGCTGAAAATCGCTTCGAGCGGTTTGAAAGTAATGGTTCCGCAGTCTAACGTCGATTGCGTTGGATTGCGCCCGATCATCCGTAACACACAAGCAGCCGCTGTCCTTGGATTCCTCGAAAAGGGCCGCTCGGCTTCGCATCATGACTGGAAGCATCGCTTCAAGGAAAATTCGGATCGCATGCGCACTGGTTCGCTGATGGAAGTGGCGGCCGTTTTGAAAGGCCTCGTCGCCCTCAGCCGCACCAAGCCGCTTTCGTTCCGTGAAAAGAAGATGCTCGAACGCGCCAAGTATCTTCTGATCAGCGAACTTGCCACCGTGCGCAACACCTCTGAGCAAGCGGTCGAAGTAAACATCGTCCGCGCGCTCGCCAAAGCCAAATTGCAAATGCCGGAGACAGCACCCATTCCGGAGTAAGTTTCAAAAATTTGTCTCTCCTGTAACAAGGGCGCAACCCGCAAAGGTTGTGCCCTTTTTTGTCGCTGCCGATACGGCCGGATCCTCGAAGTTCGCGCAAAAGGCAACCAGCTCTCATCCCGCACCGCTAGTTTCGAAGGAACGGAGCGAAGTAGCGTTCCTTTGGCGCGACTCGATCGAAACGATCGATCAGTTTTCAAGGTTCAATGCAAACACCGCAAACCTGCCATCCCAGCGGAGTTCCGCGCTTTTGCTTTCCCCCTGGATTTCAGGGGCGCGGGACGCAGTTCGAGGGATCTGCTGTTTTCTTTCTTTAACGCCCCGCACACAGGCAAAAAAAAGGCGCCCCAAAACCTCGGAGCGCCCAACGTCTGCCAAGCAATGTTTCTCGGCTTAAGCCTTCTTCTTGTTCTTCAACGCGTTCAATGCCAGCGTCAAACGCGACTTGTACCGGTTCGCGGTATTCTCCGTCAGGGTCCTCTTGCGAATCGCTTTATCCACTTCCGAAAAAGTCGCTGAAGCCAACTTCTCCGCGCCAGCCACGTCGCCGGACGTCAACGCTGCGCGCATCCGCCGGATAGCGGTCCGCACTCGCGTGCGATTCATGCGATTGATGGCCTGCCGATGCTCGGCCTGCCGAATATTCTTCAATACCGACTTCGTCTTCTTCTTATGCTTTACCGCCCCACCCTGAGCCATTCGTTACTCCTTAGCAGTTTATTTCGAATCTCCGAGAATATCCGACCCCCGCCCCAGTGTCAATTTATCGCACAAGATATCGCACCGGTTTCGAGGGCATCAACGTAGAGTTAAGGCTTGTCTAAAGCAGGCTCTTGCGTCAGAGCGGCAGAATTGTTCAGTTTGAATGTTTGTTCTTTGCCTTTTCCCAGGCTTCCGATGGTGAACTTATAGCAATTTCACGGAACCTAGAATCATGTGCTCTTTCAATATCGTTAATTTTGAATTGCTCGTGTCCCTCCACCGCTGTGACATTCCACTTGATCGACTGATTCTCGTCCGTATAGATAATATATTGACGGTTCCAGCCGATTCGACAAAGCTCGCCAGTGACACTCCCCGCCTTCCCACGAACAAAGAGGTACAAGCTATCGGGCGTTTCGCCTTCCATCAGGAAATAATCACCCGCGATCGCGCGTTTAGGGCTGAACATGTCGCCCCAACCAATACCGCCTGCTAAGGCTACACACAGTAAGAAAACTGTAGCGGTTCGCATTCTAGCCAAACTCTTCACTCCAAAATCATACCGTACGTTCAGGTATCGTGAACCGCCACTTGGGCGAGTCAGGTGAAGTTGGATAGCAGAAAACCACTTAATAGGCCGCGCATCGATGGGGAACCGTTTACGGCCCCACGTTTACATTGACACTTTTCGTCTACGCCTTTAGGCTAGGCGCGATTGCCGGGCACGCCCGCAGTCGCGTGACGTTCCCGCTAACGCCATGAAGCGCGAAGAAATCTTAAAGCTCCTCGAACAAGTAGGCGCCGTCCGTACCGGCCATTTCGAACTTTCCAGCGGACGCCACAGTGGCACTTACATCCAGTGCGCGCTCGTCTTAGAACATCCCGAACACGCCGAACAGCTCGGTCGTGCTCTCGCCGATCTTTTCAGGGACCTTTCCGTAGCCTGTATCGTTTCTCCCGCGCTCGGGGGAATCCTTGCCGGTTATGAAGTGGCGCGCGCTCTCGGCGTTCGCTCGCTCTTTGTCGAACGCGACCGCTCCGGACAAATGGCTTTGCGCCGTGGCTTCGAGATCAAACCCGGCGAACGTGTCCTGGTGATCGAAGATGTATGGACCACCGGCGGCTCTACCCGCGAAGCCATCGGCGTAGTCGAAGAAGAAGGCGGCCTGGTGGTTGCCGCCGGCGCTTTGATTGACCGCAGCGGCGGCCGTCTTGAACTGAACGTCCCCTCGCGGGCGCTTCTGGAAATGGAAGTCCCCAGCTTCGAACCCGACGACTGCCCGCTCTGCCGCGCCGGCGGATTGCCCACACGTCCCGGCTCGCGCTACCTGCGCGCCCGATCGTAGCAAAAGGTTCGAGAAGCAAAGCTCTTGTAACGTCGCTGCGTCGTCAGGACATCCCGCCCGTTCTGCTGAAGTTACGCCGGGTCGCTTTCGCATGCGATAATCTTCCTAGGCATGCGTAACATCAAGCTCACGATCGCTTACGAGGGCACGGCCTTCCACGGCTGGCAGTTTCAGCCCGCCCTGTCGACGATCCAGGGCACCCTTAATGACGCGGCGCGCAAAATCACCGAAGAGAACATCGTTGTCCACGGGGCCAGCCGCACCGACGCTGGCGTCCACGCGCTCGGACAGGTCGCTCACTTCAAGACCGCTTCCAATCTGCCAGCCGCCGAATTTCAACGCGCACTGAACGCTCTGCTCCCTCCCGCGATCCGCATCGTCGAGTGCGAAGAAGTGGGACACGATTTTCACGCACGCTGGCTGGCGCAGGGAAAAACGTACCGCTATCGAATCTATCGTGGCCGCGTTCTTCCACCCTTCGATTTTGGCCGCGCTTACCATTACCCGGGGCCGCTCGATGAATCGGCCATGTCCGCCGCCGCGCGCCTTTTCGAAGGCGAACACGATTTCACCACGTTTGCCGCATCCTCAGGCTCCGACGACCTGGACGGCGAGCGCGACATGCTGCGTCTAATTTATTCTTCGGAAATCGTTCACCCGCCGGAAGCGGACGAAATTCATTACCTCGTTCACGGCCGCTCGTTCCTGCGCTACATGGTGCGAAAAATTGTTGGCACGCTGCTGGAAGTGGGCCGAGGCCGTCTCGTGCCGGAAGACATTCCGCAAATTTTCGAATTGTGCGACCGTTCACGCTCAGGCCCCACCGTGCCACCCGAAGGCCTCTATCTTGTGGCGCTCGATTATCCCGATCCCACGGATTCTCTAGCGTCGTCCGCTGCGCGTCGCCGTTCTTTACAAACCTAGGTGAGATTTTCTGCGCCCGGGATTGGCGTCATAGCGACAGCCAAATCAGGTACAATCGCGAAAAGATGGCCGTAACTCCACAGCCGCTGCCGATTCCTGTCGCCTGCGGGGGAACTTTTGTCGATTCGATCGATCCATCTACCAACGAAGTAATTGCGCGTTACCCAGCCAGCAGTCCGGACAATCTCCCGGCCGTTTTGGAACGCGCGCGTGGAGCCCAAAAAGAATGGTCCGCGCGGTCGTTAGCTCATCGCTGCGCGGCGTTGCTCCGCCTCCGGGACGCGATTTATTCTCGCCGCGACGACATCGCAAGTGTCATCACGCGGGAAACGGGAAAGCCCCGCGTCGAAGCCATCCTTGCTGAAGTTCTTCTCGCGCTCGACACCACAGACTTCCTGGCGCGTCAGGCGCCCGCTTGGCTTCGACCCGAGCGCGTTCCCCATCATGGTCTCGCCATGCGAGCAAAATCCGGCTGGACGGAATTTCATCCGCAGGGAGTCGTCGCGATAATTTCGCCCTGGAACTATCCGTTCGCAATTGCTATTGCGCAAATTGTTCCGGCGCTCGTCGCGGGCAACGCTGTTTTGCTGAAGCCTTCCGAGTTGACTCCAGGAACCGGCGCGCTGATCGGAGAATTGATCGAACAAGCGAAGTTTCCTCCTGGCTTGGTGCAAGTTTTGCAAGGCGCGGGCGATCTCGGCGCAGCTATCATCGACGCTAGCCCCGACAAAGTATTTTTTACTGGCAGCGTAGCCACGGGTCGTCGCATCGCCGAATCTTGCGGACGAAAACTGATTCCATCTGTGCTCGAATTGGGTGGTAAAGACGCGATGATCGTTCTCGCCGACGCTAATCTCATAACCGCGTCCAGCGCCGCCGTCTGGGGCGGTCTTACGAATTGCGGTCAGGCGTGCCTTTCGGTCGAACGTATTTATGTAGCACAGGATGTCGCCGAACAATTCATTCAGCTCTGCTTGGAAAAAACCAGGCAGCTTCGCGTGGGTCCGCCGTCTGACCCAGATGTCGAAATCGGCCCCATGATCCGTCTGCGTCAGCTCGAGAAGGTCGAGGAACAATTGCGTGACGCCGTCGAACGCGGTGCGGAGGTCCTTAGCGGCGGAATTCGCCGAGCGGATCTAGGCCCGAATTTCTTTCAACCCACTGTCGTCACACGCGTGAACCACTCCATGCAACTCATGCGCGACGAAACTTTCGGTCCGCTCATCGCAATCCAAACCTTCGCCTCTGCGGAAGAAGGCATTGCTCTGGCGAACGATTCGCCCTTCGGACTGAGCGCCAGCGTGTGGACTGCCGATTCGCGTCGCGGCGCCGAAATAGCCTCGCGCGTTCGTGCAGGCTCCGTGATGGTCAACGACGTCGCCAGCTATTACGGCATCTGCGAAGCGCCGCACGGCGGCCCTGGCGCCAGTGGCTGGGGACGAACGCACTCTCGCCTTGGACTGCTCGAAATGGTTCAAGTAAAATATATCGATGTTGACCGTCTGCCGCGCATCGCGAAATCCTGGTGGTTCGGTTACACTGCGGAGCTTGCCGCTGCGGCAACCAGTCTTGTGGAAACACTTTTCGCGCCAAGCTGGAAGAAGCGATTCGCCGCGCTGGCAAAGAACCATGGCGCCCGAGGCCTGATCTTCCGTGGCCACCGAATTTAGGCAAGGGTTTAAGGTGTAAATGTAGAGCCGGGGTCTTTAGCCCGGCATCTTGCTTTTTCATCAGCCTCCGGACCAAGGAGCCATAGAATGCCAGACGAAGCCGCCCCCGAGACTCCTGCAAAGCCGCCGACCGCTGCGGCCCCAGCGTCACCGGCAGCAACCACTCCGAGCGCCCCGGCATCTCCGACGACAGCTGCACCCAGCACGCCCGCCGCGCCTGTTGCTCCCGCGGCCGCAACGGCGGGTCCCGCTTCAGCCGGCGCAGCCACGGCCGTAGCCGAACCAGCAGCTCCGGAAGTTCCGAAAGTTAAGCCGAAGAAAGCCACCCAACGAGCTTGCGACGAAAAAGATGCCAAGGGCAAACTCTGCTGCGGCCATTTGAAGCGCTGGTACGATTATCCAAAGGAAATCGAAGCGCTAGTCGGCGCAAAAACGGAGGTGTACCGCTGCGAATTCTGCAAAACTCTCTACACGCCAGATCGTTCGCAGCCGCCACACAGCTACACCCTGCGCTACTAGAAGTCGTCACTTCGGATTCGTTTGGTTTGCGGTTTGCTTCTGTCTTTAGCTTTTGTGCTTTCTGTTTGTTTGGGTCTTTGTTTTTAGTTGTCATCCCGAGCAAAGCGAGGAACCTGCTTCTTATTGTTACTGCGGTCACAAATGAAACACGAACTCATACACGACTGGAACACCTACACCGGCGCTGAGATTCCCACGGAACGTCACGTCACGCTCAACGACGAAACTCTCCGCGACGGATTGCAAAACCCCTCTGTCCACGATCCCAGCATCGCGGAAAAAATCGAAATCCTGCACTTGATGGAATCGCTTGGCATCGAGACAGTGAACATTGGCCTCCCCGGCGCCGGCCCGCGCGCTTATGCCGACACCGAAGCTCTCGCCCGCGAAATCGTCAACGCAAAAATGAAAATCCGTCCCAATTGCGCCGCGCGCACCCACAAAAACGACATCAAGCCCATCATCGAAATTTCCGAACGCGTCGGTATGCCCGTCGAAGCTGCCACCTTCATCGGCTCCAGCCCCATTCGCCGCCTGGTTGAAGACTGGACGGTCGATCATCTGCAGCGCACTACCGAGGACGCCGTAAAATTCGCCGCCTCCGCTGGACTACCGGTCATGTATGTCACCGAGGATACGATTCGCACCGACCCGTCGACTGTGATCACGCTGTATTCGACCGCCATACGTTCTGGCGCGCGCGCCATCGTTTTGTGCGACACGGTCGGCCACGCCACGCCACGCGGCGCATTCAACCTCGTAACTTTTGCAATCCAAGAAGTGGTGAAGCCTTCGGGAGAAAAAATTCGCGTGGACTGGCACGGCCACAACGACCGCGGCCTAGCCATCGCCAACTCTCTCGCAGCCATCGCCGCCGGAGCGGACCAAGTCCACGCCGCAGCCCTGGCGCTGGGCGAGCGAGTGGGGAACACCCCGATGGAATTGATGCTCGTGAATCTGCGCCTGCTAGGCCTGATCGATCGCGACCTTTCCACCCTAAAAAAATATTCCCGCGCGGTAGCCAAAGCCACACACACGGAAATTCCGCCGAATTATCCGGTCGTGGGACGCGACGCCTTCCGCACCGCCACTGGCGTCCACGCCGCCGCAATCGTAAAAGCCTACAAGAAAAACGATCACGAGCTAGCCAACTCAATTTACAGCGGTGTGCCTTCCCATCTCTTCGGACTGGAACAGGTAATCGAAGTAGGTCCGCTCAGCGGCCGCTCTAACGTAATCTTCTGGCTCGAAAAACGAGGCGTTCGCGCCACCGACGATCTTGTAGATCGCATTTTCAACGTAGCCAAACAGTCCGAACGCATCCTCACGGAAGAAGAAATCCTCGCTTTGCTTGGCTCCTCCACGGCCCGCACTAAATAAAATTGTAAAAACTCTTTGAATCAACGCGCTGCTCTCGGCATCGAATTCCCGCAGTGGGGTGAGACCTGCTGCCGCGCGGTCTGGAAGCTTGAGGTGCGGCGCTCTAGTGGTAGAATGTCGCGCACTCGGGGTCAAATCTGAAATCTCTGTCGAAATAATTTAACTCTGCTCGCTCGGAGGGCGCGGATGCGTTCTACTCGTAAACAATACTTGGTCGCCTTTGTGCTACTCATTGCCGTGGCTTTTGCCGGCTACGCCCGCGGCGCTCATCAAGAACAAGATCCTTCAAAAAACCCGAACCCACGCCCTACGATAGTTTTCATGACCGATTTCGGCACCGCCAACGATGCCGTCGCCATATGTAAAGCCGTAATTCTCGGCATCGTTCCGGATGTTCGCATCATGGACATCACGCACCAAGTCACTCCGTTTTCCATCGAAGAAGCTTCGCGCTTTCTCGCCGGCGTATCGCCTTATTATCCTTCCGGCACTGTGTTCCTGGTCGTCGTCGATCCCGGAGTAGGCACCTCTCGCAAAGCGATCATCGTGAAAACCAAAAAAGGCCAATATTTCGACCTACCCGATAACGGAATCATCACTCCGGTCGCGGATCGCGACGGCGTGGAAGGTGTGCGCGAGATTGCCAACACAGCCTGGATGATTGGCGACAAGGTTTCGTCCACATTTCATGGCCGCGATATTTTTTCGCCCTCCGCAGCCCATTTGGCCGCGGGAGAAGACTGGACGCAAGCCGGTCCCGAGGTAAAAGATTTGGTTCGGCTGAAGCCTGTAGTCGCCACTGTGGACGCGAAGGGAATCAGCGGAGAAGTCATCGGCCTCGACGATCCTTATGGCAGCCTGATTACAAATATTCAAGGAGACGATTTCAAACCGCTTGGCTATGCCCTAGGTGAAAATGTAACCGTCCAGATCGCCAATAAGCCGTACAAGTTTCCCTACGTAAGAACTTTCATGGACGTGCCAATCGGGCAGGCTCTGCTTTACATCGACTCACGCGGCCGCGTGGGCATCGCGCTTAACGAGCGCGATTTCTCCAAGACTTATAAGATTTCGCCACCCGTTCCGGTCTTTATTCCGCGCAAAGGCAAATAAGTCAAGGGGGGACTCCGTGAACGCACTCAGAGACTTGTTCAAACACAATTTCCTCAAACGCAGCGTCGTCGTCATAATCACGGTTGCGGCGCTCGCCTACATGCCCCGGCCGATTCGCGGCCAAGGTTTTCGCGGTTCCATTCGCGGTACGGTTACCGACCCCTCCGGCGCAGTGATTGTTGGAGCAAGAATAAACGTAAAGAGCTCAGCGACAGGCTTCACGCGTGAAGTAATCAGCCTTGCTGATGGCAGTTTTGTTTTGCCAGAGCTTCCCGCTGGCGAATACACGGTGACTGTTTCTTCCCCTGGATTCACTGCTTTTTCCGACCAGGCCGTCGTGCGGGTAGGCGAGGAGACGACCTTCAACGTGCCACTACCAATCGGTCAGGTAGACCGTCTTTTGGTTACCGCGGTTGCCCCTGTAGTCGAAACTACTGAGGACGTGCTCGGCGGAACGGTGGACCAAACGCTCGTCGCCGAACTCCCTCTCAACGGCCGCGACTTCGGCAAGCTCGTCGCACTGGTCCCGGGAGTGATCGTAGAAGGCTCAGGCGTCGCAGGTACGGAAAAGGGCTTCGGTCAGTTCAACATTAATGGCCAACGCGATCGCTCGAACAATTACACGCTTGACGGCACGGATAACAACGATCCATGGTTCAACAATTCCGCGCTGAACCAGGTAGGCATCACGGGCGCACCCGCAACATTGCTTCCCATCGATGCGATTCAGGAATTCAATCTTCAATCGCAGTTTCCCGCGGAGTACGGACGCAACACCGGGGGCGTCGTCAACATCATCACAAAATCCGGGACCAACGACTTTCACGGTTCCGCATTCGAATACGCGCGCAATTCGTTTTGGGATTCGCGAAACTACTTTGACCCGGTTGGTACTCCGCACACGCAATTCATCAACAACCAGTTTGGCGGATCCTTCGGCGGCCCAATCATTCGCGATAAAACCTTTTTCTTCGGCGCCTACGAAGGTCAGCGTGAACGTGTCGGCTCAGATTTTGATTTCACCTTGCCGACCACATCGGAAATCAGCGCTGCTCGAGCTCTGGCGCTCAGCCAAAATCCTGCAATCAATACCGCCCCGCTCGACGCTATCCTCAGCTATTTCCCGGTGAACAATACGAATTCAAATTCCGTGCCGGGCTCAGTAAAAGATTTCAACGACCTAGATAATTTCATCCTGAAACTGGATCACCGTTTTAACCAAATCAATTCCTTTGCCGTACGTTACGCCTTCGGACAGAGTGATCAGAAATTCCCGCTCGGCTCGCTCGGCGGTTTCGGTAGCGGCTCGCGCCTGCCTGGCTTCCAACAAATTTCTCCCACCCGCGTTCAGGTCGTTTCAGCCAGCTTGCTATCCGCGCTCAGTGCTACTCACATCAACGAACTGCGCTTCGGTTACACACGCTTCCGCAATTCGTTCACTTCCCAGGACGCGGTTACTCCGATTTCAGGCCTTCCCGATTTTGGCACCGGCCTCGCGGGTATCCCGGAGATCGACTTCGGCGGTTTAATCGAAAATCTCGGCGCCACAGCCTTCAGCGTGCCGCGTGCGCGTGTCAGCCAGAATTATCAGATCCTCGACAATTTCACCTGGATCAAAGGCGCGCACACGATGAAATTCGGCGGAGAATATCGCCGCACTTGGGTCAGCGCCTTCAATGATAACCTCGGTCGCGGTCTGATCGAGTTCGGGCCTACCGGTCTGGACCCGACGGACCCCATCATCGATACGTTGGCGAATTTTTATCTGGGATATTTTTGCGACATGATGAATACGGGCTCGAATTGTCCCGGCTTCGCGGAAGGAAATATCGGAAACACGCAACGCACCACCTACAACAATGGCTTGGCCTTCTTCGCCCAAGACGAATTCCGCGTGCACTCGAATCTCACGATCACTTACGGCCTGCGTTGGGAGTATTTCGGCCCCATCAGCGAAAAAAATAATCTCCTTTACAATTTCCCCGGCCCTTTCTCAGCCGACTCTCAGCTTGTGAGAGTCGGTACGGACGGCTTGAGCGGCGCGTATAAACGCGATCTGAATAACTTTGGCCCGCGCCTCGCCGTGGCTTGGAGCCCATTCCAAAACACCGTGGTCCGCGCTGGCTACGGCATCTATTATGATTACATCCCGCAGGATCTCATGATCGCGAATTTCACCACCGTCGCCGGCATCGCTACGAATCCAGTAGGTCCGCAAGCTGTCCTTCCGCTCGCATTTAATACAGCCGCGTGGAACGGAACCGCAGCCGGGCCCGTTTTCTCTTCCGTGACGACCGGTCCTTTCCCGATTTTCGTCACAACTCATGATTTGGCTACGCCCTACGCAGGTGAATGGAATCTCAACATTCAGCAGCAAATCTCCAAAGGAGCCGCGATCGAAATCGGTTACGTCGGAAGTAAGGGCACGCGCCTCACGCGCTTGTACGATGCAAACCAGGATGACATCAATCCCAACTACGGTGAAACAGATACCTTCGCCACCAATTCTGCTTCCACCTATAACGCTCTTCAGGTTCAGGCGCGTTTCAACAACTGGCATCGATTCTCCGGGTTCTCCGCCTACGTTTTTTCAAAATCCCTCGACGGCGCTTCCGATGGCATCGACTTCAATTTTGCTACCGCAGCGTTTCCGCAAAACTCAGACAACTTGCAGGCCGAGAAGGGACCATCGACCTTCGACGCCAGGCATCGCTGGACCACGGCGCTCAACTATGAGGTTCCGGTTTGGGGAGCCATGCCGCCTCGACTTGCTCAAGGATGGCGTTGGAACACGATCGTCACGGTTATGTCCGGCCAGCCGATTGGCATCATCACGGAGAATGGCATCGACAACCCGGATGGCTCGGAAAATTTTCACCAGCGGCCCGATGTGGTTCCCGGCGTCAGCCAAACTCTGTCCGGCAATCCGGCCAACGGTTACATAAACCCGCTTGCCTTTGCTACACCTGCCGGCAACTTTGGCAATCTCGGTCGCGACGCTGTGTACGGCCCCGGCTTCTGGAATATTGATTTTTCAGTGACGAAAGACACGCGTTTGACCGAGCGCTTGAATCTCCAGCTTCGCGCCGAGTTCTTCAACATTTTCAATCATCCGCAGTTTGCCTTGCCGGGAGGTGTGATTCAGCCGGAGGCAGGTTCCGGCCTCACTCTCCCACAAGCGCTAGCGCAATGCTCGGGCTGCTTTTCGACTGCCACGCCCGACGTTGCTCAGGGTAATCCGGGTCTTGGTGGAGGCGGACCGCGAGTGATCCAGTTCGCCGCGCGTCTTCAATTCTAATTTTTCGCTGCCGCGCAGAGTCACCTTGCTGCATGGTTGCCGCGCTGCTAAGATTTGTGTACGAAATACGTGAAACTCCCGCACATCTCCTGTATCTTTCTTTTGATGGTCACTCTTTCTGCGCGCGCTGCCGATGACTCGATCGAAAAGCTGGCCGTTGCGCCGGATTGCGCTCGCGGACTCGATTGGATTGGCAAAAACGCCGACTGGGTCACCCAGCAACAAATCCAGCTCACCGAAATTCCTGCTCCTGAATTCAGCGAAAGTCAGCGCGCCGAATTCGTAAAAAAACTTCTGGAATCTACCGGCCTGAAAGTGCGCATCGATAAAACCGGCAATGTGATTGCCGAGCGACCCGGATCCGATTCGAAGTCGGTCATCCTTCTCGCCGCGCATCTCGACACCGTTTTCCCAGCATCCACCGACGTGAAAGTGAAACGTGACGGCAATCGCTTGAACGCGCCCGGTATCGCCGATAACGGCGCTGGCCTTTCCGCTCTGGTAGGCTTGGCGCGCGCTCTTTCCGAATCGCGTATCCAAACCACCAAAACGATCGTGTTAGCCGCGGATGTAGGCGAAGAAGGGGAAGGCAATCTCCGCGGAATTCGCGCCTTAGTGGAAAATTACGGCCAGCGTCTTGCGGCCGTCATCGCTATCGATGGCGCTTCAATGGAACATGTCACCACGCAGGGAATCGCCTCCCAGCGCGTCGAAGTGGAAATCACCGGCCCCGGTGGACACAGTTGGTCCGATTTTGGCGCCCCCAATCCGATTACCGCGCTGGCCCGTGCCATCGTGAAATTTTCTTCCGTGCCGGTTTCGGACAATCCACGCAGCTCTTACAATTTCGGCATAATCGAAGGCGGCACCTCGGTGAATTCTATTCCGGCCAGTGCCTCCGTGAAGGTTGACCTGCGCTCGGAACAGGAATCGCAAGTAAGGGTGATGGAGTCCGGGCTGAAAGAGGCGGTGCAATCCGCAGTGAGAGAAGAAAATGCTGTTGCGCGAGCAAATAGCGACCCGCTGAAAGCAACTCTCCGCTCGCTCGGGGTGCGCCCTTCTGGCAAACTTGCCGATAATTCGCCTCTGCTCGATACGATTCGCAGCGTTGACACTTTCCTCGGCAGCCGCTCGCGTATGGAAAGCAGTTCCACGGACGCAAACATTCCTCTTTCGCTCGGCATCCCCGCGGTTTCGATCGGTGGTGGCGGAAAAGGCGGCGGCTCGCACACGCCCGCGGAATGGTATGACGCAAGCGGACGTGAGGCCGGACTTAAACGCCTCTTCCTAATTACGGTCGCCCTCGCCGGGTTCCAGCCCTGATGTTCGAAAAGCTTCGAAACCTTGCCGCAATCCTGATCGTGCTTTCGTTGGTATTTTTGTCGCGTCGTCCTATTCACGCGAACGCCGAACCAATCACTTTTGGCCAGGTTCAATCTCCCACGGCGGCGCAAACTCCCGCGGATCTGGTTATAGAAAACGCCATCGTTGCCACCTTTGACGACAATCATCCTCGCGCCAGCATGATTGCGATTCGCGGCGACAAAATCGTGGCAGTCGCTTACAACATCAGCGATGCCATCAAGTCCGATCAAACCGCCGCTGTGGAAGCCCTGATCGGCCCAAACACGCGCGTAATCGATCTCCACAAACAATTCGTGATGCCTGGCTTCAACGATGCCCACATCCATCTCTTCTCGGGAGCTTACGCGAAATTGCAAATCGATTTCACCGGTGTGCAATCGATGGCCGAATTTCAAAATCGCATTCGCATGCGCTTGAAGGACTACGAGCGTGGTGCATGGATTCTCGGACGCGGATGGGACCACACTCTGTGGCCCGAAAAGAGATTTCCCACGCGCCAGGACCTCGACGCTGTCTCCACAAACCACCCCATGGTTTTTGGGCGACTTGATGGCCACGTGGCCATCGCAAATTCGCGCGCGCTTAAAATTGCCGGAGTAACACGCGACACTCCGGATCCTGCTGGCGGCCGTATTGAACGCGACGCCAAATCTGAGCCCACTGGGATGCTCGAAGAATCCGCAATGTTCTTGGTTTACGACCGCATCCCGCACTACTCCCTGGAGCAACGCCGTCGTGCGTTTCAACTTGCAATGGACGAGGCCGTGCAATACGGCGTTACTTCCGTGCAGGATAATTCCGTGATGGACGCAAAGGACGCCGCGAATTACGGCTGGGAGAATTTCTTGGTTCTAGACCAGCTCAAGCGGGAAGGAAAGTTGAAATTCCACATTACTGAGTGGCTTCCATTTCTTGCTCCGGTTTCGCGTTTGGAAGAAATGCGGCGCTTCGGTGGCAGCTCCACTCCGGAAAATCCCGGCGACCCGTGGCTCAAGACCGGGCAAGTGAAGCTAATTATGGATGGTTCGCTCGGCTCGCGTACCGCCGCCATGCTCGCGCCCTACTCGGATGACCCCGGCAACTCTGGAATTCTTTTAATCGAGCCCGATCGTCTGAAACAAATGGCCATCGAGCGCGACCGCGCAGGATTCCAACTTGGCTTTCACGCCATCGGCGATCACGCAAATCGCGTGGCCCTTGATACTTTTGCAGCCGTCCTTGAAGCTAACGGCCCGCGCGACCGCCGCGATCGCATCGAGCACGCTCAGGTAGTCGAAGCGGGCGATTTCGAACGATTCGGGAAACTCAACATCATCGCCTCCATGCAGCCCGCCCATCTTCTGGATGACGCGCGTTGGGCCTCCGACCGCCTTGGCCCGGAACGTTCTCGCGGCGCGTACGCCTGGCGCAGCATGGAAAAAAATGGCGCGCGGCTCGCCTTTGGCACGGACTACCCGGTGATCCCGATAAATCCCCTCCGCGGAATTTATGCCTGCGTGTCGCGCCAGATGACCGACGGTACGCCCAAGCGCGGCTGGCAGCCTCAAGAACATTTGCACTCGAAAGATTGTTTCCGCGCGTACACCCTAGGCTCCGCCTACGCCGAGTTCGAAGAACAGCGGAAGGGAATCATCGCGCCCGGGATGCTGGCGGACATCATCGTTTATCCCAAGGATCTGAACGAAATTCAGCTGGAAGACATCCTCAAAATTCCGGTGGTAATGACCATCGCGGGCGGGAAAATTGTTTACCAGCAAGCCCAGCCGTAATTGTCGGTTTATTTCTCTTTGGGTATTACTTCTCTACTTCGATGGACTGTATTTCGCCGTCATAGTTTTTGCGGTCGACGGTAACGAAAGTAATTTTTGCCGTCTTTCCATTGAGGTCGGTGCAGGGACGGAATTCGCCGGCCTCAAAAGGGACATCTTCCGAGATTTCTAAGCGCGTATAGTCGCGGGCATGCAATTTGAACCGGCCGTTATGAGCCGAAATCTTCAGCGTCAGTTCGACTCCTGAACAATCCACGTCATCCACAGGGCCTTCGGCATCGATCTTCACGTGCTCCGCAGGAGCTGGATCAATCGGCATTCGCGCGGCGGAGAAGGGAAGGGTGAAAACAAATGCGCTGATGGCACCAATTAGAAGTAGCTTGGGCATAGGTGTCGAGATTATTGCTGAATATGTCACATCGCGTCAATTCCGCATGAGTAATCAATCTAGCCGTTGCGCTCCAGGCTTTTCCGAGTCTTTATCACGACTCCGATTTTCGTCAGAGCACGACTTAGTGGTGCCGTCAGTGGTCCCCAAAAATAGTGCGGCTTCAGCCGCTGAGGGACAAGATTTGCAGTTGCGAGACAGACTATTCCGCCCCTCGCGAATTGTACTTAGGTTGGGTTTGCTATGGGTTGGATCGTGTTTTGTGTTGGTCTGTCATCCCGAGCAAAGCTAGGGACCTGCTTCTTACTGTTTTCCCTGTCTCAAATTGCAATCATCGCATGGCTAGCCACTTGGACGTCTTGCCACTGCTGCACGCGGCGCTTACACTCTTTGCTCCATGCTCAGCAAACGCTTGCGCGCCGATCTCGCTCTGGGTTTCTGCGCGCTAATCTGGGGCGCCACCTTCGTCGCAGTCAAGGACGCCCTCGCCGATGTGTCCGTGATTGTTTACATTGCCGTCCGGTTCGCGCTAGCCGCCGTGGTCATGGCGATTTTCTTCCGGCACTCTCTACGCGGCATCACGGGCAAAGCGTTGTGGGCGGGAGCTCAAATCGGTTTGTGCATGTTTACAGCCTACGTTTTCCAAACTGCGGGCCTGAAGTACACCACGCCTTCCAAGGCCGCTTTCATTACCGGCTCAAGCGTCGTGATCGTCCCGCTGCTCCTGGCCGTGTTTGGTCGCCGCAGAATAAATGTGTGGATTTGGGCTGGCGCCCTTGCCGCGTTAGTGGGCCTGTATTTTCTCACCGTGCCACCAGAAGGTTTCAGCGGACTCAATCGCGGTGATCCCATCGTGTTTGGCTGCGCCGTGATGTTTGCAGTGCACATGATTCTGATCAGTCGCCATGTCGAACACCACTCCGTAGGCGCGCTCGCCGTCGTTCAGGTTGCCACATCCGGAATTCTTGCTGGCGTCGCGCTCCCGTTTCTAGCCCTCACCGGCCTGGAACCGCCGCGTCTGGTCTGGACCGGCAATTTAATCTTTGCCGTTCTCATCACCGCCATCGGCTCCACGGCAATCGGCTTTTCGTTTCAAACCTGGGCACAGCAATACGCTTCGCCAAGCCATACAGCAATCCTGATTAGCCTGGAGCCGGTTTTCGCCGCCATCACTTCGTGGCTTCTTGCGCGCGAACGTCTCGGAGGCCGCCTCCTGCTGGGTGCCGCCTTGATTCTTGTGGGTATTCTGTTAGCCGAACTAAAAGGCCACGCCCCGGCCATGGCCCCAGAGTCGCTGGAATCGGCCGTCCGTGACGGCGAAGATTCCTAGCAGCAAGAGCGAATGCTGATCGAAGTTGGGCGGAATCTCACCTGAGCAGCATCGAACCAGGACGTGCCTTTGCAGCGGCGGCCTTCAGGTCGGCGAGTTTGCCTTCAGCACTAATTGGGTTGCGGATTTGGCTGCTTGTGGAATTTCACGTCAACAGGGTCGTACATCACCGGCTGTTTCAAATTCTTCTTTTCAAAATTAGAGATGTGTTGGTCGTGCACCAGCGTGAGTCCGATATCGTCTAGCCCGCGCAACAAACAATCGCGCCGAAATGGATCGACCTCAAACGAATAGCGTAACCCGCTGTGGTCGGTCACAACTTGCTTCTCCAGATCCACCGTCACACGATAGCCTTCTTTGTTCGCCCGCTGGAAGAGTTCATCCATCTGCTCGTTCGAGAGCGTGACCGGCAAAATCCCGTTCTTGAAACAGTTGTTATAAAAAATGTCGGCGTAGCTCGGAGCCAGAATCGCGCGGAATCCATAATCCAAAATGGCCCAGGGCGCATGCTCGCGGCTTGATCCACACCCGAAATTCGCGCGCGCCAGCAAGACCGATGCGCCTTTATATCGCGGCTGATTCAAAACAAACTCCGGGTTCGGTTTCTCGCCCGGCAAATAGCGCCAATCGTAAAACAACACGCGCCCATAACCCTCGCGCGTGAGAAATTTCAAAAATTGCTTCGGCACCATCTGGTCCGTATCAACATTCACGCGATCGAGCGGCCCAACCAACCCGGTGTGCTTTATGAATGGTTCCATCTATTCCGCACCTTCCGCATTCTTCCATCCGCGAATATCCACAAAGTGGCCTTCAATCGCCGCTGCCGCCGCCATCATCGGACTTACCAAATGAGTCCGCCCGCCTTTGCCCTGCCGCCCTTCGAAATTCCGATTTGAAGTACTCGCGGAACGCTCACCGCTCGGCAGCACATCATCATTCATCCCGATGCACATGCTGCATCCAGCATCGCGCCATTCAAACCCGGCGTCGCGAAAAATTTTGTCCAACCCTTCAGTTTCCGCTTCCACTTTAACGCGCCGCGATCCCGGCACCACCAGCGCCTGTTTCAAATCTTTCGAGACATGCTTCCCAGCCACCACTTTTGCCGCTGCGCGCAAATCCTCAATCCGCGAATTCGTGCACGACCCGATGAATACGCGGTCCACCGAAATATTTTCAATTGGCGTTCCGACTTTCAGTCCCATGTAAACGAGCGCACGCGAAGCCGCCTCGCGATCTACTGGATCGCTGAACGAGGCGGGATCGGGAACGCGGCCCGTCACTTGCGTAACCATCCCCGGATTCGTTCCCCATGTAACCATGGGCGCCAGTTCATTGGCGTCCAGCGTTAAACTGTCGTCAAATTTCGCGCCCGGGTCACTAGCTAGCGATCGCCAATGGTCCACCGCAACTTGAAAATCCCTCCCGCGCGGGACGAACGGCCGCCCCTCCAGATACCCAAACGTCGTTTCGTCCGGCGAAACCATCCCGGCCCGCGCTCCGCCTTCGATGGTCATGTTACACATCGTCATACGCCCTTCCATCGACAATCCGCGCACCGCTTCACCGGTGTATTCGAAAACGTACCCAGTCCCGCCCGCAATTCCGATCTTGCCGATCACCGCGAGAATGAAATCCTTGGCCGTAACGCCGCGCGGCCGCTTCCCGTTGATTTCAATCTTCATCGTTTTGGATTTGAACTGTGTCAGGCACTGCGTGGCCAGAACGTGCTCGATCTCGCTGGTTCCAATACCAAACGCCAGGGCTCCAAACGCGCCATGCGTCGAAGTGTGGCTATCCCCGCAAACAATCGTCTGCCCCGGCTGCGTGATGCCAAGCTCCGGCCCGATAATGTGAACGATCCCTTGATTCTTGCTGTGCATGTCAAACAGGTGTACGCCGTGCTCTTCGCAATTTCGCGCGAGCGCTTCGAACTGTCCTAATGCATCCGCGTCGAGCACCGGCAACAAGCGGTTTTTCGTCGAAACGGAGTGGTCCATCACCGCGAAAGTAAGCTGTGGCTGCCGAACTTTGCGCCCCGCCGCCTTCAGCCCCGCAAACGCTTGCGGAGACGTGCCTTCATGAATCAGGTGACGATCGATGTAAATTAAAGTGGGTTGTCCGGGTTCTTCGCGGACGGTGTGCGCTTCCCATATCTTTTCGTAGAGAGTGCGAGCTGCCATACGGTTGGCTTTTCCGCCTGCGGGGATAAGGCCCCGAATCGAACAGCCGGAGGATTAGTTCGCCGGCAGTTCTCATTGTAACAAGCCTGTCACAATTCCGCCAACCGCGTTATCAGCACCTATCAGCACCTGCGGCGCACCAGATTGCTACTCGAAATAGCGCTGGGGAACTAGTTGGAAGGAGAAGGCAGGTTCAGCCGTTTCACTAGATTTTGAAATCTCGCGTCCTGATGGAGCGAATCGAAATGATCATCCGAACTTAGGAAAGGCAATTGGCTCTCGCGCTGTTGATACGCTTTTTCCAGCCACAGCATGGCGTTAGTCGCGTCGTCCAATCCGGCGAAAACAGAAGCCATTTCAAATGAAGATACATAATGCTTCTTCGATAGTTCCGTCAATTGGGCGATTATCTTGCGGGCCTCTTCTTTCTGTCCGAGTCGCGCATAAATGAAACCCGCTCCCGCCAGTCCAGTAGGATCGCTCGGCGAAACAGCGATCACTTTTTTGTACTCCGCGAGCGCTTGCGGCCAATTCTGTTGGTTTTCATACACTCCGGCCAACGAAAAATGGGCGGGGACAAAGTTGGGATCCATTTCCAACGTGCGCTGGTCTAGACGTGTCGCGTCATCCATCCTGCCAGCATGCCGGTAGCGCGACGCCAGCGTCGTATTAATCGCCAGTGATAAAGGATCGATCTGCTGCGCCGCTTCGGCCTGCTCCACGGACTCAGGAAAACGCAGCATCGCCGTCAGGTAGTAGCTGTACCACTGGTGCGCCGTCGCGTAATTCGGGTTCAGTTCGATCGCGCGACGAAACTCTTCCTCCGACTGATTCCAGTTCCAATCGTAATAAAACTCCACTAAGGCTAGCGCCGCGTGCCCCTCGGCAATGTTAGGGTCCAGCTCAATCGCCTTGGAAGCGTTCGCGCGCGCTTTTGAATTCGCTACGTCCGCCGGCAACACATCGGAACCCAACAACGAATACGCATCCGCCAAGCCGGCATACGCTGCTGCAAACGACGGATCTTTTGTGATCGCCTGGCTGAAATATTCAATGCTCTTGTTCAATCCATCGGGCGTTCGCTTGTTCCAGAAATACCGACCCTTCAGATAAGCCTCGTATGCTTCGGGATCCACCGGGGCTGGATGCACCGCGCGCACCGCGTCCGCTGGCGAGCCAACCGAGCCCCTAATTTGCTCGGCGATCTCACGCGCCGCTTCGGTCTGCATCGACAAAACGTCTTTCATCTCGCGATCGTAGCTTTGCGCCCACAAATGCCGGTCCGTGGCGCAGTCAATCAGTTGCGCGCGAATGCGCACGCGATCTCCGACACGTTGCACCGAGCCTTCCACCAGAGCGTCCACGCCAAGCTCTTTGCCGATTTGCGGCGCCGTTTTGTTGCCGTCTTTGTAATGCATCGCCGAAGTTCGCGAAATTACGCGCAAGTCCGCAAATTGCGCTAGGTCCGTGGTCAGTTCGTCCGTCATTCCATCCGCAAAATAATTCTGGCTTGGATCGGCAGAAAGGTTCTGCAGCGGCAGAACCGCCACCGAGCGTCGTGATTTCTTTGCGCTTGCCGAAAGTCCAGCGGCGTTGTTTGGCGGCCGCAAAATTCCAGCCAAACGGTCCCGCGTTCTGGCGGCGTTCAAAGCTACGAGCACCGCTGCAATCGCCACTCCCGCCAAGGCAAGGCCCAGGAACCACGCAAACCAGTGTCGGGGGGACGACGCTTGATCAGTGGTTCCTGGGATGCCGCTTACGGGGGAGGGACCCCGGAGAGTATGCGCAGCTGAATCGGCAACGCTTTCGCCGCTGGCATCTGCAGTCACCGACGCGATAAACCGGTAGCCCACGCGCGGCAGCGTCTCGATAAAACGGGGTTCCGTTGCCGAATCGTTCAGCGCCTGTCGAAGCCTTTTGATGGAGGTATTTAGGCTGTGCTCGAAATCGACGAACGTGTCCGCCGGCCAAAGTTTTTCCTGCATCTGCTCGCGGCTCACCACTTCGCCCGCGGGCTCCAGCAGCATCAGCAACATTTGAAACGGCTGGCCGTGCAATTTTATTTTTGTTCCGTGCTTACGAAGCTGGCGGGCGCGAACATCTACTTCAAAATCGGCGAACCTATAGATTTGGGTTGGTTTCGCCATGTCTCCAGCCAGACCGTGCGAACCCGGGATTTTAGCATCGCCCCAGGGCGGAAACCATACGCCACGCCAGACACCCGGCCACTGACTGGTGCTGGGCCAGTCAGTCGGCCGGTCGGGAAAGAACGTCATTTCCCAAGTGTCTGCCAGGAACATGGGTTCACGCGGTGCAGCCGGAATCTTCGATCACATAAACTGCGTAACCTTCCCGATCGGGTTGCACCAGCAAAATAACTTCGGTTTCCGTATTCTCCTGCTCGGAATCTAAGTCCTGCAGCGAGCGATAGAAATCCAGGCTCAAGCATCTTCCGCCCAGCCACAGTTCTCTCAGGAAATGCCGCTCGTCGCGTCGGTGGAAAACCAATTTCGATCGCGAACGTCCTGCACTGCGGCTTGCTGAAATGCTTACCGCAAGCTTGTATACCTTTCCATCTTCGCCGCGCACTACTAGCACGCAAATTCCGGGAGTCGGGCTGCGCAATGCCTCGAATCGATAAGTGCCGGCGGCAAGACTGTAGGTGCCCACGACCAAATCGAAGGGCACGTCCATCACGATGCCCATGGCGGCCGAAGCATTCGCTGTCGAGCCAGACCGAGACGCCCACGGAGCCATTAGATTGAGACCTGCGAAGGCTTGCATCTTCTTTCTCCTTTTCCATGCCCGATGGCTTGTATTGCGCCATCGACTGTTCTCGGAGCTGGGCCGATCCTTGAACGATTGCACTTTGGCTCACTCGTCCCGGAATGGCAATGCACGCGGGGTGAAATGATTGTGTATTGAAGGTGAAGCTCTAAGTTATTGAGGATAGATGTTTTAGGAGATTTTAGAAGAACAGTTCGAACCATTCTGGGCCTCGCCTTTTCCCCCGGCGAGGAAGAGATTCGCCGACTTCACGATTTCTGCTCGAGCTGCGCCGATTATCGAGCCAGCAGTCGCACGCCGTTCCCTCCCCGATGCGCTTCGGTTTTCGCCTCTTGTTACTTTCTCCCTATCGACACTGTACCTAAACTGTACCTCAATCACCTTGACCGTTTTTCCACCGCGACGTATGGTCTAGCGCATTATTCAGCGTAAAGCTGAAAATTATCGACCGACCACCGCCGATAGCACCGTGACAGTTTCACACGGTTAACTTACCCCGCCAGGTTAACTCGCGAATTTGCACCATGTTTTTTGACGCAGGGCACACGTGTGCCTGTTCCAAGTCCGTTTCCTGGGGAGGGACCAAATGAAAAGTATAAGGCTACTGGTTTCTGTATCGGTTTGCATGATTTCGTTATCGACCGCCGCCGTGTACGTTCAAGCTCAAAGAGGTAATAACAATCAACAGGGTCCTGGCGGCGCTGGCGCAGGGCAGCCACCCACTGTGCAGGATCCCGGTGTCCGCGCTTCTAGCAGCACCATAGGGCAACCACTCACAACTCTCACGTCCGAACAACTTCAGTTTTTCCAGGACGGCATGGCCCGCTTCGTTCAAGTCGATTCGGTAAGCGGGGGCGCTCCGAATGAACCCGGCGCCGGACTTGGCCCCGGTTTCAACTCCAACAGCTGTGCAAGCTGCCATGCTCAGCCAACAGTCGGAGGAAGCAGCCCAAGCCAGAGTCAATATCCTTTCATCGGTCAGAATCCCCAAATATTGGCGGCCACCGATTATGGCGGGACAAACTCGATACCTTATTTCATCACCGCTGACGGTCCCGTGCGCGAAGCGCGCTTTCCGTTTGTTGTAGGTTCTCGCGGCGTCACGAACACGCCTGACGGCGGTGTTCACGACGTCTTCACCATCGCCGGGCGCCAGGACGCAACCGGTTGCACCATGGCGCAGCCGAATTTCGAACAGATGCAGCAGCTCAACAACATCATCTTCCGCATTCCCACGCCGGTTTTTGGCGCAGGTCTGATGGAAACAATTCCGGACTCCACGATCCTCGCCAATATGAGTTCGAACCAGAAGCTCAAGCAGATGCTCGGCATTTCGGGCCAACCCAACACGAGCGGTAACGATGGGACCATCACCCGGTTTGGCTGGAAAGCACAGAACAAGTCGCTCGATATTTTTGCAGGTGAGGCTTACAACGTTGAAATAGGCGTCACCAACGAGCTATTTCCAAACGAACGCAACAACCCCCCAGCTGCGTGTCTTTACAATGCCACGCCCGAAGATTCCACTAACTTCGATTCTTCCGGTTACGCGATTGTGAGCGATGTCGTGGAGTTCGGGCATTTCATGCGCTTCCTCGCGCCGCCTCCACAATCTTCGCAGGGAATTCCGGGAAACCCACCGCCGCAATCCATTCAAAACGGTCAGGCTCAATTCGGCAATGTTCACTGCGATATGTGCCACACACCTTCCATGCAGACGGGCACGTCCGCTTTCACTCCGGGACTCAGCAATCAGACGGCGCAGCTATTTTCCGACCTGCTGCTGCACCACATGGGCTCGAGTCTCGCCGACAACATTTCCCAGGGCGCAGCTGCGGGCGATCAATTCCGTACCGCTCCCTTGTGGGGTCTAGGTCAGAGGATTTTCTTCCTGCACGACGGCCGCGCTACTCCCGCCAATGGTGGTCTGCTCCGTGCGATTGAAGACCATCAAGGCTCCGGTTCGGAAGCCAATCAAGTAATCAGTCTGTTCAACCAGCTATCGCCGCAGAACCAGCAAGATCTGTTGAACTATTTGCGTTCGCTGTAATTCCTGGCGTGCCCGGCATGCAAGCATGATGTTGTGTTTGCATGCCGGTACGATTCCGATGGGAGGACTAGCCGGTTGAAGTTGTAACGACATTCATTACTGTTGTGGTGGGGCTGGCGCTGCAGCTCCGCCGATCTGCGTGCCGATCACCTCGCCGGAGATTATGATTTCCACCCGACGATTCTGTTGGCGTCCCTCATTCGTATCGTTGCTTGCGACCGGATTGGACTTGCCAAATCCTGTCGCGTTTGTCGACGCCGGATCCACACCTTGTTGAACCAGATAGTCGCGAACCGCGCCAGCGCGTTTCTCTGAAAGTGCCTGGTTCACTTCGTCGCTGCCGATGCTGTCCGTATAACCCTCCACCGAGAGCTTCAAACCCGGGTGACCGATCACGATGCCCGAAAGCTTTGCGAGCGCTTCACGCGCATTGGGCCGCAAATCATATTTCCCAAACGCGAAGAGCACGTCCGCCATGTTCACTTTCAGCCCGCGAGGTGTGTCCGTTGTCGGCAGAATCCGGTTGAACTGCTCTAGCAATTGCGCGCGGAGCTGTTGTTTCTCCCGTTCCGATTGCGCCGCCGCGTCCTGTGCTTGTTGCGCTTTCAAGCGTTCCTGCTCCGCCTGTTGTTGCGCGACCAAACGGTCCGCATCGGCTCGCGCGCCCGCCGCCGCAGCCTGCGCCGCATCGCGCTCCGCCTGCAGCCGTTGCATTTCCGCCTGCTGACGCGCCGCCGCTTCCTGCGCTTCGCTCGCTGCGGCAGCGTCAGCCTGTGCTTTCGCTTCCGCCTCTCGCCGCGCCGCATCGGCGCGTTCCTGGGCGGCGCGCTCCTCATCTTGCCGCTGCAGCGCGATGTGCCGCGCATCTGCCGCGTTCTGCACCGCATCGCGCGACGCTTGAACGATCAGTTTGTTGTTCCCATTTTTCGCCAGCAGATTCTGCGCATTTGACAAAGAAGCCTGCGCTTTGTTCAGCGCATCGGTCGCATACTTCTGCGCTCCCGCGTTTATCGCGATCTGCACCGCATTTTGCGCCTCGAAAAGTTCCAAAGGAACTTTCGAATCTGACTTCGAGATGGGCGAACTTGCGCTCGATACCTGGTAGCTATAGGCACCCTTGTCCAGCAATTGATAAGTAGCAGGCGCCTGCTCGATGGTCCCCACCGTTTCCGGCAGCACTACGTTTTGCAGCACCACCACATTGCTCGGCTGCGACACGGCGAAGTACGGCTCGGCCGTTACGATCAGCCCAAACGTTTGCAACGAAGTCGTCACATCGATCTTGGTTTTGTCTCCACTCAACAAAATTTCGCCCAGGTTATTCGATTTGCCCTCAGGCGTAATTGCCCAAAGAACGTAGGTTATATATTCCGGGCCAAACCTCTGTGCCGGCTCCAGCTTGCTGAACTCCGCATTGATCTGTATGCGTCCAACTTTCCCGGTGACCTTCGCGCGCCCTCTCGCCAAGGGTAGCAGTGGCGAGCCCTGGAATCCGATGGTGGTGGACCCGCTGCGATGCTGGTAATTAATCGTCACAATCGTCGCTGGAACCATCGTCACGTGATAACTAGGCTGCTGTTGCTGCGAGTAGCTCTGCGCCAGTGTCGAAATTCCAGATGAAACCGCCAGACCTGCCATTATCAACAGCGAAATTGCCCCTTGTCTCATTGATCTCCTCAGACTTCGTTGAATATCCTTCTTGATATCCTGCCTACCAAAGATCTGGGTTTCTGTGCCAAATGGAACAGTTCTCCCGGAAACTTTAAGTTTGGATACCGCCAAAACGTAAGTTTCAAAGACCTCCTGACGCTCCAAAATTCTCATGAAGGTTTTAAGTACGGCAAGCCGCGAAAGGTTAGCCCAGCGCCTGTTCAGCTTGTGCTATCGTTTCGTAGGAATCGAATAGAGGTGCGATCCCGGTGATATGTAGCACATTCTGCACTCGGTGATTCATCCCCACGAGCGCGAGCTTGCGTCCAGACTTGTGGCACGACACAAACGCCCGCACGAGCGCCCCAATCGCCACCGAATCGATCGTAGGCACTCCGGTCAGGTCCAGGATCAGGCGTGGCGCCGCCACTCCAATTACCGCTTCGGTAAACGCGGGAGAGGAAGTTGACGTCAGTGCACCCCGAAGCGCAAGCACTTGCAGCCCGTCGCGCGTCCCCGGCTGTGTCACCACCCGGAATGGTTCGACTTCCATCGCCGTGCATTCTATTACCGTTCCAACGCGCGATGCCAACATTTTCGCTCGCGCGAGATTACCGGTGACTCGATATTCATCCGTCGCCCATTTATTTCACTGGACGATTCCGACCCGTAGTCAACGACCTCTTCGTTCTCTTCATGCCGCGCCGCTTTTTCCGCCGAAACATGTTAGAATGGGGGTGCGCTCCGTAAATGTAATGGGGACAGGTTCATTTACAGGTCGTGCCTTGCCCTGCCTCACTTGATTTGATGGGGTCCGGTTTTTCTCTTTGGCTGTTCGTCTGTCCGGCCGAGTGACCCAAATCTTTGCAGCAGTCGAGAGTAGTGCTTTAGGAGAAAACGTATGAAGAATCTTTTTGTGGGCAATATGAGCTTTCAAACGACTGCTGCGGATTTGCGTGCTCTCTTCGAACCGTTCGGGCAGCTTGCGCGAGTTCATGTGGCGACTGATCGTGAGACGGGCAAAGCGCGC
>DATNLR010000150.1:0-119970 GCA_035602755.1 Binatus sp. (SeqCode) | reverse complement strand
GCGGCGGGCTAGATCTTTGCGCGGCGTCCTTCACAATATTTAATCAGCGTCGTGCGCGACACGCCGCCGCGCGTTTCGTACTGCACGCGATCGACGCTGGTCTTTTGGAGGGCGTCGCTTAGACGGGCTTGCGAACCGGATCCGCTGCCTACAAAAGTATCGAGCCCTGCTGACGGAAGCGATTCTCCGGAATGCTCGATGGCAACTTCCACGCGGTCAGGAAAATCCGAAATGATCACTTTTAGAGCGGAATCCGAGTTGCCATTCCTGTTTGCGAGTGGGAAGGTTTCGCGACAGGCATCAGCCGTGGCCGCAGCTAGCGCTTCCTGTGCGTCAGTGGAAAGTCCGCAGCGCTGGCCGGCGAACAAGACAATTGCAGCGACTCCGGCAATTAGCCGGGGATCGTCCTGTAGAGTGAGCTCAGTACGACTGGGATCAGTGCTCATCTTTGTCTGCTAACCGCACGTCGCAAGCCTCGCGGCAATCGGGACAATAATACATCCCATCTACGCCCATACGGATGTCGAACTGCGCCTGGCAGAAGCAGCAGTACTTTACGCAGGTACACTCCTGTTCCGGCTTCTCACACTGCGAGCAGAGAGTTACCAAATACCAGCCTCCGGTAAACCGCGTTCGCCCTTGGGTCAATCTTAGGGCATGCTTGCGCCGTGGACAAGCGACATCTGGCCGCGTTCCTTGACAACTAGAAAACACGCATGCTAGCTTCGATGTTCGTTCCTAGGATGAGAAATTCTCAGTGACAACTCCGGCAACCGCTGCACTACGCAAGACCGCTCTGAATTCCATTCATCGCCAGCTAGGCGCCAAAATGGTGAATTTCGGCGGCTGGGACATGCCGCTCGAGTACTCCGGCATTCTGGCCGAACACGAAGCGGTGCGCACACGCGCGGGGTTGTTTGACGTAAGTCACATGGGCGAAATTGAAATCCGCGGGCCGGGAGCGTTGGGCCTGGTTCAACTGCTATCTTGCAACAACGCCGCCAAGCTTTCTATTGGACAAGCGCACTACTCGGGGCTGATGACTTCGCGCGGAACTTTTGTGGACGATTTGCTGGTACACAAAATTTCCGACACGCACTATATGCTGTGCGTAAACGCCGGAAATCAGGATCAGGATTACGAGCATATCCTGGAGCACAATAAGTTCGACGCACAGGCGGAAAACGCGGGACCGCGACATTCTCAGCTAGCCATCCAGGGTCCGCGCGCGAAAGACATATTGCAGCGGCTCACTCCCGTGGCGCTGGATTCGATCCACTACTATCATTTCACTTTCGGCAAAGTTAGCGGCGTCGACTGCCTGATCGCGCGCACCGGTTACACTGGCGAAGATGGCTTCGAAATATATTTTTCGCCGCAGCATTCGACAGAGCTTTGGGGCGAACTGATGCAAGCGGGAGGGCCGGCGGGCATGCTTCCCTGCGGATTGGGCGCGCGCAACACGTTGCGTCTGGAGGCCGGTATGTGCCTGTACGGCCATGAAATTGATGACACCACTACGCCGTGGGAGGCCGGGCTGGGCTGGATTTGTAAGATGGAAAAGGCGCCATTTCTTGGCAGCGATGTGTTGGCGCAACAAAAACAGGATGGGCTCAGGCGCAAGCTCGTGGGGTTTGAAATGCTCGACAAGCGTATCGGCCGCGACGGCTATCCTGTGCTCATCGGCGGCAAAGAAGTGGGAGGCGTTACCAGCGGCGGCCCGGCGCCGTTTCTGAAGAAAAATATCGGCATGGCTTACCTGCCTCCGGAACTGGGCGCGGTCGGGACGGACATTGTTATAGGGATTCGAGGCCAGGGGGAAGCGGCCCGAATCGTCGCGCTACCATTTTATAAGCGACCGCAATAGCTCAGAAGCATCCAATTACGTCACACTCACGGAGCGCTCATGTACCCAAAGGACTATCGCTACACCAAAGAGCATGAATGGATCAAGGTAGATGGCGCGAACGGGACCATTGGCATCACGGATTACGCGCAACACGAGCTGGGGGACGTTGTGTTTGTCGAGATGCCTAAAGTGGGAGCGCAGCTGAAAGCGCGTCAGTCTTTTGGAACCATCGAGTCGGTGAAAGCGGTAAGCGAGATTTTCAGTCCGGTTGCGGGCGAAGTGCTGGAAGCAAATCCCGCGCTCGCCGATCGTCCCGAGCTAATCAACAAGGATCCGCATGGCGCGGCGTGGCTCATTAAGGTACGACTAGCCCATCCCCAGGAAGCTTCGGCGCTGATGGATGCCGCGGCGTACGAAGCTTACATCGCAGGCCAGGCCAAGGAACATTCCGCCTGATGCGATATTTGCCCAAGAGTCCTTCCGAACGTCGGGAAATGCTGGAAGCCATCGGCGTGCAGTCCGTAAATGAACTTTTCGAGTCCATTCCCGAAAAATTTCGGTTGCGCGCGCCTCTTGCTTTGCCTGCGGCGCTTTCGGAGCCGGAAATCATTCAATATTTCCAAGCGCGCGCGGCGGAAAATTCCAAAGGCTATACTTCCTTTCTCGGCGCGGGGGTCTATTCGCATGTGCGCTCGGTGGTCACTGATGCGCTCGTTCAACGCGGCGAATTCTTAACTTCCTACACTCCCTATCAGGCTGAGTTCGCGCAAGGCACCCTTACGGCGATTTTTGAATTTCAGACGCTGATGTGCCAGTTAACCGGTCAGGAAGTGGCCAATGCGTCGATGTACGACGGTTCCACCGCGCTCACCGAAGCTGTGCTAATGGCGGAAAGGATTACCGGGCGGCATCGCGTTTTGGTGGCGCGAAGCGTTCATCCGGAATATCGACATGTTTTGCAGACCTACGCAAAAAATCTGAGTATTCAGATTGAAGAGATCGGCTACACCGAATCCGGGCAACTGGATCGAGCGGCGTTGAAGAAGGAAAGTTTGGAGCAAGCGGCTGCGATTGTGGTTCAGTCGCCAAACTTTTTCGGCGTGATGGAAGAGTTGCCGGCGCTGGCGGAAGTTGCCCACGCTTCTGGCGCGTTGCTGGTCACCGGGATTGCCGAGGCTGTTTCGCTGGGGATCGTTCGGCCTCCGGCGGAAGCCGATATTGTGGCGATGGAGGGGCAATCATTCGGCATCTCCCCGAGCTACGGCGGGCCTTACGTTGGAGTAATTGCCACCCGAGACAAATTCGTGCGTCAAATGCCAGGACGCCTCGCTGGCCAGACGACCGATGCGCAAGGGCGCCGCGGATTCGTTCTGACGCTGGCCACTCGCGAGCAACATATCCGTCGCGAAAAAGCCACTTCGAACATTTGCACCAATGAAGCGCTCTTCGCGTTGGTTGCGACGATTCATCTGAGCTTACTGGGCAAAGAAGGATTGCGCGAACAGGCGCTGCAGAATTTGGCCAAAGCGCGGTTCGCGCAAGCGCAACTGGAGAAAATTCCCGGCGTTCGGCGTGTTTTCCGGGGGCCATCGTTCAACGAGTTCGTGCTGGAATTCCCGCGCTCGGTGAAGATGGTGAATCAGGATCTTTTGCGCGAGAAAATTATCGGGCCGTTTGCGCTGGGCACACATTATCCGGAGCTTACGAAGCGAGCGCTGGTTTGCGTGACGGAAACTACTCCGCGCGCGGAAATGGAACGTTTGGCCGCCGCGATAGGAAAAATACTCGAACGACCCGTTTAAGGAGCTGTTGGCGTTGAGCTATAAGTCCACTGAAATCGAATCGCCGGTCGGAAAAATCTTGAAGGCGCGCGAGCATGTGAGCCAGAATGAAGGGCTGATTTTCGAGAAGTCCGCGCCGGGAAAGCGCGGGATGGAGCTGCCGCCGCTGGACGTTCCGGCGGTGGATGCTTCCAAAGCGCTGGGGCAGGAATTCACGCGCGACGCGATCGAAGGTTTTCCTGAAGTGAGCGAAATCGAAGTGATTCGCCATTTCACGCGGCTTTCCACATGGAATTACGCAATCGATCTGGGGATGTACCCGCTTGGTTCCTGCACTATGAAGTACAACCCGCGGGTAAATGAATTCGTCGCACGACTCGATGGTCTCGCTACCGAGCATCCCCAGCAGCCGGCGGAAGTTTCGCAAGGTTGCTTGCGCATTCTCTACGATTTGCAGAAATGCCTGCTTTCGATCACGGGCATGGACGCCGCCACGCTCCAACCCGTGGCCGGCGCACAGGGTGAACTCACAGGCTTGCTGATGATTCGCGCCTACCTGCAAAGCCAAGGAAATCCGCGCAAGACTGTTTTGATTCCGGATTCCGCGCACGGCACGAATCCGGCTTCCGTGGTGATCGCGGGGTACGAAGTAAAAAATATCAAGTCCAACGCGCGCGGTCAGATTGATACCGATCATCTTCGGGAGTTTTGCACCGACGATGTTGCCGCCCTGATGCTGACGAATCCCAGTACGCTGGGAGTTTTTGAAGAACGTATCGCGGAGATTGCGGCTATTCTGCACGAACGCGGCGCGCTTCTTTATATGGACGGCGCCAATATGAACGCGCTGGCGGGTGTTACGCGCCCTGGCGATTTCGGCGTGGACCTGATGCATCTGAACCTGCACAAAACATTTTCGACTCCGCATGGAGGCGGCGGCCCGGGTGCAGGCCCCGTGCTGGTAAAGAAATTTCTGGAACCGTTCCTGCCTGTCCCGGTGGTGGTGCAAAAGGAGGATGGCAAGTTCGGGCTGGACCACCGCCGTCCGCATTCCATCGGACGCGTGCGCGCTTATTGCGGGAATTTCGGCGTGCTGCTGCGCGCACTTGCCTACATTCTTGCCTACGGTCCGGGCCTACGGCAGGCAACGGAAGACGCGGTTTTGAATTCAAATTATATTCGGAAGAATCTGGAGGGCGTATTCGATCTGCCTTACAATCTTCCGTCCATGCATGAGGTGGTTTTCAGCGATGCGCGGCAGAAAAAGCATGGCGTAAACACGATGGACATCGCCAAGCGATTAATTGACTACGGCTTTCATCCTTACACCACCGCGTTCCCGCTGATTGTTCCGGGCGCCATGATGATCGAGCCGACAGAATCTGAATCTAGAGAGGAGTGCGATTTCTTTATCGAAGCGATGCGCTCGATTGCGGCAGAAGCGGAAACGAATCCCGAGCTGGTTAAAACTGCTCCGCATTCCACGCGTATCGGGCGTCTGGATGAAGTAGCCGCGGCGCGCAAGCCGATTCTTCGCTGGAAAGCTGAAGAAGGAGGTTCACGATGACGCCGGAACAAGCTGGATTCCTTCTGTCTGTGTTTCTACCAACGATTCGAAAGGAATTCCCGACCACTTTGCGCGTTCTTCAGGCCGTTCCGGCCGACAAAGGAGATTACCGCCCGGCTCCGAATTCGCGCAGCGCGCTGGAACTTTGCTGGCATCTGGCTTCCGCGGATATTTGGTTCCTGGACGGATTTCTCGCCGGAGAATTTGAGATGGAAGATGACACCATGCCCGCGGACTTCAGCAACGCCGCGGATATCGCGGCCACCTACGAAGAGAGCTTGCCGGCAAAGCTCGACAAAGTAGAAAAGCTTCCGGCCGAGTTTTGGGCCACACCACTCCCCTTCTTCGGTATTTATAATTTGCCCGCTGTGATGTATCTGCAATTTATGCTCAACCATTCCATACACCATCGAGGCCAGCTTTCGGCGTATCTGCGTCCCATGGGGGCCAAAGTGCCCAACATTTACGGCGGCAGTTTCGACGAGCCAATGCCGGAGTGCGAAGAGTAGGCACAGATTTAGCTGCCAGGCTTGTTTCCCGCTACGAATTCCTCAATGGATGTTGTCAAAATGAGCTAACGGATTGTCGCTGAACCGCGAATTGTGCATAGGGAGGTGCGGGCGGACAACGGCTGACGCGCGCAAACGCGCAGAAGCGCTCTGCAGAGAAGCAGAGCGCCGCAGCGGTTTTACTTCTTTTCGTTCTTCGCTTTTTCGACCGGGATGCTACGTCCCGCTGCCGGGGTAGTCCTGTTTTCGATGATCACATCCATCGCCGCGGTGGCCGCGGGGAAAACTACCGGGCGGCCGTCAGAACTTGCTGCCGCGGCGGTGGTGATTTTCTCTTTGGACGGAGTGGTCACCGGAACAAGGGCGCCTTCCGCTTCCTTCAGAAATGTGAGGCCCTGTTCGCGACCGTCCCAATCGATGGAGATGACGTCGCCGAGAGAAACCTGTTCGGTTGCTAGCAGGCTTGCAAGCGGGTAAACAACGTGCCGTTCGATCGCGCGTTTCAAGTGCCGCGCGCCGTATTTCATGTCCGTGCCTTCGCGAAGCAGAAAATCGCGCGCAGGCATGGTCACGCGGAACAAGAAGCGTCCTTTGGCGGTTTCGAGCACCCTCTGCTGCACCATACCCAGCTCGATTTCCAGAATTTGTTCGAGCTGCTGGGAACGCAGCGGATGGAACACAATCACTTTGTCGATGCGATTCATGAACTCCGGCGCGAATTTTCGCTTGGCCGCGTCGGCCGCGGTCTTTTCAACTTTTTCATCCAGGCGGACTTGCGTGTCGGCCTTCACTCTGGGAGCAAAGCCCATCCCACCGGTCATCAACTCGGTGATCTCGCCGCCGCCAAGATTTGAGGTCATGAAGATCATGGTTTGCGATAAATCCACTCGGCGATTATCTCCCAGCGTCAAGGTGGCTTTGTCCAGGATGCCGAGGAGCAATTGCCAGAGCGCATCGCTGGCCTTCTCGATTTCGTCAAATAGCAGGAAGCTAATCTTCAGCTTGTCGGTGTGATATTGGGCGAGCGCCTCCTGCGTGATGAGAGGATGCGTTTCGCGGTGCCCCAAATATCCCGGAGGTGAACCAATCAGCTTCGCGATTTCGTGGGAGTGCTGGAATTCGGCGCAATCCACTTTAATCACGGCGCGTGGATCGCCAAAGAGTACCTCGGCGGTGGCTTCGACTACGCGCGTTTTCCCCGCGCCAGTGGGCCCCAGAAACAATAGATTCCCTACCGGACGCCCCGGCGAATTCAGGCCGGCGCGAAACACCTGGTACAGGTCCACCACCGCCTGCACGGCTTCGTCCTGGCCGACGATTTTACGCCGCAGTCCTGATTCAAAATCACGCGACTCCAGACTGCGTTGAGTCGGATCGAGTTGTAGCGCATGCGCTCCCACGGTATTACTCCCCCTACCGGAACTCTCTGCCGCCATCGGGATTGCGGAATTCAGTGCGCTCGAATTGATCGAGTTTGATATCGAGCGTGGAACGCAGCAATCGCAATTGCGTGACCAGTTCCCGGCTTGAATTGGCTCGATCCGCCAGCAGCAACATCGGCGGAGAAAGATCGGCCAGGTCCATGTGAAGGTTTCGTAGTGAATGCATCAAGTTCTGCACGTACGGTGAACGAATATCAAACAGCTCGATGCGGCTGTTCACCTGCTCGCGCAGGCTTGACCAATCGAGATCAAGGAAGGGGTGGTTGCGCGAAACCTTTCGCACCACATCGTCCGTGATTCGCGGCCGCTCCCCCAACCGCGCCAGATGTAACTGCTGCACCTTGCCCTGACGGCGAACGTTGTGCACTAAGAAGTAGGTGTTGCCTTTGCGTCTTACGAAAGCCACAACACCTCCTTTTAGCTGAAGCGTTCGTAGTGTATGAAGCGTCCACTACGCCGTCAATGGTACGATGCGGTGGACGCGGAAAATGATGCTAATCAGTTATTAGTCCAGAAGCGTCGCTTTTTGCGGGGTGGACACCGTAACAAGCCGCTGGGGCAGCTGGCCTTAGGGAAGTTTTCAGCGCGCTGCCTTATTAATTGGATGCAGAAAATCGGCGGCGCGTAGTCTGCGGAGAAAGAAGCAAATGTCCTGGGAACCCGTTTATCGCCTGGTAAAAAAAATCCCGCGCGGGCGCGTAACAACCTATGGCCAGGTGGCCAAAGCGCTGCGCACGCCGGGTGGTGCACGTGCCGTGGGATACGCCATGGCCGCAACCCCCCCTGGGCGGGGTATCCCGTGGCATCGCGTGCTGGGAGCGGGAGGACGGATTCGCGTTCCGGAGCCTTATGCCGCGAAGCAGCGCCGTCTACTGGAAACCGAAGGTGTCGTGCTAGGACGCGTGATCGACATGAAAATCTATGGTTGGTCGTTCCGCAAGGGTAAGGGGAAAAAAGCATCCAAACACAAGCGTCCTAAGACTTGATGAGCGCGGCGAATTTCTGGGCCTTTGTGATATAGAGGAAAGTTCAAAAAGAGGGGAAATATTTAGTGACCGGACCGGTCATACAAGTTGAAGGCCTTTATAAGAACTACGGAACAGTGACAGCTCTGCGTGGCGTGAATTTTTCCGTGGAAGAGGGCGAAGTATTCGGGCTCCTGGGGCCCAACGGCGCGGGGAAGACTACCACGGTTGAGATCCTGGAAGGCATGCGTACGCCGGATCGCGGCCTGGCGCGAGTCTGCGGGCTGGATCCTGAAAAGAGCGGGAGCCAGTTCAAAGAAATGATTGGCGCGGTGCTGCAATCCACTTCCCTGCCTGACAAAATCCGGGTGAAAGAAGCCATCGATTTATTCGCCAACTTCTACCGCAATCATGCCAACACAAATGATCTGTTGAAACGCTTTCAGCTCGAAGAAAAGCGCGACGCTTTCTACAGCCAGCTTTCCGGCGGACAGAAACAGCGGCTGGCCATCGCCATGGCGTTGGTGAACAATCCGCAGGTTGTCTTCCTGGATGAGCCGACGGCGGGTTTGGACCCCCAAGTTCGTCGCGAGATTTATGACATCATCGAAGAGCTGAAGCGCGGCAAAAAGACGGTTTTGCTGACCACACACTATATCGAGGAAGCTGAACGCTTGTGCGACCGCGTCGCCATCATCGATTACGGCCGGGTCATTAAAATTGGAACGCCGCGCGAGCTGAAACAAGCTTCCGCTGGCACTACGCGAATTGAAGTCCGGCTGGCCAAGCCGGTGGAGAATGGGGTGCTAGGACAACTCGACGCAGTGGCCAATGCGCGCGAGTTTGACGGGACCTACGTGCTGCATTCCACGCGCGCGCCACATACGATTGTCGCGCTGGTGAAGCAGCTTGAATCCGACAATAATGAACTGCAAAGCTTGGAGATGTTTTCGCCATCATTGGAAGATGTTTTTATTGAGCTGACCGGGCGCAGGCTGCGTGACTAAAAAATACGCCATAGAGCAAAGAGCATTTTGAAGTAAAAGGACCAACATGGCATCGAATGTAATCCGCAACACCTGGATACTCACCAGAATTCGCGTGCGCCTGGCCATGCGAAACAGAACGTTTCTTTTTTTCAGCTTGATCATGCCGCTTGGATTTCTTTTCTTTTTCGTCACGATTTTCAGCAAGGGCGATACGGCATGGACGGCCTACATTCTCGGCGCAATTCTCACCATGACGGTGATGGGCAGCTTCTGGGGACTTAGCGTGCAGCTGGTCATGTTCCGCGAAGCCGGGATCCTTCGACGCTTTCGTCTGGCTCCGCTGGGGGCCGGACCCATGCTAGCCTCCAGCATTCTTTCGAATTACATTCTCGTGCTCCCGTCCGTTGCGATCGAGATTCTCGTTACCAAGTTCGCTCTGCACATGCAGGGTTGGGGAAATTTGTGGGCGATTTTTCTGCTGGTCAGTATCGGGTCAGCTACTTTTTCAGCGTTTGGCCTAATCGTCGCCAGCGTGACCAACACCATGCAGGAAACGCAGGTGATCAACCAGGTGATTTGGACCGCTTTCCTGTTCCTTTCGGGCGCGACCGTCCCGCTGGCAAGGTTTCCACACTGGATTCAAGGCGCTTCACTGTTCATGCCGGCTACTTATCTGGCGACCGGACTTGAAAATGCCGCGACGAACCTGGCGACGCACTCTGAAATCATCACCGACCTGGTCGCGCTTGGAATCGGACTTCTAGTGGCTTTCGAAATTTCGCGGCGCCTGTTTCGTTGGGAGCCGGAAGCAAAACTTCCCGGAAGCGCAAAATTGTGGGTGCTGGCAGCCATGATTCCCTTCCTCGCATTCGGAGCGTACGAAAACGCGAAGGGCGACCGGCTGGCTCTTGTGCGGCAGAATTTCCAAATGCTGAACAGCGCAAGCATGGCTCAGCCGCCGAAATCTCACTGAGTTGTACGATCTTGGCGCGGCTTCTAATTGGCATCGATAGACCCGAGCCGGCATCCAATAACCACCCATTAAAAATTCTGAGTTCACAGGAGGCATTATGGAACGCAGCGCCACAGCGGTTTGGAACGGAGGATTAAAGGACGGCCAGGGATCTATCTCGACACCAAGCGGCGTGCTTTCCGATGCGCCCTATTCCTTCCTGACCCGTTTCGAGAACGCGAAAGGGACCAATCCGGAGGAACTAATCGGCGCCGCTCACGCGGCCTGCTTCGCCATGGCGCTCACTGCGCAGCTGGGCACCATGAGTTTTACGCCCGAGAAGATTCGCGCTGCCGCGAACGTGACGCTCGAAAAGCTCGACGCGGGTTGGACCATCTCGAAAATCCATCTGGACCTAGCCGCGCGCATCCCGGGCATTTCGGAAGCAGCGTTTGAATCCGCGGCGGCCAGCGCGAAAGCGAATTGTCCCGTCTCGCGTCTGTTCAAAGCTGAAATCACATTGAACGCCGTTTTGGAGAAAGCGGCATGATTTTTGCAGTAGCCGGGTTCCTCATCATCGCGGGGATTTTGCTGGAAGCGTTTGAAACCATCGTGCTTCCGCGCAGAGTGACGCGCCGTTTCCGTCTGACCAGGCTCTACTACCGCGTCCTGTGGTTCCCCTGGCGCAAGCTTGCTCATGGCATCCGCTCATCCAAAAGCCGGGAAGGATTTCTGAGTTATTTCGGTCCGCTCTCGTTGCTGGGCATATTTGCGCTTTGGGCCACAATGTTAATCCTGGGCTTCGGCCTCTTGTATTTCAGCGACGCGCGCATAGATCAAACGCATCCGACTCTGCAGACGTGCTTCTATCTGAGCGGCACAACTTTTTTTACGTTGGGCCTTGGCGACGTTACACCGCACACTTCCCCGGAGCGAGTGCTGGCTGTATTCGAAAGCGGACTGGGCTTCGGCTTTCTGGCGCTGGTATTGAGCTATTTGCCGGTCATCTATCAAGCGTTTTCGCGCAGAGAAGTTGCCATCGTTCTCCTCGACGCACGCGCCGGTTCGCCGCCTACCGCCGCCGAACTTCTGCGGCGTCACGCGGGTGTTCACGGCCTGGAAACTTTGGAAAGGCTTCTGCGCGACTGGGAGCGCTGGTCCGCGGAACTGCTGGAGAGTCACGTGTCCTATCCGGTTCTTACCTACTTTCGTTCGCAGCACAATAACGAATCATGGCTCTCGGCGCTCACCGCGATCCTGGATACTTCCGCTCTAATCATTGCGGGCGCCGACGGAACATGCGTGCGGCAAGCACGCCTTACGTTCGCTATTTGCCGGCATGCGGTCGTGGATTTGGCTCAGGTGTTTCAGGCCGCTCCTCTGGCCCACAACGCAAATCGTTTGCCTACCTCCGAACTTCTTCGCCTCCGTGGGGTGCTTGCGGAAGCGGGACTGAAACTTCACGACACGCCGGAATCGAACGAAAAACTAAACAAGCTACGTGGCCTGTACGAGCCCTACGTTCAGGCCCTGTCCCAGTTTTTGTATATCGATCTCCCACCTTGGATCCTGGCCAAAGAGAGCGTAGACAATTGGAAGACGAGCGCATGGGGCCGGATCTCAGGTTTCACCGCTCAGACTCAAGTCGAAAGGGCGCAGGACGATCACGACTAGAACTCCTCCGGCTGCATAAATTCCCAACTCGCTGCTAACAAGAATGAACTGGCGCTCGTCCATATAGGTCATGGACTAACTGTGCCCGCAGATTAGCCCCGGGGGGGGGACTATGACGTCATTCGGTCAAGACCTGCGTTATGCCCTGCGGATGTTGCTCAAGAATCCCGGTTTTACAATTGTCGCGGTACTCACGCTGGCCCTTGGAATCGGCGCGAACGTGGCCACCTTCAGCGTGGTTTACGCCGTACTGCTGCGTCCCCTGCCATACCCTCAGCCCGAACAGCTGGTTCGCGTTTTCGACGACCTTCGTAGTTCCAATGTAAAAAACGTAGGTATGTCAGCACCTGAATTATGGGATTTGCAGGACCGCTCCGGCGTATTTCAAGAACTCTCTGCGGTTTGGCCTATCGATTCCGACATCGCTGGCGGTGACCGTCCTGTTCGCGCGGAAACCCTGGCCGTTAGCCCGGGCTATTTCACCATGCTCGGTATAAAGCCGCAGCTTGGCCGCGTTTTCACTCGGCAGGATTCGGTTCCCGGCTTTATTGAAGCAGTCGTAATAAGCGATGGGTTCTGGCGGCGCAATTACGGGGCAGACCCGCAGATCATTGGCCGCACGATGCGGCTCGACAACGATCTGTACCAAATCATCGGAGTCATGCCTGCTGGATTTCGCCATCCAGGCCGCACGTTGCAGACCGACGTGGAAGTCTGGTGCGCGTCTGGGTACAACGCCGCTCCTTTCCCTGTTCCGGCCGTTCGTGCCGTGAGATTTATCCCTGGTGCGATAGGCCGCCTGAAACCGGGACTCAGCGTAGCGCAGGCCCAGGCTCAACTCGATACCTACGTCGCCCATCTGAGCCAGCAATATCGCAATGATTATCCGGCGGCTGCGGGTTGGGCCACGCGAATCGTTCCCGTGAAAGAAGACCTCGTTGGAGCGGAGCGTACCGAGCTTTTTGTTTTGTTCGGCGCGGTGGGGTTTGTGCTTCTGATTGGTTGCGTCAACCTCGCAAACTTGTTGCTGGCTCGATCGTCTGGACGGCGCCGCGAAATTGCAATTCGACTCGCCTTAGGTGCCGGGCGCTGGCGCTTGATGGCGCAATTGCTTACGGAGAGCGTTTTACTCTCCGCAATCTCCGGGTTGGTAGCGCTGCTCACGGTTGTTTTGTTCAAGAACTCCATCCTGGCTTTGGCTCCGGCCAGTCTTCCGCGACTAAGCGAAGTGCACATCAGCGCGGGCGTTTTATTTTTTGCTTTCATGATCTCAATCGTTACCGGCTTGCTGTTTGGTTTGGCGCCCGCAGTGCAAGCTGGAAATCCAAATCAAGTGGAGAGCTTGCGAGAAGGCGGCCGAGGCTCTGGCGCCGGCAGACGGCACACGCAGGTGTCCCGTGTACTGGTTATTTCCGAAGTAGCGCTCTCTCTTATATTGCTCGCAGGCGCAGGACTTCTGCTGCGTAGCTTCTGGCACGTGCTGGAAGTGCGTCCGGGCTTCAATCCAGACCATGTAATCACCGCCCAGATATGGATCCCGGTTCCGAATGACCCAAACACGGATCCTTATCGTCCCATCGATAAGCGCGCGGCTTTTCTGATGGAAATTCTTCGCCGCGTATCCGGACTCCCCGGTGTGGAAGAAGTCGCCATTGGCGGCACGAACAGCTTGCCGCTTGCTGCAGCACGAAACGGTTTTCCGTTTACAATCGTGGGCCGCCCGACAGACTCAGAGCGCGCACCCATCGCGGAGTTTGCTTCCGTCACGCCCGACTACTTCGGAGTGCTGAAAGTCCCCCTGCTCGCTGGAAGAAATTTCGCTGAATCCGACACCGATAAATCACAGCCGGTGGTGTTAATCGACCAAACGTTGCAGCGGCGATACTGGCCCAATGGAGATCCACTGGGAAAACAAATCAGTTTCGGTGTGCGGCCCGGGACGAATCCTTCGTTCGCCATCGTCGGCGTGGTGGGTGATATTAAGTCCGATGGCTTTGATGCACCTACCGCGCCCCACATCTATCTCCCCGTGCGGCAAAGCCCAGGTTATGCCTCGGTGGTATTTCTCCGCAGCGCAGGAAACCCAGAAGCGCTTGGAGAATCCATTCGCCACCAAGTGCAGTCGATTGATCCCAACATTCCCGTTTTCAGCGTGCGAACAATGGACCAAATTATCTCGCGTTCCATGGCCGAACGCCGCTTCGCTCTGCAACTTCTGGGTATCTTCGCCGGCGTTGCCCTTCTGCTGGCTGCCATCGGAATTTATGGTGTGATGGCGTATTCGTTCAGCCAACGCACGCACGAAATCGGCGTTCGTATTGCGCTGGGCGCACAGCGTATGGACATCTTTCGCATGGCGGTGGGCGAAGGGATGCAGCTCGTCGCCATCGGCTTGGCCATCGGTCTGGTCGGGGCAGCGGCATTGACACGATCGGTCCGCAACATGCTGTTTGATGTGAGCCCGGCCGACCCCATGACCTTCGGAGCTATCTCGGCCACTCTGGCTGCGGTAGCGTTTCTCGCTTGCTACATTCCGGCACGACGCGCAACCCGCGTCGATCCGCTTGTCGCTTTGCGTGATGAATGAATCCGGATCCCTGCTCATCCATTTAAGATGGAAACAGTTTGCGATAGTCAATGGTTCTGAGCGTTGTAATAACGCGGCCAATTTGGATGTGACGCAGACGCGTGTTTCGGTTCGGTGCCGGAATTGACATGAAAACCCCTATGCTATACTTCGTTCTGCGCGGGGGTTTCGCAGCCCCTCCGCGCGCCGGAGCGAACCATATGCCTATACCGAAGACCGAAAAGATTTGGCATAACGGGAAATTCATCAACTGGGACGACGCCCAACTGCACGTCCTTTCACACGTGGTCAGCTACGGCTCGGCCGTCTTTGAAGGCATTCGGTGCTACCAGACCAAAGAAGGCCCCGCGATTTTCCGTCTGCGCGATCACGTTCAGCGGCTGCTCAATTCAGCTTACATATACCGCATGGAAGTTCCCTTCACGCTCGAGGAACTCTGCGCCGCGAATCTGGATCTGATCCGCGTGAATAAAATTGGAGCGTGTTATTTGCGTCCAATCGTTCTGCGCGGTTACGGCGAAGCGGGCGTTGACCCCAAAGGCTGCCCCATCGAGGTTTATTTAAGCTGCTATGAATGGGGAAAATATCTAGGCGAAGAAGGGCTGCGCAGCGGAGTGGATGTTTGCATCAGCTCCTGGAATCGTCCCGCGCCCAATACCCTGCCGCAAATGGCAAAAGCCGCGGCAAACTACATGAATTCCCAGCTCATACGCATGGAAGCTCGCGCGAACGGTTATGTGGAAGGCATCGCGCTCGACGTGCATGGCCACATCAGCGAAGGCTCGGGCGAAAATATTTTCTTAGTCATGGACGGCACGGTGATCACTCCGCCGCTTTCAAATTCGGCGTTGCCCGGCATCACGCGCCATTCCGTGCTTACAATTTGTCGCGATCTGAATATTCCGGTTGCAGAACAGGTCATCCCGCGCGAAATGCTTTACATTTCCCAAGAGCTTTTCTTCTGCGGCACTGCCGTGGAGATCACTCCGATCCGCTCGGTCGACCGTATCAAGATTGGAATTGGTTCGCGTGGCCCTATTACCAAGCGCATCCAAGATGAATTTTTCGCGCTCACCGGAGGCCTCAAGCCCGACCGCCATCACTGGCTGTCACCGACCGACGTTCCTGCCACGGCCGGAGCGGGCGTCCCAGTGCCCGTGCGCCCGTAGTTTTATTCTGGCCGCCACGCGAGCGTGCTCACGGATCACTTTTCGCTTAATTTGGGATTGTGAGATCTGTCTTGCTCACTAGCGACCCGCACGGACGAAGGACTTCTTGGTAATACAAATTTCTTACCACCTATCCGGGAACCCGCTCACTCCCAGGTTGCACGCGACCTTCCTTCATCCCTTTGAATAATGTCAATCGAGTTTATTTCACGGTCAGATTCGAAAAAAACGCATCGGTGGTGCCATAAGCCCAAAGAATGATCTGCCCGTGTGTTTCACCGAGCTTCAGGTCGTTCACGATGAGGCATGGCTGATCCGCCCCATTGACGTAGAGCTGTGCTTTTGTTCCGGACACCGCGATCTTCATCTTGGTCCACGCGCCGGTCTGGAGATCTACGTACGATTCATACACGCCAGGATTTTCTTGGCGCAGGCGCTCCCACGGGAAATCGGGGGTGGAGACATATTGAACGGAATGATTGCGTCGAAGTTGATCGTCGGCGCGCCCGTTGGTAGGCCGCAGATAGAAATACTCGGCTAGATCACCGTGCTTCTGCGCGCGAAAAGCTAAGCCGATAAAGCCTCGGTCTGTAGGGTCTGCGCCTTTGCGCGGAGAACCGGCTACCGCGATCTCAATCGTGCCGTCCTTAAAGTCCGTGCCGCTCACGATCGCCAGCATGGAATAGTCTTTTGGCTGATTCGGCAATGGAATCAGGTGCACGGCTGGACGACCGCGATAATTTACCACTTCCGCCTTCGCATCCACCAATTCCAAACCACTCAGCGAATCTAGCGGCAAGGTTCTAGAGCTCTCCTTCGGCGTCTGGCCGTAGGACGCGCCCAATATACAGACGCAACACAGCACAAACCCAATTTTGCGAATACGCTTGATCATACCTGTCATCTCCAATGCAAATATCTTACTTCCACCGCAATAAACTTTTATCGCGCTCGATTTGTTCTGGCATTGCGGCCGGCAGGGTTTCCAGCGCTCCGGTTCACGGACCGCTCCCTTGGTTTCTCTTAGACGCATGCGGCCGTGATTTGTCTCCGGGATAGGAACGCGATTTCCGCTGAAATCACCAGGCAGCGCTGCGCTTCAGGCTCATTTTTGACTGCCTTGGGCCAATCCGTTAGAATGAGCCGCGAGCAGGGCCGGCATTACTGTTAGAGATTTTGGTTCGCGTGCGCGCGGAGAGGTTTCTTGTATAGCCTGCCTCAAAAGCTCCTGGCGGAATTTATCGGCACATTTAGTGTAATTTTCTTCGCTGTCGGTGCGATTTGCGCCGACCAATATCTGCGTGCCGCGTCACAAACTCCTATCGGCATTTTGGGAATTGCTCTGGCCTACGGTCTCTCGTACGCCATTATGGTTGGCGCCGTCAGCCATATTTCCGGCGGACATTTAAACCCCGCCGTCACAGCGGGCTACTGGGTCACGCGACGGCTTGGCACCCTGCAAGCTCTACTCTACTGGATGGCGCAACTGCTCGGCGCGATTGCAGCCATTTATCTACTGGTCGCGATTGTGCCGGACGTTATATGGACCTCCTCCGGCAGAGGCGTCACTCTTCTGGCACCGGATTTCACGCGGCTGCACGCCATGGTTCTCGAAGGCCTGATGACGTTTTTTCTGGTGTTCGTGGTTTTCGCTACCCTCGTTGACGCTCGCGGCGGTTTCAACAAAATGTCGGGCTTCGCCATTGGCCTGACCATCTCAGTAGGCGCGCTTTTCGGCGGGCCTTTTACCGGCGCCGCGATCAACCCCGCGCGCGCTTTCGCCCCCGCGCTCGCCGCGCGTTACTGGAGCAACCACGGCGTTTACTGGGTCGGTCCGCTGCTGGGAGGTGTCCTGGCCGCCGTGATTTACGACCGTCTCTTCCTCTCCGACCAGCCGCCGCTTTAGCATCCTCTGCAAAACCTCGCCACAATCCTCTCCGCAGATACCTGACCGAAGGTACAGGTTGGCAGTTTAGAAATGTTCCGCCGTACGGTTCTTGCTAGCCTCTAACACGCATGCTAGTTTTGGTTGAACTTCACACCCGAGGACTTTCGCTATGGCTGTCAGTATTGATGATTTGTTGCGCCGCGCCGTCGAAAGCCGGGCGTCCGACTTGCATCTGAAAGTAGGCAATCACCCTTATCTGCGCGTGGACGGGATGCTCAACGGCCTCACCGATGTTCCGCGCATTACTCCGGAAGAAATGCTGTCGATGGCCTTCAGCATGATGACCAACCGGCAAAAACAAAAATTCAAGGAAACCGCCGAGCTGGACATGGCTTACGGCGTCGCGGGCCTGGGCCGCTTCCGCGTGAACGTATTTCAACAGCGCGGGAACGTTGGCATGGTCCTTCGCGTCATTCCCACAAAAATTCGCACCATCGAAGAATTGGAATTGCCGCGCGTCCTGTCGCAGATTTGCGAGGAGCAGCGCGGTTTGATTTTGACTACCGGCACCACCGGTTCCGGTAAATCCACCACTCTTGCGGCCATGATCGACCGCATCAATTCGCTGCGCGCCGAGCACATCATTACCATCGAAGACCCCATCGAATATTTGCATCGCGACAAAAAAGGTTTTATCAATCAGCGCGAAGTGGAAGTGGACACTTCCTCGTTCTCTACAGCGCTCCGCGCCGCCTTGCGTCAGGATCCTGACGTAGTGCTGGTCGGCGAAATGCGCGACTTGGAAACAATTTCCACCGCCCTGTTGGCTGCTGAAACTGGACACTTGGTGCTTTCCACTTTGCATACTCTTGACGCCACGGAAACCATTCAGCGCATCATTGCCGTGTTTCCGCCGCCCGAGCAAAAACAAATTCGCTTGCAACTGGCCGGAACTCTGAAAGCTGTAATCAGCCAGCGCTTGGTGCGCAAAGCCGACGGCACCGGCCGCGTTCCGGCCGTGGAAGTAATGATTTGTACCGGCTACATTCGCGATTGCATTATCAATCCCGACAAAACGCGCATGATTCGAGACGCCATCGCTGCCGGCACCAGCCAGTACGGCATGCAGACTTTCGACCAATCGCTCTTCGACCTCTACACCCGCAACCTCATCACTCTGGAAGAAGCTCTCATGCGCGCTTCGAATCCGGACGACTTCCGGCTTCGCGTGCAAGGTGTCCGCTCTTCTGCAGACGCCGCGCGCGAAGAAATGGAACGCGCCATGACCGAGTTCGACCGCCTCGGCAGCCGCTAACATATTTTTATTGGCTCTTGCGATCTCACCGTCTTCGCAGTCGGTACAACACGTGCCCACGAAGAGGATGGCCTGCGGGCAAGTGCGGATGGTCAAAGTCGTCCGCGGTGTCGTGAGTCATCCCTATTTTTTCCATCACTCCACGTGATCGTACATTTTCCAGAACGGTGAAAGACACGAGTTCGTCCAGCGCCAGTTCTCCAAACGCATACTGCGCTACCGCTCGTGCAGCTTCGGTCGCTAAGCCGCGCCCCCAGTGATCCGCCGACAACCTCCATCCAATTTCGACGCAGGGAGTGAAATGCGCTCCAAACGACGGTCGGGCTAACCCCACAAAACCAATAAATGACCGTCGCTGTCGCAACTCCGCTGCAAACAATCCAAACCCGTAGATCCTGAAATGTTCGTTGATCCGCTCGAGGAGTTGATCGCTCTCCACACGCGTCAGGCACTCGGGCATAAATTCCATCACGCGTGGGTCGGCATTCAGCTGATAAAAAGGCTCGCGGTCTTCTTCTTTCCAATGCCGCAGTAGCAATCGCTCAGTCTCCAGCCACAATTTCATATAGACTTCCAGTTAACTAGGAGATCCAGCTTGCGCCCTCTGCCATTCTCCGGCCCACCCATCTACGCCGCAATATTCTGGACTACCTACATTATCTGGATTATCCCTGAAACGATCGCTTCCAGAAGAAAACCTGCCAGACCTTCTTCCACTCTGAAGGATCGCAACTCTTACCTGGTTGTAATGTCGATGTTGTGGATTGGCATCGCGGCGGACTTCGCGCTTTCCTTTACATTTCCGCAAGCGTCTATTGGGTCGAAGCGAGCCATGTTCTTCTTTATCGGCATCGGCGTGATGTATGCCGGAATGGCTCTTCGACTTTATTCGATGAGCATACTCGGCCGTTATTTCACCTATCAAGTTGCAGTCCACACGGATCAGCCGGTCATTGAGACCGGCCCCTATCGCCATATCCGCCACCCTTCTTACACCGGCGGACTGATCACTCTGGCTGGACTCGGATTGGCTCTAGGAAACTGGGCCGGGTTGATCGTGCTTCTTGCTTTTATGGCCCTGGGATACGCCTACCGAATTCCAATCGAGGAAGCTGCGTTAGCTGCTGCTATTGGCGAGCCGTACAGAGCTTACATCCGCCGCACATATCGGCTGATTCCTTATATTTATTAATTCTCGCGCATGCATTTTTTCTCGCGGTCTCTCCAGCGCTCTTAGGAAGCTTCCATTTGGCCTGCCACAATCTTCAATAAAACTTTTTAGCGTGACTGCTGCGGCGTTATCCTAATATTGTCGACGCAGAAACGACGCGTTGCTCACGGGTGACCTGGCCATGACCATTTCGCAAAAACAAAAAGCCGACAAACTTCGCGCGCTTCACAACGGCCCCGATATTCTGTTGTTCGCGAATGCTTGGGACGTAGCGAGCGCCTGCCTCCTTGAGCGACTCGAATTCCCTGCCATCGCCACCACCAGCGCCGGCATCGCCAACACGCTGGGCTATGCAGACGGCCAGCAGATCACTTCCCTAGAAATGCTTCGAGCGGTCAGTCACATCGCGCGCGCCGTACATATTCCAGTCACCGCGGACATGGAAGCCGGCTACTCAACGAGCGCGATTCAGATGCATCAAGTGGCGCTGCAACTCATCGAGGCCGGCGCCGTGGGACTTAATCTGGAAGATGGAGAAGACGACGAAGCGCGCGTCTCTGAAACGCAAGCCCACGTAGAAAAAATCCAAGCGGTGAAAGAAGCGTCCATGCAGTCCGGAATACCTCTGGTGATCAACGCTCGGACCGATGCTTACTGGGCCACCGAAAGCCCGTCGGCCAATCGCTTCGCCGAATGTGTGCGCCGGGCAAATCTATATCGGGCAGCTGGCGCTGACTGCATCTTTGTTCCGGGCATGAAAAAAATCGAGGAAATCAAGAAATTCCTGCAGGAATCTCCCGGCCCTCTGAACGTTCTCGCCGGTCCCGGCGCGCCTACCATCGAAGAGTTAAAGGCCGCAGGCGTGCGACGCGTCAGCCTCGGCTCCAGCCCATCGCGCGCAGCTCTCGGCCTATTGCGCGAAATCGCCACGGAACTCAAATCCAAAGGAACCTACGAAAGCGTGGCCCGCTACATGATTCCGGCCAACGAAGTGAACGCGATGTTCTCCCTCCCCCGCAAGAGATCAGCGGACCAAAAATCATGAATTAAAATAAGGAGCAGCCATGAGTACGCGCGTCAGCGCGCCGCCTCAGCCCAACAAAAATAATTCCCATGCAAGCATGCAAGTTGGGTGTGAATACACCGGCGCCATCCGACGACTGCTTCGCTTCCTTGCTTCCTCGGTCGCTTGCTTCTATCCTTGCTGTTCATGCCTCAGCGCTCTTCGCCTCGCAAGGTTTCCAGCGATCGGGATCTCTACGCCTCTGCACAACGCGCTCTCATGCGCCGCGCGTATTCCATACACGAAATGAAGACCTACCTCGACCGTCGCGCTGAAGACAAAGAATTGATTCCGCCGCTAGTAGCTCGCCTGCGCGAACTCAACTATCTCGACGATGCACGCTACGCCGTCGATTACGCCAGCCAGCACGCAAAATTGCGGCGCCAGGGCCGTTTCCGCATCGCCCGTGAACTTCGCGCCCGCGGCGTTCCCGACCGCTACATCGACGCAGCTCTCGAAACTGTTTTTGCCGAAACGGACGAATCCTCTTTGGTACGCACACGTTTGAAGCGCCGCCTCGCACATCTTCGTGGGCCGCTCGACCAACGCAAAATCGCGTCCCTTTACCGCAGCCTTCTAAGCGCCGGCTTTTCTTCCGACATTATCCGCGGCGAGCTCCGCGGCATCACCAAAGGTGACCTCCCCGAATTCGCCGACGCTGCTCCCAGCGAAGACGTTTAATTCCCGATTATCGTCGCTTGCGTTGCGACTTCCGGTCTTGGCAAGACAGTTTCGCCCCCCATAAAATTAAAAAAACTCCCGCCTGTTGAACTCTTTTTCGGTCATGCCCGTCTAAGAGAAACAGAACTGCCTAGAAGGGTTGTGGAGTGTTCTTTCACCGATAATCCTAATCCAGGCGCAAAATGCTGGCTGGCCCGCGCAGCTGTCCGCTAGCGAGACAAGCACACAAAACGTGTGCGCCAGCGAACAAAGGAGCAAGAAAATGAAAAGTCTGACTCTCTCGATGTTGGCTTGCGCGCTTCTGGCAGCAACGGCGGTGACGCAAGCTGCCACACAGCCCACGCAATCTGCACCCTCGGCCCAGTCGGAAGACAAAACCGTGCCGAGTTACGACATGAAAGCGCAGGCCGCGTTAGACCTCGACGCGGTGAATAAGAAAGTCATTAGCCTCGCCGAAGTTCTGCCGCCCGACAAGTACACCTGGCGCCCGACCCCGGACTCGCGGTCCTTTGCCGAGGTTTTTCTGCATGTGTCGGGTGAACGCTATTTCATTCTGGGGTTGATGGGAGCCGCGCCGCCTCCGGGATTCGATGGCAAGACCTATGAAAAATCGACTACCGACAAAGCGAAAATTATGGACGAGTTAACCAAGTCCGGGGATTACACGCAGAAAACAATTCAAGGCATGGCTAACGCGGATTACGCAAAGTTGTTACCGAAGCTCGGTCCACAGGCAAATGAAGGTGACGTGATCTACATTCTGGTGGCCGATGCCCACGAACATCTAGGGCAGCTTGTCGCTTACGCGCGTGTCAATGGCATCGTCCCGCCGTGGACCGCTGCTGCTACCAAAGCGGCCGCCGAGAAGAAGGGACAAGACTCGCAGAAGTAAATCTAACCTGCTGCCATTCGGGAGTCACTGCCGCTCGTGGCTCCCGGGGATGCAGCGTCCACTCCTCGAACGACTCGGCCCTGTAAATACCGCGTCGGGGTGGTCCCCAGTTGTTTGCGAAACATCGATATAAATGCGCTCGTGCTGTTGTATCCCGCTTCTAAGGCCGCCGATGTCACTTTGTCCCCGGCAGCCAGGCGCTGCATTGCATGAAGTAGGCGAAGCTGCTGGCGCCACTTGTTGAAAGTCATTTTGGTTTCTTCCAGGAAGAGGCGCTGTATCGTTCGCTTGCTGGCACCGCAATCGGCGCACAATTTTTCCAGCGTTTTTTGGTCCCCGGGGTTGGCGAACAAGGTCTTCACCACGCGGGTTGCGCGTGAGTCCGCGGGATGCGGCAACTGAAGTGGTATCGACTCCACGGCTTTCAACTGATCCACAATGATTTCGATGACGCGTTTCTGCACCGGATCTTTCCTGCGCAACTTCGGAAAGGTGCACGCATGAAGAATCAGTTCCCTCAATAGCGACGATACGTTCATCACCACACATTTCCTGGGAAACGAACGGCACAGTTTAGGCTGGAAATAAACAGTACGCATGGACACGCGGCCTGACATCGCCACCGAGTGTATGGTGTCTGCCGGAATCCAGACGGCGCGCAGCGGCGGCACGACCCATAAGCCCTGCTCTGTGGTCAACGTCATCACCCCTTCGGACGCAAACAAGAGTTGGTCTTCTGGGTGCGAATGCTCCGGGATCGCGTGCCCGTCTTCGAGTTCCGCAGACACGCTGGCCATGTCCGCCACACATCTTCCGTTTGCAGCGCCTAGTATGCTTTGGCACCTATGCGACATTTGTTGTCACAATAGCGAGAGAAAGAAATCCACGCAAGTGTTATCTCTCCTCGCGGAAATCAACATAGGGAGGCCAACATGCTGGCTTCAGGAAAAATGGTCGGCTTCGTTCCCAGCACGGACTACGATAGAACGCGCGCTTTTTATGAAGGCAAGCTTGGATTTGATTTCGTCAGCGTGGATCCATACGCCCTGGTGATGAGCGCCGGTGGCCAAAAAATTCGTATGGCAAAAGTTCCCAATTTCACTCCGCTTCAAGGCACCATCCTCGGCTGGGAGGTACAAGATATTCAAGCAGTAGCGACCTGGCTTCGCGATCGCGGTGTCACTTTGGAAAAATATCCTTTCGCCCAAGATGGCCAACTTGGAATTTGGACTGCGCCTTCCGGCGATAAAGTCGCCTGGTTCAAAGATCCCGACGGCAATATCTTGAGCATCGCGCAGCACCCGAACGCGGCGCCAAAATAGTTTGCAAAATGCAGTGTTTCAGAGCAAAATCCCGCATCTCGTAGAGTCCCGCCTGCACGCCATTCGGAGGTTTTATGTGGAAGTCGCTCTTGCTGGGGGCCATTCTCGGCGGTCTGACTGCATTCCTATGGAGCAGCATTTCCTGGGAGCTCCTGGGCTGGCACGAAAGGCCCATGCTTGCTTTTCAAAATGAAGACGACGTCGCCACTGTAATCCAGTTGCACACTACGCAGTCGGGCATTTATCTTCTCCCCGGCGCCCCTCGTATCGAAGGCATGACCACAGACCAAAAGAAAACCGCGCAGGCGACCCTGCTGGCGAAAATGCAAAAGGGACCGATTATGTTCACCGCGATTCGGCGCGATGGTTTCGGTTCCTACCCACGCGGTCTGATAGTTCAGTTCCTTTCCTTAGTGGCCGCCGCATTCCTGCTCACCTGGATGCTTCTGCAAACCAGCGGCCTGAGTTACGCGGGTAAAGTCATCTTTCTTGGGGTTGCTGGCCTGGCTGCCAGCGTCATCGTCGATCTGCCCAATTGGAACTGGTGGGGATTTTCCGGCTCCTACACCTTGATCAATCTGGTGGATTCCGCGCTCACCTGGATATTCGCCGGACTCGTGATCGCAAAGGTAGCCAAGCCGCACGCCGCGGAAGTAGGCTTCACCCCGAAATCTTAGGTTCATCGACGAGAATTACTGCATTGCAATCTCGCATCAGGAGCAAGTCATGAGCAAGCGCAAAATCACACCGGAGGCCAGCGCGAAATCTGAGCCACCATCCCCTTCACAGATCGGTCGCCGTTCGTTCGTGGGCCGGATCGGCTTTGCTGCAGCCGCCACAGTCGCCGGTGCCACGTTCGGTGACCCTAGACCTATCGCGGCGCAATCCCCTGCGAGCCCCTCGGAGGCCCTATCTGCCTCGCAGGGCGTAACAAATCCGCGGGTTCTCGAAGCTTTCGAGCTGCGCGTCAGCGAAGCCACACGGGACTCCCTGATTCATGTACCCGCCAATCTGAATAATGGCGATCTAGAACGCTATGCGGACAAAGGCGGCACCTACACCAAGTGCCTTCCTCATGACTCCTTCGGTCGAGTGAGCTTGAGCGCCTTCGCCACCTTCTCTACCGCCTTAGCCAGCGGAAAATTCTCAGACTTCGAGAAAATCATCATGGGAGGCACGCGTCTATTGAACGGCCCGCAAGGTGGTCTGGCTTTCGACTTGGAGTGTGCGGACTGCTGCCAGTTCGGACCGCCTCACGTTCCTCCGCCACCCAAAATGGCCAGCGACCAGAATGCTACGGAATTACTGGAACACTATTGGGCATCCTTGCTTCGCGATGTGGCCTTCACCGATTACGATTCCAGTGCCTTCGCTGCACAGGCAGCGGCGGAACTCGGTTCGCAGCCAACCTATTTCGGTCCGCGAAACACCAGTGGCCAGGTCACTACGGACCTGTTATTTCGCGGCAGCTTCCCTGGTGAAACGCTCGGTCCCTACCTTTCGCAGTTTTTCATCCAGCCAACCATGATTGGAGTGCAACCGATCAGCCAGCAAATGGTGACTTACCTGCCGCACCTCGATTACGGCGCGGAGTTCACTACCTGGCTCGACATTCAAAACGGCGTGGACACTGGCTTACGCAACCAAGTCGATTCGCAACTTCGTTATCGGCGTGACGGACGCGATCTCGCCGCCTTTACCCACGAAGATGTTCTCTTCCAGGCTTATTTCACCGCCTTCCTGGTACTCTCAGGCATCAATGGAAATCCTCCCGGAAGCTTCACGGCCGGAGGCGCGCCTGCAAATCCCGGGAATCCGTACGTGGGCTCGAAGACACAAAACGGTTTCGGCACCATGGGCGGACCCGACTTCGCAGCCACAATCGGCGCCATCGCTACGAAGGCCTTGAACGCCGTTTGGTACCAGAAATGGTTTGTGCATCTCCGTCCGCGCCCGGAGGCCATCGGCGGAATCGTGCATTTGCTCAAGACCGGGCAAGGCAGCAATACCGACGTACGTTTGAGCAACGTGGTTTTGAATTCGCAGGGCTTACAGCAGAGTTACAACAAGTACGGCACCTACTTACTTTCGCAGGCCTTCCCCGAAGGATCGCCCGCGCATCCCGCCTATCCGACCGGCCACGGCACAGTGGCAGGGGCCTGCATCACCGTGCTGAAATTTTTCTTTGACGGGAATTTCGTTATTCCAAATCCTGTTGTTCCTACGGAGGACGGCCTAACTCTGGTGCCCTACACGGGCTCAGACGCAGGACAACTCACCGTCAACGGCGAGCTGAACAAGCTCGGGCACAACGTCTCCTTCGGCCACGGGATCCACGCCGGCATCCACTGGCGCAGCGACACCGACACATCGCTGCGTCTGGGCGAAGCGGTCGCGCTCAGTTATCTTCGCGACAAAGCTCGCACGTACAACGAGCCTTTCACCGTCCAACTGACAAAGTTCGACGGCACGACTGCCACTATCTCGAACGCCGGACATTAGCAGCGGCACGATGTAGCGCGGCTTTAGCCGTCCGTCGCGTTACTGCCCCTGCCAACGTTCCGTGGCAGCCGCAGCCATTGCGTCGTTGAACTTGGTGAAGAAGCCGTCGTAGACTCCGTTGGCCTCGGCAAAACGCAGCGGTTTGACGCGCTCCACACAGATCTCAGTGGCATTCGGCGAAGTCTTCAAGATGTTCATGGTCTCAGCGATGTAATCCCTCAGCGGCATAGCGTTCGGATCGCTTGCCTGCTTTGGGCCCGTTAATCCCGTCTGCACGTAAGGCGGTATCAGTTCCAACACCTGCACGGCCGTGTCCCGGAGTTGATAGCGCAACGATTGGGTGTAGGAATGGATCGCTGCTTTTGTTGCGCAGTAAGTCGGCGTGATAGCCAACGGCACAAAGGCAAGTCCGGACGAAACGGTCATGATTGCGGCCTTGGGCTGTTTCAAAAGATGCGGCAGCAACGCCGCTGTTAGGCGGATTGGCCCAAGCAGATTTGTCGCTATGATGGCCTCGGCATCGGCTACCGCGCCACTTTTCAAGGCCTCCGGCTTCATGATGCCGGCGTTCTGGATGACCACATTCAGCGCCGGATAATCCTTCGTAAGTTTTTCCGCGAAGCTCCGTATCGCGTCGGCGTTTGCGATATCCAGAATGACAGACTTCATCCCCGGATTCGCCGCGACTGTCTTGTCGAGCAGCTCTTTGCGTCGTCCGGCAATAACGATTTGATTTCCTTCGGCGTGAAGAGCCTCCGCAAGACCACGCCCGATACCGGAGCCGCCGCCTGTAATCAGAATAGTATTCCCGCTGATTTGCATTAATTGTTCTCCTCGCTCCAATCCAGAGCGCTACGCACGATGCTTCACAATTCTAAGGGATTATCACTGCAGACCCGTCGATACCATCGCTTTTTACTGCCGCCAAAGCGTCATTCGCTTGCGCCAGCTTGAACACCGTCACTTTGGGGTCCACTTTTATCTCGGCCGCCAATTTCAGAAAATCTTTGGCGTCCTGCCGCGTCATGTTGGCAACGCTGCGAATCTGGCGCTCGCCCCAAAGCAAGTGGTCGTAATCGAATTCCGGAATGCGATCCAGATGAATCGCATTAATCGCCACTACTCCGCCTTTGCGCAAACTTTTGAGCGCAGCTATCACCACATCTCCACTGGGAGCAAAGGTCACCGCGCGATCCAACTCCACGGGTGGTTTGTTTGCCTCGCCTCCGACCCAAGTCGCTCCGAGAGAAGTTGCCAGCGCGCGATGCGATGCTCCTCGGGTAGAAACGTAAACCGAACATCCCCAAGCGCGGAGCACATCGATCGCCAAGCTCGCCGATGATCCAAAACCAAACAATCCCACTCGATCTCCGCGTTCCACTCCCGCCACGCGCAGACTCCGAAACCCAATGATGCCGGCGCACAAAAGAGGCGCAGCGTGCAGATCATCCAAATTTGAGGGAAGCGGAAACACAAACTCCCTACGCGCCACCGCATATTCGGCATATCCGCCGTTCACCGAATAGCCTGTAAACGTGGGAGCGTCGCAAAGGTTTTCCATTCCGTGCCTGCAATACCAGCAACTTCCGTCCGTTCCACCAATCCACGACACGCCCACACGCGCGCCAGTCGGAAACTCCGTCGCCCCTCCCTCCACTACATCGCCCACAATCTGATGTCCCGGAACCACATTCGGCAAAATCTCCGGCAAGTCTCCTTCGACAATATGCAAATCCGTTCGGCACACGCCGCATGCTCGCACGCGCAATAGCACTTGTTCCTGTTCCGGCTTAGGCTTGGGTAGTTCTCCCATCGTAAGAGGCGCCTTCGCATTTGCCTGGGGCGCAGTAAGAAACGCGGCTTTCATGGACCAAGCTCCCTACAAGATGTGGACAACTAGTATTGGATGGTGGCCAAGCCAAAAAAGCGTCATGGGTAAAAATATGTGCCGAAACAACGCGCCGCGTTATAGGTCAGCCCTGGCGACCCCAACTGGTTTGCAGCTTGGGAGGATTTTTTAGGGTCTGCATCACCACGCAATACTGCTCGGTCTTCTCTTTCAATCCAGCGATTTGTTCCGGAGTGGCCTCGGGCGCGGCAATATCAAAATGAACACGAATGCTTTCAAATCCAACCGGCACGTCCTTCGCTACGCCGAGGGTGCCGCGAAGGTCCATCTCTCCTTCCACCGTGACCTCAATGCGTTCGGTCGGTATGCCCATGGCAGCGGCCACCATTTGGCAGGTAATCTGCGCGCAAGCCGCAAGGGCCCCAAGCAAAAGATCGCCGGAACACGCGCCCGCGCCGGCGCCTCCCACCCCTTTGTGCGCTTCCGCGCGATAGATTGCGCGACCGAGATCGACCGAGCATGACACCGGTGCATCGGTTTGCGCGCCTTTCGCGCGGATTGTGATACGCGAGGCGCTCGGGTCGTTGCGATATTGCTCTTTTAGCGGTTTCTGCAGCGATCGAAGGTCCACGGCAACCTCATTTTCGTTCTTGGGAGTTTTTCAATCAAAAAAAGAGTCCCGGCACGCCGCCTTGAAGGCGGCTCACCCGCATGCTAGCATAAGTGCAAATGGGGGGACGCCCTTGCCAAAATTTGTAATCGAACGAGAACTCCCGGGAGCCGGAAACTTAACCGACGCCCAGTTGCGTGAAATATCACAAAAATCAGTCGGCGTTTTGAGGGCCATGGGACCCGAAATCCAGTGGCTCCATAGCTACGTAACCGGCGACAAGGTGTACTGCGTTTATCTGGCCCCGGACGAAGCCACCGTCCGCGAGCACGCCAAGCGAACCGGCATTCCGGCCAATCGCGTCTCTGCCGTGCGCAGGCTCATCGATCCTTCTACGGCAGAATAAGCACTTTTGCTATGCGCTAGAAGTCTTGTCCGGACGGAGCGCTTCCTCGACCGCTCTATCCACCGGCATACTCCAACCTTCCAACCAAGCCATCGCTCCTGCGGTATTACTCAACGCCTGCCGTGCAGGATCCAGAATGGATTCCAACTTACTTTGTTCTACGGGCGTGAGGGGCGCGCCGATATTTTGCCGCAGTGCAGCCGCAGCGCCTGCCAGCCGCAAAGAACGTTCGGCTTGAAGTTCCATCGCCGCAGAACACGCGCAACACTCCAGCAGCCGTGCAACGCCGCGCTTGTGACCCAGTTCTTGAAAAGCTTTCAGGCTTTCTCGGTACAGCAAATGCGCCGCGCCACAGTCACGCTCTTCCCGCGCCAAATTTCCCAGATCGGCGAGCGTCCCGGCAATCCCCCAGCGGTCCCCGAGCTTGCGAAAGATTTCCAGACCCTGTTCGTACAGTACCCGCGCGGCTGCGGTAGCGCCCTGCTCGCGGGCCACATCCCCCTGCGAGTTTAACGACCAGCCAACACCGGTAAAGTCTTCCAGGCCCTGAAATATAGCCTGGCACTCCGCATGCAAGTTGTGAGCATGTTCATATTGGCCCTGCAGCTTCAGGACGTTGGCCAGATTACTGAGGGCGCGAGCGATGGCCTTCAGGTCGCCCGATCCTCGCCACAATGCCAGGCTCTCCTCAAACAAAGAGTGCGCAACCGCAAGGTCACCTCGGTCCCGTGCATTCACTCCCATCGCATTTAGGGACACTGCGGCGCAGTGCTTATCACCCAAATCACGCGCAATCTCCAGGCTTTCGCCGAATAGTGAATTGGCCCCAGCATAATTTCCCTGCTCGCTAGCCAGCACCCCTGCCGCAAAAAGCGCGCGTGCTCGGGCCTTGGTGGGAGCAGCACTTTTGAGTTTTAAGACCTTGTCGAGACTGTCGCTACCTTCGGCCAGATACTCGCGCGTCTCCCAAAAGCGAAAAAGCCCCGCGCCAAGGCGCAACCCCCACTCCGCCTCTCCTGTTTCCGTCAGCCAATCAAGCGCCGCGCGAAAATTGTCGTGTTCGAGCGTGAATTGTTCCAGCCATTGGCTTGCTTCGCCGCCAGCCTGTTCTGCAACCACTTCTTCGGCCAGCACGAGGCAATAAGCCGCCTGAGCGCGCTTCGTCAAAGCCTCCTCGCCGCTGGCCCCTAGTTTTTCTCGCGCATACTCTCGAATCGTCTCCAGCATCGCAAAACGCGACTCGCCGTTTGCCTGCTCCACCTGCTGCAGCAAACTCTTGTCCACCATGGACGTCATTCCGTCCAGCAAATCCAATTCAAGATCGCCTTTCGTGTCACACACCGCCTCCACGCCTTCCAGTGTGCATCCGCCCACAAACACCGATAACCTCCGGAAAAGTTTTTGCTCCGCGGCGCTCAGCAGTTCGTAGCTCCAGTCGATAGCGGCTCTAAGCGTCTGCTGCCGCTGTGGCAAATCGCGCGCACCGCCGGTCAGCAACTGTAGCCGGCTCGCCAGCCGCGTCTGCATCGCGGAGAGCGAAAGAACTTTTACCCTGGCCGCCGCGAGTTCGATCGCCAGAGGAAGGCCATCCAACCGCGCGCAAATCTCGGTGACGGCTCGGGCGTTTTCTGCGCTCAGTTCAAAGCCGGGCTTGGCCGCAGCGGCACGTTGAACGAACAACGCTACCGCCGGGTATTTTGACAACGCTTCAAGCGAAGGCGCGGACTTCGAATCCGGCAGGGCAAGTGGCGGCACCGGAAATTCATGCTCGCCGTAAACGTGCAGCGCCGCGCGGCTGGTCACCAAAATCCGAAGATGGGGAGCCGCAGCAAGAAGTTCCGCAACGGCCGATGCCGCCGGCATCAAGTGCTCGAAATTATCCAACACTAGCAGCGTTGGTGCGCGCAACGATTCCGTTAGATTCCTTTTGAGTATTTCAAGCGGCGACTGCCCTCTGACCTCGCGGATTCCCAACGTCTGTAAAATCGCAGAAGCCATCAAGCCCGGATCGCTCAGCGGAGAGAGCGGAACAAAATGAGCTCCGCCCGGGAAGTTTTCGACCAGCCCGCCAGCTACCTCTACCGCGAGACGCGTTTTTCCCATCCCGCCAGGCCCCGTGACTGTAACCAGCCGCACGTCGGGCCGCAGCAAGAGTTCCTTGGCCGCCGCGACTTCTTTCTCCCGCCCCACAAACCGGGTTTGCTGCGCCGGAATATTGGTGGGCCGGGGTTCGGCCTGCTTAATCTGTTTCTCGGAAAAGCGTTCGCGTATGGCCGCGAGTTCGCGTGCCAGATCCTGCGTGGAGGCGTAGCGCTTATCCGGCTCTTTCTCCAGACACCTTTCGATGGCCCAACACAGCGGTGCAGGCGCATCGAGATTCTGTATTCCAATCGGTTCTGCTTGTTCGCGCAGGATGGCCACCATCGTCTCGGCAACCGTATTTCTCTTAAAAGCTCTCTTTCCACTCACCATCTCGTAGAGCACCAACCCGAACGAGAACTGGTCCGAGCGAAAATCGATGGGCCCACCGCTGGCCTGCTCCGGCGACATGTATTGCACCGTTCCCACCACGCCGCCGGCTTGTGTCTGCCATCCGGAGGTAGTCCGCGGCTCCGTCATTTCTCCGCCAGTCACGGCCAGCTTGGCCAAACCAAAATCCAGTATTTTTACGAATCCATCCTGAGAGAGCATAAGGTTCTCGGGCTTTAAGTCTCTGTGCGCAATACCCGCTTCATGCGCCTTAGAAAGGCCCTCCGCAACTTGGGCCGCGATCTCAATCACCTTTCGAATCGGCAGCGAACCGCCGCCAAGGAGATCTCGCAGAGTCTTTCCCTCGATCATTTCCATTGCAATGTAGTGAGTGGACCCGTCCTGTCCGAGATCATAGATGGTGACAATGTTGGGATGATTTAGAGCCGATGCCGAGCGCGCTTCACGCTCAAACCGGTGTAAGTGATCTTCGTCAGTGGCGGATTGAGTGGACAGAATCTTGATAGCAACAACGCGGCCCAGCCTGGAATCCCTCGCCCGGTAGACCTCTCCCATCCCGCCTACACCCAGCAAAGACACGATTTCGTAAGGGCCGAGGTGAGCACCGGGAGCGAGAGGCATGGCCGGCTGGATTATAACCTCCCCGGGCGGATGAACGCCTGAAGATTAACGCTTCGGCATACTTCCTGCACAGCAATCCGTTTATCTGCCGTTATTCAAATACACTTTTATGATGGTTGAGCGCGATCCCGACCGTGAGACTCTTGCGCACGCCTACCGTGTTCTGGATCTTCCATGGGACGCATCGCCGCGCGCGATTAAAGCAAGCTACTACAAGCTCGTGCAGCGGTGGCATCCTGACCACCATTCCAACGGCACAGAAGGCCACGCCGATTACACTCTGATGACAAAGCTTCTGAACGAGTCTTACGCCCTCATCAAAACGGCTCCTCTTCAAAATGCCGGCAAACAGGCCGATCCTCCCAGCCCTTCGCGCACCGACTACATTCCCCGAGATCCAGCACAAGACGTCTCTGATTATTACCGCATTCTTGAAAAGGCACGGGCCGCAGGAGCACTCGACGATGCCGCGCGGCCTTTCGACTGGTTCGGATTTTCAGTCCGCTTCGTTGTCGGCGCTCTTTTTGGCGCCCTTCTAAGTTTCAGGGTAATCATTTATCTGTCTCAAGAAAACAGCCATTTCATCGCCGTCGGTGTCGTCTGCACCATTCTCTTTTGCGCCCTCGCCTCCGGATTCGGCGGCGACGCGTTCTGGCGCGTCATCCGTCCCCGCGGTGTGTGGTGGTGGAACCGCTGGGATTAGCAAACAAGCGTGCGCAACAGCGGGAACAATCTTCCGCCTTACTTCGCAAAATAAAACGAGCCAGCTAGCCCCGCACACAGTAAGCTTTAAACCAACCTGATTCCGAGGTGCACTAGTATGGTAGGGATATTCGCATTGCTCTTCTGGGCCTGGACCGCATCTGAGGTCTTGCTACAGGTCGTGACACGCACCAGCCGCAGCAGCGGACAGGTGAAAGACCGCGGTTCCTTGCTCCTATTATTGCCGGTCATCTTCGGATCAATCTGGTTGTCTTCTTGGTACGCCGGCCACCATCCTCGCACGATGCTGGGCGGCGTGCATGGGCTCAAAACGGCAGCGATAATTCTGCTCGTCGCCGGGCTAGCCATTCGCTGGACTGCCATCTTTTCCCTCGGGCGATCTTTCAGTACCAATGTTGCGATTCATCCCACCCAGACGGTGCTCAAAACCGGTTTGTTCCGTTGGGTGCGCCACCCTTCCTACACCGGCATGCTGCTGATTTTTGTGGCCATCGGAGTGAACCAGCGCAACTGGGTGAGCTTGGCAATCATGCTGGTGTTTCCCACGGCAGCACTGCTATATCGAATCCACGTGGAGGAAATGGCGCTGACCGATGCTTTCGGCGAAGACTATGTGAACTACAGCAGGGCGACCAAACGCTTGCTGCCGGGACTGTACTAAAGGATTATCCACGGCGGACACGGACGCAGATCGCGGGCATTGACGGCAATTCAAAGCTTATTGAGGGAATTCCAGATGGCACGGCCGAAGTCCACCAAGGACGGAAAAATGAAACGCTGGTTCTGTATATCGCTAAGCGTATCATCCGCAGAATTCGCAGTAACAGGATGAGAGCGGAGAAACCTAAGCAGATCCACGGCGCGAACGCGCGTGGCAACACCTTCGACCATGATCAACCGGAAGCGGCGATCGCGTCCGACCAGAACAATTGCCGGGACGGCAATCCCACCTCTTTCTTCAGCATTGAAGAGACCCCAAGCACGGACTACTTCCTTTTGCGTGTCGCACAGAATTGGAAACGGTAACCGGTACTGACGCCGTACGCGTTCGGACTGCTGCGGTGGATCCACGGCCAGCGCAGCAATCTGAACATTAAGGCTACGGAAGTCGCCGGAGAGGTCACCGAATTCCGCCAACTGACGGAGACAAAAAGGTCACCAGTAGCCGCGATAGAAGATGAGCAGAAGTGAGCCATCAGAAAGTAAGGAAGAAAGGGTGCGGGGCGTCCCTGTGGAATCGGGGAGAGTAAAATCCTCGGCAAGCGTACCGACCTGCGAGTTTTGGGCTCTGTTCAAAAGCGTTGTGGAAACGAATCGCCTTGAAGGTTCTGCGGGGAATTTGCGATTCGAACCTCTATCTCCAACATCCTATGCTTCTGCCGCCTTCGGCTCAACGAATTTGCCGATTCAATTTCTTTTACTGAGAGTAATTTAACAAAAACGAATCCGGACCAGGAAATTTCACAGCGGCTACTTCGTTTAAAATGAGATTAGAAGGAATCACGATTATGGAAATGTGGAAATTGCTCAAGCGCCGCAGGGTTACTTAGTGAAGAAGCCTATGTCGATAAATCGCTCTAGATCACTCGAACTGATGCGTTTCTGGCTGTCAGTTGTGAATTTCCTACCCCTCGGAGACCATGTTTCGGTTTGTACCCTGTACCCCACTTTTCGTTGACTCGCTTTCTGCCCCAACCTAACATGCGGCCGATGGCGGACTCCTCCTCTTTGATCGGCCGCAAAGTTGCAATCACCGTGAGTCCTTTCGCACCGCTAACGATTTCGGGAGGATTCCGGTTATGCCCACTTTAACGGAGTTGACTCCGTTTCTCCGCTATGCGCTGCTGGCGGTCTTCGCGATTTATGCGATCACACAGGTTCGCAAGCCCTCGCGATGGGCCGGCAGACCCTTTTTATGGCTCATGAACCGCTCTCATTCCAATCTGACCGACTGGGGCTTGCAGCACGTGCAGAGGGAGGGGAACTTTACGATACTGGATGTCGGTTGCGGCGGTGGCAGAACGATTCAAAAGCTGGCGACGGCTGCCGCGCAAGGCAAGGTGCATGGCGTGGATTATGCCAGCGGCAGTGTAGCCGCGTCGCGCGCACAAAACGCGAAGCTGATTCAGGAAGGCCGCGTCGAGATCCAGCAGGCGTCGGTATCTCAGCTACCTTTTCCTGAAAATAAGTTCGACCTGGTTACAGCCGTTGAAACTCAGTATTACTGGCCAAATCTGGTGAAAGATATGCAGGAAATACTTCGAATCCTCAAGCCGGGTGGGACCTTGATTATCATCGCGGAGAGTTACAAAAAGGGAGGACACGAGAACTGGAAAGGGATGGCCATGAAGCTCGTGAGATCGACATCTCTAAGTGCGGATGACCAGCGCGCGTTATTTTCTGCGGCAGGCTACGCAGATGTTCAGATATTTGAAGAGCCATCGAAGGGCTGGATTTGCGCAGTCGGCAAAAAGGCGCCGTAATATATCCCCATACGGTTAACGCATTTATCAGACACAACTGTTCAACGCTGGAACTTTGCTCTTCTTAAGTGTAAATTCCTTTTACCTATGAAAAGGGGCCAAATCCTGAATCGGCAACGAGCAGGTAAGACACGAATATGCAATTCGTAGGCAAGCTAACAGAGGCCGATCTCAGCGAGGTGCAAAAGACCGCTCGCTCCAGGCCGTATTGGCCGGCGCTGAGCCTGGAAGCGATACCCAAACTCCTGATTCGCGCAGTAGCTGTACTCATCGCTTTGGCCAGTAGCGCTACCGTATTGCTCGTAGCTGTGCCCTCGATCGGATGCTATCTAGTGGCCCACCTTCTCGATAAGATGCGCCCCTTGCACGACGCGTATCATTTTCTCTCCGACGCTTACGACCATTTTATCGACCGGCTCGGCCAGAAAGTTCTGCGCGACGCGCGAGACACGCCCGCCTTACGACTCATGGTTTCCCTCAGCTTAACCGCACTGCCAATTTTCGTGATCCAACTGGTTTTAGGAAAACCTCGACTCCTGCTCGCGCTCGCTTTCTACCTTTCCTTGTACGGCCTCAAGTTTCAGCGCTTTGTCAGGATGTTCAGCGCCAAACATTTAGAAGCGCACCGGCCACAAGGCTACTTCTCGGACAAATACGATAAGGTTTTCGGTCGCTACGTCGAATTCTTCCTCGGATATTTGTACGGCAACGTTCCGGAACTCGATCGCACCGTTCATGTCCGTCTGCATCATAAAGAGAACGGCGGACCTGACGACACTGTCACGTCCACGGCCTACGATCGAACGAACCCGCTGCATTTTCTTTGGTATCTTTCCGACAATATTTGGACCGCCCTCGGATTTGCTCCCTACGCTTACTTTAAATCGAAGGGCGATGAAAAGAACCAGAGACGAATGTTATGGGGAATGGCGCGTTACTACGTCTTCTTCGCGGCCGTTTTTATCTACGACTGGAGAATAGGAATCGTTTACCTTTTGGTTCCTCTTCTGTGCATGAACTTCATCATGGCCCTTACCGCCTGGGTGCAGCACGCCTTCTGCGACCCGGAACATCCCGAAGATTATTTCGCAAACACGGTGACCGTCTGCGACGAGGTGAACTTCATGAACGAAGGCTACCACCTCTGCCATCACCACCGCTCCAGCCTTCACTGGACCGAGATGCCGGACCATCTCGATCGCATTCGCGACAAGATGAGAGAGTCCGGCTCGCTCGTTTTTCGCGATTTGGATTTTATGGAACTTTTCTTTGAGCTGACTGTCCTTCGCAGAATGAATGTGCTCGCGGACAAACTGGTCCCCTGGGAGCCCATGAGTCACCAAGAAAAGGTGACTTTGCTCGCCCAGAGAACCAAGCCCGCCAGAGTCGCCGCCGCTTGAGCCGCCCTCCTCGCTCTTAGCGGGGACTTATCCGATTTTGCAACGAATCTGGATCTCGTTGCGTGAGGTTTTTCTGCCTTTGATCAGGAGATGTAAGTCTCGATACCATCCAATTTAATTTCCCCGCCCGCTCTTGGAAACCGCCGGGAATACCCTGAAACCGGGGATCCGACGCATCACCCATCTGGAATAGAGAGCGGAATCCCAATACAAATAACGTCCGCCGCGGCTCCGCGTTGCGGCTGCCGAACTCGTCTGCGATAATGATTTGTTTCAAATGAGGACGTCTTGAGTCGCACTGACTGGACTGGCAACGAAGTCCGCAAAACATTTCTAAAATTCTTCGAACAGCGCGGCCACCGCGTGGTGCGCAGCTCCTCGCTCGTGCCGCACAACGATCCCACGCTGCTCTTCACCAATGCGGGCATGAACCAGTTCAAGGACGTCTTCCTCGGCCTCGAGCAGCGCGACTACAAACGCGCCACCTCCTGCCAGAAATGTGTGCGCGCCGGCGGAAAACACAACGACCTGGAAAATGTCGGGTTCACTAACCGTCATCTAACGTTTTTCGAAATGCTCGGCAATTTTTCCTTCGGCGATTATTTTAAAAAGGAAGCCATCGCCTACGCCTGGGAACTGATTACTTCGCCGCAGTGGTTTAACCTTGCGGAGGAAAAGCTTTATTTCACCGTCTTCGGCGGCGCCGAAATCTCCGCACAAAAACTTCCTCCCGACCAAGAAGCGGCCGCCTTCTGGACTGCCATCGGCGCGCCCAAAAACCGCGTTTTCGAAGTCCCCGGCTTGAAAGAAAATTTCTGGGCCATGGGCGACACCGGTCCCTGCGGCCCTTGCACCGAAGTTTTCTACGACATGGGCCAGCTGGCTTCTGACCAGACGGGGCCGGACTGCCCGGATTGCAAGTTTCCATGCGATTGCGGCCGTTACGTGGAGATCTGGAACTTGGTCTTTATGCAGTTCAATCGAGACGCGGCCGGCAAACTCAATCTTCTTCCCAAGCCTTCCGTCGACACCGGAATGGGCCTGGAACGCATGACCGCCGTCTTAGAAGACAAGATCAGCGCTTTCGACACCGACCTTTTTCAGCCGAGCATGCGCGAGGCTGCTAAGCTCGCGAATGTCGACGCAAATGAACTGAAGATTCAGCCATCACTCCGCATCATTGCCGACCACTCCCGCGCCGCGACATTCTTAATCGCTGACGGGGTCGTGCCGTCGAACGAAGGGCGCGGCTATGTTCTGCGCAAAATTATTCGCCGCGCCTTGCGCCACGCGCGCATGCTTCAGGCTCCCACACCTTTTCTTTCCGTAATGTCGCGCACCGTTCGTGAGGAAATGAAGGACGCCTATCCCGAACTGGAAGAGCACGCCTCGCGTATAACGAAAATCCTAGATGAAGAGGAGCGCCAATTCACTCGGACGGTCGAAGTCGGCCTGAAGAAGCTTGACGAAGATTTGGTTCCGTACTTGAAAAGCAAGGAAAGCCAGAAAACGGTTCCGTATCCGGGTGCGAATGCATTTCGGCTTTACGACACTTTCGGGTTACCGCGCGATTTCATCGAAGACGTGCTCCGCGACAATGGCCTGGCCATGGATCCGGCTGAATTTGACCGCGCCATGGAGGAGCAGCGCACCCGGGCGAAGGCGTCCTGGAAAGGTGTGCACAAAGATGTTGCAAATCCTGTGTATACGAAGATTGCACACACATTTAGGACGGAGCCGGACTTTTACTTTGGCACGGACACGCGCGATTGCCGCGTCGAAGCGATCGTCACAAAGGCGGGTCCGGTAAACGAAATAAAAAAGGGGACGGAAGCGGAAGTCGTCCTCGACCGTACATCCATCTATTCCGAATCCGGAGGCCAAGTCGCAGACACCGGCGGTTTTTACGACAATTCAGAATCGCTCGAAGTCGCCGAAGTTCGCGGCGCATATTACCCCGTCACCGGGTTGATCGCACATCGCATCGTGGCCAAAGAAGATTTACATGTGGGCGACCGCGTGGCCACAGTGGCCGACCTCGAGCGCCGAATCCGCAACATGCGCAATCACACCGCCACGCATTTGCTGAACGCAGCGCTGCGCAATATCTTGGGCACCCATGTGAAGCAGGCCGGCTCGCTCGTCGCGCCCGATCACCTGCGGTTCGATTTTTCGCATTTTGCCGCCGTGGATCCCAGCGAGCTTGCCGAGATCGAGCAGCAGGTGAACGAGGAAATCTGGAAGGATCTTGAAACGCGCACGGACATCATGAATATTGACGACGCGCTCGGTTCCGGCGCGCTGGCCTTCTTCGGCGACAAATATCCCGAATCCAACGTGCGCGTGGTCACCATTCCTGATAGCTCCTCTCCCCGCGGCTTCTATAGCAAAGAACTCTGTGGTGGCACGCACGTGAGACGCACCGGCGCGATTGGCGTCTTCAAAATCCTCGGCGAATCTTCCACCGCCGCCGGAATCCGCCGCATCGAAGCCATCTCCGGCGACCGCGCCCTCTCTGAATACCAGAAGTCGCTTTCGACTCTACGCCGGGTGGCCAGCATGTTGAACTCGGGCGAGGACGAAGTTGTCGCCGCCTTGGAGCGCCAGTTTGAGACCGTTCGCCAACTCGAGAAGCAACTGGCGGGCCTGAAACGAAAAGCGGCCGGTGGCATTTCCGACTCCCTTCTTGAAGATGTGCGCATCGTCAAAGAGGTTCGCTTTGTTGCCGCCAGAGTTGACGGTTTTGACCGCGAAGCCCTTCGCCAGCTGGTCGATACTTTGCGCCAAAAACTAGGTTCCGGCGTCGTAGTTCTAGCCTCCGCGGAAGACGGCAAAGTTTCTCTAATCACAGGAGTTACCAAGGACCTGAGCTCTCGCGTCCATGCCGGCAAAGTGGTCCAGGAACTAGCCAAGTTTGTCGGCGGTTCCGGCGGCGGCCGTCCCGATTTGGCCGAGGCTGGCGGAAAAGACACATCCGGCATAGAAAACGCTCTCGGCCAGGTATACCCCCTGCTGGACCGCTTGTTATAATTCCAACAGTGCCAGAGCTTTATGCCCGCATCGGGCTTCCTTTTTTCCAGCGGGCCGTGCTGCATTACCGAGAATTGTGTCTTCGAATGTGTGACTGATGCGCGCGCTTTGGCCCGTGTCGCTGGCTCGCGTTCCGGAATGATTTGGCATTCGATTTTCATTATCGAGATTTCGCCTTCCCCTGGGCAAGTTGCAGTCGGGCTATTGAGTTAGTAAGCGTTCGGCACTCGGTGAGCGTTTAGCGAACGAGGAACCATGCCAATGCACCGCGTCTACGTTGCTGCTGCCGTCCTGACCGCCGCGGCTTGGTTCGGCCTGGCGCCGCCGGTTCGCGCGCAGATAACCACTACGGTGGATCGCCATGGCAAGTTGGTTTTCGTGAATGCCGATTCCCCCGCACCCCGTCGAGGGAGTACTATTAGCCCTGCCGCCGCTCCGGCGCAGGGTTTTCGTATGCGGAATCCGGAGGCATCGCCGGATGTCGCAGGAGCCTTGCCGCCGCCGGGTTTCAATGCAGCGCAACCGCGGCCGGCAACCAGTGTTATAGATCAGCGTCTGGACCGTATTGTGCGCGACGCAGCCGCGCGCCATGATGTGGATCCCGCGCTGGTGAAAGCGGTAATCAGCACGGAATCAGGATGGAATCCACAAGCTGTTTCGCGTAAAGGAGCGGTTGGCTTGATGCAACTGATTCCTGGAACAGCGCAGCGTTTTGGAGTTAACAACTCGTTCGATCCGGCGCAGAATGTGGAGGGTGGAACGACGTATTTGAAGTCCCTGCTGGACCGTTACAACGGCGATTTGTCGAAGTCTCTGGCCGCCTATAACGCAGGCGAGCACGCCGTGGATTTGCAGGGAGGCGTTCCTGCTTACAGGGAGACGCAACAGTACGTTCAAAAAGTGACGGATGCATACTTCCGGCCTGGGTCAGGCCGCAACTCGACGCTCTGGAGCCCGCCAAAAGCTCCCGTGCGAAAAGAAGTGGACGCCAAGGGCCGCATAATTTTCACGAACGAATGACGCAAGTGTTTTCCGCCAAAATTCATACGCCGATAAAGTTTTTTCTGCCAGTGCTTGCAATGCTTCTGTCGCTGGCTAGCCCTTCCTACGCCGATAGAAGATCCGAAGCGCGCGCACAGTTTGAAAGAGCCGTGCGCATGCGCACGGGGCTGGAAGAAAGGCCTGAACGGGATCGCACGCTGGCCCTTTACAAGCAAACCGTGGCCGCGTACCAGAAAGTCTATTTAATTACGCCGCAAGCGGAAGAAGTGACGCCAGCGTTGGTTGCGGAAGCGGAGCTGTACCAACAGATGGCGCAGCAGTTCGATGAAAAATACTATCAGTCAGCCATAGACACCTATAATTTCCTGCTGAAACAATACCCCGAGACGCGCTACCGCTCCGCCGCAATCTTCGCCATCGCCAAAATTCAAAAAGATGATTTAGGGCAGGCAGAGGCCGCGGAGGTAGCGTTCAAGGATTTTCTGAAGCGTTTTCCGAAGTCGGAGAAAGCGCCCGATGCGCGCTTGGCATTAAAAGAAATTTCGGATGCCCGTGAAGAGGCCAAAAACCAAGCGCCGGATGTGAAAGGCCAGGTTGTCGAGGCGCGAGAGAGTTCTCACGGCACCCCGCGCGTAACCGATATACAGACCTGGAACGACGATAATTTCACGCGCATCGTTGTGACGCTGGAAGACACCGTCAAATTCGATTCCGCGCACATTGCTTCTCCCGATCGAATCTATTTCGATCTGCATAAGGCTAACCTTGGCCCAGGGCTGTCGAAGAAGACGATTGATGTACAGAATGGTTTGCTGAAGTCCGTGCGCCTGGGACAGAACCGCGAAGGAGTCGTTCGACTGGTGCTAGATGTGGATGGCGCCCGCGATTATAAGGCTTACCTGGTCTCCAATCCCTATCGGCTCGTGATTGAAGTCCGAAATAATGCCAACCTAACTACAGCGAAAAACGGTTTGAGCGCGCCAGCTAGCACTATTTCCGTATCCGCCGCCAAAGAAGATACCGGGAACACGGATACCAAATCGACGGACAATTCGAGTGACCCGGCTTCAGCCCTCGCAAATAATCCTGCGACCGCTAAACTCGCCGCTAAACTGGCCGCCTCTCCGGCCGAGAAAAGCACACCCATAAAAACGAAAAGCGCCAATACGAATGCGGCAGCTCTGAAGCCGCCGACCGAACCCAAACCCACTCGGGACGGGCAACATTCGTTAACCCGCGCTCTGGGGCTGAAAATCGGCCGGATCGTAATCGATGCAGGCCACGGCGGACACGATACCGGAACGATCGGCCCACACGGCTTGATGGAAAAAGATCTTTGCCTGGACGTGGCCCTACGGCTGGGACATCTAATTGAACAAAAACTTCCTGGCGCCGAAGTGATCTATACCCGTAAAGACGACACCTTTATCCCGTTGGAACAGCGGACCGCGATTGCCAACGAAGCGAAAGCGGACTTGTTTATTTCCATTCACGCAAATTCGAGCCACGATCATGAAGCGCGCGGGATCGAGACTTATTACTTGAACTTTGCGACTTCGGAAGAATCCCTGGAAGTGGCCACGCGTGAAAACGCGCTTTCGCAGGAAGGTTTGCATGACTTGCAGGACCTGGTGAAGAAGATCGCGCGAAATGAAAAGATAGAGGAATCGAAAGAGTTTGCGAGCGATGTACAGGATTCGCTGACGCACCGGATGCAGCTCGTAAGCCAAAATGAAAAGAACCGCGGCGTGAAGAAGGCGCCTTTTGTCGTTCTAATCGGCGCCAACATGCCATCCATTCTTTCGGAGATTTCGTTTATCAGCAATCCTAGCGACGAAAAGCTACTGCGCAAGGGCGACCAGCGCCAACGCGTTGCGGACGGCTTGTACCGCGGAATCGCTGCATACCTCGATAATCTGAACAGCCTTTCCTACGACAAATCGAAGCTCGTTTCAGACAACCGCGCCGGAGCCTTAGCGGTGAAAGCGTCCAGACCCCTTGCAAACCGGTCAAACGATCCGTCCGCAGGCACCGGCGAGAATATCGGTACGGTGGCGTCTGACGGGAACCCCAAGTAGAATTCCGGCATCTAATCTAGAATGCGAATGCGCCACTACCTGGATCTTTGCCTTGTTTCAGTACTTTTGTTATGGGTGACCACTTCTACGCCGGCTCAAGGCGTGCTCCCCGATTCTTTCGCGGGATGGACTTGCAACGGGACGAGCTCGTTTAATCCCGCGCAGCCGTCGCAAATCGCTTCGCAGACCGCCAGTTCTGCTCCCAATGATGTTCTAGCGGAGTACGGATTCGTGGCCGGAGAGCAGTGCGAGTACACGCGCGGGGCGGAAAAGCTGGGAGTGCAAGTGTATCGGATGAAGGATCCCAGCGGGGCCTACGGTCTATTTTCATACATGCGCAGCGCCGACCTGCCTCACGCTTCGATTAGCGAACATTCCGCGGTGGGACCTTTGCGGGCATTGGCGCTCGATGGAAATCTACTGCTTGATGTTCGCGGGAGCGAGCTCCCGAGACGCGAAAAGGATTTGAAGGCGCTTGTCGCCGCGGTAAAGCCGCACGCTGAAGAGGGACCGCTGCCATCGCTGCCCGATGAGATGCCAACCATAGGAATGGTCGAGCGGTCCGACCATTATGTTTTGGGGCCTGTAACTTTGAACCAGTTTGTGCCGCTGTCGTCTGGTGACTGGCTCGGTTTTTCTCAGGGTGCCGAAGCAGAATCTGCGCGGTACAGAACCGGGGGGCATGAGTTGACCTTGCTGCTCGCTGACTTCCCCACACCACAGACCGCCGCCAAAAAGCTTGTTGAATTGCAGAACAACCTTCGGGTGAACGCTGAGAACCCGGATCCAAATTCTTCTCCGCTATTCGCCAAGCGTTCTATGACGCTGCTGGCGGTTGTCTATGGCGCGCGAACCAAGGCGGAAGCTGACGCCTTGCTGAAGCAGGTGGAATCGGGCGCCGAAATCACCTGGAACGAGCCCACGTTTCAATTCAAAGAACCCCCCATCAGCGCCATGATCGTGGGAACGATTATTGGAACCGGAGTTATTTGCATGTTTGCCGTGATTTCCGGGATTGCTTTTGGCGGAGTACGAATCGTGGTGAAGAGGTTCTTTCCGGACAAAGTATTTGACCGCAGTAGCCATTTGCAGGTTCTACAGATGGGCCTGGTCAGCAAACCGATTAATTCAGAAGATTTTTATGGTGTGGACCGCCCTTCACACAAATAGAGTCGCCCAACCGCGAGCATTTGTTCATGAAAGAGCCGCCCAGATGGCCGCAGGGCTGCAGAAAACAACAACACGGATGCGATCAAGCGCTGGGTTTGTCCGGAACCGGCTCGGTGGCGTAGAAATCTTCGCGAAAACGCGTTGCGTAAGAATCTAATAACTCCTCGATTCGTTGCGGCTTGTTCGCTCGCAATACAAATCCTGCGTGATGATGTTTGGGAATGCGCATAACGATTTCTGGATCGTTATAACTGGAAGTGTCGGGATTATCCTGACGCGCCAGAGAAATCACAACTCCGGCATAATCTCGCCGCACGTTCGGCAGCACATAAGGACTCTTCCCTCCTCCTACTTCAATGCGCGCCCATTCGCGCCATAAATTCACACCGGTAGCAGCTTCAATCACGTCGGAAATGTATGCGCCACCGACTCGCGCGGCAATCTCGATGAAATAGATCTTCCCGTCTTCGTGCGCGCGCAGGAACTCGGCGTGGGTGACTCCGCGCATGAGTCCCAGCGCTTCGATCAATGTGCGGTTGAGCTTCAGCAGAGCTTTGGATTTAGAGGAAGCCCGGGGCAAGGTGCGAGTGGTAAAGATGCCGCCCTCGTGCGACACATCCAGAGGCGGCTTGCCGTACATGTGCGCCTCGGCGAACACGACCTTGCGCTCCGACACAATGCTATCGACGTGAAAGACATCTCCCGGAACGAATTGCTCGAGCAGGAAAAAGGATTGTTCATCGCCGAGCTGGTCCAGCCAGGGCCAAAGCTCAGCAGGCTGCTGGATTTTCTTCATCCCGATGCCGGAAGCTTGCGAACGCGGCTTGAGCAGCCAAGGCGGCTTCCCGCGTGCCATAAAACTTTTCAGGTCGTCATAATTAAGAACGTGTACGAATTCCGGGACCAGGATGCCGGATTCCTGCGCGCGGCCACGCATGGCAAGCTTGTCGCGAAAATAACGCATGGTGGTGAGGCCCATTCCCGGGATGCGCAAATGCTCGCGAAGGGCGGCAACGTTTTCCATGTCAAATTCGTCAAGCGCTACGATGCGGTCGATTGGATGCGTGCGGGCCATATAGCTGACCGCGCGAATGATGTCGGCGGTGGGCAAATCTTCCGGCATGTAAAACATTTCGTCGATAGCTTCGCTGGGCCAATTGGCGTGGCGAAGTTTTTCCAGAGTAAGAAACAGCACCCGGCAGCCGGCGTCTTTTGCCGAACGGAGAAATTCCTGCCCTTTTTCGTATGAACTGATGCAGAGAATGGTTAGCGGTCGCTCGGGGGACAAAGACGATGGCCTCGGGTGGTCCCTAAATTATACCGGCTCAGCAACTTGAATAAGAGAGCGGATTATACTGCGCTCTCGCCAGGGGGAAAGAGAAATTGCAAGAAGGGCGCGACACGCTGCGCCCAGGCGGCTTCGTTGTGCTCGGCGCCGGGAATTATTTCGAAGTGCAGATCGCGCCCTTCGCGCCAGCCTTTTTCGAGCAGAACGCCGCACAATCGTTGCACGTTGTCCGCGCTGCGGCCACCTTCCTTGGTGCCCACGTCGAGCCAAATCCGCGGACGGCTCGGCAAATTCACGCGAGCCGCAAAATTCAGAATCCAGCAGCGATTCCACCACACGGAAGGCGAAAGTACGGCTAGCTTGCCGAAAACCTGCGGGAAACGAAGGCCTAGATAAATAGTGAGCAGGCCGCCGAGAGAGGAACCACCGATTCCCGTATTGGCTGCACCGCCTAGCGTGCGGTATCGTGATTCGACGAATGGCTTGATTTCTTCCAGCAGCATCTGGCCGTAAAGGTCGGCTTTGCCGCCACCCATCTTTTTGTCATGTGAAGGTGTGTACTCGCCCACACGCCATTTGCCGGTATTGTAAATGCCCACGACTATCAGGGGGCCAATGGCCGCTTGAGCGATCAATTGGTCGGCGGTATCTTTCACGCGCCAATCCATGCCGGGAATGAAAGAGGTTGCGGGATCGAAAAGATTTTGGCCGTCTTGCAGATAAAGCACGGGATAGCGCGACTGCGGCTTTTCTTCGTAGCCAGGCGGAAGATAGACGATCAGGTCGCGGGTGCGTGGGAGAAATCGCGAGCGATACTTTTCGTGCTTGCGTAATTGTCCCTGGGACTCTGCGATCAAAGCTGGACACCGTTTTGTGGAAGAAGGAACAAGCGGCCAAGCATTGTTAGCATTCCGTTAGGATAGCAGAGCGGAAATTTGGACGCATAGAGTTTCCAGTATTCCGCGCGCTTAAACACCGTATAATATCGCGCTCGACTGCGAACCTGAGGCAAACCGCGGTCCATCCACGGGAGTGACATGAAACGGGAATATCATCGCTGGTATTCGAATCGATTGGGACTGGATATGGGGATTGTTGTTTATGGGCACTGGGGGCCTCCGCTGCTGGGGTTCCCCACCAGCGCCGGCGATGAGTGGGAACTCGAGGGCCAGGGCTTGATCGGAAGTTTGTCGCCTCTGATTGACGCCGGGCGCGTGAAGTTTTTCAGCATTAACTCCGTGAATTCGGCCGGATTTTACAACAAGAGCGCGCATCCATTTCATCGCAGTTGGGTGCAAGCGCAATTCGATGCCTACGTAAGATATGAAGCGATCCCCTTCATCCAAGACAATTGTCAGTCGCGCGATATCGCCATATCCACCGTGGGGGCGTCCTTCGGGGCCTATCACGCTGCCAACACGCTCTTCAAACATCCCGACGTGGTTCGGCGATGTTTCGCGCTTTCGGGCGTTTACGATATCAAGAATTTCATGGATGGAATGTATGACGACAACACCTACTTCAACAATCCTGTAGATTATCTTTCCAATCTTTCGGATGGAAACGTGATGGCGCAGCTCGCGCAGTGCGACATTCATATCGCCACGGGCAGCGGGCCGTGGGAAAACAGCGGGCCGTCCTACCGGCTCTCGGCGATTTTGGCGGCCAAGGGAATTCCGCATCATCTGGACGATTGGGGCCCGCAGGGCGGGCACGATTGGCCGTACTGGAAACATGAAATGTGGGAATACATTACGAGATTATTTTAAGGCCTTTAGGCCAGACCGAGCCGATCCAGCAAGTAGCGGCCCTTCGCAATCACCTGTTCTTCGTCAATCCACACATTGCAATTGCGCGCTAACACATCCACATGCGTCCGCGAACTCCACGCTGCGTGCGTTTGGCTGCCGTAGGGATCGCCGAAGGCAAGATGCACTCCGGGGAGTTTTTCGTCTTGTAACAGAACGCCGATCATGTCGGACAGGCTGAGATTCGTTCCAAAAGCGAGTTCGCCAACGCGATCGCTGTTTTCATCCGTGTGGCAATATTTCCAGAATTCTTCTTCGAGATCCTTTCGCGCGCATTTTGCGGAGACCAGCCGTCCAGCTTTGATTTCGAGCGCGAGAGGCGTTTTTTGCAAGTCACCGTACTTTCCGCAGAAGTGATCGCCGGCAGTGCCGTCGCAAACAAAGGTGCCGTCCACTTTGGCCGGCGTAGTGAAAACTTCACCCGCCGGCAGATTGGACCAGTAACGGCGATTGATCAGGCCGCTGGTCTTCACCCAATCAAGCGCAGCGTCAAAGCTAGCGATGAGAGATGTGCCGGCATCGGTGCGCACGGTGAGCGAACGCGCGCTGTGCATCCGCTGCAGCAAGCGCTCGCTGAGCTTGTCCACCATGGTGTAATCGGCGCGCATTCCCTGCTGCATAATTTCCGGCGTTACACCGACCATATGCGCATAGCGAATGTGGCGCCGCTCGACGACTCCTACGATGTCTTTGCGTGCGGCAAGTTCTCCGGTCAATGGCTGCATGCAGAGGATGCCCGCGTCATTACGCCCTAGCGAATCGAGCACTTGTTGGGGAGCACGGGTTAGAGGGCGCGATGCCAAATCTTCCAGTAGAAATGGCTCGCAGATGGCTCCGCGTTCAGCGAGAGCTTTCGCCAGGCTCGCCGCTACCGATGCGCTCGCACGATCGGCGATCAGTGTGACGCGCTCGTTGGGCTGGATAGCCAGGCAGGTATCGATGGCGTTGCGCGCGCCAGGCATCAGCTCCGGCTTTAAAGTTCCAAAGGTCATCTGATTATTGTAAATTTGCTCGCCATTTTTTGCTACGGAGATAAACCTGTTCGTAGGCAAACGGCGTATCGATCAGCGCGGGTCAACCACGAACGAAGGAACCTGACCGCCGCCGGAGGTGACGTTGGCCAGGCCCGTAGCGCTCAGGCGCGTGAGGCAGCCCGCCATCTTGCCGCGGAATAGATAGGGCGCGAAGTCCACCAGCATGTCGCGCATTTCGATGCCCTCGGCAGTCTGCATGGGGAAAATTTCGCGACGTACAGCGATGCGTTCCTGCACTACCCAGGCACGAGTAGAGTCCGCAAGAGCTTGTTGGAGAGCTGCTTCCCATTGACTGGGGTTAATTTCCCAGCCAAGAGTTACGCCGGTACCGCCATATTCGTCATTGGGCTTCAAAACAAAATCCTGTCTGTGTTTGCGCACGTATTCAAGCAGGCCGAACGATTCCCCACCGCGGCTGGTCTGCACGTCAGCAAGCAACCGGGTCCACGGAACGTGGCGGCGAATTACCGCCCGCTCGCTCGCGCTAAAGAGCGCCGAGTTTCGCTCGTCGGTGAGGATGGAGAAAAATGCTTTCTTGTGAGGAATCTTGCAAGTGAGCGCGTTGGCCACGCAAACCGCGCCGGCTCGGTACGCTTTTACCAAAGCTTCGCATTCGGCGGGATGAGCGAGAATGTCGTTGAGCAACACTCGGCGGTAGACCAGATCGATTCGGCGGCCTCGACACATAAGTTTGGTGCTGTCGAATTCGAGCTCCGAAGGAGTGCAGATCATCGTAGGCACTCCGGCCTTTTCAAAACGCGCCTGCAAAATTTCGAATTCGCTCCAGGTGGGCACTTCGCGCCAGTCCACAATCGCGATTACCGGAGGAGACGCTGTGCCACCCCATTCGCGATAACTTTCCAACAAGGCCGCGAGCAAAAGCTCCATCAGCGGAAACTGGCGAACACTGTAATGCTCGGCAAAGCGCTCCATGACCGGTAATGTGCGGAACACCCCGGCTAAAGTTTCGGCGTAACCTGGACCGGCGGGCGATTCCGCGTTGTACTCGGCGAATTGCAAAGAATCCGGAAGAAGAAAAGCATCCAGGCGGGAAGCCGTGCTGGCCCTATTATAACGGGGCGAAATGCGTACCAGGCGCTCTTCTTCAGGAGTAAGGGCTACCTGCGCGAGCAATAGCGGATCGGCAAGAGCTTGCTGCACCACGCGTTCGCCGAGGTCCGCAATCAGCTCGGCAACTTCGCGCACGCGATTTTCGTCCTGCGAGGTAAGAAAAAAGGGCCGGAGAAACGGGCAGTGCACACGGTCTCCAAAGGTAAGCTTGTTCGCGCGCATGCGCGCGTTCAACTCAGCGGAAAATTCCGGAGTGAATTCAACTTCGGGGCGCAGCAAGCCGTGCCACAACTGCGCGGGAGTAGCGTCGGTGTGCGATGCTCGGGCCGCGCCGCTCACGCAGACTTTGCTCCCGCGCGGCCTTTTTCCGGCGCACCTGTAAATCCGGAAGCGGCGCCAATCCCTAGCATCTCTTCCCAGCGCGGCCAGGTATTTGCCGCGGAAGCGTGTAGCGCGCGATCGATCACCAGACGAGCCATGCGGTCCACTACATGTTCGAAATAAAATTCGGTGATACGGTCGCGCTCGAAATCCGGCGCCGGATTCAGGAAGTCGATGGCATACGGTTCGCCTTGCTTGATGGCAAACTCGATGGTGTTCATTTCGTATCCAAGCGCCTGGTTGATGGTCTGCGCGTCGCGCACAACGCGCTCGCCCAGCTCTGGCGAAAGATACTTGTGGTCCACCAGATAGCGGCGCTCCTTGGGATCATAAGCCACGGGTAAAATATCCATCTTGCCGAACGTAAAGCAGCGCACGTATTTGTCGAAATCGATAAATTCCTGCAAGGTCATGCAGTACGGGCCCGTGCCGTCATAGGCCGCCAGCAGCTCTTCCTTATTGTTTACCTTATAAACGTGCTTCCATCCGCCGCCGGAATACGGCTTCAGAATGGCGGGACGGCCGACCATATCGAGCAAACCGTCCCAATCGATTGGATACTTTAAATTCCGCAGAGATTCAGAATTGATATCCACGTCGGAAGGATAAGATTTCTGTGGCAACAGGATCGTTTTCGGAATGGCGATGCCCAGCTTGGACGCAACAGCATAATTGAAAAATTTGTCGTCCGCGGTCCACCAGAAAGGATTGTTAATCACGTAGGTGCCTTGCAGCACGGAATGCTTCAGGTAGGCGCGATAAAATTCCACTTCGTGAGAGATGCGGTCCACGATCACGCGATATTCGGCGGGCTCACCCATGCGGACTCCACCTAGATGCACGAATTCCGCGCTGATATCGTCGCGCTTGCCGAGCTCATTCACTTTTTGTAGGAAGGCCGGCGGAAAACTATATTCGCGGCCGCACAGAAGTCCAACTTTCATGGTCTTAGTTCCTTTCTGGGTGGCCGGACGTCTTGGTTCCGGCGAAGTTTCCCGCTCTTCTGAACTTCGGCTGCTCGGCAAAATTGTCTTTTTCCAACCCATTGCGCTGCGCTCCACTTGAATCTCTACGCGGAGGACGCGTGCTCGGTCACCCCAGCCCGTGTGTCTGCCACGATATGTTTCACCACTTCTTTCAAATCACCTGTTTCTTTGAATACGCGTAACTGACGCTCTGCACTTGTGCCTTCGCGCAGAATCCTCTGAATAGGTTCCAGTGCGGCGCGGCTTCCCAGGTCGCCGGCAACATCATCCGTGAATTCCAGAAGTTCCTCACCCAATTCACGCATGGGCACTTCGGCTTGCTTGCCGAAATCGATGAGCTTCCCTTCCACGCCCCAACGAGCGGCGCGCCATTTGTTTTCTTCGATTAGCGCACGGGGATACATGCGAAAGCCCATATTCCGCGTGTAGAGACGATGCAGCTTGACCACAATGGCTTGCGTCAAAGCTGCGATGGCGATCGCTTCGTCCAGGCGCGTGGCGACGTCGAATACGCGAAATTCGAGTGTGCCAAATGTGGGGTGCGGACGAACGTCCCACCAAATTTTCTTGGCGTTATCGATGCAGTGCAAACGGACGAGCAAGTTAACGTAGTCTTCGTACTCGCTCCAGGAGGTGAAATGGTCGGGGATTCCAGTGCGCGGGAAACGACGGAATACAGTGGTGCGAAATGACTTCAAGCCTGTGTTACGCCCCATCCAGAACGGCGAACTGGTAGAAAGCGCCAAAAGATGCGGCAGAAAATAACGAGCCATGTTCATCAAGTCGATCATGGTGGTGCGATCGGGTACCGCGACGTGTACGTGCATGCCGAAAATCAATAGCGAGCGCGCCAGTTGTTGGAGCTCTTCGACAATATTTTGATAGCGTTCTCCGGGCGAGATTACCTGGTCGATCCAGCTCGAAAACGGGTGAGTTCCCGCGGCGGCCACTTGCAATCCGACTTTCTCCGCAGCGCGGACGAGTTCGCCGCGAGTGCGGCGCATATCGGTCGCTAACTCGTCGACATCGCCGCATATTTTGGTACCGATTTCGACGATGGATTGGTGCATTTCGGACTTCACCTGCTCACCCAAACCGGAGGAACTGGCGGCCACCAGTTCGCTCACATGCGAACGCAGTTCTCCCGTGATGGGATCGACGATTTGAAACTCTTCTTCGACACCTATGGTGAACCGGTGATTCATGAGAGGCCTTTCCGGTCCGAAACACGGGGATTTCGCTAGCTATCATACGCGAAGTTCAATCGAATTACATAGTTTGGGGCAGTTCCTTCAACAACCAGGCGGCTTATACCTTTTGCTTTTGTTTCCGGGGCAAAGAATAACGAGTTTTTTTACCTCACGAAAGCAAGGTTTCGAGGTGTGTTAAAAAGCGATGAACTTCTCCCGGATCGCGCACATAAAAATGGGCTTGGGTGCCGGGCATCCTGCCAACTTTCACGGTGATCTGATCGCTTAGAGCGGCAAAGGCTGTTTCGTCAGTGACGTCGTCGCCCACGTAGATTCCCAAAGTATTTTCCGGCAATGCGGTCAACAATGAGCAGACCGCTACGCCCTTCCCCGGAATTTCCTTTGGCATCACTTCCCAAACTTTATTGCCATTGAGAATGTGCAGAGTTCCCAGCTTCGGCGCGAGTATTTGATTCAAGGCCAGCTCCGCTGCTCGAACGGTAGCCCGCTTCGCGCGCCAGTAATGCACGGCAAAGCTCAAGCGCTTATCTTCTATCCAAATTCCAGGGTATTTCTGAAGCTGCTTTTTGGCCGCACGCTTAGCGGCAGAAAGAGCGCGCACGCTTTCTCTGCTCATATCCAGGGATTTACCTTCGCATTCTGCGCCGTGCAGGCCGACGTAACTGACCTGGTCCATGCCGATGATGCTTCGCAAAACTTTAAGCTGGCGGCCGCTTACGAAGGCCAAATGCAAATTGGTATGCCCTTGAAGAAGTTTTAGAATTCTCTTGGTCTGTCGAGCGAGTTGGACATCCGCAGGTCGCGGACGTAGCGGCACAAGCGTGCCGTCAAGGTCTAGGAAGAGCGCGCAGGCTTTCGCGGTTCTCAGGCGCGATTTCAATTGCCGCCAATTACGGAAAAGATGACCGGGGAAATGATTCGCGTTCGCACGACGTTGGCCCGCAGGCGCGGTCTCCTCGGACGGCTGAACGAGATTTCTTGAAGCGCTAATCTTATCCCCCGACACTTGTTCTGGGCGGCACCAGGCTAAGGTGGACACTGCGGAGATTCGGCCCGGAGTCGGGAGACTTCAGCAAGTCCGAAGGCTCAATACTCGATTCATTGTCGCCGACTCTGATTTCGGAAAGTTCTGTGATTAAGCTTCCCGCCCAGCGATAGATATTGTTTTCTTTCACCACGCGGCGCATTTGTACCATGCGGATGTGGCGCTCTTCGGCGTCCATCTCAAGAGCGGAACGAATGGCCTCGGCCATTTGGTCAACGTCATAGGGATTCACGATGATGGCATCCCGTAGTTCGCGGCTCGCTCCGGTGAATTGGCTCAGGATGAGCGCGCCTTGTTCATCTTCGCGAGCGGCAATAAATTCCTTAGCGACCAGATTCATGCCGTCATGAAGCGAGGTCACCATGCACAGGTCGGCGGCTTTATAATAGGGACGAATCTCATCGTGGCCATGGTGGCGCGTAAGCATTACGATCGGTTTCCAGTTCGCGTTCTGGAAAGCCGAGTTCACGCGCGCGGCTTCCGCTTCCACTTCCTCCAGGAACTGATGATAGCGCGGGATCTGCGTGCGGCTGGGCGCTCCAATTTGCACAAATGTGAACTTGCCAACATAGTCCGGATACTTTTGCAGGAAGCGTTCAATTCCGCGAAAGCGCTCGACAATTCCCTTGGTGTAGTCGATGCGATCCACGCCGATACCCAGGAAGTTCGCTTCAATACCGAGTTTCTTCAATAGTGAAGCGCGAAGGACGTAAGGCGAAACTCGCTCCCGAGGCTCTGCGTGCTTCTCGCGGAAATCCACGCTGATGGGAAAGGGACGAACCAGCGTCATGTGGCCATGTCGTTTCACCGCAAAACGTTCCCATTCCACGCGCGATTCAACAGCGGCCTCCACGGTCTCGAGAAAATTGTTGCAGTGCGCTTGAATGTGAAAGCCAATCAGGTCGGCGCCCAGAAGCCCGTCGAGAAGTTCACGTTGCCAAGGACAGATTCCGAAGGCTTGCGGATTGGGCCACGGAATGTGCCAAAAAATTGCGATGCGTGCGTCGGGACGCGCATCTTTGAGCATCCGCGGAAGAAGCGCGAAATGATAGTCCTGCACCAGCACCAGGGGTTTTTCCACTCCTTCCATCTCGGATAACACTGCGTCAGCAAATTTGCGATTTGCGTCCTGATAGGCTTGCCAATCAGAGGTCCGAAAGATCGGCCGCGTGTGCGCGATATGGCAGAGAGGCCACAAACCCTCATTCGAAAAACCGTAGTAGTAACCTTCTTCTTGCTCCTTGGTTAAGAACACACGTTTCAGGGTGTACTCCGGCTTGTCGGGCGGCACGCGAAGCCGATCAGCTTCGTCGACGGTTTCGCGGTCGGCATCACCCGAGCCCGAGGCAATCCACTCACCGTCGCAGGCTCGAAGGATCGGTTCAAGAGCAGTGACCAAGCCGCTGGCGGGAATAATCATCTCAACGCCTTTGCCTCTGTGTACGTGCATATACGGTTCCCGGTTTGACACCACAAACAAAGTATTTTGCAGCGCCTTCTTTTGAATGCTGACGCGCAAGCGTTCGGGGGTCCACAGCGACTCACCCGTTTCGCGCAACCGCGCTTCTTGTTCTGCGGCAGCTCTGGCTTCGACTAGACTTTCAGTAAGATTCTGTACTTCGCGTGTAAACGGCTCTAGGAAGTCTCCTTTTGGCAAAGAGGGACGTGATACGGTGCGGCCCGCGCGAACGTCTTTCATCCATTGAGCGGTTCTAGAAATTGGAAGAATGATGGTCCAGCGGATAATCAGCACCGTGATCAAGACAATTAGAAGCACCTGCGCAACTACGTGCCACAGAGTTTCCCGCCAAATACGAACGCTTTGGGCTTCGATGTAACTTGCGTCGTGAAAAATCCCGAGATAGCCGATTACGGAAGAAGATTTGCCGTGCAATGGCAGAAAGTATCCGTGAATCGCCATGGACTTGCCATCATGATCGAAAAACTTGCTGGACCCGCCTTGTCCCGCCTCGAGCTCTTTAATGGGAACCGGCGGTTGATTGAACAGTGAGGTCAGGCTGGGCGTTTCTGCGATCACGTTACCCTGTGGATCGTACACAACTACCCCCGCGAGTCGTTCCCGATTGCCGTACCGTTCGACAATACGTCTCAACGAATCGCGCGAACCTCGCTCCAGCGCCGGCTCGATAATCTCTTGCAGGCTTTCAGCAAGAATTCCTGCGCGTCGCTCCAAGTCAGCGCGAAGACCACGCTTCTCGCCGCGAACCTGGTTCCTCGCAACCAGGAAAGTGACCAGCGTGATGCCGACAACGAGAAATAAGATTAAACGCAGGCTTAATCTCACTGCACTCCTCTATCGAATCTGGATTTGTAATTTTTTTAAGTTGCAGGTCGCGATGTGAAGGCTGACATACGAACCCCACTACGCGACTAGGCTAATTGCAGGAACCATGCCAAACTCGCGTTTGTAAGCCCATTCATCTAAGCGAGTTACAGTTGCCCCCAATTCGAGAGCGTATAGAAAATGCCGCATTCGTAAAAATTTGCCCTCGGCATAAGGGCCATCCCTATGATTTGATGCTAAAGGAGCGCTGGAGGTAACAGCGCCTGCGGATGAACGGGTACTTCATATCGCTGACCAGGCTTCGCGTTAGATCTTGGCGGTATCTTCCTTTTTTCCTTGTTCAAGCCATACGCTCGGCGCGGCAAGCGAACTCGGCCGAGGGTGCGCTTGCGGTTTCGGTGCTCTGGGAGGCTCGGAACACGTTCTGGACTCGCACTGTGTGGACCGACGAACAGTCCATGAAGCGCTTCATGCTTTCCGGACCTCATGGCCGAGTGATGAGACATTTAATGGAATGGTGCGACGAGGCCGCGGTGGCCCACTGGACTCAAGGGTCGTGTGAACCTCCGTCTTGGGAGGAAGCACACCACAAGCTCCAAGAGTCGGGACGACTATCGAAAGTGAATCATCCTTCGGAAGCTCAGCTGAAAAATCAATTCCCCCCGCCGCGCATCCAATCCGGGAGAGAACTGCGGTTCAAATGATGATGTGGTAGTCTGGTCGAACGAATGGAACCGTATTTTGCGGCCAGGAATGGCCGTTCTCCGAGGCCTGGAACAGACTCCGTAAAAAGGAAAAAAGATGGCTATTGCGACGATCAATCCCGCTACCGGCGAGCTTGTAAAATCATTCGAGGCTTTGACCGACGCGCAGATCGAGAAAAAAATTCAGCTGGCGACAGAAACATTTCAGTCCTACAAAAAGATTCCGCATTCGAAACGAGCGGAAATGCTGGTGCGCGCCGCTGAGATTCTGGAGAAAGAAAAAGAAAAGTTCGGCCGCGTGATGACGCTCGAAATGGGCAAGCCCTTTCGCGCTGCAGTTGAAGAAGCTGCCAAGTGCGCAGTCGGCTGCCGCTACTATGCCGAGCATGGAGCAGGTTTTCTAGCTGATGAGGTAGTCAAAACGCCGGCTACGAAGAGTTTCGTACGGTATCAGCCGTTGGGCGTGGTACTCGCGGTGATGCCCTGGAATTTTCCCTTCTGGCAGGTCTTCCGTTTCGCAGCGCCGGCAATGATGGCTGGCAATATGGGACTGCTGAAGCACGCCTCGAACGTGCCGCAGTCGGCTCTGCTGATTGAAGAAGTTCTGTTGCGCGCCGGTTTTCCTGAAGGAGCGTTCCAGACTTTGCTTATTGGGTCCGACAAAGTCGCTGGGATTATTGCCGATCACCGAATCGCCGCAGTGACATTGACTGGAAGCGAAGGGGCGGGAATTCAAGTAGCGGTTGCTGCGTCGAAACAAGTGAAGAAAGTGGTATTGGAGTTGGGAGGAAGCGATCCCTTTATCGTGATGCCCAGTGCAAATCTTAAAGACACAGTCGTAACAGCGGTGAAGGCTCGGGTGCAGAACAACGGGCAATCCTGCATCGCCGCGAAGCGCTTCATCGTGGATCAACGCATCGCCGATGAGTTCGAGAAGCTCTTCGTTGAAAGAATGGAAGCGCTGAAAATCGGCGATCCGTTTGACGAGAGCACAGAGCTAGGGCCGCTCGCTACAGCGGATGGGGTCACAACTCTCGATGCCGACGTACAAAGAACCATCAAAGCTGGCGCAAAATTGTTGACCGGGGGTAAACCGCTGAACCGCCCGGGGAATTTTTACGCGCCTACGGTGCTCACAAACATTCCCGACGGATCACCTGCAGCTTGTGACGAGCTCTTCGGTCCGGTCGCCTCCCTATTTCGGGCGAAAGACATAGACGATGCGATTCGCCTCGCCAACGCTACCCCTTTTGGGTTGGGCGCCAGCGCATGGACAACCGACAAAAACGAGCAGGAACAGTTTATTAACGGGATTGAGGCGGGAATGGTATTCATCAATCGCATGGTGGCCTCCGATCCTCGGGTTCCGTTCGGCGGCGTGAAACGCTCCGGCATCGGCCGCGAATTGGGCGTTTACGGAATCCGCGAATTCACCAACATCAAGACGGTATGGAACGAATGAGTGTGGCGTTGGCGACGGTGCGGATCACTTCCGCGTCCGAAGATGCTGGGTGACGTTCTCAGACTTCCACAGTAAGGCCGGATGGCGACGAATTCGCTCCACAATTCCGGGATGGCCGGGGAACAACAGTTCCGGCTGATACTTTCCGGCGGCCATCGCTTCGAGAAAGCCAGCGTCGCGGCTATTTGCTATATCCGAGATACCAGCCCATCAGAGCATGATCGTTTGCGCCGTGCTGAACTGTATATCCAAGTGCCTTAGCTATTTGTTCGGTCGAAGGCGCGAGTGGTTCGGGCACCATCATCTCTTGCAAACACCGCTATTCAACGACCGCGGCCAGCCCGTCACAACTCGGAGGAAGGAAAGAAACTTGCAACAACCTTGCAACAAACGAAGTATCCTTCCAACTAGAATTCGCAACTGCTTCTCTAGCTGGACCGCAGGATGTTGGAGCCGAGAGGCGGACTTGAACCGCCGACCTGCCGATTACGAATCGGCTGCTCTACCAACTGAGCTACCTCGGCCCAATCAATGTTTATGGGGCGATTTGCGCTTTTTGCTTTTCGGAGTCTTGCCCATTCTTGCCCATTTTCTTCCTAAAGCTCTCGCGAAACCGGCCTTTGCTGCTTTGCTCTTACGTGAGTCTACCACGATGTAATGCGTTCTGGTGGTGGCGACATTCGCGTGCCGTAGGATTTTCTGAATCACTTTATCGGGTGCGCCAAGCTCGTAAAGATTTGAACCTAGGCCGCTACGAAATGCCTGCCTCCGTAATCGTTGGGTCCCGCTGGTCCAGCAGCTCCAATAATTCTTTCCGGCGCCGACCCGCCCAGGGAGCCAACGAAAGTTTCTCCAGCACTCCTCGCCCCTGTGCGCTGAACAGTTTTTTCTTCCAGCGATAGCCTCTTCTAGCGCGCCCAACCGGGGTCGCCGCCTGCTGGGCACCCCTTGCGGCCTGAGCATAGTGTATTTACACTGAAAGGGACGGAGTGTGTTCCATGTCGGGCGACCAGGTACAGCTAGAGATCGAGAAGATTGGCCGCGAGTGCCTATGCTTGCAGTCGCGTATGACGACACGCGCCATCACCAGGCGGTACAATGCGGTGCTTGCTCCGATCGGCCTTGAGGTGACGGAGTTCTCTCTCCTTGCCGCGCTTCATGTCGGCCGACCTTCGTCCATTACGGAACTCGCGGATCGCTTGGCCTTCGAGAGGACTACCCTTGTACGAAACCTCAAACACATGGCCGAGCGTAGCTTAATCGAATCGGCAACTCAGAAAGGGCGCGCGGTAAAGTATACCCTCACAAAAAAGGGGCTCAGCCTCTTGACGCGGGCACTGCCCCTCTGGGCCGCTGCACAGGCTTCCGTCCATGAGCGGATGGCGCCGGGGACAGCGTCGAAGGTGCTTGCGTCGCTGAAGACGTTGCGAAAGGCCACAAGGCAAGACTGTTAAGTCGAACTTTACAAGGCCCTTGCATGCTCGCGCCGCGTTGGCTATAGTGCATATAGTGTAATTACACAGTAGGTGGACCCTTGAGCGAATCATTGAATCCGATCCTGGTGGTCGGCGGCACCGGCCGCCACGGTGGAACAGGAGCATACGTGGTGCGTCAGCTGATTAAGCTGGGCGTACCAGTGCGTGCACTAGTTCGACAAAGAGACGACCGAGCAGCGGCTCTGGAGGAGATTGGTACCAAAGTCGTGGTTGGAGATCTCCGCGATCGCCGGAGTCTCATTCCCGCATTTGAAGGAACAGTCACCGCATATTTTACGTACCCAATAACGGGAGGAATCGTTGATGCGGCGGCTAACTTCGCTTCCGCCGCGCGTGCGGGTGGGCTGAAGCGTCTTGTCGTCATGTCGATGGGGCCCGCGAACCCGGACAGTCCAAGCCACCTGGGACGCGCTCAATGGTTAGCGGAGGAATTGCTCGAATGGTCCGGACTATCCTGCATCCATTTGCGGATTGCTTCTCTGTTCTTCGAGAACCTGGAGTTGCTACATCGCGAGGATATTCTGGGTGACGGCGTAATCCGGAACTCGTTTCCGGACCTGCCCATGAACTGGATTGCTGGCGCCGACGCGGGAAAGCTCGCTGTTGCAGCCTTGCGGTTTCCCGAACGGTTCGGCGATAAAACGGCGGTCTACCCGACTGGCAGTGAAAAATTTACCCACAGTGAAGTCGCCGGGATTATCGGTCGGCATCTGGGACGTTCGCTGAGATACGAAACGATTTCGGCCGAGGCTTGGCAAACGCGCCTCATGGAGTTGAGCGAACACGACGGGCGCATCAACTTGGACATGGCACGCCATATCTCAACCGTAGGTGCTGCTATGCGAAAGCCCTTCCCCATAAACGATATGTTCGGCGCGGTGACGCGGGAGCAGGCGATGACACTTGACGAGGCGTTAAGGTCCGGATATCTCGCGTTCAAACGCTGAAGCAACTACGCGGAGTCCTGCGCTATGGTAATCAAGAATCCCTACACAAAGTTAAACAATAGCGGGGCTTTTTCTGGTAGATCTCAGATAGGTGCTCATAAAGGTTCCTTCCTCACAAGTCTGCCTGTTCGTACCGATCATAGAAGACTTTGACATCGGCGTTCTTGAGGCAATCAGTGAGATCGGAGGCATCGCGCAGACTGGCCAGGACCACCTGTGGCTCGACGGGATTGCGCGAAAAGAAGCTCTCGCCCACACCGACGAGCGATGCAGTCGGCGAAAAGAGGCGTAGCCCATCCCTCATTACGAGATTCTCGGGTTCCGGCATCGCCGGAACCTTCAGGTCGTAGAGGGACGTATTGGACGGGAGATCGATCTTGTTATTCGTTCCCCTCGGGCTGTTGACGACGATTTGGTCTGGGATGACGGTTCTCTCGCACTGGAGCCAGAGCGACTGTTCCGGCGATAGATACCATTCTTCGCCAAAACGCTCCGCGCAATAGCGAGCACAGAATTCCCAAAATGAGGCGTACCACGGTGTGCTGTCGCCTTCGCGCGTGCCAGGACTCGATGACATCAACCAGCCCTTCATGACATCCAGAAGGAATCCGTTTTCAAGCAGACGCTCGCGATGGACGCGGCTGAAATCGTCGGATTTGAATACACGCCGCCCCCCGCTTGAAGTGCCTTCAGGGCATCGAGGGATTCCGCAGGTTTCTCGTTCGGACTCACCATTGGCACCCCCCATTACAAGTCTATTCTGCCGTGCGAATACAAGTATATTATGACGCACACTTGCGCCGTGACTCACGGCGCCGCGGCGAGATCGCGGCACAGCCGGTCAGTCGGCTCATCGGCAGGAAACGAGCATTCGATGCGCAGCTCCTCGGGCGTCACGTCCCGCGGCGTGCCAAACGTCGTGGTCGTCCAGAAGAATGTCAGCTTGATGCCGTCCTTGCGGTACGTGATGGTCGACAGCGGCACCAGTGGTGCGCCCAGATGACGGTCTTGCCACCTAGGCGGCACGCCAGGATATGCGAGTATTTCGCTCAAGAGGCCCCGCGCGCAGGTGTCCGACGGCGCCGCGGCGACATCGCTGTGGAGGCTTCGGACGAGATCCAACGCCACCTCCTCCCAATTCACGACGAACCGGCGCAGGCCGGCCGGGTCAAAGCTCAGCCGCATGATGTTCGTATGTGGCGATGGCCCGCCGAGCATCCAGCGGAAGAGGCGTTTCGCGCCCTGATTCGCGGCCAACAGATCCCAATGCTGGCTGACGACGATCGCGGGATACGGCTCCTGTTGGCGCAGAATGAGCTCGATCGCGCCTTGGGCGGGTTCGACCTCCGGCGCGGTTAGCCCCGAGTCGTGGTATCCGGGCGCATAACCCGCCGCGACCAGCAACGCATTGCGCTCGCGCAGCGGAACCGCCAGCGCGCCCGCCAATCGCGACACCATCTCGCGGCTGGGCTGCGCTCGGCCGGTCTCGACACAGCTCAGATGCCGGGACGAGACATCTGCCGCCAGCGCGAGATCGAGTTGGCTCAGCCGTCGCGCCGCTCGCCACTTGCGGAGTAGCGCGCCGACGTGAGTCACCGGCGCTAGGTTTCGCGGAGAGCGCGAGTCGATCCCTGACATAGTTGGATCTTAGATCATCTGCGTGTGCGAGACCATGACCTCGGAGGTCATTGACACGGTGACGAAGCGAGACCACTGTGGGACATGGATCGCAGAAAGTTCGTCGAACTTACCGCCGCCGCGATCGCGTCGGCTGCCCTAGGCGACTGCGGCACGCGCGACGCCCAGGCAGCGCTCACGGCCTCTCCGCGAGATCCGATCGACGAGACGGCGTTCCACGCCATGCGCCAGTTCGCCGACCTCCGATTCGGCCGGATCGCTTACGTGGAGCGGGGATCGGGCCGGACAGCGCTGTTCCTACACGGGTTCCCACTCAACGGATTCCAGTGGCGCGGCGCGCTCGAGCGGCTCTCGCCGTACCGGCGGTGCATCGCCGCCGACTTTATGGGACTGGGGTACTCCGAGATCCCGGACGGACAGAACCTAGAACCTGGCCAGCAGGTCGAGATGCTCGCTGCACTGCTCGACCGGTTGTTCATCTCCAAAGTCGATCTCGTCGGCAACGACACCGGTGGTCAGGTCGCCCAACTGTTCGTGGCCCGGTACCCATCGCGCGTCCGCACGCTGCTGCTCACGAACTGCGAAGCCGCCAATGACAGCCCAGCGAAGTCTTTCCTGCCCGCGATCGCAATGGCGCATGCCGGCACGTTCGTCGATCGGTTGCTCGCGCCGATGGTTGCCGACAAGAATCTGGCACGATCGCCCCAAGGGATCGCCCGGCTCGCATATATCGAGCCGACGAATCCTACGGATGAAGCTGTGGACTGCTACTTCGCGCCGCTCGTCAGTTCGCCACGCCGCAAGGCCCAGTGTGAGGCCTACGCCATTGCACTGGAGCAGAATCCGCTCGCCGGGATCGAGCCGGCTCTGCATCGCTCGCGCGTACCGGCGCGGATCGTCTGGGGCACCGGCGATACCGTGTTCTCGCCGGCCAGCCCGGACTGGTTGGACCACACCTTTCCGCGTTCGCGCGGCGTCCGTCGCGTCGAGGGTGCCAAAGCGTTCTTTCCTGAAGAGATGCCGGACATCATCGCCGAGGAGGCCCGGCGGCTGTGGGGGATCGTATAGCGACCCTCGTCAGGTCCCAAGTGTTGTCAAGTGCCAAGCGCCGAGTTTGGAGCTCGCCGCAATTGCTCTTAACCAGAGTCAGCGATTTCGACAAATGAAAGGAACGGCCAACGGGGGGCCAAAAGCCCTGCGCTTGCCTTTTCCTGCGCACGGTTTTTGGCGTTTCCGCGCCGCACTTCGATTGGTTTTTCCTGGAAGTCAGATCCACTCAATACGTCAATGTGCGACTTCGGCATAATGGGAGAAGAGGTCAACGGCCGTTATGACGACAGTTGAGCGCGTAGAGGAGAGCGACCGATGCGCTTGAAACGGGCTAAAGTTGCCACACCTGCGCTCGCGCTGGCTTCAAGCGTCTACGCCGCCAATCCGTTCATTGGTAAGTGGAAGATTGACGAGGCAAAAAGCCACTTGACCGGTGCAACCGATTCCGTTGCCGCAGCGGGACCGAATACTTGGAGTTTCCAGGACGGCGCGTTTCCGTGGAAAGTCAGAGCGGACGGGACCGATCAGACAACAGCATTCGGTACCACGGCTATGAAAGTGGTGAACGCGACGACTTGGGAGTTCACTAACAAGTCGAACGGCAAGACGACCGGTACCGAGACCTGGGTGCTCTCCGCCGACGGCCAGTCGATGAAACGCACCTTCAGTGTTCCGAATGCGAACGGCGAGATGTCCAGCGGCTCGGAAACTGTGAAGCGCACGGCAGGGACCTCGGGCTTCGAAGGCACATGGGAATCAACCGAGGTCAAGATGACTTTTACTGAAGTGGACGTTGAGCCCAATGGTGACGATGGAGTCATGTTGCGCCTTCCTGAAGACGGAACGCACTATTCGCTGAAATTCGATGGCAAGGACTATCCCGAGGAAGGCCCCAGACTTCCCGCCGGAATGACGGTTTCCGCGAAGATGACCGGACCGCGCACGATTAGAGCCGTCACCAAACTGAACGGCACCGCGTTTGATACAGAAGATTGGGAGATTTCGGCAGACGGACAGACTTTTACGTACACGCAACGCGACGTGGGAACGACGAATCCGGCGGTGATTGTCCTGCGTCGGCTGACGGATCATCGCTGAGGGATCGGCGCTCGGATTCCGCATTCCAGACGTTCATCCCGCCGCCGGGCGGCTTCGTTCTAACGGGGTTCGAGGAGATCACGAAGTGCGAACAGCATTCGTTATTGCTCGTATTTCCTACCAGCGGACTTCTGGCCCGGAATAACTTCCGGTTAGCTCGTCAACCGTCCAGGATGCTTGTCGGGAACTTCAGGTACAGCTGCAGAGTTGTTGATAAACATTAGGCGACCGGGCAGGACTTACGAAAGGCGCGTTTCTGGACAGCGTTAGCGATCACCTCGCGAACAGTGCAAGGGGAAAGGCATTTCCTTCGGCGATGCAACCCGCATTATTGGGATGCAAGTGGTCTCCACTGTCGTATGCAGGAAGCAGTTGCGTGGGACGGCTTGGGTCACGTAAAACCGCATCGAGATCGACCACGCCATCAAATTCACCGCTGCCGCGAATCCAATCGTTAACCTTCTGACGTACGGTTTCCCTCTCGGGAGTATAAAAAGCGGTTACCAGCCCCTCGAAGGCGGAGTTCTCAAACGGCGGGTTTGTCGTCCCAATGACACGAACTCCCTCTTGATGGCCACGCGCGATGAGCTGACGATAGCCGGAGATGATGTCCTCAGCACTGACTTTTTCACTCGGAGGAGTGAACGGGAATGCCGGGAAAAGGATGTCATTGATGCCCAGACCTACGATGACGTACCTGACGCCAGCTTGAGCTAGCACGTCACGTTCGAACCGCGCCAGCCCGGCTTGGCCCAAGCCTGCTCCAAATGGGTTGTCAGCGCCTTTCGGGCTGTCATGCAGCAGGCGATTGCCGATGATGCCTTCATTCAGGACGCCAATCTCCACTTTTACTTCAGCGCCTTTCTGCAAACGCTTGGCAAGCACGTCAGTCCAACGCCCGTTTGTGTCCGCTGTGGTTCCGTCTCCGTCCGTGAGCGAAGAGCCAAACGCCACGATGGCTGCTGAGCCAGGCGAAGCTTCGACATCTACCCCGGTCAGGAAGGGCCAGGAGTGAATGGCCTTGGCCACTGGGAATTTTACGACGGCTGTTGAGTCCCCTGTTTCTGGAGAGACATAGCTGGTCTGCATCGCCAGGCTGTGTGAAGTCCGGGCCTCAGCAAGCTGAGGAAGAAAAAGGCTAACCGCTAAATCCGACAACCCTGGCACGTCCATCTCGACCGGATCGCTTACCACCATCGAGCCCGCCGGGATTGTCGTGGACGATTTTCCTTGAAACTTCAGCATCCGATCGGAGCGCGGATCGATCTCCGCCTCGGCCGTCCGGCGGGCGATATGCGCGCCGCCGATCAGCAACGGTCTGTCGCCATAAGTGTTGGAGATCTTGATTCTGACCCTTTTCCCACCGACGCTCGTATGCACGATGAGACGCAGGCTTTGGTTCCGGTAGGCCTGGAGAGACTCCGGGATGAACGGCTGCGCTGCTGTGGCCCATGTTCCGATCCACTGTTTGGCTTTCCGATCGAGGTCAGAGCCTGAGGGGATCCCCGAAACGGTAGATCCCAGAATGGCGGGTGCCGCGTTGGCGGCTAAGATCAATATAATTGCACAAACAATCCATTCTTTGGGGTTCCAGCCCTTGCGAGCCCTTAGGATTCGCTGGTCGTCCTTGTTCATAGCTTCATTCCCCTCCGTGAATCATTTCCGTTCATGATGCGAGGAACTCACTATGAGTCAGTCAACTAACTATAGGACGGCGCAACGCCAAGAATGAAAGCAGACAGCCGGACCCGACTCTTGCAAGCCGCCGAGAAGACCACCTATCTCTACGGGTTCGGCAGCACCTCGATTGCCGATATTGCGAAGGAGGCCGGGGTCCCTCTGGGCAATGTCTATTACTACTTCAAGACGAAGGACGACATCGGCGGAGCCATCGTTGAACCGCACGTTTCGCGATTCAAGAAACTGTTGCAGGAACTTGATAGCGTAAATTCGCCTAAGGAACCGCTATGTGGATTTGTAGACATCAAGATAAAAAACCGTGAAGCACCGGCGCGCGGCGGCTGCCTTGTCGTGCTCCGAACTGCAAAAATATGGCGGCACAACAGCAAAGAAATCGAGGGTATTGTTCTTAGGAAGCCCTGGCCTGGATGGAGAAGGAATTCGGGCTGCTTGGCAAAGGGGCCGATTCCCGAGGCCTCGCTGTGCATCTCCTATCCGCAACGCAAGGGGTATCCGTACTCGCTCACACCTTTCAGGATCCAAACTTGATCGTCACGGAAGCCGAGCGGCTCAAGGAATGGATTCGAGTCCTTTAACGCAATCGCTTGATAGCCAGCACGGATGTAAATGATCTTGTTGAATCACCGCAGAGTAATTCTTGCTGGATTAGCGGCAAACCGGAAGCTATCCAGACGGGGTTCGGGGAGATTAGTGACTTCACAAGACTAATCCCGCCGCGGAAGCCGGATAGCTGCCGGTTAGGTCCACTGAAAAAATGCGTAAATCAGGGATCCGTGGCACGCGGTAATCCTGTTAGCCAGGTACGAGATCCGCGCTCCTACCTCTCCTCGTCGTAGCTCCCGCAAATCACGCGGTCCTGCCTACTTCGGCAAATCTAACGCAGGATTGCGTGCGAATTGACGGGCCGCAGTTCAAATTCGTGCCATACCGTGGGCATCACCGGCCAATCCTCCGCGCGCGCCAGGTGGTGAAACCCGACCGTGTACCACAGCATAATGTCCGTGTTCTCGATGGCGCGATTGGCCTTGGTCCAGGCTGGCAATCCATCTCCGCCTATGCTGTCCAACGGATAGTCGCCGGCCGCATACCGCTCATTTTCCCGGTAGGGCGTTACCCAGACGTGATAATCGGTAAACCCCGCACGCTTTTTGGGGATAGTCTTCCGGCAGCAACAGCGACACGGCGTTGTCTCCGCCCATCAGTTCGTATCCCACCGGGTATCCCAGAGGGCTCTTCACGTTCGGATTCACCACCCGCCAAACTTCTGGCTCTTCCATGCTCATACGGACCTTTGCCTGCTCCTCCGTCTTTGCCGTTTCGGGCTCGGCCACCCACAAACTCTTCCGCAAACTGTCCGCCGGCAGGCGCTTCACGCGCAGGTGGTCTCTCACAAAACTGTTCGCCGTTCCGTCCACGTCGAAATCTAGCCGGAACGAAAAGAAGTGGTCGTGATTCACCGCCACCATGTTCTCCGCGATGAACCTGCCATATAAGCCGTCCTGCCCGTCCTTATCTTCCACCGCCGTCCGGCTCTTCGCTCCCTTGACGTTATCGTATCCAGTCGCGCCGACGCGCACGCGGATGGTTCCGTTCTGCTGGAAAATCCAGTCAAATATAAAATCGTAATTTCCGAAAGCGACGATGGTCCGCAGAACGAGCTCCCGCAGTTTCCGGCTTTCGACTACACCCCCCTGTTCCCCGTGCCTCCACGCCGGGTACCCCGCAGGCTGCTCGAACAGGCACGCCGCACGTGGCCTCAATTGTGGCATTGCGGTCGTGCTTGCATAGATCTGATCGAAGTAAACAGCGTTCTCCGGGCAATCGGCCCCAGGTTCTAATGGATCAGAAAATCCTTCTGCCCCCTCTCCCGGATCGAACGGCGTCTTCCAGAACCAACCCTCGCTGGGATCCATATACGGCGCAAAGACCTCCGAGACCGAGCCTTCATAGAGGATCGACCTCAGGCGGTCCCCGTCTTTGTATCCCACATTGCTTACGATCAAACCTACTCGCCGGTCGATGCGAAAATGGAAATTCCAATTGTCCCAGCTCACCGATTGTCCATCGAGCCGAAAACCCGGCCCTACTGGCTGCTGCACCGAGAGCGGCGCGGACGCCTCCCGCAGCGGGCCCACTGACGCCGCGTCATAATCGGACGCGGGCGGATGTACGGGCACGACGCCGGTATCGACCACGCGCAACATTTTTTTCTCATTGGCATCCCACAAGCCCGTCAATCCTTCGATGGGCATTCCCGTTCCCACCAGGGTGCCCCGCTCGTCATCGCATCGGACTCGCAGAAGCTTTCGTCCCACTTCCGACTGCGTTCCGAAGTACCCGGCGGGTAGGGCGTGGCAAAATACGGTCGTGAGATCGTTGATACCGCGCCGTTTCAGAGCCGCCTGAATTTCCGCGTTCTCCTTTACCGCTCCATCGATTCCGTTTTCTTCTTCGTCCAACAGCTTCGGTTGCACTCCTTTGATCTCCGTCCACGACACCAGTTTCTTCCCAGTGACGTCCACGACCGCTTCAAATGTTTGCGGCCCCTGCTTGACAACCAAGAACGCTTCGCGCCGCATGGGCTGCCCGGGCTTCCAGGCCAGCACTTCTTCCTTCGGAGGTTCGTGGAGTTGAACCATGGGAAAGCGCGTGTCGGCACCGACTTTGTGGGAGGCTTGCAGCACCTCGTAGGCGGTCCATATCTCCGGCGCTGTCAACCCATCCAGTGGATGCTGGGGGCTTTGCGGCCACACCGGCTGCGTCACTAGAAACATCACGGCCGCGAGATTGATCAACATGCGCTTGCCGCTGCAGAAGGATACAAAACGCTGATGAAGATTCATTCTGGAATCCTCTCCTCCAAAGAATTTCGAGAGACCGCTCCGATCTGGCTCAGCCTCCGGCGCATCGTACTCCCGCCCCTTCCCTTGACACAACGCTTGGCCGAGCGAACTTAGCGGAGCCCGTTGATCCAGGGGTGATGCTTCGCAATCTCCGCTACTTCCAGTTTGTCGGCAAACTGGAAGTTGGCCAGAAACAAGCTTCGAGGAGATCTGAAAAGCAGTCCAAGTCAACATCTGAAAAGACAAAAAGAGGGGAACTGAATCTCATGGCGCGGTGTCCATGCGAGGTGGGTAGGTTCCCGCACCCCCGAAGAGTCCGTGCAAGAAGTGAAATCAAAGTCGTTCCAAGGTTAGGAGACGGGAATACCCAGGGGTTTGGCCCGGGATCGCGCCAGCACCGCAGGGAGGAACCGATGTGGTCTAACTTCCGAAAAACACCCCCGCAAAAAATTGTGGTGAGTGTCGTTTCTCTGCTCGTAGTGCTGATGGCTGCTGCGTTGGTTAAGACTTTTGCGGGGGCGGAGAAGACGGGAGAGTGGGCCACTTATTCTCACGGAGTGCTTCGCGTAGTGATCCCTTACCGCGCGGCGCAAGCGGGTGCGGGACGGCTGACCGCAGAAGTCCTGGATCCGGAGAATCACGTCATTGGGCGGACGGAGAAGACCGTCGAAGTGGTAAAGGGTGCGTCGCGCTTCAGGGCAGAAATGAAGCTCGTTAAGGCGGTGCCGCTGGATGAGCTCGTTTGGCATCGGGTGCGATACGAGTTTCGCTATGACGACACAAAAGTGGAAACGCTGGAAGGCGTGGAGTCCATCTCCAACATTCTCAGGCTTCCCGTGCTACGCGTACTGGGACAGCGAAGCTACCTGGTGGGCAGCAGAGCAGCCGTACGGCTGATTGTGAGCGATTCGAAAGGAGATGTAATTCCCGGGCGGGGCGCGGTAAGAATTGCAATGGAGGCCGACGGAAAAGAACAGCGGACACTCTTTACAGGGCGCTTGAATCATCGCGGCACGACCGAGGCGCAGTTTCAGTTTCCGGAAGGCGTTACTGGCAACTGCAACTTGCATTACACGGTGGATACCTCACTGGGAACGACGGAGTACACACAAACAATCCAGTTGCAGGACAAAGTCGGGATTCTCCTGACCACCGACAAGACGATCTATCAGCCGGGACAGATGATTCACGCGCGGGCGCTCGCGCTGAATCGTGCAGACCATCGGGCGGTAGGAAAACGGAACCTGCTGCTGGAAGTGGAGGACTCCCACGGGAACAAGGTTTTCAAGAAAGCCACGTCGACGGATGAGTTTGGCATCGGGTCCGCGGACTTTGGCCTAGCGAGCGAGGTGAATCTGGGAACCTATCACGTGCGCGCGAAGCTGGGAGAGGCCGGCACGGACTCAACGAACACCGCGGAGATTGTGTTGGAGGTGGAGAAATACGTGCTGCCGAAATTCAAGGTCGAGCTGAATTTCGCGTCACCCGAAGGGAAGAACAAGCACGGCTACCGGCCTGGGGATCACGTGAGCGGCACAGTGCAAGCAAACTATTTCTTTGGAAAAGCGTTAGATGGCGCCGAAGTCTCCGTGAAAGCCGAAGGAATGGATGTCACGACCTTCACGGCCGTTTCGGTTGAAGGGAAAACCGATCACGATGGCGCTTATCACTTTGATTTGCAGCTTCCTGCATACCTGGCGGGGAGGCCACTCGACAGAGGCGCATCGAAAGTGCTGATCGAAGTGACGGCAAAAGACACGGCGGGACATTCCGAGAGCCGCGGCGAGCCTATTACGGTCAGTGAGTCGGCGTTTTTGCTGACCGCGATTCCGGAGAGCGGAACGCTGGTTCCCGGCCTGGAAAATCAGGTGTTCTTGGTGGCGTCCTATCCAGATGGAACGCCAGTGGAAGCGAACCTCAAGGTGCGGTCAGGGTCCGGCGACGAACAAAACGTTTCGACCAATGCGGGTGGCCTCGCGGTACTCACCTTGAACAAGCCACAGAGGGAGGAGGTCTTGCAGATTGATGCGACAGACAAAGAGGGAGAAAAAGTTTCCGCGCCGGTGCTGCTGCAGGCTCGCGCGGGCGACGACCAGGTGCTGTTGCGAGCCGAGAAGGCCGTCTATCGGGCGGGGGATTCCATTCGGCTGAGGATTTTGACGACCAAGAAGCGTGGCACGGTTTACGTCGACGTCGTGAAAGACGGTCAGACGATTCTGACTAGGGACTTAGACATTACAGAAGGCGAAGCGGAGTTGACGCTCGCGGCCAGCCCCGAGTTGGCGGGCACGGTGGACGTAAGTGCCTACATGTTCGGAGCCAATGCACAACCCGTCGCGGATCATCGGCTGGTGTTTGTGCAGCCGGCAGATGAGCTGAAAGTGGAGACCGTGGCGGATCGCCCCGTCTACAAGCCGGGTGACGACTCGCACATCCGTTTTCACGTGACGGACAAGAACGGAGAAGGAGTGCGCGCCGCACTGGGGCTGCAGATTGTGGACGAAGCGGTATTCGCGCTTGCTGAAAAGAAGCCTGGCTTCGCCAAAGTGTTCTTTTACCTCGAGCAGGAAGTGATGAAGCCGCGGTACGAGATTCACTCCGTCGGGCTTCCGGAGATCGTCGAGCCGGTCTCTGATGATAAACAGGCGCAGCGCGATGTTGCTGCACGAGCGCTCTTTTCGGCTACAGAAATCGTGAGGCAGAACGGATTCGATGGCCAGGCCGGACGTGAAATTCCCCGCACAAAATATTACGAATTCTGGAACCGGTACCAGGCACAGTTCCAGGAAGATGCCAAGAGGATCGCCGCAGAGCTCCGGCACGCGATAGCAAGCGATCCCAATGAAAATGACCTGGAGAAAGCGTTCAAGAAGCTGGCGGATTCCGGGAAGCCGGACTTTCGCGATGCCTGGGGAACCAAACTGAAAGTCGAGCGCACGCCCTGGAATAACTCTAAAACGATGTTCACTCTTCACGGCGCTGGACCAGACAAGACTTTCGATACCGCAGACGACTTGCGCACCGCGCTCTACTTCCGGCGTATCCCGATCGTAACAACGGCGGCCGCCGGCGGCACCAAACTGAGTGTGAAGATTGAGCACGACCGCGGACCGAATAACAATCGCGCGGAAATCTCGGGGCTGGCAATCGATCCGAGCGGCGCGGTTATTCCGGATGCAATCATAACCATCACAAACATGACGATTTCCAGCGCGCAGGTCGCGCACACGAACGCGTCAGGCGGGTTTCACCTATCGGCGCTGCGTCCGGGCATTTACAAAGTGACCGTGAGCAGTCCGGGCTTTCAGCAAGCGGAAGATACCTTTCAACTGGAGGGGCGAGACCACGCAGAAATCACGGCACGATTGGAAGTCGGATCTGCTTCGGTAACGGTCGAGGTTTCCGGAAGTTCCGAAGTGATCCTCAGTACGGAAGCTAGTGGATTTGGAGAAAGCGGAAGCTTTGGCGCCGGACTTGCTGGGGGAGTCCCCGGTGGTGCGATCGGAGGCGTGATGGGTCGAGTCATCGCCGGGCAAGCATGGGGTATGCCACAGGCAAAACGGATGCGTATGTTGGTGAAAGAGCTTCCGGTGAATGGAAAGAACGTCTCGCAAATGGCCACGGTGGATGCCGATGACAACGAAACGGCGAACGTTCACGTGCGATCGTATTTTCCAGAGACCCTGTACATCAATCCTGAGATCATCACGGACCGCAATGGAATGGCGGAGATTTCCGTTCCATTGGCCGACAACATCACGACGTGGCGGATGTCCATGATTGCTTCGACGCAACGCGGGACGCTGGGTACAGCGACTTCAAGCCTGAAAGTGTTCCAGGATTTCTTTGTGGATCTGGACTTGCCGGTCGTCCTGACGCAAGGAGATCAAGTGTCGCTGCCGGTTGCCATCTACAACTACACGGATGCGAAAGGCGAGGTGCGGTTAAAGCTGAAGGACGAGGATTGGTTTTCCTTGGCGGATGATTCCGGAGAGAAGTCCGTGGATGTGGATTCGCAGCATGTCGGTGGATCACAATTCACACTGGAGGCGAAGCGAATCGGGAAGTTCAAGTTGACACTTACCGCCCAGATGAGAGGAAACACGAAGCGTGCCGACGTGGTAGTGCGTGAAATCGAAGTGGTTCCGAACGGACGGGAGCAGAACATCGTATTCAACGGACAACTGGAGACGAACGCGAGTCACACCCTGGAATTTCCCCCAATGGCGATTGACGGCGCAAGCAAGATTTTTGTGCGCCTGTACCCCGGGCCGCTGAGCCAGATCATCGAAGGCATGGATTCGATTTTGCGGATGCCGGGCGGATGTTTCGAGCAAACCTCGTCAAGCACTTATCCTAACGTGCTGGCGCTGGATTACATGAAGCGGACGAAAAAGTTGACGCCTGAGGTGCATGCCAAGGCGGAAGGATACATCACCAACGGGTACCAACGACTGCTGACGTTTGAAGTCCAAAGCGGAGGATTTTCCTGGTTCGGCCAGGCGCCGGCGAACAAGATTTTGACCTCGTACGGCCTGATGGAGTTCTACGACATGTCGAAGGTCTATGACGTGGATCTGCGCGTGATTCAGCGCATGCAGCAGTGGCTCGTATCGCAGCAACAGGCGGATGGTAGTTGGAAACCGGACACGCAGTTCATCAATGAAGGAGCGACGAACCGGTATAACAAGGATGTGCTGCGCATTACGGCCTACATTGCCTGGTCGCTAGGCAATACCGGATACCAAGGGCCTGCGCTTGGAAAATCCAGCGAATACATTCAGAAGAATCTCTCTGAGAAGTCCGATCCCTACACGCTGGCGGTGCTGGCCAATTTCGCGGTGGATTCCGGAAAGGATCCCGAGTTTACTCGGCAGGCGATGCAGATGCTCCTGGACGCCCGCGCGGAAAAGGATGAGCAGGCCTGGTGGAGCTCGGAAGAAACGGGCGTCTACTCGAGCGGAACGAGCGCGAGCGTGGAAACTACGGGATTGGCAGTGCAAGCTCTGCTGAAATGGGGGCGAGCGGCAGGAACGACGCGCAAAGCTCTGGCTTATATCACGTCGAAAAAGGACGCGACCGGCGCCTGGGGCAGCACGCAAGCAACGATCATGGCGCTACGCGCGTTGCTGCTGGCGAGCGAAAAAGGGACGGCCGATTTGCGCGGAACGGTGATAATAGCGGTCAACGGAAAAACTGCCGAAAAGCTGGTTTTGACTCCGGAGAATAATGACCTACTGCATCAGTTTGTCTTCAAGGAGATTGAGAGCAGCGGGTCGAACCTCGTGGAGATTCGCTACGACGGCAAGGGGACGCTTGGGTATCAGACCGCCGGCCAATACTTCATTCCCTGGGACCAGGAAGGCGACAAGGAGCCGTTCTCGATTTCCGTGAATTACGACCGCACGAAGCTGGTGCAGGATGACATTGTGACCGCGACAGCCACGATGCGAAACAATCTGCCAAAATCCGCGAACCTGGTGATGGTGGATTTGGGAATTCCGCCCGGATTCGATTTGCTAAGCGAGGATTTGCAGGAGTATCAGGAAAAATCGTCCAAGCTGAAAAGCGGCCGGTTGGAAAAATTCAGCCAGACGGCGACACAGGCAATTCTATATTTCGACGCTTTCGCGGCCGGAGAGACCGTGCAATTGAAATTCCGGCTGCGCGCGAAGTACCCGATTCGGACGCGAACGTTCCAATCGCGTGTCTATGAATATTACGATCCAGACGTCCGCTCGGTGGCGCGCCCCGTGTCGTTTGAGGTGAAAAAGCAATAGCCTGACGCGCCGCACAAGTTCGGTGAGATTCGACTTGCCTGTTGAGCCGTGCTCCAGTTGGACAGAAACGGGGTTCGAGACCATCAGCGTCCAGTTGAACGACCATACTGCCCGCGGCTCGGGAGGCCGCCAGTATGGCAAATCGAAAGGTCTCGAAACGCCCGAAGGCTATAGGTCCACTGGCTAACGCCTGGCGCGATTGAGCCCGTTGGGACAAAGGAAGAGTCAGAGGGCACGGCAGCCGATAGTCGGCAATAATCCCTCGTTTTCAGCAGTTGCCCCGAAGTATCCCAAGCCGCACAATAATCTCGAACGAATCATGCTAGGACGCTGCAGGGATTGTGGGAACTTTCGGTCCTCTTCGCACGTAGACCTCTAGTAGTTGACGATCACGCGACCAGGAGAGATCTCATGAGGAATATGCTCGGCGATGTGCGCTTCGGCGCGCGGATGTTCCGTAAAAATCCTTGGTTTACCTGCGCGGCAGTGACGGTGCTCGCGTTGGGCATCGGGGCCAATACGGCGATATTCAGTCTGGTGAATGCGTTCCTGCTCAAACCGCTCGTGATTCGCAACCCTGCGGAACTGGTCGGGTGCTATAGCCGTGATACAGGCAAAGCGAGTTATCGCGGGTTTTCCTATCCGGACTACGCTGAACTTCGCAAAAACGACAGCGCCTTCTCTAGCCTGCTGGCCCACAACCTGGCGATGGTAGGTCTCTCAGAGGGCGACACCACTCGGCGCGTGTTTGCGGACATCGTTTCGGCCAATTACTTTACCACTTTCGGAGTGCCCCTTTTTCAGGGGCGGCCGTTCACGGCCGCGGAAGAACGGCCTGCCTCCGCAATTCCCGTCGTCATCGTGAGCTATTCGTATTGGAAGAAAATCGGCGCCGATTCACAGTTGCTGGGCAAGGGCGTGCGCATCAACGGCCGGATTTATACGGTCGTCGGTATTGCTCCGGAAGGCTTCACTGGAACCACTGCAATGATCAGCCCCGAGCTGTATCTGCCGCTGGGCGTTTACGAAATGGCGATAAACAATTTTGAAGGCGTCGGCCGCGCGCTTGCCGCGCGCAGCAATCACGACCTCATCCTGGTGGGCCGTCTCCGGCCCGGCGTGTCTCAAAAGTCGGCGGATGCCCTGCTGGCAACTGCGGCTTCTCAATTGGCAAAGGCATACCCGGAGGACGACAAGGACCAAACTTTCCTGGTGCAACGGCTGCCCCGGATGGGGATTTCTACGGCGCCGGAGAGCGACTCCGAGCTGATGGTTCCTGCGATCTTGCTGCTGGCAGTGGCAAGTGTTGTGCTTCTGATCGCTTCGCTCAACGTAGCAAACATGATGCTGGCGCGCGGGACCACGCGCGGGAAAGAGGTCGCCATCCGGTTGGCATTGGGCGGCAGCCGCGCGGACATCGTGCGGCAGCTCCTGGTAGAGGGCCTTCTGCTCGCGCTTGCCGGGGGCGTGGCCGGACTCGTAGTTGCCTACTGGAGCACGCGCGCGCTGGTGCGTTCCATGGCGCTGTTGGCGCCGATCGACCTGGTGTACTCCGCCGGGCCCGACACGCGCGTGCTTTTCGCCACCATCGGGTTTTGCGTGCTGAGTACGATTCTGTTCGGGCTTGGTCCGGCGTGGAACCTGTCCGGATGGAACCTGTTCGCAGGCCTGAAGATCGGCGACCGCGCTGACTTTCAGGCGAACCAGCGACGCGGCATTTTTGCGCGGCGGAATTTACTGGTGATGGGCCAGATCTCTCTCTCGTTGATGTTGCTCAGCGCGGCCGGACTCTTCATCCGGAGTTCCGTGCAGGCGGCGCGCGTCGAGCCGGGCTTTCGCGTGTCGGGAGAAATGCTGGCCGAAGTGGACGCAAGCCTCGCGGGCTATGATGAGACGCGCAGCCGCGAAACCTACCGAGCGCTGGTAGACCGTCTACAAACCATTGCCGGCGTCGAGTCCGTAAGCTTGGCTGCCACCGTGCCGTTCGGGATGATATCGCTTGGCAAGACCGTTCAACGTTCAAGCGATGCGCGGTCCTCAGCGGCGGTATCGGCAACCGCCGCCCCCGAAGTTGCCTGCCGGTACAACATCGTGAGCGGCAACTACTTCCAGACGATGGGGATTCCATTGCTGCGCGGCCAAGCGTTTACAGCGGCCGACGCGCCGGGCACCAAGCACTCCGTGGCCATCCTGGATCAGGCTGCGGCCGAGAAGCTGTGGCCGGGCGGTGACGCAGTGGGCAAGAATGTTCGGTTGATTTCCGACGGCGGCAACGAACCTGCGGTCGACGCAGAAGTTGTGGGCGTAGTGGCGAACATCCAAGAAAGCGTCATTGGGATGCAGAAGCCACCCCACATCTACGTGCCGTTCGGACAAGCCTACCAATCAGACACGAACATCCACTTGATGACGAGTGCGCAAGACGCACGAGCTGAAGCCCGCTTGCTCGAAACTGTGCGCAGCGAAATCCGCGCGGTGGACCCACACCTTCCGGTGCTCGCGCTTAAGACCTTGCGCATGCACATGCACAGCAGCTTCGATTTTTGGATTGTGCACACCGGCGCGCGCATGTTCGTGATATTCGGAGGCGTGGCACTGCTGCTGGCGGCGATCGGTTTGTACGGCGTGAGAGCCTACACCGTGGCGATGCGGACGCGTGAAATCGGCATCCGCATGGCGCTGGGCGCCCGCGCGTCAGACGCTCTTCGCATGATGCTGCGCGAAGGGATGGTTCTATTCGGAATTGGCGCCGGGGTTGGGCTCCTGCTTTCACTGCCTGTCGGAAAAGTCCTGTCGAGTCTTCTGTATCGCGTGGATAGCTTTGATCCGGTGGTTTTGACCTTGGCGCCGGCGCTGCTGGCGGCCGTTTCATTCGTCGCTTGTTACATTCCGTCGCGGCGCGCGGCGCGGCTAGATCCCATGGTCGCCCTCCGCGACGAGTGAGACTACGGCTGCACACACTATACTGGATCCGGCGGCGGTGCCAGAAAGGCGCTGTTGGCCAGAAGAGCCGGTTTCTTTGGGAATTACCGCGTTGCTAAACCAGGACCGTACCCCCATCGACCACAACCGTTTGGCCGGTGCCGAATTCTTCCTTCATCAAAAACAAGTAGGCTTGGGCGATATCATAAGCTTCGCCGACTCGCCCCACAGGCAGGCGCTTGCCCACGCTTTCATAGAGCTGCTCCCTTTCTGATGAGCTCATGCTCTGCCACAGGTTCGTGCGGACGACTCCAGGAGATACGGCGTTAACCCGGATCGGTGCCAGTTCAATCGCCAGGGCGCGTGTTAAGGCTTCGATAGCTCCGCAGACACTTGCGTCGCCCGACCGACGTTCTAAGCGGAGCCTGACCTGACCTCGTGTCGAAGTAGGGCTTGGAAGGCTCCCTGTCAACAAACCGCCAAACCGCCTACTTTCTCCACAGCAGTTGATTAGTCTCAAAGCTAAAAGCAACCTGCTTCGCATCGAGCGATGCCAGACCCAGGTATCCCGAAACGCCGCTGAGCCTCTTTGCTCCCGGCGCGCTGATCAGAACAACTTCCCGGTCAAGATCCTGACCGCCCAGACGAAGCCGCGGCACGATGGCTATGCGGTTCTCGAGAGGTCCGCCCAGACTCACTGCGCCGGCTCGCCTTTGCACACGATAATTCGCCAGCAGGTCCTTGAGCGTGTCTTCATAAACAACGATTCCGCGTGCACCCGTGTCCGCGACCATCCAGACTGCTCGCACGTCGAGCTCTACTTCCACCCTGATCGACGTGATGTCTGCACGCATGGGCACACCGTGCATTCCGCCCGTCGCAGTGGGACCGAACACCACGCGTTCTCTGGCGTAATCAACAAGGAAACTCTGCCTGCGCAATTGGTCGAGCCCGATCACGCCGTCCACATGCGCTCCGGCCGAGCGCAAGTACCCAAGGTCTTCAATCATAACCCGAACATTGCAAATGCGCTCTGGCCCGAAGGTCATTTCCTTCACTTCCGTCCATTCCAGCGCCACAGTTTTGTCGAAGTTGATTACCTTCGCCGGTTGGCCGTGAAGTCCAAGTCTCTCCGCCACTCGGCGGTCGATCGCGGTGTTGCTTGCTCCTGTATCCAGCAAAAACCGCAAATTGTCGGCACTGTTTACGCTACCTCGGGCCACCACCAAGTAGCCGCCATAGACTTCAATGGCCATTTCGTTGCTAGCCAGTTGCGTCCTGGTTCGGCCGACGGCCGCGCCGCACACAACCGATAGCAACAGCGTTCCCAACAGCGCAACGGCGCTAGTCCGATCCATGACCGCTCCCGCTTCGAACCACCGTATCGAGAGCGTCTAAATTGGCTTGCGTGCAGCAGCAGCTCCATAGTGCTCCTCTGACTTCTATCTGGAACACGTCTGACATCACAAAGCACTGCCAGACTTACGTTTACAACGAGTTCTGACACAGCCTCCGTACCGTTGATTGAACGTTCCTGCTCATTGATTCGTCTATAATAGTGATCGAAAAAGGCCGTGTTATTCAATTCACAGACCGCCTCGCCGCCTGCTCTGCCGCGCTATCGTTTCGGCAACTTTGAATTGGATGCCCCCTCGGGTGAGCTCAGAAGAAACGGCGCGAAGTTGCGTCTTCAAGATCAGCCCTTCCTTGTTCTCCGAAAGTTGCTTGAGAGCGCCGGCGCGGTTGTCGCGCGCGAAGATCTTCATGCGGCGCTTTGGCCGGCCGACACCTTTGTCGATTTCGATACAAGCCTGAACTCGGCCATCAAGCGTCTGCGTGAAGTACTTGGGGACTCCGCGGATACTCCCGTTTTCATCGAGACGGTTCCCCGCCGTGGGTACCGTTTCCTGGCCCCGGTTCAAGTCATTCGGGATGGCGGCCTCTCGCCCGTTCAGTGTGCCGCTAACCCTTCTCCGACTCCCTTTGCACGGCGTCGATCCAGATTCATTGTTGTTGGCCTGTTTGTCACCATCGTTGGCGCGGGCATGCTACTTCTCGTTCGTTCCCCCGTAGCCGTGCCACGCGTTTTGGACTCGACTCAGATTACCTTCGACGAAATGGGCAAAGCTAATCTTCATCTGCATGACGGGAAAATCTACTTTAATGAACAAGCCTCTGATCGCGTCATGCTTTTGGAAGTTCCTTCCGTCGGCGGCACAACCGTTGTGCTGGCCTCCTCCTATCCCGGCTTAGGTCTTCGGGGCGTCTCTGCTGATGGCTCGAAGCTTCTGGTCGCTCCCGCGGACATAGCAAAAGGCCCTTTTCCGCTCAAGATCATGGATTTGCCATCAGGGTCCTTGCAAAGTGTCGATGGGATTGAGTGTGATGACGTCTCGTGGGCGCCTGGCGGCAAAATCATCTTCGCAAGGGATCGAGATGTTTTCCTGTCCGATCCAGACGGGTCCAATCAGCACAAACTTCTTTCCGCTTCGGGTCACGTCTTCCACATGAGGTTCTCTCCGGGCGGCGCTCGCTTGCGTTTCTCTGTCGACAACAGGAAGACCGGCCAAATCACAATTTGGGAAGCACAAGCCAGTGGCACAGGCCTTCATCAGATTCTGACGGAAATGACGGATTTCCCGGATCGATGTTGTGGCGAATGGTCACCCGACGGCCGCTACTACTTTTTCGAGACCCAGCGCAACGGCCAGAGCAGGATTTGGGCTCTGCCGGAGCGTCACTCCTTGTGGACCAGGAGCCCTGCGCCCGTTCCGCTCACCACGGTTCCTCCTAACTTCTACCTAGGTATGCCGAGCGAAGACGGAAAGAAACTGTTTGTCACTGCCGCCGAGCCGCGCGCCGAACTTGTGCGCTACGATTCTTCGTCGCGCCAATTTGTGCCATTTCTGTCCGGAATTTCAGCCGGCGATGTCGAACTCTCACGCGATGGTCGCATGCTTAGCTACGTCCGTTACCCAGAACATACTCTATGGCGTTCCAAAGCCGACGGCTCTGAGGCTGCTCAACTCACCGGACCTTCTCTCCGCACTACGCTGTCGCATTGGTCCCCAGACGGCTCGCGCATCGCTTTTTCCGGCTCTCGTCCAGGCCGTCCGTGGAACATCTTCCTGATTCCTGCCACTGGCGGGCCTGCCGACCAATTGACCTCCGGCACAGTCTCTGATCTTGATCCCACTTGGGCTCCAGACGGCTCGACGATCGCCTACGGTCAAACGCGAGTCGAAGGCGGCAAGCAAACCGTATCAATTCAGTTGCTAGACCTGGCCTCTCGACGGAGTACGACTCTGGCCGGCACGGATGGCATCTGTTGTCCCCGCTGGTCTCCCGATGGCCGCTATCTCCTCGCTTCTCACGCGGACTACGATGATCTTCTCCTCTACGAATTTGCTATCCGAAAGTGGACCGTCATCGCCAAAGGCCTTGGGCCCATTGGCTATATGGAATGGACCGACGGCGGCAGAAGCATCCTCTTCGATACGCTCGGGGTGCCGGAGCCCGCCTTCTATCGTCTTCGCCTCTCCGACTTGCACTTGGATACGATCGTGAAAATCGGTGATGTCCGTCGCTACTACGGGCCATTTGGTCCTTGGACCGGCATTGCGCCTGACGGCTCTCCACTCCTTGTTCGCGATATCAGCAACGAAGAGATTTATTCCCTCGACCTGCAACTCCCTTAAATCAACACAGGCGACCGACGCACGCACTCCGCGCGATCGTGTCTCTGGCTCTGAACTCACGGCATCCTCGGGCGCGCCGCTTATGAGTGATGACGTGGTAGCGTCATAGGTCAGCTGGGGTATACTGGGCAGTCTACTGGGCCGCACCTTCACTTTCATGTGGGCGACAATAATTCTCCCCTCAATGCGGAGGGACTGCCCTATGGCCTGCAGAAATTTCAGATATTGGGCGCCTATTTGTCGCCAGCGACATTTGCACAAGCTCTGCCGTGGACGCCGATCAGTGTCGGCGCCGATTCCGAGCGACACGACGAGCTGCCGGCATCCTTCGCTGTGGTGGAATTTCCCGAGGACTGACGGTAATAAACTGAATGCTAATCCAATAGTAAAATATCCCCTGAGCCGACGGTGGCCAGAGTAGAAGCAAAGCTGAATCGGTGCAGGGCGCAGGCCGGTAGATCGCCGCGCGGAGGCTCGAATAAGCGCTGGCGGTTTTAACAGGTCTGTATCATTTTTCGCCAGAACTCCCTAAGGACGAGGTTTATTCAACGTTCGTTGCGCTTGTTCGCTAGCCAGGGCTCGCTCCCCTTGTGGTGTAGTGATGATATTGTCCGGCAGCCGTATCGCAGCGTAAACAAACGCCGCTATCGCCGCGCCGATCAAGGGCGCAACGATAAACAGCCATAATTGTTGCAGCGCCCAGCCTTGCACGAATAACGCAGGGCCAATGCTGCGCGCAGGGTTTACAGAAGTATTGGTGATGGGGATTCCGACCAGGTGAATCAGCGTCAACACCAATCCGATGGCAAGCCCGGCAAAACCGACCGGCGCCTTCACATCCGTTGCGCCAAGAACCGTGACAACTAAAAACATGGTCAGAATTATTTCCGCCACAAACGCGGCGGGCATCGAATATTGTCCTGGCGAGTGCAGCCCATAACCATTCGCGCCCAGCCCATTCGCGGCAAAATCGTAGCCGCCCGCTACGCCGCTGGCGATGAAGAGAATCAGCGCGGAGGCCGCAATCGCGCCGAAAATCTGCGCCACCATGTACATCACCGCATCTCTCGGGCCGATTCGCTTTGCCAGTAGCACCCCCAGCGTCACGGCTGGGTTAATATGGCAACCGGAAATCGGTCCGATCGTGTACACCATGGCCAGCAGCGAAAGCCCGAAGGCGAATGCCACTCCCAGGAATCCTATGTGGCTGCCGGCAAGCACCGCGCTTCCGACTCCGCCGAACACCAGCACAAACGTCCCCACAAACTCTGCAAGATATTTTCGCATGGGAGGAAGTCCTCCTTCTGAGGTGCGAGGAGTATATATCACGAAGATATGAGCAGGACGGCGCAGTCTTCTGTCCGAAGGCCTGCGATGTTGCTCAGAATTTGCGGCTAACTCCGCGCGCTACTTCAATGGGAGAAGGGAAACATCAGCCAGCCAATCGCGATTGCGACTGCCAGAAACTTGAGGAAACAAGAGGCGGCATACTTGATGCGCTCTTGCGCCGTTCTCTTCGTCAAGCCAGCGAGAGCGACCGACACCAACAGCGCAAACAGTGACATCGCGAAAAAATGCGAGCCTCGCACCGGATCATGGGGATGGCTGAGAAATGCGCAAATAACACAACTTGCGGTCACATGGTTCTCCGGCCGAGAGCGATTTCGTAAGCGTCGAAGACGCTGAGCAAATTAACGATTCCTGCAGCTGCAATAAACCGTGTGCCGTAGTCGCCTGCTGCACGCGAGACGTCTGGGCCTGCCCGTTCGAAGAACTTCGCCAGGACGTAGAAAATTCCCGTGCTAGCATCGGCAAGGAAGCCGAGCGTGCCGAATAAATCCCCCGAGTGCGGAGGAAAAACATTTCCGCGCAGCAGGTAACCGGTGATCGCGAGCCCTCCAACACAAGAAAAAAAGATTAGCGCGCGTCCCCAGCGTTTCAAGGCTAAATGTCCGAGGCCCGGGATAATCCAGGCGGCCATCGCAAAAAACGGCGCGAGTACCACTCGCTTTGTCGCACTTTCGTGGGAGCGAACGGAGTTGGAAGATGCGTCGGCGCCGTTGGGTCCAAGTAGGTCATTGACTGGGCTATCGTTCAAAGTATCTTTTTGTGAGCCGCCTGGAACTCCACTCAAGATAGCAGCGCCAGGATTTCTTCCTGGATCGCCCCGGTAACGCGCGCTTCGCTCTGGTCCACATACACATTCACTTCCGTGCGCATGCCAAATTCCGGAAGATAAATTCCCGGCTCGATCGAAAAACAAGTATGCGGGACAATTTTGCGGTCATCTCTCGTTTCAAGCCCGTCCATATTCGCGCCGTTGCCGTGGACTTCTTGCCCAATGCTGTGGCCCGTGCGGTGGACAAAATTCTTACCGTAACCGGCTTTCTGGATCGTCTTTCGCGCCACGCCGTCCACTTCCCAGCCGTGAATCTGCCGCTTTTTGGCCACTGCTTCCTGAATGAACTTCACGGCGTTGTCTCGCGCCGCCCGCACTACGCGGAAAATTTTCGCATAAGAATCCGGTACGCGATTGCCGAGATAGCCAATCCAGGTAATGTCGTAATAAACGCTTCCAGGACGATTCAACTTGGCCCAAATATCGAGCAACAACAAATCGCCGGCCCGAATCGGCCGCGAAGAGCCTGCTTTTGGCGCGTAGTGCGGATCGCCGTTGTTCGGTTGTACCGCAACGATAGGCGGTTCGTCGCTAGTAAGTCCCCGCGCCAGAAACTGCTCCACGATCCATTGCTGCAATTGATCTTCGGTGAGCGGCTTCCCTTCTTTCACGAACGCCGCGGCGCGCGCGAAGGCCTCGCGCGTGATGCGATCAACAATCTTCCCGGCCTCGAAATGTCCTTCGGCCTGCTCGCGTGACCAGCTCGCTTCGAATTTCTGGACTAAGTCCGCCGAGCTTACGATCTTCTTCTTAAATTTCCGCAGCAGTTCGATCGTTCCCGCGTCCACCAGGCCTATGTAGGGAATATTGTTTTCGGGTGAATACTGCATGGCAATGGTTTTGCTCCCAGCGAGCAGCTTCGGTAAGTTCTTGTGCAGTTCCTCCCATCCCGAATAAACGAGTTTCGTGCCATCCAAGCCATCCAGTGCGCCTTGTTCAATACGATGCACTAGCTTGCGCGGCTCGCCTTTAGCCGGAATGAAATAAAACCAGCGCCGAGTGGCCATGCCGTTTTTTCCGACTCCCAGAATGTGCGCCGCGATAGGATCGCGATGGTGATGGTCGTAGAAAAGCCAGCCATCGATTTGGTTGGCGCGCATTTCGGTTTGAATGGCTTTAATGTCGGGCATGGCAGTCCTTTAGGTTCAAAATTGGTTAGAGTCCAAGCAATTCGACAGTTCGTCCGCGCGTGATGCCAGAGATCGAAATGCGTTTCGTGCGGCTCTTTTCGCCCGCTACGATTCTAACAGCCGCCATTGGCACGTTCAAACACTCGGCCAGCAATCGACGCAGCGCTTCGTTCGCGCGATTTTCCAACGCCGGCGCGGTGAGCCGCACCTTTAACGCTTCGCCGTAGGCCCCTTCGATCGCGTTCCGGGTACCGCGCGGAATTACGCGCACTGCAAAGATTACAGCACCGTCGCGTTCAACAATTTCAATCACGCCTGGGCCGCGCGTTCGCCAAAAAGCGCAGTGCCGACGCGGATCTCCGTAGCTCCTTCTTCTATCGCAACATCGAAGTCGTGGCTCATGCCCATCGAAAGCACCGGCAGTGGCCGGCCTAAGCGCCGGGCTAAATCGTCGCGAAGCTCGCGCAACTTTGAAAAGTATGGGCGAACTTTTTCAGGGTGGTCCAGAAAAGGCGGGATGGTCATCAGACCGAGTAACCGTAAATGTACAAGCTTGGCCACGCCTTCTGTGATAGCCGGCAAATCCGATTCCGCCGCGCCGCTTTTAGTAGCTTCATCGCTCAACCTTACTTCAATCAGAATCTGCAGTTGTTTCGAGCGCTCCTCGGCCTTCACTTCTCTTCTCTCGCCGGTAGGATCGGTCGCAAGTGCGGAGTCGAGCTTTTGTACAATGGGAAGACTGTCCACGGAATCCACCCGGTTGAAAAGCCCCGCAGCGCGGCGTGCTTTATTCCCTTGAAGATGTCCGATCAGATGCCATGTTGCATCCAGGTCCGCAACACGCGGCTGTTTGGACTCCCACTCTTGTACACGATTCTCGCCAAAATGACGGAGACCCGCATCATAAGCTGCCCGGATGGCCTCGAACGGAAACGTTTTCGACACTGCAACGATGGTCACATCTTCGGTGCGCCTTCCCGCGCGTCCTGCCGCTAGCCTGACGCGTTCTCTAATCCGTTCAAGGTTCGCAGCAATTGCAGAATTTTCCGTCGCCGTCACCGCGCGATTCTATCATGCCAAAACACCACTTCACTTTCAGCCGCGGGAAAGCGACCAGCCACCGACTAGCCCATGCAAAATACACAGTGCCCGTTCACGAATTGCGAGGCTTTTTGTCCCGAGGCGAACGGATTCGTTCTTCGATAGAAGGAAAAGGGGGTGGCTACAGTTGAAACTTGCTCCGGCGGAGTCTTTCCGTCAAGCAGCAGGAGGAATTCAATATGCCTGGCCCACGCAACTTCCGCCAAACAAATCGTTCGCATAAGCCTGTGCTAAACTGGTCGACAAATCTGATGCCTGCCCGCGGAAAATTTATCGTTCTCGAAGGAATCGACGGCTCCGGCAAACGTACGCAGCTCGACATGCTTGCGCAGACGCTTGCGTCGCGCGGGGTACCTTTCGCGCAGATCAGCTTCCCACGTTACGATGGATTTTTCGGTAAGCTCGTGGCTCGGTACTTAAATGGAGAATTCGGATCGCTCGAAGCCGTTGACGCGCATTTCTCTGCCCTGCTCTACGCTGGCGATCGCCTGGAAGCGAAACCAAGCATCGAATCGTCTCTCGCTTGCGGAAAAATTCTGCTGGCGGACCGTTATATTGGATCGAATCTGGCGCATCAAGGCGCGCGCGTACCCCGCGAAAAGCGCGCTGAGTTTCTGCAGTGGCTGAAGCAGCTGGAATATCAAGTGTACGCGTTACCCGCAGAAGACCTGGTACTTTATCTGCACGTTCCACCAGCGATAGCCCATCGTTTGGTCGGCGAAAAGGCCGCACGCGACTACACCAAACTCCCGCGCGACATCCAGGAATCAAATATTCCGCATTTGCAGGCAGCCTCGGACGTTTACGACCAGCTCGCGCGCGAGCCTAACTGGCATAAAATCCAGTGTTACGATAGCGCAGCCGGGGCGCTTCGCTCTCCGCAGAAGATCCATCAGGAGATTCTTGCGGGAGTAGACGCGCGCATTGAAACATCTCCGCAGCTGGAAAAATAATTTATGGGTTTTGACGAATTTCTCGGCAACGAACGCATCGTCAGCGCACTGCGCGGAATGTTAGGCCGTAAGCGCGTGCCGAGCTCACTTCTGTTTACCGGCCCGCGCGGAATCGGGAAATACACCCTGGCGCGTATGTTCGCCCAAGCTGCCAACTGCGAACGCCTGCAAGACGACTTCTGCGGTGAATGCGACTCCTGCCAGAAAATTGCGCGGCTGGCCGATCCCGCGCCTCTGATCGAACTGGGGCTCGCCGAGCGCGGAGAGAGCGCCGACGCCGCGGCAGTCGAGCGCACGCCATTGCTGATCGAGACGCACCCGGACGTTTGGCTGATCGTGCCCGATCCCGTTCGGCTGCGGACGCCAGTCGCGCGCCCCATGATTCGCGTTGGACAATTGCGGGCCGTTCAGCGCGCCGCCTATTTCAGACCGCAAGGCCGCAGGCGCGTTTTCATTATGGACGGCGCGGACACCATGCGCTGGACCGACGCCGACGTGTTCCTGAAAATCCTGGAAGAGCCACCTGAATGCGCCACTCTGATTCTTCTCGCGCCTACCCCGGACTCTTTGCTGCCCACCATTCGTTCGCGCTGCCTGCAATTCCATTTCGCGCCGGTTCGCGAGGAGCACATGGAGGCGTTCCTGAAGGAGCATACCGAGGTGAAGCCGTCGGAGCGCAAATTGCTTGCACAACTCTCCTGCGGCAGCCCCGGAATGGCGCTTTCGCTCGATTTGGAAGAATCAAAACGTCTGCGCAAGAGCGTTTTGGATTTGCTGGCGCAAGCCATCACCGGCCAACGGTCCGGAGAAATTTTTGCGGCAACCGCCCAGCTCGCCAAACGCGAAAAGGAATCCTTTGAAAATATTTTAGAGCTGTTCTATAGTCTCCTCACGGACCTGCTGGAATTTTCCCAAGGTCAGAAACACAGCCCGTCTCGGAACCCAGATCTAAGGCCTGAATTAGAGGCCCTCGGTAAGAAAATAAATTTCGAATGGGTCTTGAAGGCTACGCAAGGTCTCGACCGGCTGGATAGCCGCTTGCGACGCAACGTAGGCCGCCAATTGGGCCTCGATGCGCTGATTGCTTCTCTCGCGATTCGCTAGGCCGGGACCAGGGATTTTGATTATTTTTCAAAATCCTGCAACCGAATCACTTCTCCTACAGTCCAACAGTTAGAATCTTCAATCGCAGTTATCTGCAAGGAGCATTTATATGGTAAATCGCAAGCTTTTCCGTCCAACTCTCACGGATGTGAAAGACCAGTTCGCAGCCCCTCGACCAGTCCAAGCCATGCCCCAACAGGTGCCGGCGCGCAAGAAACCTGCGCCTCCCGAGCAAACCCACGCGGAGAATTTCTACTTCGTGAAGCAGATGCAATCGCGCACGCCGGTTGCTGTGGTCCTCAACGATGGCGAGATCTTGCGCGGCACTGTGGAATGGTACGATCGCGACTGTATCAAGCTGACGCGTTTCGGTAGCCCAAACCTTCTTCTTTACAAGCACTGTATCAAGTATCTTTATAAGGACGGCGACGATGCGGCCCAAGGCGGGACCAACGGCCAGTAACCATAGAAGGTAAGTTGTGATTAGCGGGTAAGACTGAGGGATAGGTTGTCACTCGCCTAGGAGCGCCGTCTCTTCCGGTTCTTTCTAAACGGCCCTACGAAAAAAGTCATCAGCGCCTTGGCCACCAGCCTGCCGGAATCGTCTCGCAAATCGCAATCAGTGACGGCAATGTGCCGTCCTAGCCGCACGACCTCCGCTTCGGCAGTGACGCTCCCCGCTTCCACCGCCTCCAGGAAATTTATCTTCATCTCCACCGTAGCTACGCGCGTCCCAAGCGGACAAGCCATATAGGTCGCTAGTCCCCCCGCAGTGTCTGCCAGAGCCGCAAGCACTCCACCATGGACCACGCCGTGAACCTGTTTGTGCCGCGCATTCACCGGCATGCGCATGGTTACTTTTCCCCGTTCAGCGTGTTGAACCACGAATCCGAATTGTCTCGCCGTGTTGGTTGTGCGCACGCGCTCGCGCAGTTCTTTTTCCTTCAGGTATTCGATTGATTTGGACTTTCGCGCCATGTCAGTAGGCTGTTTGTCCCCCGTCCAAGGGCAGCGAAACGCCAGTGACCCAGGAAGACTCCTCGGACGCAAGATATACTGCCATCAGCGCCACGTCTTCCGGTTTACCCAGCCGGCCCAACGGGATTTCTGCGATGCGCTGTTTTCGCGCCGCTTCCGGATCGGCAGCCTTGGAAAGCGACCGACTGGCCATCTCTGTCTCGATCATTGCTGGACATATACAATTGACCCGAATCTTGTCCTGCGCGTGGTCGAGTGCCATCGCCCGAGTCAGACCCATTACTCCAGCCTTCGCCGCACAATAGGCAGCTCGCTGCCGGCGGCCAGCGATCCCCAAATACGAGCCAATGTTCACGATGGATCCCCCACGCGCTTGCCTAAGCACCGGAATCGCCGCTCGCGACACAATAAACGTCCCGGTCAAATTCGTGGCCATCACAAGATTCCAATCCTTGTCGGTGGTGTCTTCAACGCTGCCCACTACAATTGCCCCGGCGTTATTCACAACAATATGAAGCCCATTAAACTGGCGCGCAACTGTCGCGATTGCGCTTTGGACTGCTTGGCCATCCACCACGTCGCACTCGATTGCTAAAGCTCGGCCGCCGGCTGCCTGAATCTCTTTTGCGACCCCATCCAGAGGCTCTTTCTTGCGGCCTGCAATGGCTACTTGCGCTCCCTCCGACGCAAATACCAACGCACAAGCTCTCCCGATCCCGGTTCCCCCGCCTGTAATAAACGCCGTTTTTCCAGAAAGTCTTGGCATCGCCCGCCCTTGTTTCTCGTCTAATTCCAGAACGGCCGGTTGAATCTAGCATTCGCCAACCTGCTGGTGCAAGCGGGCACATGGCTTGCTCGGCGCGACAAGGGACTGCTACAGTCAAACGAGCGCTTATGAAAATCGGAATCACATGCTATCCAACCTACGGCGGCTCTGGAGTCGTAGCCACGGAGCTGGGCATTGAGCTTGCCGCACGCGGCCACGAAATCCATTTCATCAGTTACGCCATGCCCATTCGATTAAGCGAGGCGCACGAGCGGATCTACTTCCATGAAGTGGAAGTCACCTCCTACCCGCTCTTCGATCACCCTCCTTACACTCTGGCCCTTGCCACCAGAATGTATGAAGTAGCGGAGGAAGCCTCGCTGGACCTGCTGCATGTTCATTACGCGATTCCCCACTCCGTAAGCGCCCTTCTGGCTCGTATGATGTCGCAACGCAAACGGCTGCCATTCATCACCACACTCCATGGGACTGACATCACTCTGGTTGGCAACGACCGCAGCTATCTTCCGATCACGCGCTTTTCCATCGAGGAGAGTGATGGTGTAACTGCCATTTCGAACTATCTTCGCGACCGTACGATTCACGACTTTGACATTAAACGTCCCATCGAGGTCATCCCCAATTTCGTGAACTGCGACCTGTACATGCGATGTGCGGATCAATCCGCGCGTGAACGCTGGGCCAAAAATGGCGAGCCGATCCTCATGCACCTATCGAACTTCCGCCCAGTGAAGCGCATCACAGACGTCGTCGAGATCTTCGCGCGGGTCCGCTCAAAAATCCCCGCGAAACTCGTAATGATGGGCGATGGCCCTGATCGCGGATCGGCAGAATTTCTAGTTCGCAAGAACGGCCTCTCTAAAGACGTATTTTTTCTCGGCAAGCAGGATCGCGTGCAGGAGAAATTAGGTTTGGCGGATTTATTTCTGTTGCCGAGCGAAGAAGAATCGTTTGGCCTGGCCGCGCTCGAAGCCATGGCTTGCGAGGTCCCGGTTATCGCCTCGAACGTTGGTGGCTTACCGGAAGTAGTGACGCAGGGCGTGGACGGCTACCTGATTCCACCTCACGATATTGAAGCGGGCGCGAAATATGCGCTGGAAATCCTCTCTCGCCCGGATCGCGGCCGTGCAATGGGCCAGCAAGCACGCATCAATGCGCGCAGTAAGTACTGTTCGAACGACGTGATCCCGCAATATGAGGCTTATTACGCTAAAGTTTTGAATGCCGCAGGCAAAGCGGCAGCTTCTTCCTAGCAACGAGGCAATCCACTTACTACGGCCAGCGTACTATGGTTGTCGCAGAAAGAAATTTGTCCGAGTGCCCTGAAAATATTGCATCCCTTCTCTCGCGTCCTCTGACCCTAACCCCCTTTGTCTTAATGATATGGTAACCTGGCATGCTCATTGCTCACTCGTAGCAGCCCGGTCCTTCCATCCGTTGGAGAGGACTATGAAAAACTTGCTTTTAGGCATGACCATCATTTGCTTCGCCCTATGCGCTAGCAGTCGAAGGGTGCCGGCCCAGACGCCGACATCCACAGCAAGAGTGGCCACTGGTCAACCGACCTCCGGCCCTGATGACAATGCGCGGCACTTTGAGGGTGTGATCGTCTCCAAGAATGGCCAACTTTTCGTGCTACGTGATGACGCCAATAATACCTGGTACCACCTCGATGATCAGCAAGCAGCCGGCAAACATTTGGGGAAGAAAGTTGTGGTTATAGGAACTCTCGACGCCCGCACGGATGTAATTCGCGTGCAGAAGATAGACGAAACCACCTGACTAGCGTTCGATGATAGGGACAGGCTGAAGGGACTGCGTCGCCATATTGATGTCTTCCTGCGTGATTTTTCCGCCGGAGCCGTCGGCCACCGTGAATATAAAGCGGAATTGATGGTCGCTGTCGTCGAAAACGCGGACCGCGACGGGCTGTCCTTTCGATGGGTCGCCGAACTGAAAACCTCGATTTTTGACCCAGTCGAAGGAATAAAATTCCGCCGTGTTTCCCGAATATAAATCGGGGCCAAAGGATAATTTCCAAAACAACAGCAGGTTGTCGCGCAGCGCATCTTGCTCTTTCATCAGCGCCGAGATTTGTGCAGGAGACGCTCCGTAAGCGGCCTGATACAACGCATAGTTTGATTCAATCGGATGCGACGCCAGGATGTTCGCCAGCCGCTGCGACTCCGGCGTAGTTGGGGTTCTCAACGCGTGCGCCGTGTCAATTTGCAGTTCCGGATCGTAAAACACCACAACCTGGCCGGAATCGTATCGAAGTTCAATCCCTACCGGTAGGGGAGAGATTTTCCATGGCCCAGCCCAGGGAACTTTGAATTCGTAATTGAAAGCTTTCGGCTGCTCCACGGGTGACTTCGCGGCTGTTTTTCCGTGCGCGGCTTTCGCTGAATTGCGGACGGCTTGTTGGGCTTCGGTTGGAGTGCTAGCAGATGTCTTCGTCAAAGGCTGCGGCGTATTTCCTACCCAGGAGTTGGCGGAAACCCATTGCTTCGCCTCAATCCAAATGAGCGTCTGCAGCCCAAACGCCAGGCAATATGCTCCAACCGCAATTACCAGAATCGCGAGAATAATGGCGTTACGCGCGCCACCCTTAGCCTCTTCTTCCTGGTTCATCCGAGCGAGTTCGTCCATATCGAGAACCGCTATTCTACGCGACCTCGCGGCCCAACGCCCCAGAATTTCGAAAGTCTGCTCCCGGGTGCGACATCCGTGCGCCCAATGTTCTGTCGGACAACTGTCGACAGTCCGTCGCGATCGTTCTCGCGGCTGCTCGCCGACGATTCGCAAGCGTCCGTTAATCGATTCATCATGATGAAGACAACTGAGACGGAAAGCTGTTCACCGCGTCGGAACTGAAGCTGCTAATTGAGATACAGACTGCCGTTCAGGCAAAATAAAACTCGGCTGCAATCTCAGTGTGAATTGAGGAGGAATATTTATGGCCACTAGAACGGCAACAAAATCCCGAAAACCCGCAATCCCCTCTTCGATGAGGGCCGCCGCTATCGACCGATTCGGTCCACCGGCGGTCCTTACTCTCCACACGCTGCCAGTTCCGCAACTGGGTCGCAACGAAGTTCTCGTTGCGGTGCACATCGCTGGCGTGGGGGTTTGGGATGCGTCCATCCGGAAGGGCTCCTGGCGTCCCCAAGGTCGTCGCACGAAATTTCCGCTTGTTCCGGGGACAGATGGCTCAGGGACCGTCGTGGCGCGAGGCCTTGGCGTCACGCGCCTGAAAGTTGGCGACCGCGCCTACGCCTACGACTACGCGAATCCCAAAGGCGGCTTTTACGCTGAGTTTGTAGCGGTAAGCGAACAGCACGCCGCGCGCGTTCCAAAGCGTCTTGACCTCCGCCAAGCAGGGGCTGTGGTCACAACAGGTCTGACGGCGCTGCAAGGAGTTGACGATGCCTTGCACATTCGCCGCGGCGAAACAGTTTTAGTGTTCGGCGCGTCCGGAGCTGTGGGCACACTCGCAGTTCAATTCGCCGAGCGCCACGGAGCGCGTGTCCTTGGTACTGCCTCTGGCCGTGACGCCGTTGCACTTCTTCGGCGCCTTGGCGCAAGCGGCATCATCGATGCGCGAAGCAAAGACGCCGACGCCCAGCTTCGCAAACTCGCACCCGACGGACTCGATGCAGTCCTTGCTCTCGCTGGCGGCCCCGCGCTCGAACGCTTCCTAAAACACCTACGCCCTGGTGGACGTGTCGCCTATCCTAACGGAGTCGAGCCCGAACCGCGCCACCGCCCGAAAATTCGTTTCACTGCTTATGACGCAGAGGTTGGCCCGCGCAAATTCGCCAAACTCGACCTCGCAGTGAACCAGGCAAAGCTACGCGTCCCGATTGCCGCCGCATACCCGCTTGCGCAAGCCGCGAAGGCGCACGCGCGCCTAGAGCAGGGACATATCGTCGGCAGGATCGTCCTTCGGGTTCGTGGCGGAAATTAGCCCTTTGACCAGATCGATCTGGCGGCAGTACGATTGCACGGAAATATCTCAAGAGGAGAGAAAAATGAAAACGACCGCACCAGGCGTCACCAAAGTTGGATTCATCGGACTCGGCCTCATGGGCCGCCGTATCGCGCAACACTTGCTCAGCGCCGGGTTTCAGGTCATAGCCTACGACGTCGATCGATCAAAAGTAGAAAAATTAATGAAAAGTGGCGCCTCGCCGGCAGCGAACCTTTCCGAAATTGGCACCACTGCGGACGTTGTTCTTTCATCGCTGCCAGATGACGAAGTCGTCTCGCGAACCTACTCTGGCGCGCAGGGCTTGTTCTCGCAACTACGTGAAGGTTGCATAATCGTCGAAATGAGCACCGTAAGCCCGGAGACGCCTCGCGAACTCCATCGCATAGCCGCGCAGCACAAGGCTTATTTCTTGGACGTCACTATCTCGGGCAGCACGCCAGCCGCTGAACAAGGAACCCTAACGCTGTTCGGCGGCGGCGAAGAGGAAGCCTTCCATGCCTGCGAGCCTCTCTTTCAAGCGTTCGCCCGGCAATATTTCTACCTTGGGCCCACCGGTTCCGGAGCCACGATGAAGCTCGCCGTAAACCTGCTACTCGGCGTCGGCATGCAAGCCATCGCCGAGGCTGTCGCCTTCGGCCACAAGGCTGGTCTCGAACGTGACAGGCTGCTCGATGTCCTTTCGCAGACTGCGGTGATTCCCCCCGCTTTGGTCGGCAAATTCAAACGAGCGATGCTCAACGATTTCAGCCCTCAATTTCCATTGCGCTTAATGAATAAGGATTTTCGCTTGATCCTCGAAACTGCCGCGATCATTTGGGTGCCTTTGCCCGCCACGGCTGCCGCATTTCAGATCAACCTCGCAGAATCGGCGAACGAAACCGATGAGGATTTTTCCGCAGTGATTCGGCAGATGGAAAAACTGGCTCGCTCGGATGCCCCTATCGAAGGATGGCGAAGCGCAGCCGCCTCGGCACGCTAAGTTCAAACTGAACTGCGATCAGTTGCCAGGGTTATTCGGCGCGCAACGCGTCCACCGGATCGACCGCGGCGGCGCGTCGAGACGGCAGGTAGCACGCGAGATATGCTGTCACCACAACGCCAGCAGTGACGGCGGCATACGTGACCGGATCGACCGGGCTCACGTTGAACAGCAGCGCCGACATCAGACGCATCACCGCGAACGCGCCAGCCAGTCCGCACGCAACGCCAATGCCTGTAAGCCACAACCCGTGCCGCACGAACATCGAGATAAGCATCGGTTGTTGCGCTCCAAGCGCCATGCGAATGCCAATTTCTCGCGTGCGCTGCGAAACGGAATACGCGATCACTCCGTAAATCCCGACGATCCCGAGCAAGAGCGCCATGCCTCCCGCCACGCCGAGCATTACGAGCGTAAAAGACGTGCGCGCCATCGACTGCGTATAGAAATATCCCAGCGTGTGAACTTCTGCGAGCGGCACATTAGCATCCACCGACCATACCGTTTGGCGCACTTCTTTTAGAAAGGATTCCGAGCCGGCACGCGGACTTCGAATGGCGAAAGAAATGCTGCGCCGCATCATTTCTTTTTGGCCTTCAAAGTTGTTCATCATAATCGGCCAATATACCAACGTAGGCGCTTTCTCGCTCACGCCGTTGTCGTACACATCGCCGACGACGCCAATAATTTCGCGCCAGTCGTCGACGCTTGCCACGCGAATTCGTTTGCCCAACGCGTTGTTAGCATTGCCCCAATACTCACGCGCAAAGTTCTCAGAAACGATCGCCACGGGAAGTTTCTGGTAGGTGTCGGACCAGGTGAGATCGCGCCCAGCGATCAGCGTGGTACCTAGGGTCCCAAAGAATCCCGGTGATATCCATTTGAAACGACGCAATGGCGGCAGCTCGCCTTCGGCATAGGCCCGATCCTGCGCAAAGATTGGATCGTTCGAATCGTATCCATCCATAGGAATGGCGGTCGAGAAACTTGCCGACGACACTCCTGGAATCGCTCGCAGTTTGTTCAGAATTTCTTCTTCCATGCGAACCAAACGCTCGCGATCGGTATCCGGAATTTCAGTTTCTGGTACATAAAATCGGAAAGTTTGCACCTCATCCGGCCCGCTAAATCCGGGCGGTACATGCATCAAGGCCCGGAACGTGCGAATCATCAGCCCCGAACAGATCAGCAAGACCAGCGCCAGAGCCACCTGCACTACTACCAGGATGTTTCGCGCGCGGTGTTGCTCGCGGCTCGCGCTCAGCGCGCGTCCACCCTCACGCAGACCCGTATTCAAGCGCGTTCCGGCATATTTGAATATCGGAATGGAACCAAACAACAAGCTGGAAAACAGCGCAATCGCCAACGTAAACAGGAGAACCGGAATATCAATGCCGATCTCATGAATGCGTGGAATCCCGGTTGGCGCGCTTGCCACAAGAATTCGCAATGCGACATAGGCAAGCGCTAATCCAAGCAAACTCCCCAACAGGCCGAGTATCACGCTCTCGAACAGCAACTCGCCGGCGATTCTTCGCCACCCCGCCCCCAGTGCGGCGCGAATGGCTAATTCTTGACGCCGCCCTTCCACGCGGACGAGCATCAAGTTCGCCACGTTCGCGCACGCGATTAACAGCACTCCGGCGATAGATCCCATCAGAACCCACAGCACGTTTCCGATGTCGCCAACGACGTCCTGTTTCAACGGTCGCAGGTTGGGGCCAATTTGTGCTTGCTCGAATAGCTTTACGCTGAATCCTTCTGGCGCCGGAAAACTCCGAATTGAGATGGGAAGCATACGCGCCACGTCCGCGCTGGCTTGCTCCATCGTGACGCCCGGTTTCAAGCGCGCCAATGCGCGGTAACTGAAGTTGCCGAGCTTCGTTTTGCTGCGATCCCATTTAAACGGCGCAATCACCGCCGCGTCTTTCTCGTCGAGAAAATGGAATCCTTTGGGCAAAACGCCGATAATCTGCCGCGGCTTTCCATCCGCGATGATTGAACGGCCGATCACCCCTGGATCGCCTCCAAATTTCTGATGCCAGTATCCGTACGAAATCACTACCGTTTCCGGTGCGCTCGGCGAGTCGTCTTCGCGCGTGAACAAGCGTCCCAACGCGGGAACCACGCCCAGAAGAGGCAACGTGCCGTCGGTGACGTCAAGACCGAAGACTTGCTCAGGCTCGCCCGCGCCCGTGATACTGAAAGAATCGTTCGCGTACGCGCCAATATCCTGGAAAGTTGTGCTCTGTTCGCGGTCGATAAAATAAATCGACGGCGCCATCGTCAGATTCGGAATATCAATTCCGGGTGCTTTGTGCCAAACGCCGACCAGGCTCTCCGGATGCGGATATGGCAGCGGTTTCAGCAGCACCCCTTCCAGCACACTGAAGATTACCGTGTTCGCGCCCACTCCCGCTGCCAACGTGATCAGAGTGATCGCGGTAAACAGCGGCGCGCGTCCCAGCCGTCGCAGAACTTGTCTGAGTTGATCTCCGAACGTTCCCATATTTCACACCTCGCCAAAAGAAGGCCATTACAGCCTGCTGCGAATGGCCTTAGATACGCGATGTCACACTCCCATCTAATACGTTGGCATTCCGGGAAAAGTTCAGAAGGTTGGACGAATCATAGAATTAAACGGAAGAATTCTCCTTCAGATTTTCAAATCATTCGTTGTTCGCATTCGAACTGAAGTCCCAAAAGTGGGAATTCTAGATTCACCGCGACATGTTTCGGAAGTGGCACTCCAATATTGACATGGCGCCCTGAGCCGGCAAATTCGTAAACTTCCCGCGACCCTACGGCGCTCGTTGACCTGGGATCGCGGACTGGAGATGGCCAAACACAAGACCTTTACCGTGGCCACGGATGTGAAAGTCTATTTCTGTTATCTGCAAAGTCCCCGGCAGCGCGGCACGAACGAAAACACAAATGGGTTATTACCATAGTACTTCCCTAACAGAACCGGCCTGTGCAGCTTGTACGCAAGCGGATCTGGACAAAGTGGCGCTGCGCTTAAATCAGCGTCCAAGAAAAACACTAGGATTTCAAACTCCTGCGATTAAACTTCAAGAAAGTATTGCGTCGACCGGTTGAGCTGGCATCGTTAATCAGACATGTGGGATCGCCTTCGACTTCTAACGTGGTTTTGAATCTGCGGCGCGTCTCTTGCGCTGCATTAACCTTGCCATCACAACTGAACTTTCAAGCACTAGCGGGCTAGCTTTCTAGTGTTACCGTGGAGTCAACTGGGGCCAGAGAATCTAACCAAGGAGAAACATAGATATGGGCCTTCTTGACTCTATGGTAGGTAGGGCCTTTAGAGACGAAAAGGTTGGCCGCGTAGTTGTTTTCAGCGGGGGTCGTCGCAATCGAGGCTACCTTGTAAGGTCTGGGGCTGACGAACTAAAGATCAGATCTTTCCTGAAGATGTTTTATTTTGCCCATTTCTCGATTGTTTTACTAGGGATGGCGGTAGCAAATGCTGGGGCGACATTTTTCGTCAATATTCATGGGTTCGGTGATCCTGCCGCACATTTGTTTAGAACGGTGAGCATTTATTTGGGAATTTATGGTCTGTTGATCGGCGTCCCATATTTTTTGCTTTGGAGATCCTATAAGAAGTCACTCTTTAATTTTGTTTCGGTTCAAGATGAAGTCTTGGTTTCGGGGAATAGTGCTGGGCAACAATCTTGGGGCGTTATTGCTGGGCTGATTGCGCTAAGTACCTTGATACTTTTGGGGGGCATCCTCTTTCTCATTCGGGCCAAGTGACAGGTCGCCCTCATTGGAGATCCCTGGGGACTCAGTGAGATTCTGAGCGTCGGATAACCGGAAGTAACCGCGAGTCTGGCGATCACGCGCCGGGAAGGCCGGTAAGATTTGCCGGGCACGATGGACGAGAGTGGGCCGCCATCTGATAACCCACTCTCGCCAATCCGTGGCCGATTCCTCTCAGTGTCCCTTCATTCCATGAGTTTCGGTCAACGCATCGAAGAACACTCCAGTGATCGCGCCCTGGTTCTTGATGCGGGTCAATTGGGTACCAGAACTTCCGGCCACATCTACCTCGGCGAAAGCTCCTCCGGAGTAGATAAAACCGTGGTACAGGCTGGTCGCATCCTGGTAATAACCGGCGATCTCGCCTCGATTATTCACACCTATAGCTTCCGTGTCGTAGCCCAGAGGAAAGCTCAGGGAGGTGAAAACGCCGCCGTTGTCGATAAATCCATAGGTGTTGCTCATGGAATCCTCCCAGACGCCGACGATTTCGCCTGACGAATTGATCCCTGCGCCGATAGTTGAACTGGCGCCCGGGTAATCCAACGAAGTAAAGGTGCCGCCGTTGTCGATGAAACCATGGATATTCCCGCTTGTGTCGCTATAGGCGCCGACCATCACGCCCGCATCGTTAATACCAATTACCTCGGTACCGGTTGCGCTCGGGTAATCGACGTCCGTGAAAGTACCCGCAGTGTCGACAAATCCGTGGGCGACCATGGACGAGTCAGTGTAAAAACCGACTATTTGACCGGACGTATTAATTCCGGTCGCGCCGCTTTCCGTCGCGCCTGGAACAAGGAGAACTTCGTAAACCCAAGACTTCACAGTGAACGCGGTCTCAGGTGTGGCCGGCACGCTAGTGGGATCGAACTGTAAAAAGCCCACTGTTGTGGAATTGTTGGTATCGAAGATAGTAGAGCTCGCTGCGCCCGGATAATCGACGGTCGCAAACGTATAAACTTTAGCAGCCGCCGAGTGCACGGCATCCTGTTTAACGCCTCCGGTTTGGACCGCGTTCTGGCTGGGATTCGAGTGGTACCCTGGCAGATACTTTAGCACTTGATCCAAGGGTGGCCGATTCGTCTTAACTTCAGGGCCTGTTTGCGACCACGCAGGCGTGACCGCAGCAAACAAAAGAACAAGCAGAATTGCTTGCAAACGCATGCTACCTTTCATTGGCGTATCCTCCTTTGTATTTTTCCGAATGGGAATAGCTGTGTTTGTTCCCGGGCAGATGTGAAACCCGGAGTTTCCAATGGGGCCTCTCCCTTGCTCCTGGAAACAAAGAGTTCTCGCGTGATCTCGGATGATGCATGATGGGGACTTTCTATCAGGCAACCCGTGCTGTCAATGCACGGCAAGTGACTTCCAGGTGAAATCCAGGTGAAGTGCTAAGGCCCCGAATAAAGGTGGGTTATGGACAGCGCGCCACTTTTTCAGCGCCGTAATACAGAACAAGTGCAAGTCTACAGGAGCCCGACATGACGGACGCACGCCCGGATTGTCCGCCACACAGAAGTAATTTTTTGAACGCAAATTTACCTGGCTATAGGTCGCCAAGTCCTGACTAGCCCTGACTGCGTCTTCCACGCGTCACTGGTGCCACAAACTTGTTCAGACCGATTTATTGATTTCAGAGAATTTATCAGACAAGTTTATGGAGAGCCGGATAACCGGTAAAGATCATAAATCCGCGTGACAGTTTTGGACCGAAGATTCCGCTACATAGAATAAGGGCGCAGATGCGCTCACAAGGAGAAGACATCACACATGCTCATTGGAGAGCGCTTGAAGGATTTGCGTGATCAGAAAAAGGTGTCGCAAGGCGACGTGGAGAAGCGCACAGGTTTGCTTCGCTGTTACATATCTCGCGTGGAAAATGGGCACACCGTTCCGTCAGTGGAAACTCTAGAGAAGATGGCGCGTGCATTGGAAATTCCGACCTACCGGCTTTTCACCGACGATGCGCATGTACAGAAGCCGGATATACCGCAACAAAAGATTCCGAGTCGGGCAGCCGGCATAAAACAAGATCGTGAGATTCAGGCCTTTGCCAAGTTATTCTCCCGGATGGATGATAAAAATCTGGGCCTTTTATTTCACATGGCATCAAAAATGGCGAACAGAGCATGAAACGCCTGCGATCCTTTTTGGTGTTAGTGTTTTGTTCGTTGGCAATTCCGAGTGTCAACGCTCAATCAAAAAAGATCACGGCCGTCGAGGCCAAAGATCACGTGGGCGATAGGATGACAGTATGCGGGAAAGTAGCCAGCACGCATTTAAGGCGTGACCACGCGTCCGGAGGTGATTACCCACAAACAGATTCGCGAAGATCTGCTCGCATCATATCGGAACAAGGGTCATAAATCGCTGCGAGTAACACCGGACCTTCTTTTTTCTTCACCGTTTTCAGGGGGTACCGGGGCCACGGTAGAATCCGACTGCCGCGTGCCGTCTCAAAGGTTTGATCGTCAACGACTTGCGCCATAGCGCCATTCGCAATATGATGCTTGCGGGAGCACAGCAAGTCGAGGCAATGAAAATCTTCGGCCATCGAACGATCTCGGTCTTTATGAGTACACCATCCTTGACGAGGCGCAGACACGCGAGGTTATGCAGCGCGTCGAGAAGTTCATGCCTCTAGCCGAGCGGCGCTTGTCACACGGTGAGAGTTTGGTGAGAGTCAATTCGTAGGTTATAGAAGCGGGAGTAGTTCAGTGGTAGAACGATAGCTTCCCAAGCTATAGGTGAGGGTTCGATTCCCTTCTCCCGCTCCAACAAAACAAAGGGTTTCAAGCCACTGTCTCATTTTCCATATTTTCCAAAACTACAATTTGGGGGCCATTCCGCCTAGCAAAATCGGCTTGGATTTGCGCCAGCGAGAGCCTTCCGGTATATCGCCGCGTCATCGCCTCCGAACTGTGTCCCATCATCTGGCGTAGCACAGCGCCATTCATCCCGAGAGTTCCCACCTTTGATTACGTCCGTGCCGGAAGGCGTGCATCCCAGCCCTCGGAAGTTTGAGGGCTTTCAACACTGGATGCAGACCTTCACTTAAAACATTTGACGCTCGCAACGGAGTGTTGTGATTGGACGGGAAGACAAGCGCCTTGGGGTCTTGCGCACGAGTGCCAACAAAATCCTTCAGCATCTTCATTGCAAGCTGTCCCTCGGAATCCGCGGCTTCAACAGGTCGTACAACCAGGCGGCGGAGGTTCCTTCTTCAAACGTCACCTGCAAGTCTCCGCGCAGCCCAGCGATAAAATCCAGAATCATGCTGGCTTTCGTCTCGATCACGCATTCCATTACGATCTTCCCTGCATCATTCCTCACCGCAATCGAAATGCTTTCCTTGTGCACATCCATACCAATATACTTTCGGCTACTCATTGAGGGCGCTCCTTTCTTGTAGGGGTTGAGGGAGCCACCCAAACCCTACTCCAAAAGGCGCGCCCTTTTATATTGCGTCGGATAGCCGGACATCTTCCGGCTAGTGCCCCATTGTCCGGTTTGCGCTAATCAGAAGTTTGGCGATTGGACTTGACAAAACTCTGTTGTCGCCATTTATAACTGAGCCGCCCGGGCTAAAATGATTCGCATGGTAAAGGGAGACGACCCGATGCTGCGTCTACTTATGTTGGCTTTTGTGTTTGCGTATGTGACTTTGCCGGCGGCCTCCGCTCAAGCGACGGACGCTGGCTATCCCGATGAGTTGTCGCCCTCGCTGGCGAGCAGCGCCAAGGCGATGCACGCGATGATTCGCCGAGATCTAGCGGAAGCGGCAGAGAACATGCCTGCGGATGAATACGCCTTTCGACCGACGCCGCAGGTCCGGACTTTCGGTCAGATTATCGGTCACGTGGTGGATGCCAACTTCTTCTTCTGTTCGCAAGCCGCGGGAGAAAAGTCGCCAGCAACCGCTGACTACGAGCAAATCACCGACAAGGCTGCACTGGTTAAGGCGTTGAACGATTCGCTCGTCTATTGCGACCGGGTGTACGCAGCCACCACCGACGCTAACTTCATTCAGCCGATGCAGATTGCGCATGTTGTTGGCACGGGGTCGACCAAGACCGTCCGGGGCGCCGTGCTGATGTACAACATCACCCACAATAACGAGCATTACGGCAACCTCGCCGTTTACATGCGCCTGAAGGGCCATGTTCCGCCCTCAACAGCCCGGGCCCAGCAGCGAAAGAATTAGAACCGCTTGGTAGGTCGTTCATTAGGACTTGCAAGCACCAAGGCCAGAACTTGCGTTATGGAGTGGTTTTAGCTGCCGGCATGTGATCGATTTTCTGTGCAGGATGGAAACAGAACCAACTCAAGAAGCAACTCGCGGTAAATTGATCTAGCAACCGCTGAGCTGCTCGTCATTCGGCAAAAAGGACATCGCTGCCAATCCATAACGGTGCGAGGGACCTCAGATTTTGTTTGTATGTTCTCGACACTGGGTACTCCTTGCCGCCGCGTGTGCAAAGAAGATATTCCCCTGTAGAGCGTGGGTGAATTCCATGAACCCAGCAAGAGTTCACAAGTACACAACGATGTATTTGAATGAAACCATACGGTAGGAGTTTCTCTGCGAGTGTCGATATACATCCCCGAACCAAATGAGATCCCGACGATCTGACGAGCAAGACGTAGTTGCCCTCCGCTTCTACTGCAATTACTTCTGCTGGATCGATAAGAAGCACTCTCCCTTCCATCGCGATGGCGATCTTCGAGGGGTTCGCGGCAGGAGTTCTTAACTGCGGGATTAAGGTCGCTTTTTGTTCGTGGGCCTTCCTGCCTACAGCTAGGGTTATGGCCTCGTCAGCACACTCGCTCGAAAAGGGCTTCAAAGAGTAATGCACAGCAAGTTCATCAGTGGCAGTGACGGCCGATTGACGACGCGTCGTGACGATTATAACTGCAGGCACTGGGCGATTCCGTTTTTTCAAGAGTCCGAGGAGTTCCGCCTCGGAAATTTCGGGAATAGGGCTGTCTAAGAGAACGACGTCGTATTCCTCATTTCGCAATTTATCTAGTGCTTCCGAGATGTTTTCTGCCGAATCGAACGCTTCAATATCCTTTCTTGTTGCCAAAGCGTTTGCCAACGCGCTCCGGTCATTCGGTTCTTTGTCGACTATGAGTACACGCATGAGCCACCCTGTTAATATTTAGAGTTCTAGTTGCGCGTTGAGATCAAATGTCACTGCGCTTCCTTGGGAGCGGCTGTTCCATCCGACCAAGTGGACACCGGAATCATGTACTCGGTAATCGGCTCCGGCGCTCCCGAAAATTGTGGATTCAACATCACCGGGGAGCCAGGCAAATCCGCTCCCCATGACTTGGGATCGGTAAGCGGAATGTAAAACATCAAATGAGGAACCCAATGCCCAACCGAGTCGTTCAGATACCCTTGGTTTGACATCATGAAGCACATCGCGCCGGGCTGGACAGGCGGAAGTTCTTTTGCATCGAATGCCTTGATACCCTCGACGATCTGGTTCTTGGATAGTCCGGCCAATACCAATTCCGTTCTTTTGAAGGTCAAGGGCAGGATCGATCGCACCGCGGCTGGATTAAAGCAGATGGGCCCTCGCATCTTCGGATTCCAGAACTGCGAAAAATCAAACGGAGACATCCATGATCGCTCCACAAGGCAGACGAAACCATTCTTGCCCTTGACGGCAGTTTCGTAGCCACGCTGTCCAAGGATCATGACTTCAGCATCATTTGAAATCGACGGTGGCGCTGCGCTACGTGCCATCGAAATCTCCTCGTTTCGATCGGCTATAAGGTACTGATCGAGGGGAGCCATTTTGGGATAGGACGCGGCGGGGTCTTGAGAGCGTGCCTGTAAAGAAGCACTCGCCAGCACAATCGCGAGCAATGTCGCGAACTGAATCGCCCCCGTAATCCTTCCGGCTGTCCTCATAGTCAATTCTCCTTTGGTACTTCCAGTCGCTCTCATACTTTGCAAGTGACCTCCGCCCGAGAACTCTTTACTGTCGAACCATCTTCTGCTTGCTGAGATAGTGCGAGATCGTCAAATGGTTGCTTGTATACCGACCAGTCGGTATATTAAGAAGTGCAAAACCAGCGTCGCTCACCGCGCACGCCCTACCCTCGTCTGGCTACCAGACGGACGAAGTGATTCGAGGAAGCTGGTCATCGCTTTTTCGCCATCCCGCAGAACAGAGGCATTTTGATGGCTCTTTGCCAGAGAGATGTAGCCTTCGTAAGTTGCGATCAAGAAAGATGCCATTTCCTCGGGATTTACATCGCTGCGCACCGTTCCCCGCTTCTTGCCGTTTCGTAGCGCACCTGCGATTGAGCCCTGCCAGTTGCCGAACAACTTCGCCGTCCTCTTTCGAAAGCCCTCATCGAGTGGGGACATCTCCTGAGACAGGTTATTCAGGGCGCAGCCGCAGCGCACGTCGGAAGGCTTTAAAGATGTTGACCGAATAATGCAGATCAAAGTGTCAATCGGATTCACGGCATTTTTCAATGGCCACCACCACTTTTCTTCTCCCATGCTTGCAATTATCTCGTCCACCACGGCGTACCCGAGGGCTTCCTTATTTTCGAAGTGGTGGTACATGGCCCCTTTCGTTATACGCGCCGTGCGAAGAATTGTGTCCAGGTCCGTGCCTCGAAACCCCGACTTGTAAATCTCCTGGAAGGCAGCCTGCAACAGGCGCTCCCTCGTGCGCTGGGGATTGCGTCGTTCGCCCGCGACCTTGCGGTTCATGTCCGATTTAAACATACCGACCAGTATGTATGATGGGGAGGGAAAGTCAATAACAAACTGGAGCTTGCAATCATGTCCCGGAGACGGGCGCCGGAGTTTCTTGGCGGATTGTGAGATTTGTAAATCTTATTCTGCAACTTGTGGCTTGCGTTTGGTCACTGCATCCTTCGCTCTATCACATTTGTCTAGCGGCAAAGATGGTTCTATTCATAATCATCGAGAAGTAAGCGTTAAATAAACTATCGAACGAGGCAGAACGGGGTCCTGATGAACGCAGATAGAAGACGAATGCTCGAATCTTTTCGCAACGGTCCAGCCATACTCACCGCTGCGCTTCGACGATTCCCAAGGAAGATGTGGGTTTATAAACGTGCTTCAGATCGCCCAAGTATTCACGACAGTGTATGCCGGATCGCCGACAAGGAGGTGATCGAGTATCTCCATTGCCGTTCTCTCGTCGCCAATCCTGATTCCGCAACAACTGAAATTGATCCAGTGTCGTGGGCGGGGAGACTCGGTTACTTCTACCAGGATATTAGGGAAGCCATGGGAATTATTCGCGCTCTGCGGCGATTTACATATCATTTCTTGGAGAAGTTGCCGGAAGATTTATGGACGCGCGCGACGGCCCAGCACATATCGCTCGACCAGTGGCTGGCGATCCGAGAACGCTACTATCCGGAACAAATTCGACGACTGGAAAGTATTTATTACGAATGGCTGCAATCTAGTTCAACGAGGACCGTGACCGCTGTCTGCAAGACTGTAAGCTTTGACTCGTTTGTATTACGGGACGGAGCCTCGCAAGAAAATCAATGAGCCACATCTAATCTGATTTAAATATGCCAGTGGAATCCGGGGACGCAAACCCTCGCGCGTTGATCGATTCCTTCGAATACTCACAATATCTCAACCTGTAAGCACCAACGAGCCCGCGACTCGATCAACAATTGCCGGTCCAACACAAACGAGTCCTCCAGAATATGGAATCTGTAAGCGATTTCTCTCGTTTGATGTGTGTTGCGACACAAAGTGTTGAGTCGTCAGTCGGGTGTTCCGAAAGACCGATGCGCGTGACCAATTACTTCTCTAACTCTACGCGTTCACATATCTCTCCAGAAAAATCCCTGTAAGTACCTGCAATCGCTCGACAACTTTTTGGCTATCGAGCTGCTATTGAGAAAGTGATTCTGAGTTTGTAGGTGGGTCTCGCTCGGCGTTTCACAAATTTACTGAATCCGGAGATGAAAATGCGATTGAACAAATATTTTTTGCGAGCCGCACTATTCGCGGCTTTGTTGTTTCTTTTGCCCAGATTGGTTTTGGCGCAGAGCGTAGTGACGGGAGCGCTCACCGGCACTGTGACTGATCCCTCTAACGCGGTGATCGTGGGTGCTACTGTGACGTTAACGAGCGCGACCACAGGTGAAGCATTGGTTACGCAAACCAGTAGCACCGGCGCTTACTCCTTTGGGCTCGTAAAGCCGGGCGCGTATAAATTGACAGTGACGCAGTCTGGATTTAAAGAAGTGTCTCTGTCTGCTGACGTTGCTCTTGGCGAAACGGCCGTAGCGAATGTGAAACTGGAACTCGGCAGCGGTTCCGTAACGGTCGAAGTGACCGGACAAGGCGCTCTGCTCCAAACCGAAAATGCAAATATCTCGACCAGCATCGAGACCGCTGAGATCGAAAATCTTCCCAATCCTGGCGGCGACCTGAGCAACATCGCACAGACAGCGCCAGGAGTGACGATGAACAGCTCGGGCAGCGGATATGGAAACTTCAGCGCTTTTGGTATGCCTGGCACGGCCAATCTTTTCACGATCAATGGTAACGATTACAACGACCCTTTTCTGAATTTAAACAACTCGGGCGCCAGCAACTTGCTGCTCGGTTCGAACGAAATTCAGGAAGTATCGGTGATCAGCAACGCCTACACCGGACAATACGGACGGCAGGCCGGCGCGCAGATTGACTACGCCACAAAGTCTGGCGGCAACGCGTTCCATGGCGATGCGGTGTATTACTACAATGCGGGAGGCATGAACGGTACCGACTACTTTGCCGGCTATAGCCCGGAAACAAACAATCAGTGGGCAGCGGGACTGGGCGGACCCGTCATAAAGGATAAGGTTTTCTTTTACGCCAACACCGAAGGCCTGCGGTACTCCCTGGGCACCGGAGGCTTCGTAGATTATCCAACCACCGCCTTCGAAAATTACGTGTCGCAGAATATTGCGAAGTTACCGACAGCCCCGACTGCGACACCTTTCTACCAGAACATCTTCAACCTGTATAACAACGGGAAGGGCTTCGCTGCAGCCCAGACCAATCCTATAGCAAACAGCTGCGGATCTCTTAACGGCATGAGCGCCGGAGCCATACCGAACGACGCGTGCGTCGGCCAAGCACAAGAAACGGTCCCGAACGGAAACCAAGAATGGTTACTTTCGGGACGCGTTGATTGGAACATCAACGAAAACAATAAGATCTTTGGCCGTACGAAGTTCGACCGTGGGACTCAGCCAACGGACACCAGTTTCGTGAACCCTGTGTTCAACATTCACAGCATTCAGCCGCAAGATGAAGGCCAACTGAACTATACGCACGTGTTTAGCCCGAACGTGGTGAACAATATGGTTGGATCTGTGCTGTGGTATTCGGCGATTTTCCAGAGTCCCAACTTCAGTGCGGCTACAGCGGCATTTCCCGGGTTCTTTTACTTCACTGACATCGGAGCAGTTTGCCTTGGCGCAGGATGCCAGACTGACGTGCCTGGGGCGGCTACAGACTTCCCACAGGGGCGCAACGTGACACAGTGGGGAATCGTAGATGACTTGTCGATCACTCGTGGAAATCACAGTTTCAAGATGGGCGTCAATTTCCGACGCGATGATGTAAGTGACTACAGAGCGAGCGAAGGTTCGATTCCAAACGTAGGAATTAGCGCAATCGACTTCGCCAACGATGTAATGAACCCGACTGGGGGAACCGGTGACTCACTGTTCCAACAGTTTGCGCTAAACCTCCGCCAGCCTCTGGCGATATATAGCGTCGGTTTGTACTTCCAGGATGAGTATCGCGTGAATCCCAGGCTCAAATTGACACTCGCACTCCGAGCTGACCGTAACTCGGGCGGCGTCTGCCAGTCCGATTGCGGCTCGGCTCCCATTATTCCATTCGGGCAGGCGAGCCATGACGCAGCATTGCCGTTCGACACCATCACGAATCCCGGCTCGCACAGCATCTTGCCGGGAATCGAAAAGGTTGTGTTCCAGCCTCGCATCGGAGTGGCTTGGACGCCATGGGGAGACAAGACGGTCATTCGCGCGGGTGTCGGTCAATTCTCCGACCTGTATCCGGGCACTATCTTGGACAACTTCACCACCAACTTCCCGCAAGTAACGGCGTTCAATTACACTGCGACCAGTAATTTCGCCTTCACGGACCCGAACTCGGCCGCAAACTCAACCATCGCTTGCAACACGACATTCCAGTCCGTGTACCATTCGGGTGGGAATTTGGCGCAATATCTGGCGCCAAATTCGAATTGCGCGGTTCCAGACCTAAATGACGTTGGCAAATTGCTAAACCCGAAATACACCGAATGGAACGTGGAAGTCCAGCGTACCATCGGGACCAGGACCGTCGTTTCGGCGAACTATGTTGGCAATCGCGGATACGACGAACTGCTCTTTAATCCATATCTAAACTCGTTCAGTCCTTCAGGCTTCGGTGGCCTTCCGACGAGTGCCGTCGACCCGCGCGTGGCGAACGTTCTCTCGCTTACAAATGAGGGCTATTCCAATTACAACGGCATAACCCTCTCGGTGCAGCAAAACTCGTGGCATGGTTTGATGGGACGTTTCAATTACAGCTATAGCCATGCGCTGGACGTTTCGTCGAATGGCGGCGTGTTGCCATTTCAAGCCACTTTTTCCCAAGTCAGCGTTCTCAATCAGATCAATCCGACCTGTCTGCGATGCCAGAATTATGCGGATTCAGACTACGACGTGCGCCACAACATCACAGGAAACTACCTGTACCAGATGCCCTTTCACAGTGAAAATCGCTTGGTGGGCGCGGCACTCGGCGGCTGGATTATGTCCGGAACCGTTTATTTCCATACCGGATTCCCGTTCACCCTACTAGATTCGGGTGATTTCTTCGGTGAAGTTGCAGGTAACAACGGCACGAACGGCGCAGTATTGGCTCAGCCAATTACGCCAGTGCAGCAGTCCTGCACGAGCCCGAACGCGCCGTGCTACACGTTGGCTCAATTCGCTGGCCAAGCAAATCCAGCCCTAACCGGTCCTTGCAACCCTTGCAGCAATCCAGCGCCGACAGGGTTTGGGGATATTCGCCGGAATGCTTTCCGTGGACCGAATTATTTCAACACCGACTTCAGTCTGCGAAAGAATTTCAGGGTAACAGAACGGATGGCGCTACAGCTCGGAGCCAATGCCTACAACGTGCTGAATCATCCCAACTTCCAGAATCCTGTTAATGCGACGGGCGATGGTCCGGGAACGTTCGGCACCATCCTTCAGACCACGGCTCCGCCGACCACGCCGTACGGTGCGTTCGCGGGCGCCTTGGCCAGTGCTCGCATTCTCCAGGTAATGGCTAAGTTCACGTTCTAACGAAACTCTAACTCACGAATGGAGGGGCGGCCAAAGAGCGACAGGCCGCCCCTCTTTTCATTTGATCAACCTCCATCCACGTTGCTCCCAAAAACTCCAGAAACAAAATAAGTGGGAATTGACAGCGTGTTTAGGTTTCTGCCGTCCGTCGATTCGCTTTTCCGATCCCGTCCCATTTTCCCGTCCCGTCTTAGGCGCGATTCTCGCGATGGCGAGCGCGGCAAGCAAGGGTTGCGCCGTATGGCCAGTGAAACCGGCGGAACTTACTTCGAGGTCACCAACAGCCAGTCCCTAGAGGACATCTACTTGCAGATTGAGGAAGCGCTTGGCAACCAGTACAGCATCGGATACACGCCGGGGCGCTCGGAACCGGATGGGAAATATCACAAGATCAAGTTGACTACGAAAGATCACCACCTGATCGTCAACACCAGGGCGGGATATAATGCCAAGTAATGTTTTAGTTTAGATTCGTCTTCGCTCGTTCCCAAGCGTTTCTCTGCCATCTCCGGCTCCGGAAATCTTCGCTTTCACCTTCCCCGTCCGATTTTCGTGGCTCACAGTCACGATTCCGGATTACTTCTGGCGTTCTTTGCGGAGCTGTTCGAAGATTTTGTTGGCCCAGGCGGGGGGTTCGGGGCCCTGCTCGAAGTTGACCGTTTTCCCCAAGGCTACTCTCCAGCGAAGCAGCCATGAAATTCCCGTGTTGCCAACATAATTGTCCGGTGTGGCAAAAGCGGGGTCGGACATGGCCAGATCCAGCGAAACGAACTTATAGCCGCGGCGCTCCAGCTTGGTCAGCAACGCATCCAAACATTCCACATTGAGTTGGTTATCGTGGATCAGAAGAACTTGCGGAACTTCGCGGCCGAAAAGATCGCGCGACAGGCCCTCTGAGTAATCAAATGTGGTGTCCACGTATTCGAGATATTCCTTCTTGGCACGCGCGGCCATTTTCTTGTCTTTTTTCTCACCGGCGTACCCTAGGACGTCGTTGAAAACGTAATCAGCATCTTCCACCGTGACGGGCGCGATGGTGTAGGCTCGCTCTTTCAGGAAGGCCTCAAACGCCGTCTTGGCTTCGGCCGTCGGCCCGGTATTGAGGTAGGGATGCCGGAAATATTTCTCCGTTTGTCCGATCGCTTTTAGCAGAGCGGTGGTTACCACTTGGCCCTCGATGGTCTCGTCCTCGTACTTATCCAATGGCGTGATTTGAAAATCCGCGTGAGAAAAGGTGTGATTGCCCAAAGCGAGCCCTGCATCCAGCCACATTTCAAGTAACTCGGCGCGAGCGTCGCGTTCGTTCTGCACTTGAAGCTTTCGTTCGTTGACGAAGCCGATGGCCCAGGCGTGATGCGATTTCAGAATCGCAGGAATGGCGCGATTGATTTTCTGCAGTTCTTTTAAATCGCCCATAGCAAAATCATTCCCAACGATCGCGCCCGGTAAATCGTCGACAGTGATGACGACGGTGCGCTGAGGTGGCGCTGTGCTTTGCGCGCTGCTGCTTCTCCCCAGAAATGCGGCGAACGCCGCAACAATCACAATGAAAATTAGAAATAGCTTTCTCTCACGCATCGATTCTTTCCTGTGGCTGCCGAAATTGGCCAAGCCTCGCGGGCCGGCCGGATTGTGATCCATGCTGTTGTGAGATCGTTTTGACACCGCTGGGAGCGAGCTTCACGCGATGGCCTGTGGGATTGCTTTTTTCCATCTGCCTTGCGATTTCAGGATAAGCTCGACCACTTCTCGCGCGGCGCCCCTTCCTCCTGGCACGGTTGTAATGTAATGCGCGGCGCGTTTCACTTCGACGACAGCGTCTCCCACTGCAACGGCTAGTCCGGCGCGGGCGAGAATGGGTAGGTCCGGCAGATCGTCGCCGATGTAGGCAACTTCTTCGTCCGTCACGCCAGCGCGTATCAGGATGGCTTTGTAAGATTCCAGTTTTTTGGGCTGTCCTTGAATTACAAATTCCATTCCCATCTCTCGCGCGCGACGCGTGGTTGCTGGAGAGTCGCGTCCGGTAATCACTCCCGTGCGAATGCCCATGATGCTGGCCAGCTTCACTCCCGCGCCGTCATGGGGGTCGAACACTTTCATCTCTGCAACGCTGCCGTCGGGGAATCCTTGCAGGCAAACTACGCTGGGCGTCAAAGTGCCGTCCACATCCATCAGGAGAACGCGGATTCGTTTTGCGCGACGCATGACGATGGCGGGAAATTTTATTTCACGTATCTTCATTCGATCCTCAATCTAGTTGTATCAGAACCTCTAGCAGCAGATCCTTTGTCGCATCGTCAAAACAATTGCAGCGTCCACAAATCGTGGATGTGCACCACTCCCTCCAGGCGGTTGGCGGAATCCACCACGAGCACCGAAGTGATTTTCTTTTCTTCCATCAGCCGCAGAGCACTGGCTGCAAGCTCGGTGCGCGGAATCCGGACCGGGTTCTTCGTCATGCAATCGACGGCGGTCAAGCCCAGCACGTTTTCTTTTTTCTTCAGCATCACGCGGCGCAAGTCTCCGTCTGTAATCACGCCAAGCACCCGGCCATCCGCCTCCGCGACTGCGGCTAGCCCGAGGCCTTTGCGGCTCATCTCGTAGATCACATCGGGCATCTTGGTGGTGGGCAGGACGCGCGGCACATCCTCGCCGGAGTGCATCAGGGCTTCGACACGACGCAGTTTCTTTCCCAGGCGCCCGCCAGGATGCAGCGCGGCAAAGTCTTCTTCCTTGAATCCGCGCCGCTCAAGCAACGATATGGCCAGCGCATCTCCCATGGCCAGTGCGGCCGCGGTGGAGGCCGTCGGCGCAAGATTCAGCGAGCAGGCTTCTTCTTTCACCGCGATGTCCAGAACAATGTCGCTGGCGCCGGCGAGAGTGGAGCGCGCATTAGCCGTGAGCGTGATGATATGCACTCCCAATCGCTTAACCGCTTCCATCAATTCGACCAGCTCTTCTGTTTCTCCGCTGGACGAAATCGCCACCAGGACATCGGCGGCAGCCAGCATGCCCAGATCGCCGTGGAGCGCCTCAGCGGCGTGGAGAAAAAGTGAGGGAGTACCAATGCTTGCGAAAGTGGCGGCGGTTTTTCGTCCAATCAGCCCGGATTTGCCCATGCCAGTGACCACCACGCGGCCCTTGCACGCATATAAAAGCTCAACCGCTTTTTCGAAGCGTTCGTCGAGGCGATCGATCAACCCGGCGATGGCTTCGGATTCGATTCGCAGGACGCGCTTGGCGGTGGCCAGACTCATTTCGTATCCCATGCGCGAACGAGCGTCGAAATTTGCAAGATTTTTTCCAGCAGCGGACCAAACTGCGCAAGAGGCAAGGCGTTGGAGCCATCGGAAAGCGCCTGTGCAGGATTGTCGTGCACTTCGAGAAATAATCCGTCGGCACCGGCAGCAGTGCCGGCGCGCGCGAGCGGCTCGATGAATTCAGGCTGGCCACCGCTGGATTTGCCTTCCCCACCGGGCAACTGCACCGAGTGTGTCACGTCGAAAACGACCGGGTAGCCCAGCTTCTTCATGATCGGAAAGGATCGCATATCGACGACAAGGTTTTGGTACCCAAAGGAGCTACCGCGTTCGGTGAAAATGATTTTCTCATTTCCGGTGCTGGCGATTTTTTCCGCGGCGTTGCCAATTTCCCAGGGTGAGAGAAACTGGCCCTTCTTCACGTTGACCACTCGGCCGGTGCGGCCTGCGGCGATCAGCAGATCCGTTTGACGGCAGAGAAAGGCCGGAATTTGCAAAATGTCGCAAACTTCCGCGGCCGGTCCAACTTCTGACAAGTCGTGCACGTCTGTGAGAATCGGCAGGCCAGTCTCCTTCTTTATTTTTTTCAGGATGCGAAGACCTTCCTGCAATCCGGGCCCACGGAACGAAGAGAATGAGGTGCGATTCGCTTTGTCATAAGACGCTTTGAAAATGTAGGGCACTCCCAGCTCGGAGGCTACGGTTCCCAAGCGTTCGGCCATGCTTGTTGCGTGGGCTTCGCTCTCGATCACGCACGGGCCTGCGATCAAAAAGAGCGGTGTTTTGGGGCCGAAGCGAATTTTCCCGATTTCGAAGCTGCGTGGCGTCGGCATGGAATCGGCTAGAAATTGTCTCTCGCCATGCTTTCGAATTGTGAATGAAGAGGCAAAGCTCTGTAAGCGGTTGTGGCCGCGGGTAGAAATCTCGTTGTGGTTTGTTTTGAGCAACTTACCTCGCATTCTACATTTCCTGCAGAACCGCGTAGAAATCCTCTGATGCGGCTCAAAATTGGGAGCACAAAGCCGGCCGGAAGCTTTAGGTTTGAGACGCTGGTTAGCGGCGGAAGGTTCGAGAGAACGGAGCGCACAACGGCTGGCTTTCGCTTTCTGTAGAGCGCCGTATGCTGTAAGAATTTAATCACGCCGAACGCTAGCACGTGATTCGCTGAATTTCAAGGAGTCCTGTGGGTGTGGTACCGGTACCGACTTCGATTCTTATTGCAACTTCGTCCGCGAAAATTAATCTGTAGGACATAAGATTGTTGACTATACGGTACACAGCCTCATAGACTCTCCTGCCCGGGCTTTCGCGTCAAAATCTTGGAGGAAGTGATGATGGAGACAAAGGCACTCGTGCGTCTGTTTGCAATTCTGGCAATGGGATTCTTTGGTGGCCTGTTTAGCCAGGCTGCGCAAGCTGGGACCATTGCGGTGGGGACCTGCAAGAAAAATGTTACGTCCTATCCCACCATCCAAAAGGCAGTGAATGCAGCTCCTGCTGGCTCAGTCATTGACGTTTGTCCTGGCACTTATCAAGAGCAGGTCTCCATTACCAAGAATTTGACGCTTATCGGCATTTTATCGGGAACCGCGGATGCGCCAACGGTGGCGCCGCCTTCGGGAGGTTTGGTGACCAATGCCACCGACCCTTCAGGCGGAGGTCCGGTGGCCGCGCAGATCGTTGTGAGCTCGCCGGCGACTAGCGTCACCATCCAACGACTTACTGTGGATGGAAAGGGAAACAAGCTGACCGGTTGCGACGGATCCGGCAGCAGCGTGCCCCTAATGGTGGGCATTTATTTTCAGAACGTTTCCGGAACCATCACACAGAATACCGTCAGAAACCAACTGCAGGACACCGCGGACCAAGGTTGTCCGAACGGGTTAGGAATTTATGTTGAAAGCGGCGGTGGCGCAACGACAACCGTGAACGTATCGTACAACACAATTCACAGTTATCAACAAAATGGCATCACTGCCAACGGCTTCGGCGACGGGAGCGCGGGACCAAGCGTTACGATCGAAAACAATATGGTGGACGGTGCGACGTCCACCGGCACCACGGCGAAGAATGGAATTCAGGTGGGTTTCGGAGCGACCGGGAAAGTAACCGGTAACACAGCCATCGACAACATATGGTCCGGCGACTCCAGCAGCGATAACGGGGACGCCGGAGTGGGAGTTTTGGTGATCGCTTCCACCGGCATCACCGTGTCTAACAACACGATTGGGAACACTCAGTTCGGAATCGTGACGGAAAGCGCGGGCACCGGTTTTCTGGCCGACGACGCGACCATCACGGGAAATAAAATTATTGGGACGCAGATTTTTGACGGAATCGATCTATGTAGCAATGGGAACACGGCAACTGGTAATGAACTCAACAGCAGTACCGAAGCTGCCATTCACCTGGATGATAGCTGTGGGTCCACAGGCAACAACAACACAACAAAGAGCAATACCATCAACGAAGCTTGTGCCGGAGTCCTGACCGGTTCTGGGACGAGCGGCAACGCTGATACTCCGAATACGATGTACAATGTTATCAACACGGTTCTGACAGGCGACACTTGCTCTACACTTCAAAACGAAGGCACGAGCGCTCAGGCAGCTTCCAGCGGCGCCAAGCGTGGCGTAGCTCGCATTGCACCTTACCCGCCAAAAAAGAACAGCCTCTGACGATTCAGAGGACTCAGAGCATTTCGGAGAGGGCGACTGTCGCAGTCCTCTCCGGAGTGTGTCGAAATTCAGGTTATACCCCTCTGCTTATTCCTATGAATTGCCGACTTACTTGATCATCACCCAGGGTGCGGCCGGCTACGAACCCGCACCTTGGCACATTTCCCTCCTACAGTTTTTCCTCCACGGCACTTCGTACTTTGTGGCTACCTTGCGGATTCATGTAATTCCAGCTCATTTCCAATTCGATCTGGACCGCTCGTTCTTCGCGTCTTGACTCCCAGCTGGCAAGAGCGAAAATAGCGGCATGGCACACGAATTGACTACTTCCTACGCGAAGGACTCCACTGGAGTTTTTCGCTACTACAAGAAGCTCGCGGAGCGCGCCATGGCGCAGTGTCCGGACGACGCTCTATTCGCGACGCTGGATGCGGAATCGAACTCGATCGGTGTCATCGTGAAGCATCTGTCTGGCAACATGCGTTCACGCTGGAAAGATTTTCTTACCACCGACGGCGAGAAACCTGACCGGGACCGCGACTCTGAGTTTGAAACGCCGCCGAAAACACGCGCTGAGTTAATGGAAATATGGGAAGGCGGCTGGAAATACGTTTTCGACGCGCTGGAGCCCCTTACTGATGCGGACCTGACGCGCACAGTCACCATACGCTCGAAGCCGCACTCGGTGACGCAGGCGATTACGCGCCAGGTGGCACACTATGCGCATCACGTTGGCCAAATTGTGTTGCTGGCCAAACATTTCGTGGCGAAGTCCGGAAAGAAATGGGAATCGCTGAGCATCCCGCGGGGCCAGTCAAAACAGGTCACTGCAAACATCGCCTCAGGAAAGAAAACGGATCACTGGCTGAGCGAGAAGTGAACCGATTCCCCGCTGCAGCGCAGCGATACGCCCACAAAACGGCGGAAGAATAGATCCCTCTCTGCGCGTCGCGTCCTCCGCTTCGCGGAGGAAAGACAAAGTCACGCGACTTTACGCCCGGGATGACAGCTTCTTAAGAAAAGGCGTTAACCGGCGGGATTGATAGCGCGAGATTCGGCAGGAGTTTTGCCGAGGCGCTGGTGGCGGTTTTCTACGCTGGCGCGTATAAACGCGGCGAAGAGCGGATGCGGCGCCAGTGGCTTGGATTTAAATTCGGGATGGAACTGGCAACCCAGGAACCAGGGATGCTCGGGAGCCTCGACGATTTCCACGTACACGCCATCGGGAGTGCGCCCGGTGATGCGGAATCCAGCGCGCGTGAGCGTGTCTTCGTATTCGCAATTGAATTCGTAGCGATGGCGATGGCGCTCTGAAATTTCCAGCTGGCCGTAAGCTTTGTGCGCGAACGAGCCGGGCTGTAATTTACATTTCCAGGAACCCAGGCGCATAGTGCCGCCCATTTCGTCCACGCCGAGAAGCTCGCGCAATTTATAAATCACGCGGTTCGGAGTGCTGGGGTCGAACTCCGTGCTGTCGGCATGCTCGATATGGGAAACGGTGCGCGCGTATTCGATGGTGGCGCATTGCATCCCGAGGCAAATTCCAAAGAACGGAATCTTTTTCTCCCGCGCGTAAGTGATGGCATGAACCATTCCAGCGATCCCGCGTTTACCGAAACCGCCGGGGACCAGGATGCCGTCCACGTGGCGCAGCATGCGCTCGGCGGTCGCAGGCGAGTCGATATCTTCGGCTTCGATCCACTCGACGAGGACGCGGTGTTTATTAGCCAGCCCGCCGTGTCCCAGAGCTTCGCGCAAACTTTTGTAGGCGTCTTCGAGTTGAACGTACTTCCCTACCACTCCGATGCGCACTTCGCCTTGCGGATGTTCCAAATTTTCTAGCATGGCCAGCCAGCGGCTCAGGTCGCGCGGCGGAGCGTTCAAATGGAGCAAGCGCAAAATTTGTTCGTCGAGGCCTTCGGCAGCCAGCGACATGGGCACTTCGTAAATATTGCTAACGTCGGGTGCGGAGATCACGCAAGATTCCGCCATATTGCAGAAGAGCGCGATTTTCGATTTCAGGTCGGTGCCGAGTTGGCGATCGCTTCGGCAAATCAAAATGTCAGGCTGGATTCCGATGCTTAGAAGTTCTTTCACGCTATGCTGCGTGGGCTTGGTCTTCAACTCGCCCGCCGTGGGAATGAATGGCACGAGCGTGAGATGAACGAAAATTACGTTTTCAGGCCCGAGCTCCAAACGCATCTGGCGTATGGCTTCCAGAAACGGCAAAGATTCTATGTCTCCGACGGTGCCGCCAATTTCAACGATCACTACATCGGGCGCGTCTGGGCCGCTTGAAACTTTGCGGAAGGCCGCTTTAATTTCGTCGGTGACATGCGGAATCACCTGCACGGTTTTTCCCAGATAATCGCCGCGACGTTCTTTGGTGATGATGGATTCGTAGATTCGGCCTGTGGTCCAATTGTGATCGCGCGTTAAATGCGCGTTGGTGAAACGCTCGTAGTGGCCCAGATCGAGGTCAGTTTCAGCGCCGTCATCCGTGACAAACACTTCGCCGTGCTGATAGGGCGACATCGTTCCGGGATCAACGTTGAGGTAGGGATCGCACTTCTGGAGGGTTACTTTCAGGCCGCGGCTTTCAAGGAGACATCCAACCGAAGCGGCCGCTACGCCCTTTCCGAGTGAAGAAACCACACCGCCCGTGACGAAAATGTATTTCGGGGCGGAACGCAAAGTACTCGACTTCCTCCGGAAAGAATCTGCGTACTCATCATTATGGTCACAATGTTGGCGCGTGTCAAATCACGATTTTGATTTTTTTTGAAAAAGATTCTTTGCGAGAAGTACGGTAAAGGACAGAGACTGGTTTTGCCCGCTTAAATGCTAATTTGCGGCTCGTTCGCGCAATAATTTTTCCACGCGCTCGATGTCTTTCGGCAGGTCCACGCTTACCGCGTCGTAATCGGTTTCAACCACGCTGATGTGAAAGCCATTTTCGAGCCAGCGGAGTTGTTCGAGCTGCTCCACGCGTTCCAATTCGCCGGGCGGAAGAGTGGGAAATTCGAGCAGAGCGTCGCGTCGATAGCCATAAACACCAATGTGCTTCCAATGGTGCGGGTCCACTTTGGCTCCGGTGTCGCGAACCCAAGGGATTGGCGCGCGCGAAAAATACAGGGCATTGCTGTCGAAATCGCGGACTACTTTCACCACGTTGGGATCCATGATGTCGTTTGGAACAGTGATAGGGGTGCAAGGCGTGGTGATTTGCACGGATTCGTCATCCAGCATAGCTTGGGCTACGGCATCTATGGTGTTGGGATCGATCAGGGGCTCATCGCCCTGCACGTTGATGTAGATTTGCGCGGGAACCTGTACGGCCACTTCCGCCACGCGATCGGTACCAGTGTGATGGTCGGCGCGTGTCAAAATGGCTTCGCCGCCCAAGGACGTAACGGCGTGTTTGATGCGCTCGTCGTCCGTGGCGACGATGATTCGGGACACGCTCTCGGCGTCACGCAGGCGTTCAACCACGTGCTGAATCATAGACTTGCCCGCAATCTGAGCGAGGGGCTTGCCTGGAAAACGTACTGAGGCGTAGCGCGCGGGAATCACGACCAAAACGGTTTTTGCGTCCGATGCGCTCATCGCTTTCGCCGCCTTTCGCCCGCCACAGCATAGTAGCACGGAGCAGTGGTCCTATTACGAATGCGCCATTACCTCCATGACTCTTCTGAGATTTTTAACCAAGTGGTGCTTGCTTTCGAATAGTCGAGTGCTACAATCGCCAAAAGAGACTCGCGGCGCTGCGCGGGTTTCTCGGGAATGCCCGGGGGTATGGTTTGCTAGTCCTCGTACGGCGCCGGTTTCAGGCCCATTGGTTAACAGCGATTGCTTGCTCGGTTGCATTATTCTCGCCTCTAGTTTCTCCCGTTTGGTGCCAGGAAGAACCGGCCGGTCCGGTTCAGCCTGAAAATTCGCAACGCGTTGAGAAAGGCAAACCGCTAAAAGCAGAAACGGAGATGGCGCTGATCAACGTTTCTGTAACGGATCCCTACGGCCGCCTGGTGACGGGGCTAGAGCAAAGCAATTTCCGCGTGTTTGAAGACGGTGTGGAACAAGAAATTCTGCGATTCTCCGGCGAGGACGTGCCCATATCGATTGGCGTGATTTTCGATATGAGCGGCAGCATGAGCGACAAGATCGATAAGTCGCGGCTCGCCGCGGTCCAGTTTTTCCGCACCGCGAATCCGCAAGATGAATTCCTGCTGATCAATTTTAACGATCGAGCGCAGCTGGCAAGCCCCTTCACAGCCAGCGTGGAGGATTTGCAAAGCCGTTTGATGTTTACGGCGGCGCATGGGCAGACGGCGTTGCTCGATGGAATTTATCTGGGACTGAGCGAGATGAAAGGGGCACACAACACAAAGAAAGCGTTGCTCATCATATCTGACGGGGGCGATAATCACAGCCGTTATACCGAGACAGACATTCGGAAGTACGCTCGGGAAGCGGATGTACAGATTTATGCCATTGGATTGTACGAAGCGAGCGGCGGTCCGACGACAGAAGAACGGGCTGGGCCTTCTCTGCTGGCCGAACTGACGGAGATGACCGGTGGCCGCACATTCGGCGTTACCAGCATGGGCGACATGCCGGACATCGCATCAAAAATCAGCATGGAGTTGCGCAACCAATATGTCGTTGGATACAGACCAGCAAACCACACTCATGATGGAAAATGGCGCAAAGTTAAGATCAAGCTGCGCCCTCCCAAGGGACTCCCGCCGCTTACCGTATATTCAAGAACGGGATATTACGCGCCCGGCCATTAATTTCACGAAAATTTTGCCGCTTCTGCTGGCTCTGTTGCTGGCCGTTCCCTGCGTGCACGCGCAGAATAATAATCCGCTGCCGCCAAGTCCGCCTCCTCCCCCTACGCCTGGAGCGCAGAACCAGAGTCACGCGATCAAGAACGTCGTGGACTTGGTCGTTTTGCACACCACTGTGGTGGACGAAAAAGGCAATTTCGTTCCGGACCTGACCAGGGATAATT
>DATNLR010000144.1:0-3516 GCA_035602755.1 Binatus sp. (SeqCode) | reverse complement strand
GCGTAACTGCCAGTACGGATTCATCGGTATGGATGATCGCACGATGAATCCACTGCTGCGCCCCGGCTCGTTCGTGCAAATCGATAGCCATAGGAAGCGCGTAGCGGCCGCGGGATGGCGTACGGAGCTGGACCGGCCGATTTACTTCGTAGAGCTGCGGGAAGGCTATGCGTGCTCCTGGTGTGAAATTCGCGGATCGAATTTAACACTGATTCCGCATCCGCTTTCGGGTTGCCCAACCAGGCAATTTGCGCATCCCGGAGAAGCGGAAATTATTGGACAGGTGACAGCTGTGGCGATGCGCCTAATCTCTGCGGGGAACGGCCATCCTGATGTGCCTCCCAAATTGCCAGCGCGACCCTGACGTTGGCGCACAGAAACTCCGCGGCGAGGGGATCGGTCGCCGCCGGCACGGCCACACGGTAAGGCTGAAGACTCTTCCACGCCGCGATGAAATCGCACACCGCAGCCTGTGTGGATTTGATGTAGCAATCCAGCTGGCGAACCAAATCCTCGACGGAAGAATCCAAAACCTGCCGGTACGATTCGCGGTGACAATGCGCCAGCGCTTCGCAGGCCACCTCGTCGGAAAAGCGGGATGCCAGTCCATCGTGATAATACAGGCCGGTATTATAGTCGCGCGTGGATCCCAGGTAGATCATGCGTTCCAGGGGCACAGGCATATGCGAAAGCGTGCGACGCCGGAGGTCATCGGCCGCCAATTCAACATCTGTTCGGTTGATCGGAAGATTCATAAGTAATCGCTTCACCTAGGCGCGATGACGCGCCGGATCGTTTTCAGCGGGATCGATTCCCTTCACGTTGAGGAACGCGAGAGAATTCTCCGAGATCAAACACACTCGGCCGGCCGCAGCAGCCGCAGTTCGCACCATTCCGGGAGCGGCGTAGGGTCCTCGCAGATATAGCGCGATCTGAAGCAGGCGGCATGCCGTCAGAAGCCGGGCGAAATTCAGCGCCAGGCGGCTTTCCGTGGAAAAGCTCAGCTGCGCATGCAATCGCGCGTGCCCTCTATGAAAACGCATCAAGTCCAGGACCGCGCTGCGTACACGGCGCACCCAGGCCAAGGCGATGTTCTTCCGATCCTTGAGGAACAGAGATTGAACGTCCGGAGGCGCCGCCGAAAGCACGTATTCCAGATCCTCTCTGGCAAAGATTCTCTGCACCAGGTCGTTCGGCAATAAGCCAAACTGCAACGAATCCAGCGTCTGCCTCGCTTCCCGGAGCTGTTGTGCGCTGCCTTCTGCCGATGGCTTCACGCGCCGGGCGAAGAAATAAAGCGATACGGCCAGAGCCAATCCGACAACCAGCGAGATGATGAGCTGAATCATGGCTAAGGGGTCCTATCCAGATGCTCCTCTATTGAACCGAGCGCCCGCCGCGTCCGCCCGGCCAGCCCTCGGTAATCAGTGTCTGGCGGTGGCGCAGGAACAACTGGAACCGGCGCGTAAGACCAAAGCGCCACGGCCCAGATTATTAGAGCCGCCACGTAAGAGGAAGGTTCGGTGATCTTCCAGATGGGGCTAAATCGAATGCCGATGAATAGGCGCAGAGTTAGCATAATAATGCTCGTACCAACGTAAACTCCGAATCCCAAAATCATACCCTTCATGTTTTTCCCGATTTCGATGCGATAGTATCCCGTCAGGAAAACAATCGTCAGCAATGCAATGGCCTCTGCTATCCGCAAATCCCTTGCCAGGTCAGCTGGATTCGCGGCTGGCTTCCAATGCGGGAAGAAAAAGGAATGTATGGCAAACACCAGAAACATAGATCCAAAGACCACAATGGCAGTCCACCGCGCAAAACGGTCGAGACTGATGTGCTGGGCGAATACGTGCCGGGATATTTCGACTATCACTCCGCACCCCAGGACCATGGTGACGAAGTCCAAAGGCCAGTAAAGCGCGTTATATAACGGTTGTGGCGCGGCATAAAGAAAGACCGACACGCCTAGCACGGAAGCAACATAGCTATAGAATATCGAATATTTCCCGAACATTTTGCACTGAATTGCCCGCGCTAGAATTACGAACTCAACCAAAATACCGGCCAGCCATATGACTTGGGAAAGGGTTTTCATCCGGCTGCGCTAATCGTAGCACAAATAGCTGGGAGGAGAAGCCGGAAAATTCTCCTCCCGCTAAGTGAGGCTTTAGGAAACCTCAAACCCCCACGGTGGGGGCTCCACCGGCGGTTGTGAACCATCGATATCCCAACCCGAACTTGTTACGGCTGAAGCCTGCGACACGGGAACGGCCACTAGCGCTATTGCGACGAGAAACAGCCAAGCGATCTTTTTTTTCATGAAATTCTCCTCGAGACGATTGGTCTTGGTTTCTGGACCTCGGCCACAGTAGTCGGGGAGATTCCGGTTCAGCGCGCGGGCGTAAATTTGCTCAGGATACGAAGCAGGGAGGATTTACAACCATGCGGTGAGGCAGTTGATCAAAACGCTGCCGCGGATGAAATCGTTCTTCGGCACAGCGGTATTTCCTCGCCGGCGGACATCTGGGAATTATTCGTGGGCCCTCAGAATTCTGTAAATCAACGGTTTCTTACATGGAAACGCGGCGGAACATACGCATAGAATTCCCCTTCGGAAGTCTGCTATTAGTTTAATCAGGCGATTACTCTTCTAAATTAGATGACGAACACAAATGAGATCGCGCTAGACCCGGCTCTGACCGGCTCCGAATTGCCGCCGGAGCACATCCGCAAGAACTTGACGCACCTGGAACGCCGCGAGCGTTGGCTCTGGTCCACTACCGTTGCGGTGATATTGCTATTGACGCTCGGCGTTGCGTCGTTCGCCTTTCCCGCTCTGCTCAGTCGCGAGCAAAGCACATACTCGTTCTATCTGAACCAGTCCGTGCGCGCGCTCGTCGGCCTGGTCCTGCTTTTCAGCGTGTATCTTATTTACCAGCGAAATTTAATTTCCAAGCTGCGCAACGAACTCACCGGCCAGATGAATTCGCTGGCTAAAGTAGAAAGTCTGGCGTCCGAGGTGTACAAGCTCGCCGCCCTCGATCAATTGACCGGACTGTATAATCGCCGCTCAGGGGAACAGCGCCTGGCCCAGGAAATCAGCCGTGCACAGCGGCACGGACGTCCACTTACCATCCTGCTAATGGATATCGACGGTCTGAAACTGATGAATGACACTCACGGTCACGCGGCCGGCGACACCGCGCTGAAAGGCTTTGCGGATCGCTTGCAGCGCGCCATACGGGGTTCGGATCTGGCCGTCCGCCTGGGCGGCGATGAATTTATGGCCCTGCTTCCGGAATGCCGAGCCGAAGAAGTGCGCCACGTGCTCGCGCGCATCGAAGGTTTCGAGTTCGATTGCAACGACCAGAAAATACGCCTCCACTTTTCGCGCGGCTGGACGGACTACAGAACAGGCGAATCGTCTCAAGAATTGCTGCTCCGCGCCGATAAGGAACTTTATGCCGACAAGCGCGCAGGCAAACAGGGGAACCGTGAAGTCCCACGGCC
>DATNLR010000137.1:0-22175 GCA_035602755.1 Binatus sp. (SeqCode) | reverse complement strand
GGGAGATTTTGCGTCGCGCGTAAGCTTGCCGAATGGGCGAACGATTAATTGGTCATGGAGGCCGACGGCTAGAAGGCCGCCCGGAATTGCGCCGTCGGCGATGGCGCGATTCATTAGGTCGAAAGCTGGCTTCAGGCGGGTGGCCATGTCGGCGGGCGCGGGCTGGAGCGTCATGGGATTCGCGGAGACGTGAATGCCGTCTCCGCGTTTCTCGGTGCCCGGGACGGTGACGGGTATTTGTGCTTGTATGGCGACTTGGCCGAAGAGCGCACGGACCGCGGCGCGTTGCGAAACATCGTTCGTGGAAAATTCTGCGAGCCAGGTCTTCGCATCCGGAAAATTCTCGATTAGATACGGACTACCGAAAGACATAACCACGGCGGGCTTTCCTGTGGCGAGCATTTGGTTTACTACGGCGCGCTGATTGTCCGGCAGGCCTACATTTCCTTTTCTGTCAGAAACACGTACGAAGAGCGCGGCGATCGCTAGGTCGTAGCTCTCGGGCGCGGGCAGCTTCAGCCAATTCGCGCTGGCGAATTGCGTGTCGGCGCGCAAAGCGGTGAGCAAATCCACGCGCCAGCGAATTTCCGGCTCGATGTTTTCGCCGGGATAGGGATCGGCATCGGCCGAGAGCGAGACGAGCAGGACGCGAAGAGGGCGGGTGGCGTCGAGCGGCAGAAGATGCGCGTTGTCGCGTAGAAGCGTTACTCCGCGGTCGGCGATGGCTTGCGCTTGAGCCTCGTACTCCGGCTTTCCAAATTTGTCGTTGAGATGGTCGATATCGACGAGACGATCTTTGTCCAGACCGAGGCGCGATTTGGCTTGCAGGATTCGGCGAACGGATTCGTCGATGCGCGCGACGGGGATGCGGCCGGATTTTACGGCTTCCTCGAGCGAAGCCATGGCGGCGTCGGGGACCGGAAGCTGGAGTAGCACGTCGGCACCCGCTTCGACTGCGCGCACCGCGGCGTCACCTGGAGCGAACTGCGAGGTCACACCGCCCATGTCCATGGCGTCGGTCACGATGAGGCCTTTGAATTTCAATTCATCGCGCAAGAGACCGGTCATAACATTTCGCGAAATAGTTGCGGGAACGGACGCATCGGGTTCGAAGGCCGGGACATTGAGATGTCCGGGCATCACCGAACTGACGCCGGCGGCAATCGCAGCACGGAAAGGAACCAGCTCTGTGGCTTCGAGTTCTTTTCGGCTTCCGGGAACAGTAGCGAGCGATAGATGAGAGTCCACGCTGACGTTGCCGTGTCCGGGAAAATGTTTTGCGCTGGATAATCCGCCGTTTTCTTCGACGCCGCGGATGAACTGCGCGACGTACTGGGAAACTTGCTGCGGGTCTTCGCCGAACGAACGAATATTGATGATGGGATTGTCAGGATTGTTGTTTACGTCGGCATCGGGCGCGAAAATCCAGCGGACTCCGGCGGCACGAGCTTCGAGCGCGGTTATTTTACCGATGGTGTAAGCGGCTTGTGGATCGTTGGCTGCGGCCACGGCCATGGGAGAAGGAAACGAAGTGCCTTCGTCGATGCGCATGGCTGTGCCCGTTTCGAAATCCGCGCCGATTAACAGCGGAAGTTTCGCGTGCTTTTGCAATTCGTTGGTCAGCGCGGCGGTCGGATAAACCTGGCTGCGCTCAATGCCCAGCGCGCCGCGTTGCGTACCGAGGATCAATCCGCCGACGTGATTCTCTTCCACTTGATGCAGAAGCTCTTTGTAATCGGCACTCTCGCTGGAAGTGAAAACGCCGAAATAATATGGCATCAACATCTGTCCAATTTTCTCGCGCAAGGACATTTTCTTGAGCGTGGCTTCCACCCATGTGGAACTGGCGGCAGGCCGCCTAGGATTTTGGGGAGAAGTTTTTTGTGCGCGAAGGGAAATTGTCATGAGAAGAAGCACGAAAAGCGCGGAAAGGCCGAGTTTACGCATATCATTCCTTGGAGGCCTTCCATGTTGACGTCCGCATCCCGCGGCTGTATATAGCACACGCCTGTATGACGCACAACGAATCGTCCCCGCGCGTGTTTCGTATCCGTTCTCTTCATATTTTGATTCGATGCGCGATTTTATTCTGGTTTTGCGGATGTGCAACCCTGTTCGCGCAGGAAAAAAATGAGCCGGTTGCCGGTGCGCGTACTGAAACTGGAATGGATGTGTTGGAGGCTCAGCATTTTGCCGCGTTGCGCGGAAAACATGTGGGCGTGATTACAAATCAGACCGGCGTGGATGCGCTTGGGCGTCGGACCATTGATGTACTGGCGCAGGCGGAGGGCCTTAAATTGGTTGCGATTTTTAGCCCGGAACATGGGATTGCGGCGCGTGCCGACGCCGCGGTGGCAAACGCCACTGACTCTGCGACCGGATTGCCGATTTATAGTCTGTATGGAGCGACGCGGCGCCCGACGGGTGCGATGTTGCAGGGAATTGACGCGATCGTGTTCGACATTCAAGACGTGGGGGTGCGGTTTTACACTTACGTTACGACGATGGCTTATGGCATGGAGGCGGCGGCGAAACACGGCATTGCGTTTTTTGTCTTGGACCGACCTAACCCGTTGGGCGGAGAAATCATCGAGGGGCCGATGCTGGATGCCGGTAAGGTGTCCTTCGTGGGATACTTTCCGATGCCGGTGCGATATGCAATGACCATGGGCGAACTGGCAAAAATGTTCAACGCGGAAAACAAGATTGGAGCGGAGTTGCATGTCGTTGAAATGCGGAATTGGCGACGGAACGAAATGTATTGGATGACCGGGCTGCCCTGGATTCCGCCATCGCCGAATTTGCCGACGCTGGCTAACCTGGTTCCGTATCCGGGGATTGAGATTCTTCAAGCTGGCGGTGTCTCGGTGGGGCGGGGAACCGATTCCGCGTTTCTGGAATTCGGGGCGCCGGGGACTGAACCGCAGGAGCTACTTGCGGAATTGAAACGGCGGTCGATGGCCGGAGTTGCGTTCGAAGCGAAGAGTTTTACTCCGAAAAGCGGGCCGTATGCGGGGGAAAAATGCGACGGCGTTGGGCTCACTGTTACCGAGCGAGAGGGGTTTCGTTCGATGTCAATGGGGATGGAGATTGCGGAGGCGCTGCATAGGCTTTATCCGCAACAATTTCAAATTTCGAAAATGATTACGCTGCTGGGGTCGCAGTCCACGGTGGAACGTCTGGAGCGCGCTGACGATCCGAAGGCCATTGAGGCAGGATGGGACGCCGAGCTTGCGAAATTTCAAGCCCTGCGCGCGAAATATCTGATTTACCGCTAGGAGTGGCCACAGGCGAAGTCCATTCAAAATGATTTTGACTTTGCATGGCGAGGCGATTGTGAGTTTGCGATCTAAAATGCGGAACGCTGATGAAAGCTAAAGCTTGGCTGGCATGGAGCAGCGGGAAAGACAGCGCGTGGGCGCTGCATACCGTCCGCCAGGGCGCGGAATTTGATGTGGTGGCGCTGCTCACCACGGTGAATCAGACATACTCGCGCGTAGCGATGCACGCGGTGCGGGAAAGTTTGCTGGAAATACAGGCGGACGCGGCGGGCCTTCCGTTGATTAAAGTGCCAATTCCGTCGCCGTGCTCGAACGAGATTTACGAACAGGCCATGGGTGAAGCGATGGCGCGCGCGAAGAACGAAGGCGTTGGACTTGTCGTGTTCGGCGATCTTTTTCTCGAAGACGTGCGCGCGTATCGGGAGAAGCAGCTGGTGCGTTGTGACATGACGCCCGTTTTTCCGTTGTGGGGGCGCGGTACTCGGGAACTCGCGGAAGAAATGATCGCGCAGGGGCTCTCGGCGTATCTGACGTGCGTAGACCCTCGCAAGCTCGACGGCTCGTTTGCCGGACGAAAATTCGATGCCCAGCTTTTGAGCGCACTCCCGGCCGGCGTGGACCCTTGCGGCGAAAACGGGGAGTTTCACAGTTTTGTGAATGGCGGGCCGATGTTCGATCGAACCATTTCTGTGACCGCCGGGGAGATCGTTGAACGCGAGGGATTCGTGTTTGCCGACTTTCTCCCGCAAGCCTTGGCGGCGAGTAAAGCCTAGAATCGGGTTTCGTTTTGCTCGCGATTTCGTTCACAATCTCAAACGACATATTTGGTAGAGGAAATACGCGGATGCGGATTTGTTCTTTGCTGCCCTCGGCCACCGAGATTCTCTACGCGCTGGGACTGGGCGATTCCGTGGTGGGAGTGACTCACGAATGCGACTTTCCCGCCGAAGCGTCAAAAAAGCCTGCGTTGATACGGCCACGCGTAGACCCACATGCCGCCGCAGGCGAAATCAACCGACAAGTAAGCGAACTTGTTGCGCGCGGTGAAAGTATCTATGCGGTGGACGCGGAATTATTGCGGTCGCTGGAGCCGGATCTCATCATTACCCAGGACCTTTGCCACGTTTGTGCGGCTTCACCCGATGACCTGGCCACGGCGTTGACGCGGCTGAGGAAAAATCCGCGCGTTCTGACGCTTACGCCGCGCTCGTTGGTCGACGTTTGGAATGATATTCGCAAGGCTGGCGATGCCACCCAGCGCCGGCGTGAAGCACAAGCTCTGGCCATCACTCTGGAACAGAGAGTTGCCGCGATAGAAGCCCGGGCTGCGCAGGCCAAGGCGCGGCCGCGAGTTTTGTGTCTCGAGTGGCTGGATCCTTTTTATGTGGGCGGGCATTGGGTGCCGGAAATGGTCGGGAAGGCCGGTGGGGAAGATGTCTTGGGGCGTGCGGGCGAGTCTTCGTTTCCAGTGAGCGACGAGCAGATCGCGGCAAGTGGCGCGGAAATTATTGTGGTGATGCCGTGCGGCTTTAACCTCAAACGTACGGTCTCGGAATATGGCACTGCGGATTTTCCGGATGGATATATGAATCTGCCGGCAGTTCGAGAGCAGCGTGTATTCGCGGTGGATGCGAACAGCTATTTTTCTCGTCCGGGGCCGCGGCTCGCAGAGGGAGTCGCGCTTCTGGCGCATTTAATCCATCCCGATTTGTTTCCGACTGCGCCTCCGGGAAGTTCGGTTCAACAATTCTAGGTTTCCGAAGAAGACTTTTACTCCGCGCTGCTTTCAGGTTTACCACTCCACAGACGGTAGAAAAATAGGCCGGACAGAATCATCGCAAGCCCGATCGAAGAGCGGACCGGGCGCTGAATCCATATGTTGACGGTCAACGCCAGCGCTCCTGCGACGAACAGTCCGGGGACAACTGGGTAACCCCAGGTGCGGTAGGGGCGTTTCATGTCCGGCGCAATTTTCCTAAGGCGGAACATCGCCAGTACCGAGAGCGCATAAAAAATCCACGCAGCAAAGACGAATAGGGAGGTTAGTTCTTCGAAGGTCCCGGTGAGCGCCATTAGCGCTGCCAAAACTCCTTGAAAAACTAGCGCGCCTCCGGGTGTGCGAAAGCGCGGGTGCACCGTGCCGGTGACACGAAAAAACAAGCCGTCGCGAGCCATGGCGTAGGGCACGCGTGCGCCGCTCATAATCGATGAATTCAGCGTGCCCAGCGCGGCGACGATCATTGCGAGCGTAATCCAGAATGCTGCGCCATGCCCGGCGAAGCTTTCCACTACGTCGGAAGCGACGTGAGAGGAACTTGCGACCGCGCTGTAAGGAAGGGCGTAGAAGCAGACCGCGTTGAACAAGAGATAGATGCCCGCCACTAAAATCGTGCCGCCGGCAAGGGCACGCGGAAAGTTTTTCTCTGGATTTTGTATTTCGGAGCCTACACGATTGAGATCCTCCCACCCGTCATAAGCCCACAGCGCGGCGGCAATCGCGGCAAGAAAGGCGGTAACCATGCCGCCGCTCTTTTGCACGGGCCAAAACGGATGGAAATGCGAGACGCTTCCGTGTCCGAGCAGGAAACCAGCAGCCACGATGGCGAGCACCGCGCCAACTTTCAGAAGCGTGAGCGCTATCTGAACGCGTCCACCAAGGCGCACGCCGAGATAATTGATGAAAGTGAATAGAAGGATCGCGCCGGCGGCCATGGGGTGCGACCAGGTGAACACGAAATCGTAAGGCGCGCCTCCGAATGGCGATTTTAGGTGCCAGGTGAAAAGAGGAACCGCAAGGGTGGGAATTAGAAAACTTGAAAAACGAGCAAGCCCGGCAGCAATGGATGCAGCAGAGCTGGATTCCCCCACGGTGGAATGCATCCAGCCGAAAAGAAAACCCCAGATGGGACCGAGGCCTCTGCGTAAGTAAGCATATTGGCCGCCCGCCTCCGGCATTGCTGCGCCGAGTTCGGCGAACGACAGGGCACCAAAAAGCGAAAGGAGCCCGCCCGCAATCCACGCGGCGTAAACCAAGCTGACCGATCCGCCCGCTGCCGCCATTTCGCTGGGCTTTAAGAAAATTCCGGTACCGACCATGGTGCCGACAACGATCGCAGACGCAGCCCAGGGGCCCAGGCCGCGTATCAACTCTAATCTTTCCGTAGGACGCGGCCGCGTGGCGATAAACTTCTCCCCTATTTCAGGATTGAAAAATCTACAAGGTCTGGGGCGCAACAACGTCTGCGCTTTTGCCGCCGGCAACCATGCTGGCCAAAGAGCCGGCGGCGAACGTGATTACCGTGCCGACCAGAACGTACCAAGTCCAAGCGAGCGGCGTTTGAAACCTAATTGCGATCATGGCCGTGAGACCAGTGATGAATCCGATCAGAGCGCCAGGTTCGTTGGCTCGGCGATTCCAGGTACCCAGCAAAAAGACTCCCAATGTTGCGCCGTAGGTGATCGATGCAATCGTCAGGCCGGCCACTAGCACGGGCCCCCAGTGAACCAGGCCCAGAACTCCCAGCACCAGGCCCCAAACCAAGGTGAGCTTGCGCGAGCGAACCAGAGATTGTGTGCCGCTTTCGCCGCGACGAGCTGCGAGGTCTATGATGCTGGATGATGCCAACGAGTTCAACGAGCCGCTGGCATTCGACATCGCAACAGCAAAGATGGAAGCCAGGACCATACCCGCAAGTCCCACGGGCATGCTGTGAACGATGAATTGCGGATAAATTTTGTCCGGATCGCCGCGCGGTATGGTAAGTGCGAAATGCTGCGCGTACACAAAAAGCATCACGCCCAATACCAGGAACAGCGCGAACTGCGCAAAGATAATTACGCCGCTCGCGAGCAATGCGGTTTTGCTGTCACCTTCGTTGCGGGATGCCAGAAGCCGTTGCACCATGGTTTGATCGGTACCGTGGCTGGCCATGGTTAGGAATGTTCCGCCCAGAAGGCCGGACCAGAAGGTATAACTTTTCGTCAGGCTAAAGGCGAAGTCGAAGACGGTTAGTTTTCCGCCTGCCGCCGCGGCGGCTTGGGTCACCGTAGGCCAGCCTCCCGGAATTTTGTGTAGCAACAGAAGAAACGCGGCAACCGAACCGGTGATGTAAAGCGCGAACTGCAGTACGTCGGTCCAGATTACGGCGCGCATACCGCCCTCAAAAGTGTAAAAAAGCGTGAGGGTGGCGATGATCACGATGGATAATGTTTCGCCAGTCCCGAATGCGACGCTGACGACTTTCCCGATTGCGGAAATCCGCACGCCTTCAGCCAGCGCGCGCGTGCCCAGAAAAACGACAGCGGCCGCCGACTTCATGCGCGTCCCAAAACGCTTTTCCAAAAGCTGATAAGCGGTGTAGAATTCGCCCTGAAAATATTGGGGCACGAGTACCAGACAGAGAATCACCCGGGCCACAAGATAACCAATCACAAGCTGGAGAAATCCCAGGTTTCCGGCATATGCGATCCCAGGCGTGCCGATAATCGTGAGCGTCGAAGTTTCTGTTGCGACGATTGAACAAGCGATAGCCCACCAAGGAGCGGTGCGGCCAGCGAGGAAATAATCGCGCAGATTTTGTTGGCCACGACGAAAGTGGGCACCGAATAGAGTGACGCCCACGAGATACACAATCACGATGGCCAGGTCGATTAAGCTGATTTGCATTGTGCTGTGCAAGCTGTGCCGCGCGATGCTAACTGCGGGCTTCAGACAGTGTCAAGCTAGGTGAAAAATATGCCAGAGACGACTCCCCCTCGAGCGGCGGCCTATTATCTGGGACTTGATGGCGGAGGCACCAAGACAGATTGCTTTCTTGTCGATGCCGACAACAAAATAATGGCGCACGCAACCGCCGGGCCTTCGAATCCGCTTCGCGCGGGCTATGCCAAAGCCTGGTTTGCGCTGAGCGATGCTGCCGACATGGTGCTTGAGCGGTGCCGCTTGAAATCGAGCGACATTCGCGGAATTTGCGCCGGCATCGGTGGCGCGGGGCGCGACTCGGTCGCCAAACGCATCGCGACGTTTCTTGAGCGCAGTTTTCAGCAAGCCACAGTGGTGGTGACGACCGATCTTGAGATCACATTGCAAGCCGCGGTGGGTGATGGCGAAGGCGTGGTGCTCGTTGTCGGTACGGGTTCGGCGGCCTACGGACGCAATGCGGAAGGACGCGTGGCGCGCGCGGGTGGACGCGGTCCCTGGTTCAGCGATGAAGGGAGCGGCTTCGATATTGGACGACGCGCGATGGCTGCCGTGGTTCGAGCGGAAGAAAAACGCGGGCCGGCCACGGCTCTGTCGCAAAGAGTTTTGGATTGGCTGGGATGCAGGGATTGGAGCCGCGTTCTGGACTGGGTGGTGAAAAATCCGGATGATGTTTTTCCGCGCGTGTTTCCGCTGGTGGCTGATTTGGGGGATCGTGGCGATACCGTTTCGTGCGAAATACTTTCAGGGGCTGCGGAATCGGTGGCCGAATTAGTCGCCAGCGTGCTGCAGAAACTTGAACTGCAAGATCACGATGTGCCGGTCGCGGTAACGGGCGGCACCGTGGGACGCAGCAAATTTTTCGACGCAGCGATCGAATCCTGTTTAGCAAAGTACGCGCCGCGCGCTTCGCTGGTGTCACTTCATGTGAAGCCGGCAGAGGCTGCCGCTCGCATGGCAATTCGTCTGGGGCAACGAAAGGCACATGCGGGGTGATCAAGACGCCGCTGGTCCTCAGCGCGCGCGATCTGCCTCGGGAGACGAGTTGGACACCCTGATTCACGAAGGGGACGCAGAAGTTTTACTCGCGCTGCTTGAAAATCCCAACATGCAAGAGCCGCAGGTGAGCCGTCTGCTCGAGCGGCTCGATCTTTCTGCGGAGTTGCTGGAGAGTGTAGCGAAGGAAGGGAAGTGGAGTTCGAGCGAAAGTGTACGGATTCGGCTAGCTCGGCATCCGCACACGCCGCGCCGCGTGGCGCTCTCCATGCTTCGGCAACTTTTCTTGTTCGACTTGGTGCGCGTTAGCCTGCTGCCGTCTGCCCCGGCGGATATTCGACGGGCGGCCGAGGAACTCATCATCGCACGCGTTCCGCATCTTCCCATTGGCGAAAAACTGACCCTTGCGAGGCGCGGTCCTGCGCGTGTTGCCGGTGCTGTGCTGGCAGAGGGACATCCGCAGGCGGTGAAACTGGCGCTGGCAAATTCTTTTTTGACCGAGAGCCAGGTGCTGAAGATTCTCGCCAAGCTGGAGCTCCCGGAGCGCGTGGTTGTTGCCATCGCGCAACATCCGAAGTGGTCGGTCCAGTACAATGTTCGTGTGGCGCTGGTCCGGCATCCCCACACGCCGGTTCCGGCATTGCTTGAATTTTTACCGGATTTGACTCTCGGCGATTTGCAGGATGTGGAAGGGCTAGAGCAACTGACAGCGCACTCGCGGAAATATGTGCAACAAGAATTGGCACGGCGCGCCAGTAACGTGAAATGACTGTGGGTCATGAAATGAGCGTGCGGAACTAGCGCACGGAAATTTACGAGCAGAGAAAATGGCAGAACGTAAAAATCCAACGCGCCTGGTGATGATCATTGCAGCGATTGCTTTCATCATCCTGCTGGTTTATTTGTCGCGACAGCAAAATCAGAATCAGTACGAAGTGTGCGTCAGCTTCAAAGGAGCTTCGCACTGTTCTACCGCCGCGGCTGCGAACCCCACGGAAGCGATACGCAGCGCACAGGGGATCGATTGCGCGATGCTTACGAACGGCCGCGATGAAAATATGGTTTGCCTGGACACTCCCCCGACGAGTACCCGCCAGATAAAATAAAAAGCTACCGTTGCGCTTTTTCGGTGTCTAACACGGAGGGGTTGGTGTGCGCTGAATTGACATGCAGCTTTGTGCTGCTTAGCATCGGAAAGGAGCAAAAACCACCCATTGATGACTCGTTGTCTGAATTGCGGGGCCGAGCGCGACGTGGACCAATGCGAGGCCTGCGGGCTGACTTCCACGGCCGCGGAGATGACACTGCGGCAGAAGCTATTAAACCGCACGGCAATTTTTCTTGTCGGCGCAATCGCATTCGTGGCTGCCAGCGAACGTTATCCGGCGCTAGAACTTGACGGAATCCTTATATTTATTGGCATTCTTTTTTTTCTGACGCTGGGGCTGGCCATGTGGGTAGAGCGCCGAGCGTTGCGTCACGCCGAAGTGGAAGCGATGAAACGCATTTATTACGGATTGATTCCGTTGCCCTGGCTGCTCGCGATTCTGTTGCTAGCCAACGGGTCCCTGGATCGTTACCCAACCCACATCGAACAGGCACGCGTGATTGGAAAATTTTCCATGTCCGGACCGATGGCTAATCGCAGGCTCATCGTTACCTCTTGGCGCGAGGGGCGGCGGTTCGAGCGCATTCCTGTGGACCGCGGGGACTTTGATCGCGTCAGCCGTGGGGACGTTGTGGACGTGCAAGTGCGCGAAGGATTGGTCGGCATCCCGTGGGTCTCGGGCGTATCTCTGAAATAGTTCTGTTAGCCGCAGGATTACTGCGAAGTAATCGCCTCGAAGGAATCTCCTCGACAGCACCGGGTTTCGTTGGGAAACTCGCGTCGTGCACGTGCCTGAACCGGTAGCTGACCGTTTTCCTTTCCTCGAAGCGCTCGAAGAAGTTTGGGAGCCAATTCCGCGAGCGGCTTTCGTAGCCTGGGTGGTGTTTTATTTATTGTTCTTGTATCAGGCTGTTCGGGGATACGGGCTTTTATTGCTGATGGACGGAGTGTTTGTTCCCATTCACGAAGGTGGGCACTTACTTTTTAGGATGTTTGGCGAATTTATCATGGTGGCAGGCGGGACTGCCTTGCAACTGCTGGTGCCACTCTGGCTGGCGCTCTATTTTTTCTTTCGGCGTCAACCGCAAGGCGTGGCGTTTTGTGTGTTTTTTATGTTCGAGCAATTCCTCCCCATTGCCACATACATGGCGGACGCGCGTGCACAAGAGTTGCCGCTGCTTACGGTGGGAGACGCGGAGTACGTGATTCACGATTGGGCCTATCTTTTTGGCAGGCTTGGTTTATTGGAACACGATACGCAGATCGCCAGCGCGGTGAGAGCGATGGGATGGCTCGGTATGATCGGCGTGCTGCTCTGGCTGGTGTGGCGCGGGGTAAATGATGTCCCGCAAGCGAAATCTGGTGCAGCAGCGCTGTAGATTCCCGAGCGCGCTGAGCGGTTTCGCATTAATAAAATGCGCGCAGATCGGGCGGATGCGGGAGTTCCACTTCCAGGACGCGGCCGTAATCGCCCAGAGTCAGCTTGATCAATTCCGCCGGGCCGACGTCTCGTACACTCCAATCGGAAGTGGCTAGTAGCCGCGAAGGGACTGCGAAATTATCGCTTTCGATGTCGGGACCTTTTTTCTGAACGTCGGTGAAAGGCACGCTGTAGGCCAGCTTGGCTTTGATGTCGAGTTCGATGTAGCGGCGGCCGAGCAGCACCAGCACGAAGTGAGAGTCCTTCTTTTTGTCCGGCTGATAAACGTTGAAAGCTAGCGGAGTTTTGTCGTCGAGCTTTACTTGGGCCAGGTTGACTGCCTTCCAGTGGAAGTGCTCCGTTTGAGCAGTGGCCGGGACCGTGCCAGCCAGTAGTACGAACAAGAGCGTTATCCTGATTGTGATGGTCGGAAAAGGCTGGGAAAACGTCATGTCGATGATTCTTGAAAACTAATAGATGCTGGATTCGCGCTTACGGCCGGTGTAGTCCACATAAACGATTTTAGTGTCGGTGTAGAAATCGATGGCGGCGTGGCCTACTTCGCGGGGGCCGACGCTGGAATCTTTTGCGCCACCGAAGGGAACGTGCGCCTCGCCGCCAACCGTGGGCGAGTTCACATGGGTCATGCCGGTTTCGATTTTGTCCACAAATTCGAAAATCTTGTTTGAGTCTGTGGAATAGATCGAGCTAGACAGGCCGTAACGCACGGAATTTGCAGCCTCCAAGGCTTCCTCGAAATTCTTCACGCGGATCACGCTTAGCACCGGGCCAAAGATTTCTTCCTGCGCGATGGAACTGTCGGCGCGCACGTGGTCGAACACAGCGGGCGAAACGAACCAGCCCTGGTCATATTTCGGACCGGTCAGGCGCTCGCCGCCGCAAAGGAGCTTTCCTTCTTTTTTGCCGATCTCGATGTACTTCAGGACCGTATTCATCTGATTTTCGTCCACCGAGGGGCCCATATCGACGCCGGATTCCAAACCGTCGCCGACTACGTATTTTTTCGCGCGCTCGACGAGGGATGAAACAAACTGGTCCGCGACTTTTTCTTCGATCACCACGCGGCTGGTGGCGGTGCAGCGCTGGCCGGTGGACGCGAATGCGCCGGCTAAGGTCGACTCCATGGCGAGCTGCAAATCGGCGTCAGCAAGAACAACCACGGGATTCTTGCCGCCCATTTCGCATTGAATTTTTTTCAGGCGTTGCGCACCGGAAGCGTATAACGCGCAGCCCACTTCGTTCGAACCGGTGAAAGAAAGCCCATGGACCAGCGGGTTTTGCACCAGTTCATCGCCCGTATCGCGGCCTGCGCCCATCACAAGATTCAGGACCCCCGCAGGCAAGCCAGCTTGCTCGAAAATTTCCGCAATTTTCATGGCGGTAAGCGGCGTTAGGGTAGCGGGTTTGAAAACGACAGTGTTGCCGCAGACCAAAGCGGGAGCTATTTTCCACACCGGAATGGCCACCGGGAAATTCCATGGCGTAATTGCGCCGACCACGCCGAGGGGTTGGCGGATGGTGTAGGAAAAATTCTTGGGAAGCTCGCTCGTGAGCGTCTCGCCGTTCAGACGCCGTGCCTCTCCGGCCATGAATTCCGTAATGTTGATCGCGCGCTGCACTTCGCCCAGAGAATCCTTCAGCGCTTTGCCTTCTTCGCGCGTCAGCAGCCGCGCCAGCTCTTCTTTTTGTTCCTGCATCAGGCGCGTGGCGTTGAAAAGAATCTTCCCGCGGTTGGGCGCCGGCAGTTCGCGCCAAGCAGGGAAGGCCGCTTTGGCCGCGGCGATGGCTTCTTTCATTTCCTCGCGCGTGGAGAGCGGGATGCGCGCGACAAGTTCGTCCGTGTTCGCCGGGTTGCGGCGCTCGACAATTTTCGTCGAACGCGATTCCACCCACTTGCCATTGATATAGTTTCTGCAAAGCGTTGCTGTGCTAATTGCCGTCGCCATGTCCGTATATCCCTTTTGCTGCGGCCCTAGACGGTTTCTGGGATCTTCTGAGGAACGAAGTTGTTCCGATCAATACGACTGTGGCAACCCGAACGATCGGCGCAACGTCCCACAGCCGCGGCGTCGACCCGCTGCGGAAGAATTCAACCGAGAAAATCAAAACAACAGACACGACTGCGGCTGCATAGGCATACAGGAGCCATGGGGCGCCATCGAATTGCCAACGAACCAAGTAGTAGGCCACCGGCACGGTTAGGAGAGCAGCCATTGTTATTGTGGGGAAGGCGTTTAAGGGATTTCCGACATGCGCGTCGGTCATCGGACCCCACGCGAGCGTCCCCGACAGCGTCAGTGTAGACCAAGAGAGAACTCTTTGTTGTCCAAAAAGCGGGATGATTTCCCTTGCAGTCTCGGTCACGCTCGGACCTCGCTGAAAGATTTGTCTAGCAGACGGATGCCTTCGTCCACATCGGCCTTGGAAATGTTCATGGGCGGGGCCATGCGGATGGTGTTGCTGTACAGACCGCCTTTACCGACCAGAAGGCCATGGGCGCGAGTGCGCTCCATGATTTGATTCGTCTCCTGCGCTGCAGGCTCTTTGGTCTGGCGATCCTTTACGAGTTCGAGGGCTTGCATCATGCCCATGCCGCGGACGTCGCCAATGAGCGGGTATTTCCGCTGCAACTCTTCGAGCTTTTTTCGGAAATAGCCGCCGACCACGTGCGTATTCTCTAAAAGATTTTCTTCCTCGATCACTTCGATCACCGCGCGCGCGGCCACCGAGGTGACCGGGTTCCCGCCGAACGTAGCGATATTCAGACCTTGAAATTTTCCAGCTAGCTCGGAAGTTGTAATCGTCACTCCAGCGGGGACGCCGTTGGCCATGCTTTTTGCGGAGGTGATGATGTCAGGCGTGACTTCCCACTGCTCGATGCCCCACCATTTTTTGCCGGTGCGTCCCCAGCCCGTCTGCACTTCGTCGGAAATAAAAAGGCCGCCATAATTTTTGACGATGCGATGCACAATTTTGAAATATTCCGGCGGAGGAGTAATGAATCCGCCCACACCTTGAATAGGTTCGGCAATAAACGCGGCAATCGAGCCGCTGGTAGTAGTTTGGATTACGCCTTCCACGTCGTTGGCGCAAGCGACGCCGCACTCGGGATATTTCAAATGCAGCGGGCAGCGGTAGCAATACGGATTCACGGCATGCGAGACGCCCACGCTGATCACTCCCGCTTTCCGCCAGGCGGCCTGCGCAGTGACGGATTTCGCAAGCGCGGAGCCGCCGGAATAGGCGTGGCGCAAGGCCACAATGTCGTAGCTCGGGCTAGCGCTGCGCGCCAGAAGAATCGCAGCTTCGTTCGCTTCGGTGCCGGAACTTGTGAAAAAGCTTTTCTGCAACTTGCCCGGCGTAATCTCCGCCAGTTTTTCCGCGAGCGCGACGATCGCTTCGTTCGGAAACAGCGTGGAAGTGTGCTGAAGCTTGTTCACCTGCGCATTAATTTTGGAGGTGACTTTAGGATTGCAGTGGCCCACGCCGATGGTGACGATGCCGCCGAAGAAGTCCAGGTACCGATTGCCTTCCACGTCCCATAGATATTGCATCGAAGCGTGATCGGCGACGAGCGGATGCTCGTAATAATTCGCCACCGAAGGCCATATAAATTCTTTGTGCTTGCGGATGACTTCTTCGCTGCGCGTAGTGGTAAGTTTTGGCGTGGTGGTCATTGCAATCCCTTTCCGCATGGCCCAATCCAATTTTTGATTGGCAAGCAGTTTACTCCGCGACACGCACTGCGGCAAGCGAGCGCGCTGGGCTCGAACGCTGCAGCCTCCAGAGTGCAGCGTAAGAGTTCCCGGAGAGCGGAATTTCAGGGGCTGAAATATGCGCTGGTTTTTGATGGCACTAACCGTATAATCCCGCCGACGCGATGGATCGCATATTGAACAGTTTGTATCGGGGGTTTACGCGCATATTCCCCGACTGCATGACGCTCAGCCAGGCGATTGCGTTCAATATGTTTCTGGCATTTTTCCCCATGTTGCTTTTGGTGCTGGGCATTTTGAGCAGCAAAGAATCTTTCCACGGGGCGGTGAGAGAGCTGCCCGAACGCTTGCGCATGATTCTGCCTCCTGGAAGCGAAGACGTAGTGGTGCAATATTTCACGCGCAAAGGACAGCATCCCTGGAAATGGTTCTTGCTCGGGCTGGGCGGAACATTGCTAGCCGGGTCGCAGGTAATGGCGGGGCTGATTGAAGGATTCCGCGTGATCGAGGCCGATCAATTCCGGCAAAGCTATTGGCGAATCCAGAGCCGGGCGCTGCTTTTGCTGGTTATTACGATCGTTCCTTCTCTGGTGGTTATCATTTTGACGGTCTTCGGCAGGCAAGCTCGAGCCTGGCTGATTCACCAATTTGGATTAGCAGTGCTGATTCGCGCACTTGCATTTATTTTTCAGGTGGGCCTGGTATTCGGGCTCTCGATGATCGTACTGGTGCTGCTCTATAGAATCGGACGCCCCGGCCATAAGGGATTTAAGAATGTGATGCCGGGAGCCGCGATTGCGACAGTATTGTGGTGGGTGGTTGATATTGTGTTCGGCCTGTACGTCCGGAAAATGCCTTACAACGTGGTCTACGGGGGACTCGCCGCGGCGATTGGCCTGCTGTTATGGATGTACATGACGGCGATTGTTGTGCTGTGGGGCGCGGGATATAATGCAGAGTGGCGGGAGTCGGCGGGCGCCGAGCACTTCCCGGGAGGGTCATTCTTAACCAGACCTAGTCCGTGAGGGTAATGCGATGACCGAAATTCGCGTTGAATGCTTTGCCGGGCACCGGGCTGACGAGCGGCCTACGCGTTTCGTGTTGGGCGGGCGGCCGTTCGAGGTGAACGAATTGGACGGGCGCTGGTATTCGCCGGAAGCGAGTTATTTCCGCGTGCGCGCGGAAGACGGAAATTATTACGTCCTGCGTCACGATGAAGTGCAGGACCTTTGGACCTTGGATGGATTTCGCGCGGCGCGCTCTCGTCGCTGAACTGGGTGCGAGCCTTCGTTTCTGCTGTCCTACCTTCACCAACTGATTTTTGAGACCTCGAAAAAGCTTGCTTTCCTCAGTGTTCCTGGCGATGTTGACTATTAGGTTGACGCACAATGCGGGTCGCAACTTTTGCCCGCTGTGCGGGTTAGAATTAGTGAACAGTAGCCCCTTCGTTTGTTCGTGATCTGAAGTCTCGAAGCACTCGGATCTGGACATGAAAAGAAAGACAATTCAAATCCACAAGCGGCTCGATACAAGCGGCGCGGGATTCCTGGCCTGCACTTTGAGCCTGGCACTCGTGCTTGGCGCGATTTTTTCCGTCGGAGTTCCTTACGCCAAAGCCGGTAATGAAACTACCGAGGCTGTGAGCAATTCTAGCGAGCAGTCCGCTGCCTCAGCAGGAGACTCAAAATCGATCCATTTGGATAAAAAATTCAAGGGCCAGCTTCCGATTACTGAGCTGACCATGGACGAGGCCATCATGCACGCCATGAATCGCCTCGGCTATGGCCCTCGGCCTGGAGATGTCGAACGCATTCGCAAAATGGGGCTGGAGAAATGGGTCGATCAACAGCTTCATCCGGACTCGATGGATGATTCGGCACTGGACGGGCGGCTACAAAGATATCCAACATTAAATTTACCGGCGAAAAAGCTGATTCAGGATTACCCGCAAGCAGGGCAAGTAATCAAGCAGGAAGGCATCAGCAAAGAACAGTACGAAGAGCAGATGAAAGAAAAGCAACGCGAGGCTGAGTCGCAGGTGATGGTTACCGGCAATGAAAATCTGGACAAGGCACAGCAGCAGCTTGCCAAGCTACAAGGCCCGGGCCGAATTGTCGCCGAACTTTCCATGGCGAAAGTGGACCGCGCAGTTTATAGCAACCGGCAGTTGCAGGCAGTGATGGAAGATTTCTGGTTCAACCATTTCAACGTTTTCGCGCAGAAAGCGGAAGACAAGTGGCTGCTGCCTGCTTACATGCGCGATACGATACGCCCGCACACCCTGGGAAAATTTGAGGACTTGCTGTTGGCGACGGCGAAAAGTCCGGCGATGCTTATTTATTTAGACAACTTTGATAGCGCTGATCCGGCCGCAGTCCGCCGTATGGAAGCGGAAAAAGCGATGCGGCGCGCGCGCTATGGTGGAGCGTTTGCAGGCGGAGAGCCGCCTACGCCCGGAACATTTCCCGGGCCAGTGACTTCCACTTCCGCGCCAGGAGCTAACGCAGCGACCGCCGCGAAAAAACAGGAACGCGGATTGAATGAGAATTACGGCCGAGAAGTGATGGAGTTGCACACCGTGGGCGTGGACGGCGGGTACACGCAGCAAGATGTGATTCAAATGGCCGAGTGCCTGACGGGCTGGACCGTTCGCACACCGCGCAAGGATCCCGAGTTTTTCTTCGACGACCGTATTCATGCACAAGGCAAGAAAGTGGTGATGGGGCGCACGTTCAGCTATGGTGGAGAAAAGGACGGAGAAGAAGCGCTGAAGATGTTGGCGAACCATCCGAACACCGCGAAATTTATTTCCATGGAGCTGGCGCGGCATTTTGTTTCTGACGATCCGCCGCAGGCTCTGGTCCAGCGCATGGCCGAGGAGTTTTCCGCGACGCAGGGAGACATTCGCAGAGTGCTGCGGACCATGATTTACTCGCCAGAATTCTGGTCCAAGGAAACTTACCGCGCAAAAGTGAAGACGCCGTACGAGCTGGTAGCCAGTACCGCTAGAGCGTTGGACGCGGAAGTCACCGTCACTCTGCCGACTGCGCAGTGGGTGGCCAGGATGGGCGAGCCGCTGTTCCTTTGTCAGACGCCGAATGGATATTCGGATAAGGCGGAAACGTGGGTGAATACAGGAGCGCTGCTGAACCGTCTGAACTTTGCGCTTTCGTTTGCCACCGACAAAGTGGCGGGCGCGACAGTGGATTTAAAATCGATGCTCGGGGCTGAAGCTGCCAAAGATCCGAATGCGACGCTGGCGCAGGCCATTGATGATTTCCTGGGCAATCAAATCGGCGAGCAAACGCGAACGACGCTGACAGCGCGGTTGAACGATCCACAGATTTTGCAGGCGAGCTTGGATGACCCGGTAAAGCAGGTGAACGAAGGGCTGATCGCCGGGCTAGTTCTCGGCGCTCCTGAGTTTCAGCGGCGATAGCTCGGTAGGGCCATAGCGTGCTGCGCCCGGCATCCACGCTTGGCAACGCTCGGCGCCTCCCGCGAGAACTCTTCTGCGTTGTTTTGTAGGCAGGGAGACATTACGATGAATATCTCCAGACGGTATTTTCTAAAAAGCGGCGGCGTGGCGATGATTGGATTGGCTTCGCTGCCGTCCTTCCTGCAACGCGCAGTGGCAGCCACGAGCGGACCGAGCAAAAAGAAAATGGTGGTGCTGTTTCAGCGCGGCGCGATGGACGGGTTGAATGTGGTCGTGCCGTTCGGCGAACCAAATTATTACCATATGCGTCCTACCATCGCGATTCCGCAGCCGCGGCAAGGCGCACTGGATGCGGCCTTGGACCTCGACGGATTTTTTGGTCTGCATCCCAGTCTGCAGCCGCTGATGCCGCTGTTTAGGAGCAATCAACTTGCGATTGTGCAGGCGGTGGGCTCGCCGGACCCTTCACGTTCGCATTTTGACGCACAAGATTTTATGGAATCCGGGACGCCCGGTCTCAAGGCCACAGCGGACGGTTGGCTGAATCGCACGATGCGAACGATACCGGAAGAGCATTCCACACCGTTTCGCGCGGTTGCTTTCGGGCCCTACCTTCCGCGGACGCTACAAGGCACTGCGCCTGCGGTAGCCATTCCGGACTTGAAGCAATTTAAGATGTACGGGCCGCAGCAAACGGTGGAAGGCGGTTTCGAAGCGATGTACGCGCAAACGGTGGACCACGCGATGCGTGGAGTGGGCAACGAGACCTTCGAAGCTGTCGACCAGTTGAAAAAAATTAATCCCGATACGTATCAGCCGGAAAATGGAGCGCAATATCCCAAGGGTCGTTTCGGTCAGAGTCTTCAGGAAATCGCTGAGCTATTTAAGGCCGACGTAGGACTGGAGGTCGCATTTCTCGATAGCGGCGGCTGGGACCACCATGTGAACGAAGGTGGCGTGCAAGGCCAACTCTCAAATCTGCTGAAGGATTTGGGACAGGGAGTCGCGGCATTTCATCAGGACATGGGCGATCGCATGGGCGACGTGGTGTTCGTCAGCATGTCCGAATTTGGACGCACAGCACACGAGAACGGCAACCGCGGCACCGACCATGGCCACGCCAACTGCATGTTCGTGATGGGTGGAGAAATTAAAGGCGGAAAAGTTTACACGCGGTGGCCGGGCCTGAGCGAAGGGCAGCTGAATCAGGGACGCGATCTCGCCGTGACTACCGATTATCGCAGCGTGCTCGGAGAAATTATCTCGAAGCACATGGGCGACCGCGACTTGAAGACAGTCTTTCCGGGCTTTGCCAACGATCCGAAGCAATTTCTTGGTTTGGTGAAGACCTAAGCTCGAAGCTGGCTACTTTTGCGGTGGTTTGTCGGAAGTGTCTTCGCTGTTAAAAATCTTCTTAATTCGTTCGTAGTTTTTGTCAACGAACGCGGCATTTTCTGGCAACACCGAGTTCGGGTATTCCTTGATGGTCCCTGCCTTTTTCATCTGCACGGCAGCTGCGGAATTGATCAACGTGTAGGTCATCACCACGAAATCACGAGGAGAAAGGCCGGCGTCTTTTATGGCCTTTGCTGTCGGCGGATATTTTTCGATGGTTGCCACGCTGCCCGCGATCGTGTTGCTGGGATTGCGGGAGTCGTCGTCATCCATCTGTTTTTTGAGAGTGGGATCATCTTTTTGTACTTTGTGCACCGCTTTTACCGCGGCGTCATACTTATCTAGCTTGTCTGTGGTCAGGACGAAATTCCGGACTTCTTTTTTCTCCGCTTCCGCGGAAGCTTTATCATCTTGAGTTTGTGCGGCGGCAGCGACGCCAACGCTTAGGAGAACGCCCAGCGCCAAGCGTAGTGCTGTTTTCGCGTGGGCCATCTTTGTTCTCCTGAGCGGAGCCTTACTCTCGAGACTTAATGCGCATCCCGTAGAACGAACGGTAAACGAAAAAGAAAGAAACCAGAAAGAACGCGGCCGCCAGAACGTGCGTCAGCATGCCGCCAGTTTCAAGGGTCAACTTTACCGCCAATTCCACCGCAAGCAAACCGAAGAGCGTGGTGAATTTGATTACCGGATTCAAGGCCACCGAAGAAGTGTCCTTGAAGGGGTCACCGACCGTGTCGCCCACGACTGTCGCGTCATGCAGCGGCGTGCCTTTTTGCTTCAGTTCCACTTCGACGATCTTTTTGGCGTTGTCCCATGCGGCTCCGGCATCGGCCATAAAGATGGCTTGGTAAAGACCGAAGATAGCGATGGAGATGAGGTAGCCGATGAAAAAGAAAGGTTCGACGAACGCGAAAGCTAGCGTGGCGAAGAACACGGCGATGAAAATATTCAGCATGCCTTTCTGCGCGTATTTGGTACAAATTTCGACGACTTTCTTGCTGTCGGCAACCGATGCTCTTTCCGCGCTGGCGAGATTGATGTTGGCTTTGATGAACTCGACCGCGCGATAAGCGCCGGTGGTTACCGCCTGAGTGGACGCGCCGGTGAACCAATAAATCATCGCGCCGCCGGTAACGAGCCCCAGGAAGAAAGGTGCGTGCAAGAGCGAAAGCTTATCCACGTTTTCCGTGATACCGTTAGTGAGCGCCATGATAATCGAGAAAATCATGGTGGTTGCACCGACCACGGCCGTGCCGATCAGCACGGGTTTAGCAGTGGCTTTAAAAGTATTGCCCGCGCCGTCGTTGGCTTCGAGCAGGTCTTTGGCGCGTTCGAAGTTCACCTCCATGTTGTAGTCCTTTTTCAGCTCTTGCTTGATGTCCGGAATGGTTTCAATCAGCGAGAGTTCGTACACCGATTGCGCGTTGTCGGTAACCGGGCCGTAGGAATCGACCGCGATTGTCACCGGACCCATGCCCAGGAAACCAAAGGCGACTAAGCCAAAAGCGAAAACCGGGGCCGCGATCATTTGCGCTCCCAACCCTTGTAAGCTGACCAGGTAGCCCACCGACATCAGTCCGACCATGGCCAGTCCCAGATAGTAGCCCGAAAAATTTCCCGCCACGAAGCCCGACAAAATACCCAAAGAGGCGCCGCCTTCTTGCGCAGAGGCAACCACTTCGCGAACGTGCCGGGATTCCGTGGAGGTGAAAACTTTTACCAGCTCGGGAATCACCGCGCCGGCAAGCGTTCCGCAAGAGATGATGGTGGCCAGCTTCCACCATTGCGTCGGATCGCCGCCAAGTTCGGGAATAATTACAGACGATACAAGGTAGGTGATAACGATCGAAATAAGGGAGGTGATCCACACAAGCGACGTAAGCGGCGATTCAAAATTCATTTCGGCCGCATTGGCGAATCGCGCTTTGGCGATCAGGTCGTTAATAAAATAAGCCAGCGCGCTGGCGACCAACATGGCGATGCGCATTACGAATATCCACACGAGCAGTTGCACCTGAACGGTCGGGCTCTTGACGCCCAGCAAAATAAAGGTGATGAGCGCGACGCCGGTGACGCCGTACGTTTCAAAACCGTCCGCGG
>DATNLR010000134.1:0-2398 GCA_035602755.1 Binatus sp. (SeqCode) | reverse complement strand
GCTCGAGGAAATACGTCTGCTCACGAACCTGGAGACCTCCACCGAAAAACTGCTGCAGATTGTGCTGACGGGCCAGCCTGAACTGGAAGAAAAGCTGAAACTTCCGCAGCTGCGCCAGCTACGCCAACGGATTACGCTGCGATGCCGCACCTCCCCGCTCACTCTGGAGGAAACGTACGGATACATTGCCGAGAGATTGCGAATCGCGGGCGCGAATGGCGAGCCGATTTTCTCCAAGGAAGCGATTGAAACCGTCAATCTGTATTCACGCGGGATTCCGCGCGTCGTGAACTTGCTGTGCGAGCACGCTCTGATCAACGCGTACGTGGATCACTTGCGCCCCGTTCCAGCTCATCTGGTTGAGGAGGTGGCGCGCGAATTCCAACTCGATGAGATCGAACCAATCTTGGCGGCTCACGGTGCCAATGGAACAGGACAAGCGGCGGACACCCAAGCCTTGCTCCAGAATCTGGACGAATTGCTCGGCCGTCTGCGTGAGGCCAATATCGTGCCTTCTTCCTCCGCGCGCGAAAGGAAACCATGAGTCGCATTCACGAAGCTCTAAAAAAAGCAGAACAGGAAAGGGCTGCGGTGCAAGCCAGCGGCGCCAGCGTATTGACCGCGCCGGTGATGCCGGACCCGCTGGTCCCGGCGGCCACCCAACCCGAGAGCGGTGACGAACGATATCTCCCAACTAAACCTGCGATAACGCATTCAGCCGGCTATCTGAGATTCGAAGACCTGCGTAAGCATTGCGCGCACCCGCAGTGGCATATGGACCCCAACGTGAACGTCTTCATCAATCCCGCGCTGACGGCGCACGGCTCCGAACAATTTCGTACGCTACGCTCGCGCCTGTACCAGATGCGTTCTTCACAAACGCTGCGCACGCTGCTTGTCACCAGTTCCGTGCCGGCCGAAGGAAAGACGTTTGTGACCAACAATCTGGCTCAGGCCATCGTTCGCCAGCCGGACCGCCGCGCCCTCATGATTGATGCGGACTTGCGCTGCTCGCGTTTGCATGTCCCTTTGGGAGCTCCCGCTTCGCCCGGTTTGACCGATTATCTAAAGGGCGAAGTTGACGAGATGGCGATCATTCAGCACGGACTGGAAGGAAACATGTGTTTCATTCCGGGCGGAAATCAGGTCGCCAATCCGAGCGAACTGCTCACGAATGGACGCTTAAGAATTCTGCTCGACCGCGTAGCTCCTGTTTTCGATTGGATCATCATGGACTCCGCGCCGCTGCTGCCCGTGGCGGACTCGAGCTTCCTGGCCGATCTGGTTGATGGAGTCATACTGGTGGTAAGAGCGGGACAGACCCCTGCAGAAACCGCACAGAGAGCCTGCCAAGAGCTGCAAGGACGTAACGTCGTGGGAGTGGTGCTGAACGCTGTGGGACCAGATCAGGCTGCTGGGGGCTACTACTCCGCCTATAACTATGGCTACGGGTACGGCAACGGCGAAGCGGCCGATTCAGGTAAGTGACGAACGAAAATCTGCTCGTCTGACTTTCCAAGTGCGCTGGCTCAGCGCCACGCTGCGCCTACACCGCGACCTCCACACAGCGTTAGACGAGCGACCCTCGATCAAAAACCTCTCTTCTTAATCAGGTAGGGAAGCAGCAGAAACTCGACAATACCGGGGAGCGGGTCTTCCTTGCTGAATACCGCATCGGTGTGCACGTGGCGCAGAGAATCAATGTAGTCGCTTAGCTTCATCCGTCTGCCGCTCACCTCTACAATGCCTGTGGGAATGTCGGTCAAAAGGCGCACCCACAAATGACCCGGGATTGCCCGAGACGCGATCGCGGTTTCGCCGATTTGATCGGCATACAACATGAATGGAAAATCCACACCTGCCGCAAAGCCCAGGGAGTGGTATCCCCAGGTACGGGCGTTCACATCGAGCAGCTTGTACTGTCCGTCCCTTGGATCGAACTTGAATTCCACTTCGACGAGGCCGTAGTAATGAATGGCACGAAGAAAGCGTTCGGCCAGTGACTCTAAAATCGGCAGATCGATTGTTTCCACGTAGGTACTGGCACGCCCGAATTCATGCGGGTGTTGGCGCAAGCGCCGGCTCACCATGCTGCCCACCGCCTCGCCGTCTTTGAAAAATGCACAATATGCGACCTGGTTCTTGCCGTCCCCGGGAATTAAATCCTGGACCAGGAGCTCTCTTGGTTCCGGCAGTTCACTGGTACGCAAAAATAATTCCCGAAGTTGTGTCTGCGTGTCGGCGCGCCAAGCCTTGGCTTTCGTAGCGTAAAAAAAATGCTCTTTGATCCCTGGTTTTAGAGCGAGCGGAAAAGCAGTAGTAATCTGGTCCAGATCCGCCACAGTGTCCGGAAACCAAGTTTCGGGAATTGGAATGTCAAGCTCGCGAGCGAGCCGAT
>DATNLR010000124.1:0-60975 GCA_035602755.1 Binatus sp. (SeqCode) | reverse complement strand
CTCGATCCGGGTGTTGCGGTAGAGCCAATCTATCGTTTTGTCGCTGCGCAACTTAGATTTCATCCTATCGAGCGCTCCTTGCTTTGTCAAGCGAGCGCGCAACGCGGTTGCTGATTCGCCACTGCGTTCCGCGAGGGCTTCCATTTGTTTTTCAACTTCTTCATCAGTCACATCGATTTTTTCCGCTTCGGCGATGCGATCGATGAGCAACTCGGCCTTTACGTCATCCACTGCGCGATCCTGCTGACGCTTGCGGAGCGCGACCCAATCGACATTCACTGCCCGAGGATCCACGCCTTGAGCCGCCAGGGTGCGAACGGTGCGCTCAAGCCTTACATCCATTTGATGCTCGACAAGCGCTTCCGGGACCGGGAAATCGTGCTGTTTCACCAGAGCTTCCAAAATCTTCTCGCGAGCTTGCGATTGCTGCTGGTCTTCCTTAGCGGCTTCGAGATCCTTGGTGATTAGCTGGCGCATTTCTTCGACGGTTGAGAAGCCGCCTTTTTCGCCGGCAGCATCCTTGGCGAATTCGTCGTTCAGCTCGGGCAGCTTCTTTTCCTTGATGCCCTGAACTTCCACGGTGTAGTCGTAAGACTTGCCTGCCAGCTTCTGATCGGGATAGTCATCTGGATACTGCGAGCGGAATTTTTTCGTATCGCCGGAGTTTACGCCACGCAGATTCTCAGTGAAGCTTTCCAGAGTTTCTTCCGCACCGATGTGGCACAAGATGTTGTCGGCTTGTACAGCTTCACCCTCGCCGACAGGCATGCCGGAAAGTTTAATGAGCACATGATCGCCGTCCCTGGCGGGGCGGCCTTCGACGGGAACGAATGTGGCGGCGCGCTCGCGCATTTCTTCAATGGTCTTGTCTACTAGTGCGTCGTCCGCTTCGACCGCGTCGATATTAACGCTGAGATTTTTGTAATTGCCCAGCTCGAATTCCGGAAGCACTTCGAAGACGGCTCGGAATCGCAGCGGCTCGCCTTCTTTGAAATCCACTTTATCTACTTCCGGACGCGTCACGGGAGTGAGGTTTTTCTCGCCGAGCGCCTTCTCCAGATATTCGGGAACCAGGGATTGCACTACTTCGCCTTGAATATCCTCGGCGAAGCGGCGGCGGATCAGCGTGACGGGCGCTTTACCGGGACGAAAGCCGGGAACTCGAGCCACGCGGGCGAGATCACGCGCTACTTTTTCAGTTGCTTTCGTTACGTTCTCGGCCGGAATTTCCAGCTCAAGTTCGCGTTTGCAGGTGGCTTCAGTCATTGAAGTTTTTCTGGGAAGAATTTAAAGAAAACTCTAGCCCAATTTGCCTTTCACCCGTTCCAAATCCAGGAGCAGAGCAGGGAAGTGCGGCGGGCCTTCACCGCGAGTGAAATCTCAGTATAGGGAAGAGCGTCTCGCGCGTCAACCGGACGAGCTCGTGAACCGACGTGTGACGGGGACTATTTGAAACGAATTAAGAAATCGCCTCGAGCCGTGCGTATCCACCCCAAGCAATGGGCAGCTTTAGCTAAACCCGTGCTCCTTCTCTGAATTTAGGGCGACGACAGACTGAAGCCGAACGATGCGCGCGACTGCACTGCACGACTTCGATCCAGCGCAATTGGAACTCGCTCCAAGCGGAGTCAATGGACGGTTGCTCTACGCCTCGCCGCCCTCCTCACCAGACGGCAGCACACATGGATGCCACTCATCATCCTCAGCGTGGGCACCGCAGAACCATCTCCCGCACGTCAGGCAACTCAGTGTCGCTGGGGATCCGCAAGGCTCGTCCTCAGGCGACACGCCCTCGCACAAGCGCCTCTGATCCGCGCTCTCCATTCCTTTTTTCCCCATTGGTACCCCGCGGCTGTTCAGTCGAAGCGGCCAAGACCGGGCTCAGTCCGTCGAGTCGGACGGAATCTTTTCGGTTCACTTCTCTGATCGCCGGAAAACGTTTCCACGCCGGCATGATCCGCTTACTCACTACTCTTCATCAAGATATTCACCAGGAACATCATCCTGCGGTACCTCATGCGTGCGAACTTTCTCCTCGTCAGTGTCCTCGGCGTCTTCCACGCCTTTCACCACGTCGGCCTCGAACGCGTTTCCTTCTTCAAGTAACTCATCCACACTTTCGGAATCCGCACCTTCGACGTTGGATAATCCTGCAAATCTTCCGATTGCTCGCCTGACTGCGCTCCCGGTTCCTCCAGTGCGAATGCCACCGTATCCACGCTTTGGCTTTTCCCCCGAACTTGTTTCTTAAGTGGACCGGCTGTTTTCCCGCCGGCTGTTTTCTTGTCGCCAGCTTTCGTTTTCAACTCCTTCTTGTTCGGAGCCGCCTTCTTCTTCAGCAACTTCTTCTTGGGAATTACCCTCCTAGCTAGCTTCTTCTCAACTGCCTTCTTCATCGGCGTCACCGTCTCGCCCGCAGTTCTCTTTCGATCTCGTCTGCTTCTTCTTAAGCGCCGCGTGTTCTCGAAGTCGAACGAATATGATTTGAGCGATCTGAATGCGCGGCTCCAGAGTGGCGCAGCAAGGGCCGTTGCAAAGTGCGCAGACCGAACAGCGCATCTGAGATCAACTCCCGCTCGTGACAAGAATCGGGGTCTTCAGCAAGGTCCCGGATTCGGATGAAGATAGCAGTTTCCGCCTCGCGAATTGGCGTAGGGAGCTTTGCCAAATCACATTCGAGAAGAGCAGCTGTGTATATTCTGTACCATTCGGCTTGAGTCATATAACACCTCGGCTAAATGCTGTGCGTAGCGAAGCGATTCAAGTTTTTTGCCAAGTTCGCAGAGTGCGACAGAGCTTTTGCAAAGTCTGTCGCGGTCATACGATAGGCACTCCCCCTTACTTTCATGATGACCCGCCTTGGACTCGTGCTGAATCCGTTTGCAAGTGATTGCCCTACGAAGCCCTCCTTACCAGCTAATCCAACTTCAACGTTTTTGCCGTCTAAGACCGAGGCCAGTCCGCTATTAATGAAATAAGCGAATTTGATCGGCCCTGCTTCTTGTAAGACAAAATTCGTGGGCAACTCCACGAACTCTAATTTCTTGAACACTGCGTCGCATTCGTCAGCGGGTAAGCCGAGTAGTATCGAATTTCGCACTCGGTGTCCGTCGCTTCTCACCCGAGCGTTAGTGGCACGATGAGAGACTTTTGGTAGTGCCATGAGCTGCGACTCCTGAGCCCGGAGCCGAATGCTGTCTGATTTCGCAGGGAGCCGTAGGTAGAGGGAATGCTTACGGCAGGGTGCTAGTGAGACACTTGAACCGTACTCGTTCTGAGGTCAGATAGCCACCACAAACGACAATCGTGATCGATAAAGCGATCCGGCTCATCAGTACCCCAACAGTTTCTGGCAGCAGTCAGAGTTAGGACTGTGCAAAATAGAACGCAAACAAATATGTGTGGTTTTGAACCACATAAAAGACTCTGATGCCGCCGAAGCGTTGAGCCAGCGCCGCACAAGGTGCGCTGTTTCTTTGGCCCGAGTGCATGGTAGTGTGGGAAGATTCGTCGATGAATACATGACGGAGAAACCGCATCTGAGCTAAGGGGATCGCAAGAAGCTGATCTCACCTTAAGAGGCACCGAAATGCCAGACGAAGAGTGGATCAAAACGCTTGAAGACGGCCGAAAGGTGAAATTCTTCTATCAAGAACTGCCGGAAGATGGGGCGTTTATCACCGCGCAGATCGCAGGAAATGAGGTCGTCTATTCGGTCCTGCTGGCCAGAGCAAGAAATCCCCTTGGTCGTGAAGATGTTGAAAGCCATTTCAAGGGAGAGCTTTCGAAGAAGTAGGAACTCTCATTGGAACGTTATCTGCCAATCATTAATGTTGCTTTGATCTCATGCACCGAAGCTACGACCCTCCCGAGTAAATAGCCGATACGAATAGTGTTCACAATTGAGCAGTTTTGCGCCAGGTTTATGGCAATCTGCTCGAATGAAGAAGAAAGAACTTACACCCAGACAATTGTTATCAGTTGCCTGTCCTACCTGCGGTGCCGCCGCTAGGGAGCGTTGTGAACTGCATTCAGGTGCTGCACGCTCGGAAGCTCACGTAGATCGAAAGTCTGCTGCAATTGAGGTCACTGACATAAAAAAGTTGCCCCATACATCCAACCGATGGAATGCCTGCCGACGATAACACTTCCTGAGGGTGAGCAATGGCTTTACGAAATCAAGCTCGACGGATATCGAGCGATTGCAGTAAAGCGTGAAGAAAATCTAACCTTGTGACGTATCACCGAACATACTTGCAGTCGCGAGCTTCCGCTTAGAAAATTTAGGTGGCCCAAGAAGGGAGGGGAAAATTTAAAATTCGAACTATGCCGGAAGCAGTGACTTTACATGCCCCATGAGTTTTGTGGGGTTAGTCTTGGACACTAACGCAGGCTAAGATATCGCAAAAAGCCTTTGTGTGATAACGCCGTCTTGATATAGTTCGCCCACGAACCTGAATCTCACACCCATTCTGAAAAAGTTGAAGACCGAAGAAAGATCACTCGCTAAACGTTGAAACACGTCCGAAAGGTTCTGCACGGTCTGCGGGGATTGGGTGGGCCGACCGGAGCAGGGAAGCGGCGTAAACATTCGAATCTAAAAAGGCATCTGCGGAAGAAGGGACTCGAACCCCTACGACCTTTCGGCCACCAGCTCCTAAGGCTGGCGCGTCTGCCAATTCCGCCACTTCCGCATTGGTTGGCTCCTACGATTATACAGGCGTTTGTAAACGGAGAAAGGTAAACGCTCGCTTCGAGCTGTTCGATGGATTCGTTGTTCTGACATCTACGACCTAGGTACTTGTATACGCGCAGCTCGCATGAACCTTGGGGGGGAATATGCTTGCAGCCAGTATAGGGTTTTGCTAGGCTTCCGGCCCAACGAGCACCACGTGTCCTGGGAGGAACTGATGCCACACTGTACGAAGTGCGGGGCAAGCGTCGCGGATAATGCTGCGTTTTGTCCCAGTTGTGGCGCGACCCAGGGAGGAGGAGCATCCGCATCTGCGCCGGCCACGTCGTCACAGTCGGGGTTGGCTGAAAATGTGGCAGGGCTGCTGTGCTACGTTCTCGGCTGGATCACCGGCCTAATCTTTTTCCTGACCGATAAACGCCCCTTCGTTCGTTTTCACGCCGCCCAGTCCATTGTAGTCTTCGGGGCCTTGATGATTATTCGCATCATTATCGGCATGATGTTCGTAACAAGTGGCTTGGCGGGAATTGGCGCGGGATTCTCGCTCGGGATTATGCTTTCCGGTTTAGTTTCGCTCTTAGGTGTCGTCCTTTGGATACTACTTATGGTGAAGGCATATCAAGGCGAACGGTTTCGAGTGCCTATTGCCGCAGACTTTGCCGATCGATTGGCTGGGAAATCGATATAGCCAATCTGCAAGCCGCAACTCCTCGTTCTTCTCCGACCGTTTTGGCCGAAGTTGTTCTAGCCCTTGCCGGTGTGTTGGCCGTTAAACTGCGTTAGCTCTTGACATCCGGCGGTCGAGCGTCCATCTTTATTGGCTTTCCTTCGCAAGGTACTGAATGCGTACGCGTATCGCGGGAGACGTGAGTGAAGCTTCGCCTTTGTTTTCATGACCGGTGTTTCGATGGAGCGGCATCGGCCGCCGTTTTTACCCGTTTCTACCGCGAACGTATTCATCCCGACGCGCAAATTTTCTACACGGGAATGACCCACAAGGCTTCGCATCCATTTGAGGATGGAATTTTCGACGGCGACGAAAATGCCATTGTAGACTTCAAGTATTCCAGCTCGCCGCTGCTAACCTGGTGGTTCGACCATCATCAGAGCGCGTTCTTAACGCTGCAGGATGCCGAGCATTTTCGTCGCGACCGCTCCGGCAAGAAGTTTTACGATCCAGAATACAAGTCCTGCACGAAATTTCTAGCCACCATTGCTTCCGAAAAATTCGGGTTTAACGCTGAACCACTCGCGGAGCTGATCCATTGGGGAAATATTATTGATGGCGCGCAATTTGCGACACCTGAAATTGCCGTGGGACTGGCGGAACCTGCTATGCAGCTCGCGCTGGTGATTGAAGCGGCACCTGAAGCGGACCTGGTGCCGAAATTAATTCCGTATATGGCCAAGCTTTCGCTGGCCGAGATGGTGGAATTGCCGATGGTGCAGAAATATCTAGGCAGCTTGCTGGAACGACATCGACGTTCGCTGGATATTCTGCGCGACCGCACCGATTCGCGAGACAGTGTGATTTATTTCGACGTCAGCGATCTGGACCTGGAAGGCTACAACAAGTTCATTCCTTATTTCTTGTATCCGGACGCAGTGTATTCGGTAGGTGTGAGTGCGTCGCCCACCCGAACGAAGGTTTCTGTGGGGACAAGTCCTTGGAAGGAAATTGCGGCGGATGTGAATCTGGCGTCGCTATGCGAAAAATATGGCGGCGGGGGACATGCGCGCGTAGCGGCGATATCGTTGGGCCCGGGTGATCTTGTTCGTGCGCGTCAGGTAGCGCAGGAGATCGCGGCGACTCTTCGCCGTTCAAAGTAAATCCGCGTTCGTTGGGTACCGGATTTTATCGTTTGAGGTCCGGTTATCAGGAACTAGCGCTTGTTGCCGCTTCGGTGATAGCGTGAGTAGTGTGCATGTAATTCCTCTCGATGGCCTCAACAGCGGCAAATTTTCGGTTTACGTGCGGCTCTGAGCGCAGAGGACCTGAATGCAGCACACAACGCTTCCCGACGGGAACACCACAGGTGGGACAGGGAACTGACAACAACTGCTTGGAGGTGAGCTCTTTCCTTTTCATGTATACAGGATGGCATAGTCGGGCATGTCCGTTATGGCTGGTGCCCGGCTAGTCACGCGTTCAGAATAGAGTAATTTCTTCATTAGTTATGTTACCGGATTTCTTTTTATCGGCGTCGGTGGCAATCGCCTTCCTCGCGTGTGATTTTTCGCTGCGTCTGTATGTGTCGGCCTGCTCTCATTGGCATCTAGGGGTGTGAGTTGACTTGTGAGTAATCGGAAGCTAGGCCAGCCGGATTGAGCTCATACGACAACTTTCTTAGAACTTCACCACGATACCAGTCGAAAACCGTGCATTACTCTGCGATCCACTAAAGCTCAAGTCTGGATAGAACGTCGGCACGTAATCCCCTTCGAACACGCGCCAATAGACTCCGTGAACAATCTTCGCATCGAGCCCTGCGCCAACGGCCATCGCAAAAGAGTTGTTGCTGAACCCTTGGTCGAAATTAATGTGAGCTCCGCCAATCAAGACGTGTGCAAAAGGCGAAAAGCGCCCGTAATTGGCCGATATTTGCGGCCCGAAGAGATAGGTATAGAGGTGCAACCCAGAACCGTACTCACCGCCGAATTCCGCCACGGCCCCGAGCCATTTATTGATTTTATATTCACCCGAGAAGATAAACCCATTCATGTTTGTAGTAGGCGTGCTATCAAGGCGCAAATACGAATAACCGCCATACAACTGCACTTTGTCTGAATCTTGCGCATGCGCCGTAAAGGCCAGGACAAAAATTAAACCGAAAAACAATGCACACTTTTTAATCATAGGGTTCCTCCTAAAGGTTATTGGAACTTGGATTCGTGGTCGGAAACAATGTCCCCGTTGCCGTACCGCAGTAATTCCAATGGCCGTTTCACGCAGCCTAAGCCCGCCTCGGCCTGGGAGGTAAGACTCCAATTCTAAGATAGGGTTAGCAAAGAAGAGTATTCATAGACTTATCAGGCACAACTCGAAAAAAAGTAGATTAGTCGAGCGTTTTCCGCCAATATCAGCCGAGAGGATGTCGATGACGCGGGATGTTCGCTATGTGCTTCGGGTGCTTCAGAAGTCTCCCGCGTTCACCGTCGTAACCTTGCTCACTCTGATGCTGGGCATCGGGGCAAACGTCGTCGTCTTCGGAGTGTTGAATGCGGTCCTGCTTCAGCCTCTGGATGTGAGCGACCCACAGAACCTGTATCAGCTTCGCCACGGGCGGTGGGCGAGCGGACGGCTACTGACTACGTCGTATCCCGCGTTTGAAGATTTTCGACAGCGAAATACGACCTTCAGTGAGATGGCCGCGATTTATGCATATTCTGATGCCGTACTGAGCTGGCGTAATGCGGCGATGAAAATCCACGGCGATGAGGTCACCGGCAATTATTTCGATCTGCTGGGTGTGCAGCCGGAGGTAGGACGATTCTTCCACGCTGCAGACGAACACGGCCCGGATTCAGCGCCCTATCTGGTATTGAGCGAACAGCTGTGGCGAAGCGCGTTTCACGCCGATCGGGATGTAGTCGGGACGGTCGTGGAGTTCGACAAACATCCATTCACGGTGGTGGGCGTGGCGCCGGCGCAGTTCCACGGCACGGAGCGGTTTGTGTGGCCGGACTACTGGATGCCAATGGCGAACGAAGGGCAGGTGGAGGGGGGGGATTACCTAAATGACCGGGCATCGCGTGTTACGGTGATTGGGCGGCTTAAGCCGGGAGTGACTCCGCAGCAGGCAACGGAAAATCTGAATGTGATCGCGGTCGAACTGGCGAAGGAGTATCCGAAGACCGACGAGGGAGTGTCGCTCCGGCTCATCCATCCGGGCCTCTTCGGAGACGAAGGAGACGTCATTCGCGGATTCCTTTACAGCGTGACCATGCTGGCGCTGCTGGTGCTAGCGGCGGCATGCGCAAACTTGGCAACTCTGTTTGCCGCGCGCGCAACGGATCGCAGCCGAGAACTGGCGCTCCGTGTGGCCCTTGGATCGAGCCGGTGGCGGATCGTGCGGCAACTGCTGACTGAGGCGGTGATCGTATCGCTGATGGGCGGAGCAGCGGGCCTGGTAACCGCGGACCTGCTGCTGGGTGCGCTCAACAAGTGGCATCCCTCCTTTGGCGGGCATCTGGCAGTAAGCGTGGATGCGCGCGTGTACTTGGCAGGTCTCGTGTTGACACTGGGGAGCGCGCTGCTGTTTGGAATAGTTCCAGCGCGGCAGGCCTGGCAGAGCAGTCCGTTGGAGATGATGAAGAACGGACCGGTGGATTTAAGGCACCTGCGGCGGTTTGCCGTGCGCGACGTTTTGCTGGGCGTACAAATTGCGATCTGCACGCTGCTGGTAACGGCCTCGCTGGTGGCGGTGCGCGGCATGGTACGGACTCTGCACGGTCCCCTGGGCATCCAGCCGCAGGGCGTCATGCTGGCCGATATGGACTTGAGCGATGTGGAACAGGGCGGCGACCTGGCGTTCCAGAAAAAAATGATCGAGGCGGCGCGAAGGATCCCCGGTGTGACGGCGGCGGGTGCGGTGAAACCGGTTCCGATGAGCAGCTGGATGCGTGATATTCCAATTTACCGGCCGGGAACGGTCGAGTTCAGGATGGATAATTATGTACTGGCGACGTACGCGTATCGGATGTCGCCGGGATATCTTGAGGCTGCCGACACTCGGATACTGAGCGGGCGGGATGTCTCGTGGCAGGACACCGCAAAGACGCCGTATGTGGCGATTGTGAACCAAACCTTCGCACGGAAGATGTGGGGCGAAACGCCCGCGCTCGGACAGCACTTTTTTCTGTGGGGTAAGTTGACGGAGGTGGTGGGCGTGGCGGAGAACGGAAAGTACCACGACCTGGCAGAGTCACCGCAGTCCGCGGTGTATGTGCCGTTGTCGCAAAGCGAGGACAGCGAAGCAGTTTTCGTGGTGCGGTCGCGGCGAGCACCGAACGAGATGGCGGCGGCGCTGCGACGCACGCTGAGCGGCTTCGCGCCGAATGTGCCAATCACGGTGCAGAGTTGGCCCGATGCGATGGCAGGTGTGCTATTCCCGGCAAGAGCGGCGACAGTGGCGCTAACCGTCATGGGACTGCTGGCGGCGATGCTGGCTTTGACCGGTATCTTCGGCATGGCGGCCTACGGCGTGAGCCGACGGATGAAGGAGCTGGGCATTCGCGTAGCGCTGGGCGCAGGGAGAGCGCAGGTGATGAGCGCGGCGGTGGGACGGCCCATGGTGCTGCTTGCGGTAGGATCAGCGGTGGGGCTTCTGTCGGGCGTCTTCGCCAGCCGTTTGCTGGAGCAGATCGTGTATCAGGCGAATCCGCGGGATCCCGTGGTGGTTGGCGGCGCGGTGCTGACCATGGCCCTGCTAGGCATTGCTGCGTGCGCCATTCCAGCCCGGCGAGCGCTCACCGTCGATCCATCCGAACTCATGCGCGAAGAGTGAAGCACGTGAACAGGAAGGCCCGGCAGCTTCATAAGTTTTTGTCGGGCCGCGATTCTACTTCCAGTCAGCCAGTCCTATTCCATGCAGGATGGTCCCTACAAACGCGCTTGGATCTGCAAATGGAAGAGCTCGAAATTTTTCACCCGCTCGGAAACTATCCAGAAACTGGATTGTGGGGAGCGATCTGCGACCTCTAGGTCCTGTTAACGTTAGTGCTCTATCGGAGGCGCGTTTTCGCAAAAGCGTGAAGTAGGGCGAGGCGCTCTGCGCTCACCCAACTTGCACCGAACGACCATCGCTCAACCAAGAGTGCGGATGCAAGGGTGGCGACAGAGGCGGCTTGGCTCAAGGCAACCCATCTGGAAAAAGAAGAAATGAAGAAGAAAGAAGAAAAGGAAAGAAAAATGAAAGAAATGGCTTTACACTCACCGCCTTCTCAAGGAGTTAGCAGAATTTCGATTAATTAGCGAATGGATGGGTATATTTCGTCATTTATCCAATAACTAGCTAAGATAATCGCAAAGAACGTCCCCATCAACCACGATGCCCAGCGTCGGCGTCGCCAGACAGCGCGAAAGGATGAATGCTGCAGTGAAATATCCACGAGATAGGCGGCGCAGTAGCAAACATTTGCGAGCAACGCAAGGACGACAAGAGGCGGGAGGGAGGACCAGGTCAACGCCGGGAGAAAATGCGGCCACGCTACAACGAACCAACCAACGCATACAGTCAACAGCGCAAAATTGTAAATAAGACGCCGTGATTCCCAATATCGGATTGATTCGGCGAAGCACGACCGAAGCGGGCCAAACTTCTGGTCGCTAAGACGATGTGATTCCATTGGACGCGGCGTTTTCATTTGCCTTATCCCCGACACGATGCACAGCTGATGATTGCTAATATACACCTCTCCTTCTTTCTGTAAAGTACTTTGTAATGAAAAGTATATTCACCTAATCGCACTTAGACGATGAACGGGTCAACGAGCTGCCAGGGCGGTATCATTCCTAACTGTCCCACACCAATCGTTTGTGGTAAACCATGAGTTGTCGGACGGATGCATGACCAACGATGTCTGGAGGATAGAAAATGAGCGAAAATGAACACGCGGACGCGGACCATCTCGAGCTAATGAGATTGCTGCAACAGGCAAAGCCACTCATGGAGCCAATGTTTCCTGACCAGCGAAAGAAATGGGTCGCCGAAAGTCCACTCGCTCAGGAGATCTCTGCGATTCTCGTGAAGCATCCTGAGTATTACGACGAAATCAGTGCTCACGTGGGCGGAATTTTTCCCAAACCGAAAAGTTAAAGGCCAACACATCAACATCAAACAGACTTATCAGAGAAGTGTTTAGCGCGGTCCGCTCAATTCGATTTGCGGACGAGACGCGCGACCACGAAGCCGACTATCGTTACCGCTGCTAGGCATTGCACCGGGTGTCGCTTCGCTAATTTCTTAGCACTATCGATCACTGACTCGAGATCGTTTTCACGAAGAAAGTTAGCCGTAGCTTCGAGCTTATTCGCCGCTGCGTGCGCAATGCCCGCTACGGTTTCCGCGTGGTCATGCAATGTCGCCGCAGTTTTGTTGAGCGTTTTAGCAATGGGTTCGCGCCGTGAGTCGGCTTGGTTAACCGTCATCCGTCCAAGATCCGTTACAGAATAATCGCTCATGTGAGATTCTCCTCGTATCGCGGAAATCGTAACATTAGTTACTCAACCCGGTTAATGAAAATGTATATGACTCTGTATATCGGGCCAGAAGAAACCGTATAAAGGAGAGAGATTGAAAGAAGTGAGAAGGTTCTGACTCGCGATTCGTCGCATCGAATCAAAGAGAATGGAACGGTCGTGGATGACTTTTTAGATATCAGCTTCGAAACGCGACCAATCCCAGGCGGCCCGCGATTTAAGCGCAAATGAAAACCTGAGCGCTACAAATTGAGAATCTTCTCGACGTTAAGAGGCGTTGACATCCTTTGACCAAAAGACATATTTTTTTTCTTATCGTTGTGAATCTCGGCGTATTGCTCAGCTGTCTTGTTCTTTATCGCCAAGGACACCCGGCCGGCCAAATCCTGATAGTTTTCGTAATATCGAACGTTGTCATCAATATAATTGCTGAATTGCCTGGACGAATAAAAGCCAAACGTGAAAGTAGAGGCTAGTGGTGTCACCGTTTCATTAATTGCCTAATACAAAAGGATCTAGCGCCGTATCTTGGGTTCGAAGTTACAGTGTCTAAGGTCCTGCGTGGCAAGCGCGATCTAACAAAAAATCATATCGCAAAACTGAGCGAGCGATTTTAGGTTGAACCCGGGTTGTTTTTCGAACGCAGCGCCCGGGCGTAGATGTCTTGACTTCTTGCGGTGGGGGCGATACGCTTTTTCGCAAAACTTAAAAGTGGTCGCGAGTCGAAAACAACTTTATTTCATCGCCGAGCTCACAAAACCCTCGTAGGATTTCGCCTTCGAGCGACTATACTCATTTTTCCGAGGATTTCGCTGGTGAAACCGTCGAACGCTTGGCAAGTGAATCGCTGTCTTGGACTCACTCTCTCAGTTGCGACAGGACGTAATTAACTGTAGGCTATGTAGTTGTGAGCCGTAAGGCGTTTGTTTTTGATGGGCCGGTAGCTCAATGGTAGAGCAGCTGACTCTTAATCAGCGGGTTGGAGGTTCGAGTCCTCCCCGGCTCACCACTCTAATCAATAAAAGTGGGCCTTCCAGCATCAATCCTCAATAACGTCGCTTCGTAAACCTGTTTCGGGTCGGCCCTGGGTCGGCAGGTTTTTCAATCCCCTATATGGCGTGAATGGCCTGCTTTCTTGCAAGGGGGAAGCAGTTTCAGTTTGCTTTACCCCCCATCTGGTCTGCTACTCCTTGTGCCTGCGCGCCCCAAGGAGGACTCAGCAATGAGCAAGAAGAATTCGACGGAAACAATCGTTCCCGAGACGATCCCAGCACTACCCGGTTTTGTTCACGAGAAGGACCTCGCTCGACAACTCAACCTCAAAACTTACAAGAGCATGTGGCGCTATAGACGTCAGGGGACTGGTCCAACGCCGACGATCATCGGACGGCAGGTTTATTACGCCGATGCGGACATCGCTGCGTGGCTCCAGCGCTGCCGACAACCGCAAGCTGGTAGGCGTCGCCGTCGTGGAACTGCAATCGTTCCGCAGCGCGAGCAGCAGCGCGAGAGGCGGTCGGCATGAAAAAGATCACACCGTTTCACAGCGCCAGCAGCGACCTGGAGCGAACAAGAATTCTCTGCCGAGAAACGCTGTCAGGAACAGGACCGGAAGTATTGGAATCCTACTCCGTGATTCGCAGGGGCGAGCGCGTTCTAGTGCCATGGGAGAAACTAACCCGAGAAGAACGTCGAGTCATTGCCATAACGCTGCGCGAAATGGGCAGGGAAGCACATGCCGAAGCGGATCGGCATGACGCAGCAAGTTAGCTATGAACCGGCCGCGCGCATCGGATCGGCTTGCCGATCGCGAGCGTCAGTCCGTGATCTGCTCCTTGAAATTCTTGACTTGATTGACTTTTTCGATTGGTCGGTGAGTGTCGCGGAGTTTTTAAGACAATTCGCGCGTGAGACCTAACCGTGCAAATAGGAAAAAACAACCGACAGAGACACACCATACAGAAATTCGCCCAGCGCTTCGTTACGGGGCGTTTAGCGTTCCTTTCTGGCGGCCCGACTGTCGCGATGCACAAGAACTAACATAACCCGGGGTCGAGTGGCCGGCGAAAATTCCAAGAGGGCCTTCAAAAAAAGCTGCCGAGAGTGTTCTGGCCCTCGGCAGCAAAGGCAAAATACATGGAGCTCTGTCTTACAACGCCGGAACGTCGTAAAGTCGCGAAAAATTCTACAGTACTTGAAGCCGCACAAACTCTTACCGCGCGCGGGTACTCTGTCACACCTGTACGGTACCGAAGCAAAGCCCCTATTCTACCTGGGTGGCAAAAACTGCCGCCTTTGACGCACGAGCAGCTGCCTCAATATTTTTCGAACGGATCGAACATCGGTTTGCGTACAGGCATCCCTCCACACTTTCTCGCGGACGTTGATCTCGACTGCCCCGAGGCTGTCACCGTGGCGGGACTGATTCGTGGCCCCGAAACGGGACGTGTGTTCGGCCGCGACTCAAATCCGAAGTCGCACTTTTTATTTGCGATCGGCGCGCCATTCGAGACGCGAAAGTTTGCGGCGCCAGGAAGTAAAAAAACGATACTGGAGTTACGCGGTGCACCGCTGCAAACGGTTATTCCGCCGTCGGTGCATCCTAGCGGCGAGCAGATAGCATGGGTCCGTGAAGCCGATTTCGGAAGAAGCACTGAGACCGATCTGCGACGGTTTTGCTGCAAGGTTGCGGTTGCTGTGTCACTTTCACTCAAATGGCCTCCTGAAGGGCAGCGGCATGACGGAGTGTTCGCGATCTCTGGTGTTTTTCACCGTGCAGGGTTGACACTAGACGTTGCGATCGAGCTGGTTTCAGCTGCTGCGCAAGTGGCGGGAGATAAAAAAGTCCGAGAGCGTGAACGCGCCGTACGAAACACGTACAAACGCCTCGACGGTGGCAATCCCGCGACGGGCATTCCTTCCGCCGTCAAACTCTTCGGCGAAAAAACAATTTCTTTCGTCATCGTATGGCTCGCCGATATCTGCCCACCACCGACGCCTGCGATTGTTGCTGCCGGACCAACCGCGCCAGAGTGGCCCGAGCCGATGGAGCCAGAAGCCTTCATCGGCATCGCAGGAGACTTCGTGCGCCTGGTGGAACCGCACACCGAGGCCGATCCGGCTGCATTGCTCGCTAATTTTCTAGTTTTTAGCGGCGTGTTTTTTGGCCGTGAAGCCTGGGCCGTGGCGGACGCGAAAAAGCATTACCCTGTGGAGTTTGCGCTGATCACCGGTGCGACGGGTAGCGGACGCAAGGGCACTGCAACTAATCGTGTACTGGAAGTATTTGAACGCGTTGATCCGTTTTTCGATCGGCGGATACTGTCCGGCCTCAGCAGCGGCGAAGGTCTAATCAAAGGTGTCTCGGCAACCGAGGGCGGATCCGAAGTACGGACGTATCTTGTTTCATTACCCGAGTTCGCTTCGCTCCTTTCTGTAATGACGCGCCAGGGCAACACGATGAGCGCAGTGATGCGCGAGGCCTGGGACTGCCTGCGATTGCGAGCGCTCACGCGGAAAGAGGCGCTCGACGCCCAGAACGTTAATGTTTCTGTGGTGGGCCACGTCACGCCCGAGGAGCTGCTCAACAATTTGACGGCGACGGATCGCGCAAACGGATTCGCAAACCGGTTTCTAGTTTTTCTCGTAAAACGAAGCAAACTTTTGCCGGAAGGCGGCGGTGATGTGAATCTCGAGGGGATCGCCTTGCGGTTGCACGCAGCGGTCGCCGCGACAAAAGGCCGCGGGCAATTGCAGCGCGATGCTGCTGCTCGGGAATTGTGGCGCAATGAATATCCTCGCCTGACAACGGGCCGTGACGGAATCAGGGGCGCACTGTGCGGCCGGGCCGAGGCTCACGTGCTTCGGCTGTCGCTACTCTACGCCCTACTCGATTCCGAAAGTTCGATTCGCTGTGAACACCTGCGGGCTGCGCTGGCGGTTTGGGATTACTGCGAGCGCAGCGTCGACACGATTTTCGGTGCGTCTTCCGGTGATCCGGAAAAGGACAAAATTCTCGGGGCCTTAGCGGCCGGAGCGATGACCATGCGCGACCTCCACCGCGTGTTTGCCAATAATCGGGACCAGGATTGGATTCGGGCCAAAATGGCAGCTCTTGTTCGCAGCGGAAGGATCACTGAGACGGTAAAAGACGGCAGCGCGAAGAAAACAATTCGGGCCTGGGAGTTAAAATCGTGAGCGCGAATATCTCTGGCAACTCCTTTTCAAGCCTTCATTTTCTAACCCGACCGGACGAGAATTGTCAGTAATTCTCTTGATTGTTCGTAATTGTTCGTAGGTTCGTAGACAGAGTGCGGAATTACCTGAACACTAAGTCTCTAGTTTTCAGAAGTCTGCGCAATATGCTTAGGAGGTGGAAACTACGAACCGCCTACGAACCTACGAACAATTACGAATGATTTTAGAGTGGGACTCTTAATCGCAACAATTCGCTAGAGCGTAGGGAAAAACACGCAGAACCCGCCGATCTCCAGGGTATCTATCGACCGGAGAGCAGCAAAGCTGACCGCGTGTGAAAGCGAAATGCTGCTACTCGCGCATTCGGATGGTTGCGGGGGCCCGCAACGCCCCAAAGACGCCAGTCCCTGATCCTTCCTTACCGATTCGAATTGATCCACACGGCGGCATGAGGCTCCCGGCCGAAAATGCGTCAGGCTTCTGAACTTACCGCTAACGTGACTCCCGAGCACCACCCAGATGTCATTGCTCAACTCCACAAAGACGCCGACAAGATACGCCAATGATGTGTGATAAGCGAGAAGGAAAAAGCACAGAACACATCTGCACAACATTGTTTCTTCGTGAACGATATTGTCGGCAAGCAATACCAGTGGGCGGCGTGACTGATATACACTGCTTTTGTCGCGTTACTTGGACGCAATATGCCGGATTCCTCGCAAAAACACTCATCTTCCCCAGCCCTTGATCTTGCTGCGATACCGGTCCCGACCAAATTTAAGCGTAACGGAAAACGAGGTCACACATGGCATCTTCCGCGCACGTTCCCCGGCTACTTCGCCGATACCAGCAAGCAGGTGCTCGGTGCGGCCCCGAAATATGTCATCCGGTCAGAAGATCCCAAACAGCCAGAGTACTTGGTTAAATATGCGCAGAAACACGGTAAGCGTGAGACCTTTACCGAATTCTTTTTGAACCAACTTGGAACTTCACTCGGCTTCACCATGGCGCACAGCGGGCTTGTGTTGCTGGATAACAGGCGGGCATTTCTCACAACAATTTTCACGAGCTCCGAGGAAACTCTGCGTCACGGAAGTCTAATAATCGAGGATTACTTCAAAGACGAGAAGGCGTTGGATCGCGTTCGCCCGAAGGAGGAGCAAGCATTTTACAGCATAGATTTTGTAGCGAATCTTCTGAAGATATTTTGTGGGAAGGATTTCGAGGAGGTGTTCCCCAAATTCATCGAAATGCTTGTTTTCGACGCACTGATAGGATCAATGGATCGTCACGCCCAAAATTGGGGGGTCGTTGGACGAATTATAGAACCCTCGCAATACAGGTTTGCGCCAATATTCGACACCGCGCGCGCGTTGATTTGGTCTCTCGATGAGGCCCAAATAAGTCGTTTGTGGTCGGATAGTAACGTGCTCCGAAACCACCTGGAGCGCGCTAGGCCGTGCCTCGGGCCAGAACGGACGCACCCTAAAGTCAATGATTGCAATCATTTTGATTTTGTGGAGAATCTCCTGATGCTTTATCCGCATCAAACAAGTTGCGCGATAAGGAAAGTACCAGGTGATATTGAGAAAAGAAGTGCTAAGCTCCTCCGTAGGTTTCCATTTAGAATGGCCTTCAGCGGAACCCGCAAACGCCTGATCGCGAAGATCCTCGGAATCCGGGCGGCACGACTGCACCAAATTCTTAACAAAAGGAGGGCCCATGATGACCAAGCTATGGAGGTATCGCTATAAGACACCCCCACCAACGCTTCTCGTGTTCTACCAAGATATACATGTAGCGGAATTGGTTGAATTCGCGGAGGGCGGGTATCTTTTTCGATATTTACAAGCCTTTAAGAACCTGAATCTAGCTCCATTTCCTGGGCTGTCTCCTGCTAAAGGGGACCTTCTTTTTGCAGAGCTTCCGGCTTTTTTCCAGGAACGGCTGCCGGACATGAGAAGGCCAGAAATCCAGGAAGCTGTTCAACATTCCGGTATTCCTGAGACCGACAAGCTTAGGCTGCTGGCTTCGTTCGGATCGCACGCTATTACCGATCCGTTCGAATTTCGTCTTAAGGCTGCGACAGCTTAGAGCAACTACCCATTGTTCCGACCTACAGGCGTTGGTGTGGGCGCAAGATTGTTTTACGCTTTCCTTTCAAGTTCCCACGCCGACGCCATCTGTTTCTTGCATTCTTCAAAGCCGGCTGAATATCGACAGCGCTCCGAATCGCGTAGGGGTATGGCTGGCAAATCGGCGGACCTGCATTGACGCGAAACAAAATCTCACCGCCTTGACGCCCGCAAGCTCGCCGCCAGCTCCGCAGAGGTTTAGCCGCCCTGAATTCGTACGTTCATCGTTTTCACCCCGTGAAAATCGGTGCGATTCCTTTGCTCCCGCATGCTTGAACTGTCAGTCGAATCACGGACTTACAGTTATTGAGGAAGGAGGCTTGAACTATGATGAGCTGAAATCGACCTGTTTTCTGAGGCCGCGGCGAGAGCGGAGGGGGCAAAATCTCTAGAACCAACTCTACTGCGGACCGCCGTGCCAGTCGGACACACACGGCCGCGAAATAAAAAAAGCAATCCCAGGATCCCTAAAAACAATAAATCCTATTGAGTGTCAATATAAGATATGGATCTCGCATGCCGCTTTCGTATGACAGCTCCGCAAGATGTCCGCGCCGTTAAACCAACATTTCGCGACCGTTACCTCGTCGGCCTCTGTATTCACCACCAAATTTGCATGATGCGTGAAGAGAATATCATTCCCGGTTTCATTAACCTCACGAAGGTCAAAGATCGGTTTGACACTGACGAGTTGTCAATGAAATATAGGAGAAATCAGGCTTCGGCGTGCGCAAAGATTTCGTCGGCGAACAAATTACATGATTCTACAAATTTGTTTAGCTCGAGCCTAAGATCAATGGTTATTTGGCGGATGCATGTCTCGGTGTTTAGGATCTGAACTTTCTCGCGGTTGCTGGTTAAATGCAAAGGGTATATGAGCAAGCCGTCATGGGTGCCGGTAGCTGTACAGTACGCAAGCAACTGATAGACATCATGGTTCTTGAACTCATCACTCTCGAGCTGCTTGTACTTACAATCCGCCGCGAGAATCACAGCTCCCCGATTACGGATCAGGATATCCGGCTTCATCACAACCTTTTCGTCGCGACCTAGATAAACCCTGTGCTGCAAATGGACGCTAAACATGCGGCGTGCTTTGAGCTTGAGCGTCTGACACACAAACTCCTCAAAAAGTTTATTCATATCGACCAGAAAAGCCCTAAAGCTAAAAGTTCCCATTCCCTCAGAGAATGAAGAGCCTTCTAGAAAGAGGCGGCAGAGTTGATGTACTGGACGGTAATCTTCATTTAATCGGTGATAGTTGAGCCTATGAATATCACTTGCGGTGAATTGTGTTCGCGTTACTGTCTCCAGCTCGGTGTCAATCTGACTGAGCCGCAGCCGGGTCTCGGGTCGGAATTGCCACCCGCTCAAGAAATGGGCCACCTGGCGAATTACCTGGTTCTCGGGAACATCCCAAGTCAACTCGTCATATCGACAATAAGTGCGGTGACGCAAAATGTAATTCAGACGTAGATCTTCGATGAGACTGATGCGGCCGCGGACTACAGCCGCATTTTCTTCTTTTTCGACATACGAGCGATAAAGTCCATTTCGAATTCTTTCTTCTACAAGTTCCGCAAAGAACGCCGCTATAAATTCCAGTATTTCGTCCAACCGATCTAGCTCCGCAAATTCTGGTCTGAAAGTTGGAAGCTGAAATGCCACAGCAAGCATATAGAAGAGATTGCTTACGGGAATTTTGGGGCGGCTTTCTAGGCGCCTCCCTGAAGGCAGACCGATCACTCCGACATATTGGCATGGATTAAGAATGTAACCCTTGCCGCGAAACTCTCGATGAACCAGGATCTTTCCTGCAAGTTCTTGCAAGATAAAGTCCGCGTCTCCTTCGCTGAGCTCAACGGATTGGTCTTCATATTCCCGTAGCAGAATCGTTTCCAACCAGTCCTCCCTTTTTAGGGATTCTGAATCTGCTCGGACTCTTCGTTCAATAGACGCTCGATCTTGAACTCTGAGAGCACGGAACCCTTGTCTCGCGCATTGTAGAAATACTCCTCAATTAGCGGAAGAATCGATCGATTCCAGACTCGCCGGAGAATCCAATCATCCCCAATATTGCGAAGCATAAAATGACTGTGTCCGATCTGAAAGTGCTCGCCAAGACGTTCCTGAACCCGATCGTTCAAAGCTATGAATAAACGAACAATTCGTTGACAGGCGGATTCCTCGACCTGTAGTTTCTGAAGTGCCCGCTCTAGAACGGGTGCTCTGCCGTTGATCACTGGCAAAAGACGATAGAAGTAAAACCGGCGCCTAAGAGCGTAATCAATCTGCGCCAAGGAGCGGTCGGTTGTGTTCATTGTGCCAATGATAAAAATGTTTGAGGGAATGAAAAAGAGACTGCGATCGTAAGGAAGCGATATTTTCTTTCCTCTGTATTCCAAGAGGAAAAGAAGTTCCCCGAAGATTTTGGAAATGTTACCTCGGTTGATCTCGTCTATGACAATGACAAAAGGTCTTTTGATATCTTGTTGAGCCTTGTCACAGAACTGTTTAAATACTCCTGGTTCAACTTGATATGAGAGCTCTCCCCGATCGTTCGTCTTTGGCCGGATTCCCTGGATAAAGTCCTCGTATCCGTAGGATTGGTGAAATTGAACCGTCAGAAGATTGTCTTGAAACGAGTCATCCAATGTATTACCTGAAAAATAACGCGCGAATAGTTCAGATACATAAGTCTTGCCGGAACCCGGAGGACCTTCTAGGATTATTTGTTTTTTGGCCTGGAGGAGAGATTCGATTTCGTGAAGTTCGTCCGAGCCGAGGTTCGTCTGGTTAGCGAGCTCACTCCAGAGATCCACGGTCTTCAATGTCGATGATGTCTGACCAGATGTAAGCGATTCCAACATTTTGGCCTCGTCATTTGTTAAGCGATAGTTGGTCCCCCTTGGCTGCTTGAGGATCGTCAACTCCGAAAGTTCGGGACGTGAAAGCAAATCCTTTCGAGTGATAGGAGGTTCCACTCTTTTAAGTATCTTAACGGTCGCTCGCAGTTGCTCGCCTTCAAATTTTGCTCCGGCGTCTTCCATAAATGGTCGCTCATTTTATTCCTCCGTCGGAGCCCGATTCCCAGATATAGACCGTGTCACCAGTCTTAATTAGCTTCTTGAATTGCGTAACAGACCAGCTCTGTACGGTGAGGGCGTCTATGGCGCCCCGAATATCGTAAATACCTGGATTCGCCTGAAATATCCAGGCATTGATAGAGTCTGAAGCCTCTTCGAGGTTAGCAATTTCCGGAAATATTTCTCCGAGGCTCTTCCCTGCGTGTTCAGCATAGCAAGCGTCTAGAACGCGTACTAACTCCTCGGGAGCGGGAGTGAGATACGCTCCCTGGTTCAAACTCGGTTCTTTGTTATAAAAAAGATTTTTGACGCCCGTGTTAATCACCTCTAATAATTGTTCGCGAAACGGTGAAGCGAAGAACTCCGACCTCTTCAGCGGTGGATCTAAGAGCACAGATTCGTGGAGTTGCACGAGATACGATTTTCCAACGCCCCACTCTGTGTCCGGCACGCCTTGAAATTCTTCAACACTAGTTTCTACTCGGGAGATTGCGGTGAAAGCTTCGTTGTCGACAAGATGGAATACAACGTCTCCTGGTTGTAGGTCGCGCATAAATCGATAAATATCCTTACCACGTTTATCCCTCTGCGGACTCCAAAGCGCTTTACCCAAAGAATATTGACCGTGTTCACGATCAGCTCTGCCTCGAACGTTAGTCTTTTCGATCCAAAACCGAACAGGTTTTCTCTTCCTCTGACCCCACGACGGATAGATATCGCTATCGTAAAAGTCAACGGTCTCCCTTCCGAGTTTTTGTTTGAGTGATGTTCGAATGTTTAGTAGAGCGATGTCTTCGTCGGAGTCTTTCGCTTCTTTATCGCCGAATGCTTCGATAATTTGGCGGCGATGACCCTCAATTACGATCCTTTCAAATTCATCCGGGAAGAATAGGTGTAGGAGCATGTTACGAGCCACTTTACCTAGCGGAACCTCGGTAACAGCCAAATCCGCAGCGCGCTTACAGGAATCCCCGTCGTAGGGATCTAATCTATCCCTAATCACAATAAGGGAAAATTGAATCAGGAAGGCGAATTGCCACGGTTTTCCTGTCGAGAACCGAAGCCCGGCTTGCCCAAGCCCACGCTCAAACGCATCTTTTAGAGCGCTGAAATCAGGCTTGTCCTCTGACAACTTCCAAGAAGTTATCTCGTTTAGCTCTTTTAGTTTGGCGTCGATGCCAATATTACTCGGAAAGAGATAATAAAATGCGATTAGGTCCGCAGCAACTCGGTGGACATCCTCGGAATCGCCGAGCAATTGATCGTGCAATTTTTCGATAAATGATCTCTTGCCTGTATCCGGATTTTCTATAAATGCCTTTCGCAATGCAGTAATACTTGCCAGGGTCCATGCCGAACTCTTGGGCCAGAGAAGAGATTTTCCCTGTACCAAGCAGCGTTGTCGAAAGCATTCCGCGACATCATAAACTGCATCTCGGCTTGGATCTCTGGCCACAATCTACCTCCCGTAGGTAACTTCCTATTTAACCACTAGACACTGAAGGCGGGGTCGGGCTCTTATTGCTAGAGTTCCAGTTGAGTCAATCATTGGATGGAGATTGGTTCCCAAGTCAGCCGGTTTCCTGGCCACGTGAAACGACTCTAGCAAACGTGAACCAGATACAACAAACAAAGGTACGGATATTTTCTGAGGCCGCCGAGGGGGGCAAAATCTGTAGAATCGGCTCGATCGCGGACCGCCGTGCCAGTCCGACACACGCACCCGCGAAATAAGAAAAAGCACTTACAGTGACCGCCAAAAACAAAAAGTTTTATTGACTATCAACAAAAATTGTTCAGACTTTTTTCTTTGCGTCTGGATGGACGTGTAGTAGTGAAAACGATTTCGCTTGGCGAATGTTGCCCCCGACTACGAAAGGAAATGCACCCAGCCTTGAAAAGGAGCGCTTAGCATGTCCCTATTGTCTAGGGGAAGATTCCGGAAAGGATATCACGATGACGAAATCTGGGCATTCGGATCGAAATTCCGGGATTCGGTACTCGTGATGTACGCGTGATCATCAGCGACTACACAGGGACTTTGTCCTGTAACGGAAGACTTGCTCCTGGCGTCAGGCAGAAACTCGTCGCTCTTTTGGGCCTTCTGGATATTCGAATCGTCAGTTCCGATTCGTTCGGCACAGCGAAAGAGGAACTCGACGGTCTCGTGACTCCAGACATCTTGAAGGAACAGACGCCGCGCGGCTACTTGCATGGGTTAAAGAGGCCCATCATGTTGCTGTTCTCGCTGAACGTGGCGCAGTTGGCGATATGTACATCGGCCGCGTGCTCTCATTTGCGAAGACCGATCCCGACGGCATCTGGCCGAAACGAGCTGTCCGAGACGTGATCGCCCGGATGAAAAATGACAACCTTGAAAGCGGCTTCATTTCGGGCATACACAACAATCGAGATGGTTACAACGCGTGGTCTCCATGATGGAGGTGCCCAAGAGCGAGGGCTCGCCAATGATTATCGATCCTCGGGTGATCGCTTGAAGTTCGAATGGTTACGTACAGCCTCACTCCTCGTAAGAATCGCCCGCAGTTTTGAGGACACCGCTAAATATCACGATGAGAATGCGGAGTTTGCGGATTGGACATATTGAAAAACCCCAGCTGCGAATTGCCGTGCGCATTATTTGCCGCTCTCATACCTCAGCTCGATCTTCAAGAGGTAGAACTCAGGTAAAACCGCAATGCGCTGTTTCCCCTTCGACGGAAAAGCCACGTTATTTTAAAGGGAAAAGTGACGCACCCGAGGGGACGATTTTAGAACTTTTCTCTGCGATTTCGTGGCAGCCTTGCCACAGATGGACACGAGGGGCTATTCCTAGAGAATGCAGGGCAACATTCCTACGCATTGCCGAAGAATTGTCTCGCAGCTGCTCCTACTAGACCAATGAGAGTCGACAAGAGATAGACAGTACCTGCTGAGAACAGTAGAGTGGCCGGAACGGCATACGAGAGCGCGAAAATGTACTTGTTCCAAGGAGCCAGATTTCGTCCCTGATCGTGAAACATCCAAAACCACTTGAATTTTCTCGAGTATCCATTGAACTCGAACAATTTTTTCGCCAAAATCCAACGGGACAATATCCCTTGCCATACTACCCCTATTCCGAATAGGACATATCCAACGGCATCGACCCCGGATGACAGATGTGCAGTTGCGATAACCAGTCCGAGTGGGCTAATCATCTGGGGGTAAAAACCGAATGCGCCGTCCAAATATAGGTAGGCTCCAGTCGCTCGTTTGGAGGCCAGAGGGATCGAATCCTTTTTTTTCAAACTACCCCACGCCATCATCCGGGCCATCATGAAGAGTATGAAGGGAAATACCAGTGGCCAGAGGAAGGAAAAAACACTACCGATCATAGGTTGCGCTGTCACCCAAATTTTCGAATCGAAATCCAGAAACTGGTCCACGGGTTGCGGGACCGTCGATGGATGAAAGGCACTAATAACTCTTCCAATCGCAATTGCTGGTAAGGTCGCAAAACCGCTTTGAATCAGATTGAATTTCCACGGACCGAGTAGACCGCTCGCATCCAGCTCTTGGTTTGAGAGCTTCGCGATTTCAGGATTATGAAGTGCCGTCGCCCGTGTTCGCCAAAAGTCTTTCCAGAGCTTCAGCTTTGTGGTGACCGCGCTACTCAAATCTCGAAGCGGACCTTCTTGAGGAAGAGCGCTTATGCTGTTCCCTTCCGAATCGGGCACTTTGGTCATAGAGCCTACCGGGTAGAGAGGATAGCGAATTACAATAATCCCTGATTGCTTATTGTCAAGAAGAATACTTAACGTTCTATAAAGTTGCGCTAACTGGACAAGTGGACTTTTGTCGATTTCGTTCGGAGCGGAAGAGTCGAGTTGCAAAATACGAAACGAATCAATGGGTGTCGAATGGAAGTTATTGAAAATAAGATGCATAAAGAGATGGTGTGTCAGGGCAAACACCTCAAGTGCGAATTTTCCAAGGTTTCCGAGCGAACTTTGGGCAGGCTGCCCGAAGAATCGCTTGACCGCTCGACTTATTTAGTGATATTCGCTGCAATATACTTACTCGTTATTCCGACGTCCAAAGTGAATTGAGGCACATAAATGATATTTGCCACGGGCCTTTCGTTCGATGGCGGTTGGGCAGAAGCCATAAAGGCAATGCTGGACGCCAACGTTGACAAGATTCTCTTGCTGGCGGGAGTGGTCTTTCTGTTGGTAGCTGTTGTAGGCAAAATCTCTGGAAAAATCGAACCCGATAGCGCGGGCCGCAAAGGAGCTACAGCAATTGGAATATTATTTGTCGTGTTCGGCCTTGGCATTCACTTTTTCCCGGAACCCAAGCCAAATCCGGTCACCCCGACTGGACCTGATGTTAAAGGACCAAATCTTTCACCGCCAAAAACAGGACGTAATTGGGTTGCACTTCGTGACCTTACAAGCGAGGAGTTTCACAACAAGTTCGTTGAGTTGAGAGATAAAGGATATCGGCCCCTTTGCGTCAGCGGATACCGAGTGGGTGACGAGGACCGTTACTCAACGCTTTGGGCCGAATCTTTTGAGCCGGGCAGTTGGAATATTTTTCACGGACTGTCCCAATCGGCTTTCGCGGCAGCTGACCAAAGACAGCAGGAAAAGAATCTACAGCTTAAGTTCGTGAACGTGTTTGATCGTAACGGCAAACCAATTTACTCGGCCATTTGGAACGATAGAAGCGCACCAGATTATCTTTCGATGGTCGATTTGACTAATTCTGATTTTCATCACGCGGTGGACCAAAAAAAACAGGAGGGGCTGAGGCCAGTCTTCGCAACTGCCTACTCGATTGCTGACGTCGACAAGTATGCGGTAATTTTCGAAAAGAATCCGGGACTCTCGTGGGAGCTACGGGATGGACTTTCGTTGCAAGAATACCAGGGACAATTCGACGAACTCGCGAAGTCAGGCTACAGTGTCACGGCAGTCAGTGGATATTCGCTGAACGGCAAAGAGGTGTACCTGGGTCTCTGGGAAAAAGTTACTGGGCCTCCAATGGTTACGAATCATGGGGTACCCGAGGGTGACTACGATTCCGACTCCGACCACCTGGAAAATGAGGGATTCAGCATGTTTTTCGTCGAAGGCTTCAACTCTGGGCAACATGTAAAATTCAACTGGGTATGGCAGAAAGGCGATCCTCAGTAAGACGTTGCAAGTCTTTACCCCACATACAGAAAATCGTTCGACCTCATCTTCGCGATTGGCAAAAAGGATAGCGAGCCCAAGGGGACGGCGATACCACAACTTTTCTCGATATTTTCGTGGCAGCGTTGCCACAGATTGAGTTCCCTGCGGAATTGCTCTAGGGGATTTCAGTACCTCAAACGAAACGAACCCGCTCCTGATGACAAGGCCGAAAATAGAGGGAGTGGCCCGAACTGTCAGTCATCGATCTCTGTATCACCGTCTTTTGCCAGAGCAACAGTTGCGAGGCCTACAATACGAGATATTGACAGGCAAGACAGAACGCCGAAAGTAATAGTAACGATGGAGGCAGTAGAATCCACATGACGGCTGCTTTCCAATTTGATTTCAAGAAGATCGCACTAAACGCTTCAAGCTGCGAACCCTTTAGTCCGAGAAGTACAACACATGATATCGGCAGCAGCAGTATCGTCGTCCATACGAGGACGCGTGCCAAATAGCTCGAATAGAGACCGACCCAGGCAATTTCCAGTCCCGAATCGTTTGGTTTCAAACGAGGGGACAGTTCGGCTATGTGTAAATGGAAATATGTAAGCACTACAATCGTCAGGATAATTCCTCCAGCGACAAATCCTCGCTCGGAAATTTAATTCCGCCTAGCTCGAACTGATGTTCAGAGTTAGCAATGTCAGCGGCAACAGCTTCGTCTACATCCTTAAAGGGCCAAGTGGTTTTATCTTCAGTTATCTTAGAGAGGTCTCGGAAACAGGCCCGGAAAGATTTGTAACAGGGCGCAACGTCCTGAAAATGCGCTTCATCTAATGGCTTAAAAAAAGATGGAAGACGACTAGCGTGAAACAGCAAAGCGGCGTGGACCTGAAGGATAGGTATAGCGTAAAACTTGGGGTCGGCACCGATCGACAGGCTAAAGTCTATCGGTGGGTTCGTGTCAGAAGCCGCTATCTTGCTCAGTTTTGCTTGCTCATCTTCGCTTACAGGTATCGCCGCATCCACAGCGATGAAGTTATAATTCCGCGTTACTAACTCGGTGCCAGGCCCACTGAAATATTCGATTGGTATCCTAGGTTCGTTAGTGCCCGTAAATAGTGATGGAACTATTCGGTCGACACTTAGAATCTGGGCTGCCTCGCAACGTGAGGAGTTCCACTCTCGTATAAAGTCGCCAAGAGAATCTATCTGCTGGAAACCTTCCGCCCACGCCTTGATAATACGAAAACGTCCCGTGGCCTTTCCATTCTCGCAGATTGGTATCAAGTTAGTTGATTTAGGTACTTTCACAAAGTACTTTTGCTTTTGAATCTCAAATGTTACGTACCCCTTTTCGGAGATGAGGTTGGTCCTCTCAGTCTCCTTTTTGATTAGGTCGTTCTGATTCTTTACGAAGGCCTCGACCGTTCGCAGTTGATGTTGAGCGCTCAGCATTTGCGCTTTTGTCGGTGTGAGACTAAAAATTATGCAGGGAACACAAACGAGGACTAGGAAGAAGTGTGTCGCGCGCAAATGCTCAATGTAGTCCTTCGACCAGTGGGCCTCTGGCTTCATTTTCGAGTACAATGGCATTCAAATTCACGCACAAAAATGGTCTGTGGTCTAATCGTGGTTAAGTTCATTTGTCCATAATAGGATTTGTCTTGGAGGTAAGAGGTCGGTAAAGCGAACGAAGTCCAAATCGCGCTGAGATCCGTGATCATTCCTCAAGAATTCCAGTATGTCCGAGAGTTATCGATATTGGGACGACCACCACCGCGCCATCCGTGGCAAGTTCACGCGGCATGCACTTCTACTGTTCCTCCTTCCTTTGCTGCGAGTTTTTCGCTCCCGCCTTCGCGCCAACCGCTGCGAGTGAAGAATCCGCGGCGGGAAAAACCTCTGCGGGAAACACAAATTCCCGACTTTCCGAGATAGCCTGCCCATGACGAACGTACGTGAGAAACAGCTTCAGGCCCTGTGCCTCTGCGGGAATTTTGAATTCAGGCGCCCTGTACTCAACCTGGCCTGTTTGATCCGCGCAGTCGTCTGTTACCCGCTGCATTACTATACTCATCACAAATGGTACACTCCCGTTCAAGTGTCGATTGACAAAACAACATCATTCTTATAACGTCCGACCACTTTCTCTCGTGAGAGGCTTTTAACCACCCTCCACGCCACAGCGAAATGAGTGTACCGTCTCAGTTCGGGCCAGTGGAACAGGAAGTGGATAGTGTATTCGATAACTCGCAGGGCACGGCTACTTGTAAAAATGACCAATGCGCCTGAAAAGGTCGCATTTTCTCTCCACTTTGGGGTAATCAACTTTGAAATCGGACCTCTTTTTCGCATGATCGGTCGTAGTCGGTCGCTTGCTCAGACTGCCGGAGCATCATAGACCTTGCGAGACGCGATCGGGAGAAATGAAATGAGTTCCAAAATAACTCCTTCAAAAGAAATGACAGCCCCCGCCGCTTCCAAGTGGTCCAACGCCATTCGTCCTTCGATCCAACTCCCCCCGGTTCGGCGTTTACGCGTATTCGCATTTGATCCGCTTCTCGGTACCAGACTCGAAACACTTGGCATTAATGAAACAACTCTGGAGGTGAGGTGGGAAGAGGGTTTGGAACCTGGCCCGGCTGGCGAGTACATCGAAGTAGTTGATGTAGACCCGGCCAGCGATTGTTGTTACTCCCCTGTGGATTTAAATCACCCATCAATTCTGGCTCAATCCGGACTCTCTCCGTCCGAGGCTCTGCCTCAATTTCACCAACAGATGGTCTATGGTGTGGCGATGAAGACGATTGACCACTTCGAAAAAGCGCTTGGTCGTGTGGCACTTTGGGCGCCCCGATTGGTTCAGAAACAAAATCAATTCGAGGATCACTATGTGCGCCGCTTGCGCATTTATCCCCATGCCCTTCGGGAAGCCAACTCGTATTACAGTCCGGACAAGAAAGCTCTTCTTTTGGGTTATTTCTCTGCTTCGGCTTCCGATCCCGGCGAAAATCTGCCCGGAGGAATGGTATTCTGCAGCCTATCTCATGACATTATCGCCCACGAAACCACGCACGCTCTGTTAGACGGGCTGCACCGCCGGTTTCGAGAAGCCACAAATCCCGATGTACTTGCTTTCCACGAAGCCTTCGCTGATGTTGTGGCCCTCTTTCAACACTTCACCGTTCCAGAAGCACTGAAACACCAAATCGCGAAAACTCAGGGTGACCTCGCCAAACAAAACATGCTCGGAGAGCTGGCGCAACAATTTGGTCAGGCGACGGGGATGTACGGCGCGCTGCGCAGCGCGATTGGAATTGTCAAAGAAGGCAGATGGGAGCCGGTAAAACCTTCACCGAGTGATTATCAAAACGCGGTTGAAGCCCACGACCGCGGAGCAGTGTTGGTTGCTGCAATATTCGATGCTTTCCTTTCAATTTATGGAACTCGAAGCGCTGACCTGATTAGACTCGCGACGGGTGGCACTGGCGTCCTAAGACCGGGCGCAATACCGGAAGATCTGGTCAATCGGTTAGCCCTTGAGGCGAGCAAGACCGCCTCGCACGTCCTGAGTATCTGCATCCGAGCACTCGACTATTGCCCTCCAGTGGACATTACGTTCGGAGAGTACTTGCGTGCCCTGATAACCGCGGATAAGGACCTAGTCCCGGAGGACAAGTTGGGCTACCGCGTCGCGTTTATCCAGGCTTTCCGGCGACGAGGTATCTATCCAAAATGCGTCAAAAACCTTTCGGTGGAAAGCTTATGTTGGGGTAACGGCGAGGTTCACCTACCGCTCGGAGAAATATTAGACGAAATGTCCAAAAGCTGGGACTTGCACGTGAATCGGAGCAAGGCCTACGGTACCTCGAAACATAACGCATTTCTGCTGCACGAATGGCTGAAAACCTCGAAAAAAATAAAAAATGAAGATACCGAAGCGTTCGGGATATATCGCTCGGAAGATGCCAGCCTGAAAGTAAATGGACAAACAGGAAACCTGTCGAAGTTCGAGGTGCACTCCGTGCGGCCCGTGCGGAGAATCGGGCCAGATGGACAACAGCTTTTAGATCTCGTGATTGAGATAACGCAGAGTTGGTCGCCTGCAGACCAGCCTACTCAGAAGTACCGCGGGGGCTGCACCCTGATCGTTAATCTGGAGACTTCTACAGTGCGCCACTGCGTCATGAAGCGAGTGGGCGCTTCAGATCGCGTTAGCGATCAACAGTCTTTTCAAACGGGGCTCGCGGCGTTCTCCTTACGGCAGAACTACTTCGACTCAGACGCGTCGTCGCGGGAACCCTTCGCGATGTTGCATCGGGGTAATTAAGGGGAGGCATGGTGGCTAGGAAAAACGCAAAAGCTAAGCCAAAAACGAAAAATCGCAAACAGCCGCCGAAGGAACGCGTACAAGTTCCGCCCGCGGCGGATGCGATCGAGTCTGGATCGTATCGCGCCAAGGTCCGCATGTATCGCCAAGGCCTTGGAGATTGCTTCCTGATAACCCTACCTCGCAAGAGCGGAACTCCTTTCTACATCTTGATTGATTGTGGAGTCATACTGGGAACCTCGGATGCGGGAACCAAGATGAAAAAGGTCGTGCAGAACATCCTGGACACTACCGCGGGAAAGATCGACGTCCTCGTCGCGACCCACGAACACTGGGATCATCTGTCGGGTTTTCTGCAAGCGAAGGAGTTGTTTCAAAAACTTGCGGTGGGCACTGTTTGGCTAGCCTGGACGGAGGACCCAGCCGACGCCTTGGCCCGAAAATTGAAGTCTGAATACGAGTCGCTGCGCCTCGCTCTACGCGTCGCAGGAACACAACTTAGGATCGCTGGCGCCGACACGAACGCAGACGTAGTGGAATCCATGCTGGAGTTCTTTGGAGCTTTCGGGTCAGGGACCACTACCGATGCGCTCCAGCTTGTCAAATCACTTTCCAAATCTGTTAAGTTCTGCCATCCATCAGATCCCCCCGTTGAACTCGATGGTGTAGAAGCTCGAGTGTATTTTCTGGGACCACCACACGATGAAGCCATGATCAAGAGGTTTAATCCTTCCAAGAGTCATCCTGAGACCTATGAGATGCGCGCCGCAGAAATGTTCAGGAGCAACATGGATCAGACAGCCGAGGCCTTCGATGCAGACGCTCCGTTTGATGCGGGTAGCCAGATTCCCGAGAACGTAGCTCGAGAGCTGCCACATTTTCAGAATTACTACTGGGGCGAAGATGAAGATTCGAGCGAAAAGGACCAATCCTGGAGGCGCATTGACACGAGTTGGCTGGAACAATCCGAGGAGCTTGCACTTCAACTTGACAGCGCAACGAACAATACGAGCCTGGCGATGGCTTTAGAGCTCGATGGAGAGAGCGTCCTGCTCTTCGCGGCAGACGCTCAAGTCGGGAATTGGCTATCTTGGCAGGATCTCTCGTGGAGCGTAGACGGGAAAACCGTCACTGGTCCTGATTTGTTAAAACGCACGATCCTTTACAAAGTTGGGCATCACGGCAGTCACAATGCAACGCTAAAGGAGAAAGGTTTAGAACTTATGACGGCATTGAAGCTTGCCCTGATACCGGTCGACCATGCCATGGCCGTAAAGAAACGCTGGGGCAATATGCCGCTCCCGGGAATCGTCGACCGCTTAGACAAGGCCACGAGTCATTTCGTCCTTCGAATTGACGAGGATGTGCCGCGCGAAATCGCAGACCGTGTGAACGCAACCGATTTGTACTATGAAGTCTCGGTTTAGTTCTTAGCCTGAGACGGTTGACTTTGAGACAGCGCTGAAAGCGTCGAAATACATGCCCTTAACTCTCTAGTGACAGAACACCGTTAGGGTCACGTTCACTTGGGTACAATTGGCCTGAAGACTGGACAGCAAGTGCACGCCCTCTCCTCCTCAGATCTCAGCTGCTCGATCAAAGATTCCTTTTCGAGCTCCTCCCAAGCACCATCCACACTTCCTTGGTGCCGTCCGGATGGTCGAGAATCTCATCTTTAACCTTCTTCTAAAGACCAGCTGGGTGTAGCGTTCCTACCTCGCAGTGCTTCTCGGAAACCCGTAAACCACAATGATAAAGGCGTTTGTCGGGGCCCGAGAGCGCCCCTCCAATGGCTGGAGGCTCGGTGGCCGGGGTGGTTCGTCGTCGCGGTCCGAATTTGCAACTCCTGAGAATTGTGGTTTGGGGCTTTCTCTTTCCTATCACCAGATCAAGGGAAAGCTAGCAGCGTCTCATAGCAAAATAGGTCTGTCCGTGGCATGCAGAGAAGCTTCAATCCGGCTATTCCGTGTTGCACTTTCCAGGAGACGTTACGGTTCGGTAGGAGCTGAATCACCCGTTATAAGGTCTCTCACACTGGTGGACAGTTCGGCGTCATCGATCACAAAGAACAAGCCACCACGACCGTTCTGGCTACTTTTGCAGTTTCCTTTGATCGCGCCCTGCTGATTCATGTCACCAAAAACTGTGTAGTGGTGACTTCCCGAGGTTGAAACACCGATCTTGGCGTGATTCCCATCAGCGTCTGCTAGGCCCTTCAAGCCGAAAGTCTTGCCCTGAAACTGCCCTGAGGTCGCAATTTCTACTCCGCCAGGGGCGCCAAGCTCCGTGCTCCAACAATCGATCGCGGTGGATGACGCCGTGCTGGGTATCTCTGGGTTCGCCCACCAAGTTGCAGCTCTCAGTGAGACGCCACCGAGCACCGAAGACACCATTTGCCACGGTGGCACATGGAGCCCAGAAGGCTTTGAAATCAACTGCACGCCAGTCGAAAGAATCTCGTGAGTAAACGCAGTACTTGTCGACTTGACGCCAAGTCTTGCTACTAAGACAGTGATATCTGTAGGACCTCCATTCTTCACGATTTGCGGGCTGTGGGGATCGGTAACCACGCTGGCATTTTGAAGGGCGGTCAAGACTTTGACAACGTCGTCCTTCGTCAGTTTCAGCGCGAAGAAGTGCTGGCTGACCAGCACATCATTGTCCTTTGCGGTGCAGCCAAGTGTGTTCCCTTCTTCGGATCGTGGGTGCTGTTTGCTGGCAGCTCCAGGCCAATCCGGAGTCGTGACTTGCATCACGATGCCATCACCTGTCTCGTCCCAGGCAATCAAGCCTTTAGAATGTCCCCATGGTGCACCGCAGGCGTTGTTACTCCCGCAGCTGGCGAGCTGTGGATCTTGGTAGAACTGATCGTTCCAAACTACGTAGTTGAAGGAACCGTCGTAGATTTCGCCAAATGTCGCGCCCACTGGGTCATCAACCGTGTCGCCAATACATCCGCTTCCCGCCTGGAGACTCTTGGTTTCACTGCTGGCCAACGCAAACTGTTGGCTAAAAGATCTCCAGGATGACTGCACTTGCCCGCCGAAGCAGCACGTCCGCGTTGCACCTCGAGCGCACCCAGGGAAAGACGCGGCGTTGAACTTAAACACAAACCACCAATCTACGGGGTGTCCGGCCGCCAGGAGGGGCATTGGCTGCCCCGACTCGGCAACGTGTGTGGAAGTTGCCTTCGCGGACTTGGCAGCGGACAGGGCCCCAGGAGCGGCACCGAGACTGCGGATGTTCCTCCCCCACACAAACCCCTTTTTCCCATCGGCAGTCTGAACGTGGTAGTAACCGAGGACAGGATTCGGCTCAAGGATTTCGACCTTCGCACCGGCCTCGAGCTCTGTGATTGCGTTTTGAGTGGTAGAAGGATCCGGCCGAAGATTGACTTTACGCACAACGGTTGCAGTTTGGGAAAGAGCCGTTGTTGTGGAGACGAGGATTAACAGAAACAGGGCCAGAAGTTTCTTCACTGCATCCTCCAGTTAATGAGCAGGAGCAACCGCCTTCGCTTCTCTTATGATTAGGCGCCTCATCTCTGGTCTACCGGGGACTCTCGGCAACGTCTCGAGACCGCTGACAGCAAACACCAACTTTGTAAAGGGCGAAAAGCGATCAGCTCAATCGCCATGCGTAACTCGAAGCCCAGTCCCGATCGAAGACCGCTTGAAGCGTACGGACTAGCTCGGGATGATCGGTGTTAAAGCTGCTTCCCGCGGTGGACGCAAAATAGTCCCAGGTCATGTTGGACGTTCCGATGTTGATCCGACGGTCCGTCACGATGTACTTGGTGTGGTTGACCCGAGTGTGACCGGGATATTTGCGGTTACTGCCGTTCGTGCTGTTCCATCCGGGCACCATGAACAGTTTGATCTCCATCTGTCCAGAACTCATATAGGGATCTGCGCGGCCAGCATCAGCTGCACTCTGCAGGGCTCTCAGCATTGGCTCGATCAGTGCGGATGTATGAGCCCAATTGCTGACGAGGAGCCGAATGTACAGTTTGCGAGTCAGGACGGCCGACAGAATAGCGTCCGTTAGCAGAGGCCACCAGACAGGAGTATCGGTCGAAATGACACCTTCGTCGCCGATAGGGGATCCCGCGCTCGGACGCGAATAAAGACCGGCGGGCGCAAAATCCATTACGCTGATGGAAACCGATTTCTGCGCATCATCTATGGTGTGAACCAGCCCTTCCCCATCCCAGGTGCGCCCTTTCCCCAGTACCTCCTGTGGGCATCCGGAAAGAAAGACGCCACACTGCTCCCCATTCAATGCCAGCCGTAACGGAGTGCGGGCGCTGTACTCCGTCGCGTACTTGTCGGCCAGTGGCGATCGAGATCGCTTCGAAGCTGCAATCAAACTCGACCATGAGGGCACGCTGCGGTCGATGCGAACAGCCGGATCGAATGCTTCCTGGTTCGTCGGGCTAAGAGCGCTGAACTCCCACCATGAGTCGAAGTACTTGATCGCATCGGCCGCAAGCTCTGGACAGTCCATTACGGCAACCCCCATCTCCTTCACTTGCATGAGCGACTTCCAATCCATGTTCGCCGATCCCAGGTAGAGGTGAACCGAATCAAAGATCCAAATCTTCTGGTGCATGATGCCGCCGCCGTACCACTTGCTCATGTCGATTTCGTGAATCGAAATGCGCTCCGGGAACTGTTCCCGGAGGTTATCGGATTCTTGCTTTTGCCCTGAAAATCCCGGGCTCTGCAGGATTCGGATCGAAACCCCGCGGCGTGCGGCGTCGCACAGGGCCACATAAACAGCGCGTCCCGAGTCTGCTCCCATTTGCCGAAACTGCTCGTCCGTGAAGCCTTTCTCATCGACGCCTTTTGGGTCGGGCAACAACGCCCAGTACATGGCGGTGAGATCGATGGTCGATCGCGCGGCCTGGGTGAGGCGTACAAGAACGTCTTCCGTGTACTGCACTCCCGGAGTGCCACGCAGACTTTCAAGCCCAAGCGGAATGGACTCGACGAGGGAGGCTCGTGGATTTCGTGTTGTATCAGGCATGCGCGGTCCTCGCTCGAAGGTCCGTCGTGGGCATTTCGAACGGACAACGTTGGTGTTGTACTTTATATGCGGGGAACATGTCACGAAGAATAGCGCAGCGATTGACAATTGACAACAAGGTAAAGTGAGGCTATGCTGTCGGCGATTTTCTGGCAAGCGGTAACCGAGGTTTGCGAATGAAACTCATACGGCCCGGCAGACCCACGCAATGGTTTATCCCCACCTTGGTACTCGCAATTGCAGTTGGCTTCGCCTCGTTGTCGGCATTTCCGACGGCTTCGTCGGCTCAAAATACCGCTACAGCGACGACAACAACTGCCTCTGCGGCTACTGCGGGAGGTTTGAATTGCACTAGTGTCGCGGTTCCGACGCCCGATCCCTCAAACGGTCAGAAGGATCCTTTCTTGGGTCCGTTGGTTGAGCCGAGCCTACCTCCGGGCTTACTCCCGATCAACGACGCGACCCGAAAATCCATTTTTGGAGTCGGTCTGCCGTGTCAGGAAAGTGTCAGTCCGAAGGGACAAGAGAAAGTAGGACTGGATAACCTCCAGCGCGGCTTCGACTTTTATTCCTGGCGCACCTTTATTGCGCTGAATTCACCCGCCGACGGGACCTCCATCGAGCAAGCTCAGGCGGAGGCCCCAACTCTATGGGAAGACATGAATAGCTTCAAGCAATTGCTCGACGTCATGTTGCCGGCCAATCAGTTGCCGCCAAAATGGCCGACTGATAGGGAAGGGATGGAGGCTGAGCGTGAGAGATTGGTGCCAACGGAATGCAGCGACCTGCATCGGCAGTTTCCTCAAAGAATGATCGTGAAGATGATCGAAGAGAGCTTCAACGAGCCGTTCAAGACGGGCCCATTGATCGATCAGCAGGGCCATTACGCGATCTTCGATATCCTGATGAATCGGCAGATGTTTAATTACATCATGGCGAATCATCTGAATACCATAGCCGGTCAAGCCGCCAATTCCAACCTTTCGGTCGACTTTCCGGCCGGCGAGAATTCGAAGGGCGAGTTTGGTGCCTTCATGCTAAAGGTGTCATGGCGGATTTTGTCACCCGGCGAGATCCAGGCCAAAAACTTCCACACGGTAGATGCACTCGTTTTGACCCCGCCCAGCACGACGCGAAGCTGTTTAAAGGAAACCTTGGGTCTGGTTGGGTTTCACGCAGTACACAAAACGGCGAGCCGTCCCCAATGGATCTGGACCTCATTCGAACATATCAAGAACGTGCCGGACAGGGATGAGGTCACCGCCAAAAAGTTCAACGGTCCATACAATTTCTACAATGTCAATTGCAAGGGCGAGTGTACTGAGAATGCAACGCCGCCGCCCCCATGGGACCCGGATCCGGCCCTGAAGTTGAAGTTCAGAGACGATGACTCGTTCAAGAGTCAGATCGTCCGTGAGACTCCACTTACCCCAGCGGCCAAAAATATGAACGCCGTCTTTCAGAGCATGTTGTCGAACAGCGTCTGGAAAAATTACATGCTAATCAGTACACAATGGCCGAGCGCGTTTAGCTGCACGAGTTTGCAGGCCAAAAGCCCGACTACACCGAACCCTAAGACGGACTTCCTCAAGCAGCCCGACATGACCTGTTCGCCCGCGCCCACTTTTTTGGCGAACTCCACACTTGAGACCTACAGCCAAGGCGACGTCCCGCTCGCTTCCTCGAGTTGTATCGCCTGCCACAGTAATGCGGTGGGTTTTCAAAGAACGGCTTCGAATCCGCAGCCCGGCAGGCCAAACCTGAACCAATCTGATTTCACATTCATGCTGGAAAAAGCGCAGTAGCGCGAGAGCACCCTGGGAGAATATCGATGGATCATCGTCGAGAACGCAACACCGAAAGTGCGGAGCCACTCACTCAATCCGAGAAAATCTCGCGTCGGACCATGGTCGCCGGAACGATCGCGATGACGGCAGTGGCGGCGGTCCTACCGCTGTCTAATTTGGCGTATGCCCAAGCGTCCAACCCGAGGCAGGATATGGTGGCTTTCCTGTTGCTTTCCGAGGCACTCACAGGAGTGAACAGGCAAACTCTCGCGCCAGAATTCTCAGCCGACGCGAACGAGATCTTGAATTCGGATCCCGGCGTTGACCCGATCAATATTAAAAATACTTATTTTGACTGGATTAACACCCACGCCGCGCCGTCTTCATTCGCCAAGCTACTACAGATTGCCAAGGACAGTCGCAAGTCGCCACGCGACATCATCCGCAGGGTAAGCTTGAGCGACGATGACACTAAATTCGTGGCTCGCAGCGTTGTTCTGCTCTGGTACCTCGGCTCATGGTATGAGCCGGGCGACCTAAAGAATGCCGCCACTTCGCCTGACTCGGTCCAAGGACCTATAAAGCAAAAAGTGGTCTCCGCCAAGGCATACACCCAAGGGTTGGTATGGCTAATAGTAGGCGCGCACCCGATGGGCTACAGTAATTTGCAATTTGGTTATTGGTCGCGCGATCCGCGCGATCCGAATAGTCCTGACCTCTTTAGCCCTGCGAAGTTCTGAGGGAGCCCGTTATGGACGAGAATTCTATTACATGCGATGTAGCGATCGTCGGATCCGGATTTGCCGGGTCGTGCATCGCCAATGAGTTGAGCGGGAAGGGCATTAAGGTTGTCATTCTCGAGGCCGGTCCGGATGTCCAGCCGAATTTCAACGCCTATATGAAGAGTTTTTACGAGGCCAGCTCCAAAGTACCGGAAAGTCCTTACCCGCCCGCAGTGCGCGATGTCCGGGAAGAAATTTTTATCAATCCTAAAAATGTGGCAGCCGGGAGGCCTTCATCGTTGACTGTGGGCGGGTCCACCTGGACGAATCCGGATAAGGCCTATCTGGATCAGAGTACGAGTAAGCGTCCCTTCAAGAGTACCTACGAGCGCCTTGCCGGCGGTACGGCGCACTGGATGGGTCTCACGCCGAGACTCGTGCCGAACGATTTTCGCATGAAGACCATGTACGGCAAGGATCAGCCGGGCTTTGTGGATTGGCCGATCGACTATAACACCATCGAGCCCTACTACCAGAGGGCGGAAGCTGAATTGGGTGTTGCCGCTGACGTCGACGAACAGCGCTTTTGCGGTATCGACTTCTCCGGCAACTACCAGTACCCCATGCCGAAAATCCCGCCATCATTATTTGACCAACGCGTTGGCGAGGCGCTTGCGCACTTGGGCGACGAAGAGACTCAATTTCTCGGAATGGGGAGGCCCGTGGCATCGCTCGCGGTCAGGAGCCTGCCGGCGGCACGCAATTCCCAGCCGTATCGGAATCGCCGTGCCTGTGCGGGTAACACCAATTGCATTCCTATCTGCCCGATCCAGGCCAAATACGACCCAACCATTACCTTGAATGAGGCGGCCAACAAAGGTGCGAGGCTAGTCCCCCACAGGGTCGCCAACGAGATCTTGATCAAGAACGGTTGCGTCAGTGGCATCACCTTTTTAACTTACGACCGTGAGAGTGGACCGAAGACCGGGAGTGGCGTCATCACAGCCGCGGTCTATGTCATCGCCGCCAATGGCATCGAGACGCCGCGGCTCCTGCTCATGTCGAAAAATAAAGGGCAGTTCCCCAATGGCGTAGCCAACAGCAGCGACATGGTTGGACGCAATCTCATGGACCATCCTCAATACCTCACATGGGGGCTTTTGCCGCAGCCGGTATTCCCTTACCGCGGTCCGCTAGTGACCTCGGCCATCGGCGAATTGTGTGACGGTCCGTTTCGTGCACAGCGCGCCGCCTTCCGGGTGAGCTTAGGTAATGAGGGCTGGACGACCGTGGTCGGCGGCGGCGCTCGATTCGGGGCCGATCCGAATGTAACAACCCTCGATTTTGTCAACGGAATGAACTTCAGTGGCGTCAACACCCAGGGCCTCACCGGATTGGGGAGCGACAATCGCGCTTTATTCGGCGACGATCTTACTCGGACTCTGGGGAATTTGATTTCACGGCAGTTTCGGATTGCATTCCCGGTCGAGCAGAATCCTGATCCCAACAATCGAGTCACGCTGTCATCTGCGCTTGACGCGTTGGGTTTGCAGCGTCCGAAGATTAACTATGATATTTCCGACTATACGATGCAAGGTTTTGCCACCGCCTTTCGCCTGAAGAAACTGATCTTCAGCAAGCTGGGCGCAACCGAATTCACGAGCGTACCTAAAGGTGATCCCGCCGCCTTCAAGATCGACAGCGTGCCAGAACTATTTACTTATGGCGGCGCCGGTCACGTCATGGGCACGTATCGCATGGGCAATGATCCCAAGACATCCGTCGTCGACGAGTGGCAACGCTCCCATGATCACCGGAACCTGTATTTGGTCGGAAGCGGAACATTTCCGACGGTGGGCACCGCGAATCCGACCCTCACGTTGTCGGCGTTGGCACTGCGGACTGCAGAGGACATTGTCAAAAACCTCCCATCTCTGAAGAGCTGAGGCGTCATCATGGAAGTCACTGCACTCGACGAAGCAGGCAAAAAAGTAGACTGGTTTTTTATCTACAAAGTCCCCCAACTGGCGGCAGGCGCCACCACCGATAACACCACGGGATATGAGTACGTCTACTACGACTCATCCATCGACCAACAGCCGACGGTGAGCAATCGTAACATCCTGAAATCGCCCTATGTATTGAACAGCGACCAAGGGGCGCTCAACAAAACACTCGATTCGGTCTTTAACAATCCAAACTCGAGCACCGGCTGGATTCTTTATAACGATGAGAAGCCCGGAGATGTGCCCGGCAAAGACGACGGCGCTCTCGGTCACAGCAAGGGTGTGTTGGCCTTTGATACCGCGATCAAGACCGGTTATTGGCTGCTGCACTCATGGCCGAAATTCGCGGAGCCGCAGGCTAAGGCCGACCCGACACCCAAGTACGGGCAGACATACGTGTGCTTGTCACTCACGTTCGACACCTTGGAGCAAATTGCCGCGCTGATGATCGACTACCAACAGCCCCAAACTTATCTCAATCGCGTTGATTGTCTTAACAACAACAAGACAAGCCCGCTTTACAAGCTCTCGCAGGGCGTCAATTCGAATGCGCCCGGTGATTCCAAGATTCTTGATCTTAAGACTGCAGGAGGCATAGCGTTCAAGGCGATCGCCAAGAACCGCTTGTGGAACAAAGACTTCTGGAACGGGTTGGTGGGACCCACCCTCGCAGATGATATGAACGTTGATACCTGGATACGAGGCCCGGTACCACCGGTGGCCGACACCGATGGTATCCATAAGACCTTCGACATCAAGTACATTAACTTGGGCCCCTTGGGAATCCACATGGCCTGGCCCGAAACACACGATCATGCGAAGTGGGGCATTACCACTCACACAAACTGGGTGTGCGTCGGGGACATCAATCGCATGATCTCGCAGCGTAAGCGCGGTGGCGGAACTGTTGCGTTCCAAAATCAAATACTATGGCAGGGGCTCTCAAGAACCGATCTCCTGTTGGCGCCACCGGGCATGACGCGCGACCAAGCTCTCGGGATCATCCACGCAACCCATTACGACCCGCACGATCAAGTCGGTTCTTCTCCGGCCCCCAAAATTCATACGATGGCCCATCTGCCCCCGCGCTCTGGCGCGCCTTTCCGCGGCAGACCCATGCCGCTTGAACCGCAGCCACAGCCACCGAGCGGGCCATCGAGTCAGCCCATTCAACAGTCTCGACCGAAAAAGAAGGCGAACAAGAAGCAGCCGAAGAAGAAGCAGCCGAAGAAGAAAAAGTAGACAGTGAGGTCTGGGGCGCAGTGGGACGGATATGGGAAGTCCTACATCTCTTCTGGTTTCCGGATTTCATTTTGACAAATTGGCCCACAACGCTGCGAGTTGCGACACCCCCACATCTATTAGCCCTTGCGTTAATATCTGGGTTGGCAGACTCCCTGACTCTAACGGACGCTGAAGGTATATCCGAACGGTATAGATATCAATCGGAATAAATAACATCAAATTAGCAACATCGGAGTAAATGCTATCAAACCGCGTCTATGATCAGGAGGTACCGAATGCGATATTTTGGTTCGACCCTTCCCGTTTTTTTGGCAATCGCCATCGCCCTCCTTTTGATTGAGAACACCTCGTTCGGAGGCGCGCAACGGTCATGCCGTTCGGATTCGGCCACAAAAAATGTTGATGAATGCAGGGCCATCCCTTGGACGCCACCACCTGGGGAAGGCGGATTGGGCATTCAGGCCCTACTCAAGGACATCCCCATCAGTACGAAGTGGGCAGATGTCCCGGTGACAACAAAAGTGCAGTTACAAGTGCTTGCTGATGATCGTTTGGGTGCGTTCAGAGCGCGCTGGGCTGGAGAAGCGCTGGCCAGAAAGCAGGCGATCTTGGTCGGGTGCCCCACACCGGAGATGTTGTCGGCTATGGACGATTTCTATCGGATGTCGTACAACTCAGTTGTTCCAGCTTCTTTCTCTCTGAAGGAGCTGAAAAGCCATGCCCTCTCAAAGGTACTAGTCCAAAACTATCTGGGCACGATTGCTGCTGTACGCGCAAATCTTACTTATCCAAATGGCACTCTTCCGAATCGTGATTGGGATGGGAAATCAACCTTTGACTCAGTACGACTACCCGACAAGCAGACATATCAAGACATTATGAAATACAACTCGTCGGTTGTGGACGAACTGTACTCAATAACAGATGAGTCGCTTACCGACCTAGAAAGGCGACTGAAAGAACGGGCCCTATTCGACGCTCGCGCGCACGCAGTGGGCGCGTTTACGGGTGATAGCTACGGGGGTGCTGACATGCAATCGGCCTGCGAGATCATCGTACTGAACTACGATGTTCTTGGAGGCTACGAAGCCGACAAAGGACGCCCTAAAATGTTCACAAACGACGACGAAGTTCTCCGGGAAATTAACGCGCTCTATCTGAACAATATTCAGCTCAAATCCCTCGACGTCGGGACCATGGCTTCGGCGATTCACTTTTGCGATTATACCGGCCCCGATTTTGTGAAAGAGAAAGTGGGAGATCCCGCCACAAACGACGTCGCAAAAGCCATGATCCTTATGAAAAATTGGTGGATCGAGCGCGTTTCACATAGCGGGAATGCACAGAACAAGTGTTCGGTCTACTCCGATCACGATCGTCAGCAAGTGTGGGAAGCGTTCAGTGCCGACCAGCAATTTAACAACGACCATTCATCAACGATGAGTAGCTATCGAACCCAGTTGGAGAGATATCGAGACAGCAAGATCGTACAGTACCGCGAGATCGCAAAGCTTGCGCTCCGACAGGTCTTTCCAGACGACAGCGTGCTTACGGCGTCGCAGCGCCAAAAGGTCGTCGCAGCCATAGACGCGGAAACGGCATTTGGGCTTTTTTCCAAAAGCATATCTGCTGCGCTCGACGCCGCGCAAGGCGGTACAAATGGCCCCGCCGCAACGCAGTGGAACAACGCCGTCTCGGCTGATCTAGCGCGCATCGGCGGAAATTACGGCGAGGGCGATCGGGTCCGACCCGCGGACGAGACTGCACTGAAAGCCATGTTCGTGGAAATCAAAAGTTGGGTAGCGAAACAGTACGGCGAGTTTCCCATTGACATTCCCTCACTCTACTCAAAGATTACCTTCAAGGTAACTACGGCGAACAACGCAAATACAGTCAACCCCGGTGAGATTGCAATTGGAGTGGGGACTGCGAGAAGTAGGCTTGAATACTACAGCCTAATAATCCATGAGCTGAGACATGCAGTTTATTACGCCTGGCAGGCCAACGCCCCTGATAAAACAAAGGTGAGAAACGACGAGGGCCCAGCCTTTGAGGGCTCCGGTGTCGCTGTGGAGGCGCTCTTGCTTCAGCCCTTTGCGAGCCACTTACTGAATAACGATACATCCTACATATTGTACTTGTTGGACTATGGAATTCGTGACGCGCGCTTCGTGGGAACGACGGACGCTACGTTGCAAAAGTACTTCCGCGACGGTTGTTCTGGCGCGAACGATCCTGACGGTGTTGAGTTCGCTAAAAATATTGCAGCAAGATATGGACTCACGGGAAAACTTGCGGACAACGTAGCGATTCGCTCTCACGCAGGAACACAGTACTTACAGTATATCTTGGGCGGGTTACAGGTGCTAGACGGGATCTCTTATCTTCAAAGCCGGATTGACCCGACCGGGCTCCGCCGAGTGGACCCTTTCGTCCTGTTCGCTTGCGGTCTTAACACTCCAAGCCGCGACCCATCTTATGTCGCAGAGCTCAAGGCGTGTATGAAACTCTGAGATTGAGTCGGCACTAAACTCTGCGAGCGGAGCTCCTCCTTTGGCCTATGACGGGCACCACCCGTCCTGACATCGAATATCTTTTGTTGCAAGGCAATTTCCAGCCACACATGATTCGCGTCTTCGTAAGCGCCTGTTTGCAAAACTGAGAGACTCGATCAAGAATAGCCATGCGAATTTGACGAGGTAGCTCTCGATAGCGGAGGGCTGCTATCCACTCCTACCGGTATGTGCGCACTAAATATTAGATTTTAAGAGAGAGAGCTTAGTAAAGTCCCTGACGCTCGGGTCAATAATCCCACGTCCTTTAGGGGTGAATCCCTCTAGAACAATCGGCGCGCTTGCTGAGGATCGCAGACCTCACGAATGTTGACCGATTCGTACTGGAAAATCACGTAAGCTAGATCCCTTACACGGAATTGGTTAAGTCCTTGTCCAGAGGCAGTTTAATGCTTTAATGCAACGGCCGCTTAACCGATTTACAGCAATGGGCCATACAGGATTCGTTTCAAAGGATAAGATCTTTTGGGTACCGACCCGATCGGTGAAGCTCGAAGTCAGGCCCGAAATATGGGCGATACAACAACCCCAGTAACACTTATATTTGATATGCAATTTCCGCCGGTAACAGCTTCCCCTAACGAATTGTGGGTCCACTGAAATCTCAAGATTCTCCACTATGTATTTATTGACATTGCATAATAGATAAGAGTATTAACTAGCATTATTTATTAACGCACAATAAATACCTTGAGGAGTTGTGCACATGAGGCGGGGTCTCGGCACCTTGTTCCTTACCACCCTTGCCGTTACGCTGTTCGTCAATCCGATCACCGTCCCGCAATCCGCAAGCTCGTCCGTGTCAGTACCTCAGTCCGTGGGTAATGCTACGGCCCGTCCGAAGGATTTGACTCCCGTGCCCGAGGGGAAATCATCGCCGAAACCGAGTCCTTCGCCCAGCAGTTGCGCTTTGACGTCGAAAAGTCCATGCCGAGATTGCTCTCAATTCTGCCCAGCCAAAGGCTTGCTAGATACCATCGCCGCGTTCTTCGGACCGAAAGCAGGGCAGGAACAAAACATCGCCGCTCACTGGGGCGTGCCTCAGGACGCCCGGTCTAATATCAGGTTCGTGATTGCCACTGTGGCTGATCCCGTTCATACACATTTGAGCCTTCTTTTCGACCGTCAGATCGACTCAATCCAAGAAGCTGTCCAGCAAGACGGCTACCTTTTCGCGCGATCCTATATGCCGTGGGACGCCAACGAGCACGCTGAAGACACTGATTTTCGCATACGCCTCGCGCAGGACGATTACCGCGACCTTCGCGACTCATACCCCGGACTGATGATTTTCCGAGAGGCGGATGGCCCGTCTGACTTCAGCAACCGGCATGTTCTGTTTGTTTTTATCGTGGGCGAGACTCCCACGGGCGGTATCAACAAGCTCCAGTATGAAGGGGCGCTCGAGGGCATTCGCGGAATCTGTGGGAAGGATGCCTGCAAAGCCGGCCGTCCTTCTCCCTCGAAGCCGTCACTATTCATCCTCGGCCCCACGTTCTCAGGATCGCTCTACTCGCTCGCGACCCTTCTGCGCGATAGAGTGGACGAAGTGAAGGAAGACTTCTCGGACATATTCATCAATAGCGGCACCGCCACCGATCAAAGCACGATTTACTGGTTCAAACAATTCATCCAGGACCACAGCCAGGTTGGCGCACTTAATATCCGCTTCCGCGCGTTCCAGGAGAATTCCGATTATGTCCTTGTTCACTTCCTCGACCTGGCTTGCCATTATGGCTACCAGCCGAATGAAATCGCGGTGCTTTCAGAGGATGAAACGGCTTACGGTAATGCGTCGAGTGATAACAACGCTTCGACAAGCGGGAGCGGCGAGTCCCCTGGCAGTAAGACTTGCATCGATCGATCGCGCGTGCTTCAACTATATTTTCCTCGCGACATCGCCCAATTGCGCGCCGCCTATCAGCAGAGCATTCAACAACAATCCCAGTCCAATCCTTCCAAGTTGTCATCTGGTTCAACCCTTCAGTTGAACCTAGCAGACAGTGGCAACGACGATAGCGTTCCGGCCTATTCCCGCTCCCAAACGCCACTCTCTCAGGAAGCCATAATGCTCGGCATCGTTGGCAACCTCCAAAAGCATCACTCGCGGTTTGTGCTTCTTGAGGCCACTAATTCCCTAGATCTGCTCTTTCTGATTCGCTTTTTGCGCGTGGCTTACTCGGAAGGACGTATCATCACAGTTGGGACTGACTTGTTGTTTCCTCGCGAGGCCGAGGATGTTCATTTTCAGGGCGTCTTGGAGATTACTTCGTATCCGCTTATCCCGGGAATCAGCGACCAAACAGAAACCGCCATCCCCGCCAAACCCCAGGCCGGCATTCACCTCGATCGAGTATTTCCAAGCAATGATTCAGCAGGCACATTCAATGCTTTGCTGGCGCTGGTGACGACCCAAGATGCTCAAGCACAGACGGCTGATTCGCCTTCAGCGAAGAATCAATGGGCGGAACTTCTGCCCGCTGGCTACGCCCAGTACGGCTGGCCCAATTTCGCTGGGCTCCCTCCTTCAGGTCGCTCCCGGCACAAACCACCGCTTTGGCTCACGGTTCTCGGACGCAGCGGCTACTGGCCCGTGGCTCTGCTCGACGAACATTTCTCAAGCGACCCGTTACCAGATGTCTCAAGCTCATTGGACGCGATTTCTGAACCGCCGGATGGCAGGCCTTTTGCTCCTCCTTCGATTCCCAATCCCTTCTCCGTTCTTTGTGTGCTTTGCCTGGTGGTCGTGGGTCGTTTCGCCTACCTTCTTCGCGAGGGATCGATCATTCAATACTCGGAGGCACGCGCGAACTTTGCGCCCTTGAACGTCCCTCTTCGCAATTGGGCAATCTTCGTTCTCGATCTTCTGATACTCGTGCTTCTTCTTCTGCTGGTATGGCCTTGGCTTACTTGGGCCTGCGGCTTCGCACGTGGTTCAATGGTCCTCTTGATTGTCGTTTTTCTCCTAGCTTGGATGATTTTTGCCTTCGGCAATCTGACGAAGCGCAAAGCCAAGAAGGAAGCCCGCGCGTTTTTGTGTCTTTCGTTTATCGGTTGCGCCGCATGCCTTTTGCTGACGACTTGGGGTCCGCTGTCGCATCACAACTTTTTTGCGTATCGTTACATCCACGTCACTTCGGGGGTCTCTCCCCTGGTGCCTTGGTTACTGCTCGAGGCCGCCGGTCTCTGGTGGGTCTGGTACACACTTGTTGGCTCGGCCTTGATGGATGACCGCAGACCTCGCCTGCCGACGCGTGAACAACTTGTTCTCACGGAGTTCGAGGCTCATAAAACCCTGAAGAGTAAGGAAGCGCTTTGGTACCTCGGCAGTAAGGAACATGATCGATTAACCGAGGTCATGAGCCCATTGAACGGAGACTGGCGTATATACGTTCCGGCCGTCCTGCTATCTTTGCTGCCCCTTGCGGCAATGGATATTTGGCATCCGGTTATGAGCTTCGAGCGGCAGAGTTACGACATTATTTATGCGCTCGCGCTGGGTTGGGCGGCCTTTGTCGTCATTCTTGGGCTCTTTCGACTAAGCCTAGTCTGGACGGAGTTTCGACCGCTGTTGATTTACTTGGATCGGTGGCCTTTGCGCCGCGGTTTTGAGCGCCTGAAAGGCTTCGGATGGGGCCCCATCTGGCGTGTCGGCGGAACTGCACTTCAGGATTCCTACCGCATTATCTCGCGCGAGTTCGAAAGTCTAGATCGTCTGGCCATTCTGGAACATCGCGATCCACGGCTTTCGGCCGCAATCGAGGCCACGCGCCAAAATCGTCAGCGCGTCGAAATTCAGCTTCAGGATCGGCTTGCATCTTATAAATCAGATTCCGATGGCAGTTTCTGGCTCACAGAACCGGCTTGGGTCTGCGATCTCGTCTCTGAGTTTCAGGCATTGCAGAAACAACTTGCCGCGACTTGTGCGGCTTCGCTGAAGTACCTCGTTCTGGCTTGGAGCGACGACCCGAGACTCGACCTTTTTGAAAAACCGCAAGAAGACAAGAAAAAAGATACTAGCAAGGACGACGCTCCAAAAGTCTCCACGGAAAATATGGAAGTGCAGTTGGCTGAACAGTTCGTCTGCCTCTTTTATTTGAATTTCATCCTCAGCGTCCTGCTGCGCATGAGGGCCATCGTCATGGGAGCCGTCGGCATGTTCGTCTTCGCCCTCCTCTCTTTCAGCAGTTATCCCTTCGAACCCAAAGGCTCCTTCGATGCCGTGATGATTCTTCTGTTTCTTTTTCTCGTAGGAGCGGTTACCGTAGTCCTCGCCCAGATGCACCGGGATCCTACACTCAGTCGCATCACAAACACCTCACCCGGCGAGTTGGGAACGGCATTTTGGGTTCGCCTCGTCTCAATCCTTGCCGCTCCCGCTCTTGGTCTGCTCGCTGCACAATTCCCCGCCGTCGGCGGCTTCCTGTTCTCCTGGCTACAGCCTGCCCTCCAAGCGCTGAAGTAGTTCCCCTCACTTACGCCGGGGCGACGCCACTTCACACGGCGATGCGAGAGAGGATCGAGGAAACGCTAGACTACACGATCGCCACTGTGGGTCAGTACAGCGACTTGTAAGAACGAAACACATTCAGAAGTTGGTCCTCCTATGCATGCCATAACTTCTCCTCTCCCTCGGAGAGACGAAATGAACGCAACTCTCTGGTCCAATGCCTATCGCAGCGGCGACTATGTTGGGCGATCCCTCTGGGTCGGTCAATGGCTAAACCGTAACAATACGGGCAACCCGAAGCAGCCCGCAAATGTGACTCAAGCTGCCGCACCCCAAGCCTGCACTGGATTCTGATTTTATAAAGGCTGGTATCTTATGGTCCAATCTAACATCGTTATCGATTTGTCCCATCACAACCAAGACTTGGATTTTCGGCGGATTAAGGCAGAGGGCGGTATTCGAGGAATAATTGAAAAAGCAACGCAAGACAAGCCTGCTGTAGACTTCCGCCATGGTCTTCGGCGACCATCCCATCCAAAACAACTTCACATCGGAGTTGCATTCCATCTCGCTCAGATGTGTGTCACGAAAACGTCTGAACGAATGGAACCCATGGCTCGTACTCTTCACCATTGCCCGTGCTTCCACCAGTCACAGGAATCGTTGTCGCTGAAGAACACGGGTCACGTGTGGCTCACACGCAAGGGTCAAGTGGTGATCGGAAACCCTGAACCCGACCCGCACTATCTCGAATACGAAATGGGAATGGCGTGGCGAGAGCTGCGTTACAACGGAATGCCATACGAGCAAGATATATGGCTAGAGTAGGAGTTCATGGAGGAGTAATGGCGACCCCGGTCGGGCTTGAACCGACAACTCCCAGCTTAGAAGGCTGGTGCTCTAATCCAATTGAGCTACGGTCTTCGATGATCTTCCACGACAAAAGCTGCTCGAACCTGACACGCAATCTCAAACACGGTGTAGACTCGGGAACTATTCCACTTCAACAAAGGTGACCAATGGCACACGAAAAACAACGACGAGTCGCTCACAGTTGCATTGCGGGAGTTCAGTTTTGTTACCACTGCGACGATTGCGGTCTTTACCTTCGTGGTTGGGACAACAAAAACTACATACCCTCTGCCAACGGATGGACGTGGGAATTGATACGCAACGAAGAAGAGATCGACTCTGCGGGAAATAAATTTGTCCGACACTATGGTGGAACGGAAGAAGACGCCCTTAAGGACGGTCTCAAACGATTTGAAGATGAACCTTGCGTCAAACCCAACTGAAGTATGGCGGCTCCCGATTTGACGATTAGCTTAGAAGGCAGATGTTCGCTCCCTGTGGAGCCCGCACCTCCCTAGGAGCGGTTCGACTGAGCATCAACAGCGCACGAATCCAACGTTTCATACTGCTTGGGATAATCAACGCGGCGAAATAACCATTCTTGCAGTTCGACAATGGATAGCTGTTGGTAGGGTTCCATTGTTACTCCAGCGTTCTTTCAAATAATGCCCGCAAATACGCAACATCGTGAATGGATATGTAATCCACTACAAAAAGCCTAAAACTGCCACCTTTTCGACCGGTCGCTTCCGGTGGTCGGGACTCAGGTGTCCGCAACGCAACGTCGTGGAATAGGATTTGTGTCCGGCAAGTTGTAAACACAAGCGCGTTTAAAGTCCGCTTCGGCATAACCACAGCCTAACAACTAGCGAGGCATGACACCATCGCTTGCATGTCCTACCTGACTCGAAACGAAGTCGTTCCCATAGACCGTCATGGTTCGTTTCGCTGCGCGCGTTGGTTGTGTGGTGGCTTGCTCGCGCGGTGTGGAAGGCGTTTGTGTCGTGCTGACAGTAGGAAAGTGCTAACGTACTCAGCAATTTAACCGGAGGGGCGAAACAAAGGTGCGGGTCCCTTCGCCTTTCCTTCAAACGAGGGTGACGGCGGTCGCGCCGGGAGACCAGCGTAAAGCCTTTGAGAAATCGCGTTGCGCTGCGTTTCAGAATTTTGGAGGCAAAATGCACACAGTCAACGTTCACCAGTTAGCAAAATTATTTGATCGCAAGCCGCGACGAATTCAGCAACTTGTGAAGGAAGGACTCCCGCAACTCTCGCGCGGAAAATACGATCAAGGCAAGTGTTTCGAATGGTACGTGCGATATCTTCACAACAAGATTGAAAAAAAAGGCGATGAGTTTTCGGGATTGAACGAGCAACGCGTTCGCGGACTTCGCGCCAGTGCAGAAACCCGAGAGTTGGAACTCGCGCAGAAAAAAGGCGAACTCGTCAAGTTGTGCGATGTTCAGCGGGTATGGGCAGATTTAATTCTCATGACGAAGGCTCGGCTGCTTTCGATTCCGCCCCGTCTTGCGATCGATGTGCTTGGCGAATCATCGCGGGTGATGCTCCAAGCGAAAATCGAGCGAGCTATCAAAGATGCGCTCACGCAGTTGGCCGATGAAGGCCAAAACTATCCGGAACGCTGAAAAAACTCGAGATTTTTCCTCGCCGGGGCCGCCTAGACCCCGGCGAAAGGCGCGCACCACTTTCCGTCGCCGGAAGTTTTCACTTCGACGCGGAATCGCCGTGAAGTTTAACATCAGGATTTTCCGCGAGCACTGTGGCGACGGGGGAAACTCACATGCCATACCGCAGAAAAAGTACAGCCAGGTCCTTTGCCAGGATCAGGCCGACAGGTTTGCCGGACTGCTCACGAAGCTTGTCTAGGTCAGATAGGAACTGCACCGAGGCCGATAGGGCGGTCGTGACGATCAAAGCACACGTATACGCTTTCGAATCAAATGCCCGTCGAACGTCCTCGACGGCTCGGATTTCGCCAATGACGTCCTCGTAGCATTTGACTTGAACCGCACAGACCTCTCGACGTGCCAAGTCAAGTGTCTCGATCCCACCATCGAACTCGAAAACCAGGTCCGCGCCGTCCACGTCCGGTCCCTTTTTCGCATTCTGGACGCGCGGCATCTGGGTCAACACCCGGAGTACGAAAGACTCTAGTTTCTTTTCAGGGTACGTTTGGCGGATTTGATCACTGATCAGCAGCAGTGGTTTCTTGATCTGCTCCCGGAGTCGCGCATCTGCGGTTTTGACAGGCGCTCCGGTCTGCAAATCCTGGAGAAGTTCCTCGAATTTCTCTTTATCGCCGATCGTCCAGTGCGATCCCTGTAACTTGAACCGCCGAGATAGATAGGGGTGAACATCAACGTTGCGATCGAAATCGAACAGGAACTCGCACGGCAGCATGCTTCGGAAGTCCCGCTGGGGTGGATCGCCCCATTCCGCCGTGTACTGGAAAACGCTACCGGACTCCGCGACGCCTTCACGATCCACGACCTTGACCGCTGTGCAGCGCCCATACGAAGGCATGTTGATGTAAACGAAGTAATCATTTCGCGTCACGTCGAGAAGGAAGGACGTCTTGGTGAAACACTCCTGCTCCGTGGTGGTTAAGGAATCCCAACCGCTGCTTGCAATCGTCGCTTTGAGTCGGCGAGGGTCGAAACGGTCTTCGAAGGACCATCCAAACCGTGCTCGTCCTTGTTGAAGTTCTTGAAACAGAGCGAGTATAAGCGGACCATCGTCTTGTGCAGCCTTGACGGCGTAGATAGTAGCGGGCATTTATTTCCCCCTTCTTCGCTCAATTGGAACCAACAAAACGCTCGTTCCGGCCTTGGGAAGCCGGGAAGATCGCCGCGACCCCTTTTCTTTATCAATTGTCATTCTCAATCTCCTCCTGGTTGAAAGCGAATGACGCCAGTGCCTCCCGCCCTAAAGTGACATCTTTTAGCATTGGATCGACCCCCGCGGCATTCTCGTCAGAAATCGGTAGTTCACGTAGAGGACCGGCAAGATACAAAGCCCTGCTCCCTTTAATGTGTTCTACCGCCATAAACGCTACCGTGACGGCATTCCAAGCCTGGTCCGATAGGTAGGGAGCGATGGTGCCGTCGTGCTTCTGCCAGGCGTCGGTGGAGAGTTCCGCATCGGGATTGGGAACCCAATACCTTTTCTTAATAGCCATGCTCGCCAGTGCCTGAGCCCTTACAAGTTCCAGGTCAATTAACCGTACGGCCCTCTTAATCTCGATAGCGCGAGCCCGTCTGTCTTGATCCCTCTCTGACCGCTCGCGTCTCACTGCGAGGACATAATTCGTAACTGCGCCAATAGTCGCGCCGAGGGTGGTGGACACAAAAGCGACAATCGCCACTATAATCGCCGTACTCATCATTCAACTCCTCGCGAGGGAACCGCATCAAAGGTCGCTTCCACGATCGCAGGGTGGAGGATTACCCCTAGAAAAATCTCCCTGCGTCGCCCAGGCTGGCAGGAAATGCGTCAAACAGCGTTTAAACGATTCCGGATATCGATCCTCGACGCCGAAAAACGATTCAAACGCGTCCGCGAGTTTTTTTCAGCCACGCCTTCCACCAGGTTGACCATCCGCGACTGGATTCGAGGTGTGCGTCAATTCTACGTGCCAGCGCTGTCTCGGATTCCGGATCGAATTTATCGAACTGTTCCCGCCACGCTCGAATTGTCGGCGGTGTGACATAAACTAGCCGTGACAGTGATTTGTTGGGGAATCGCTGGCCGTACTCTCGGCCAAACTTGAGCAACGTAAAACACAAAGCTTTTTTTTCAAACCTCAAGTTTTCCATACTGACCGTTTCTTCGCTTTTGCCACTGGGAAAGAGTTCCTTAACAAAGTCGATCAGAACTGGCCGCGTTTTGCTTTTCGTCAGCTCGCGAAGTACCGTCCGGCGCAAAGATGCATCGCGCCTGACCGTGGCGTTCATCGCGAGAAGGGCCTTCGCATTCGGTGATTTCAATACGAGACGCGCGAATTGCTTATTCTCTCCGTTCGCTTTCTTGTGCAAAAACTTCCACTCACGATAAGTTTGTAGCAGTTCTTCGATGGGATCGAACCGCGGTCGCTCCGGTTCTAAAACGGGTTTATCTTGCGGCCCGTTTTCTCGCTGCTTTCTTCGCATGACGGAAAATCACCCCGAATTTTTCAGCCGCAGCGCGTTGCGGTGCCTGCGCGATGTGCGCGTATCGCTCGGTCGTACCGCTCTGGGTGTGGCCAAGCAGTTTGCCGACGGTGAGCAGTGGAACTCCGGTGGAAACCAGGTGAGACGCGTACGTATGGCGCAAGTCGTGGATGTGAACGTCCGGCAAACCCGCCAGCTTGCGAATCTCAGCCCAATGAATCTTTAAGTCTTCGAGCGGGCGACCCGCGATGCGTCCCGGAAAGAGAAATTCATCGGTGTCCTTCGCCGTCTGCCGCATCCGTTTCAACAACTTCACAGCATCGGAATTGAGTGGAGCAAATTCCTCGCGTTTTTGTTTCGTGTGGGCGGAATCTTTGCGCCAGAGGCGATTCGTAAAATCGATATCGGCCCATTTCGCAGCGAGCGCTTCGCCTTTGCGCGATCCCGTGAGCAGGATCAATCGAATCGCGTTCGCAGTTTTTTGCTCGGGGTACTTGTCGAGAACCTTTAACAGACCTCCGATTTCTTTCTTATCGAGCCAGCGCGATCGTTTTTCTTCCGGATACTTTTTCACGCCGAGAGCGGGATTGTCAGAACGCCACACGCGATTCGTCGCGTTCCATTCGATTGCGAGATTGAACATCTTCGACAGCAGAGCAAGACAGCGGTTCGCGCGATAGGGCGTGGCTGCGAGGTCCTTGTGAATTTTCTGAATGTGTTCTCGCGTGATCGCGGCAACGGCGTAATCGCCGATTCGCGGGCGCACGATCGTGGCGAGCATCGTGCGATCGTCGTCCACGCTTGATTCGCGCTTGTAGGGCTCGGCGTACTTGCTGAGATAGTCGGCTGCCAGTTCGTGAACCGTTCTCATGTCGCGGCTTTGATGCTTTGTGAGAAGCGGATCGCGATTTTCGCGAACGTCTTTGCGCGCATGAGTCGCTGCGTCCCGCGCTTCCTCTACAGTCAATTCCGGCCAGCGGCCCAGAGTCATTCGGCGCTTGCGATGGAAAATCCGGTAGTCGAGCACAAACGATTTCACGCCGTTCGCGGTTACGCTGACGCCGAAGCCCGGCGGGTTGCCGTCACGCAACGAGAGGCGTCCGGACGTGGGCGGCCTGACCGATTCCAGGTATGTTTCGGTGAGGTTCCGGGATTTCCGGGTCGGCACTGGGTCGGCACTTTTTCGCTTTTTCTCGTTCACGGATGAGAATGAGTATACTCGGAAGCGAGCGAGTGTGAGAATTAAAGGTTTCGTATCAGCGGCTTAGAGACCGAGTGTTACCGGAGTGAAATCCAGTGAGAATGGGCGTAGAGTGCCAAAACAAGTCTCTTAATCAGCGGGTTGCAGGTTCGAGTCCTGCCCGGCTCACCAGCTCTTTCCAAAGCACTTAGTACGTTCCGCATTTTCCTGTCAATTGGTCCATTGTGGGGACTTTTGTGTGGACTCGTCCGCTTTCCCGTGAAGAAGCACCTCGCAAAGAAATTCTCGGTGCAGCAGCCTCTTATATCTTCCTGCCTATCAATTCTTGCGTTTGTCCAAATCCGTGATATACGCTGACCGACGAAGATAGGAGCAGAGTCACTACAATTTTCACTACACCGTTAAACTAGACGCGAATCGGCCAACACAACCAGGAGCGAGACCGTGGATGTCCGAAAACGCGCATCGTGCCACGAAGCAGGTCAGCCGGATTGTTCGAGGGTCGCCCAAAAGTAGATTGCCGTCGAGGTTCACAGCCAATTCGAAAAGGAAGTAATCGATGAACGTCAGCGGACTTGTAGGCGCACTGCTTCCGGTATATTTTGTGCTCGCACTGGGTTACTTCGCCGGCAAACGCAATGCTTTTGACGCGGATCAAGCCGAGGGGCTGAGTAAACTTGCGCTGTCGTTCGCGTTGCCTGCTTACATATTCGTCAGCATGACTGACATCCCCAAGGGACTCCTTTTACAGCAGGGTCGTCTCGTCCTGGCCTTGATGCTGTCTCATGCCGGACTTTTCTTGATCGCGTGGTTCGCTCTAGGATTCGTGAAGTCTCTGCACGGCGCGCCTGCGACCATCTATGCGCTCATGTTGTCAACATCCGCTACTCCCGTATTTGGCCCGTCCGTTCTCGGGCCTATCCTGGGGGCTACCAGCGCCGCGACCGTCGGACTCATAGCTCTGACCATCAATCTGACAGTACCGGCCGCGGTGATCCTGCTCGAGATGGATGCGGCGGCGAAGAATCAGCAGGCCGCGGCGGGTCCTTCGCAGCCGAGCGCCGTTCTGACGGGATTTAATGCTGGCCTGAAATCACCACTCCTCTGGGCACCAATCCTTGGGATTGCTGTCGCGCTTGTGGGCATCCATCTTCCGGCTGTGGTGGCAAGCTGTTTCGAGTTGATTGGCTCCGCCACCTCTGGTGTAGCGGTCTTTACTCTCGGTCTCGTCATGGCAGCTCATCCGGTTCACCTTTCGCTTGGAGTCTTCGCGGGTTCACTTGGTCGAATCACTGGCTCCCGTGGTGGTGCTCTTTGCGGCGCGATATAACACGGCCCAATCGGAGACGGCGTCCATGCTTTTGATCTCGACGCTCGCGCTGGCGATCACCGTGCCGGCCATACTTTGGATCAGTAGGTGACGGCCCAAGGACAGGGAAGCGGAATTGGCGAGGCAAAGCTTGTCTTGCGTAGATTCCTTTCGGATCGCCACACTGTCTGAGGATGCGAGCAAGCTCCAGGGGAAACTGTGACCACAGATGCCCGCCAGACCGACGCGGCGCTCTCTTTTGGGCTTGCCTTTGTTGGCGGATATGGCGACGCGGCAAGCTACGTGCTCGCGAAAACTTTCACCGGACACGTGACTGGAAATTTAGTGCTCGCGGCAGTCGCGGTAGCCGCCCGTGATTGGCGGGCTATGCTTGGACCTCTCTCGGCCATTGTCACTTTCTTGATCGGGGTTCTGATAAGCATGCTAATCGCGCGGCCCCTTAAGGCGTGGCCATCGTGGCCGTTGCTTCGTATCGTCATGGGAATAGAAGTGGTTCTGATAGTGGCTGCTTCCCTGGCGTTGACATCAGATGTGGCGCACGGAGTAGCAATATTTGTGATCTTCGTGGCTCTGGCACTCGGGTTGCAAAATGGCGCATTTCTTGATGCAGGTGGCATCAGCGTTCACACGACGTTTCTCACCGGGATGATTACAAGGCTAATCTCCAGAGAAGCTGAAAAATACACTGCGGAAGTGATGCCTCCGCGTGTGACAGCTCCCGATACTGAGACAGGCCTTCTCAGTGGAATCTGGATCGCTTTTATCTTGGGTGCAGGAACGGGCGCGGCGATGGTACTTAACTTCAATGCGCTCGGGATGCTCGGAGCCGCTCTCCTTTTGATCGCACTCATAGTGCGCAACTCAATGACTTCCTAGATGACTCCGACGATCGAGATGCATGCGATTCTGAGTAAGTCGCATTACGGTAAAAAGTCCTGCGTAATTGAATGTTTGCGGGTCCCCGGGCGCTATTCGAGAATCCGGCCGCAGTTTCCAATCGCGAGCACCAAGGAGCGGAGAGCATGAAAAGAATAATGGCTGCGCTTGCCATGGCCGCCTTGGTAACCGGAATGGCTGGAGCCACCGACAAGACCGATGTCATGGCAGTCGTCCACCAGTACACCGATGATTTCAACAAGGGCGGCACGGAGTCTTCGCTCGCGCTATGTGCCGATCAGGCGACCATCATTGATGATTTCCCGCCTTACCAGTGGAGCGGCAACGGCGCATGTGCGAAGTGGCTGAGTGACTTCCATGCGTTCACGCCGCAGATACAGTTGACCGATTTGGTCGTTACGCTCGGCAAGGCACGGCACGTCTACGTCACCGCAGATCGTGCCTATGTGGTCGTACCTGCCACGGTCGACGCCAAAGAGCAGGGAAAGCCGGTGCATGAAACGGGTGCAACCTGGACGTTTGCGCTGCAAAAAGGCCCCTCGGGTTGGCGCATCACAGCGTGGGCGTTCGCCTCAGGAATCGGTGCCGTCAAGACCCACTCCTTGGCTATGCCTTCCGGCTTGATCAACGCTCCATTATCGCCCGTAACGATGCAATCGTCGCCGAAATAGCTTAGGTAAGTTTTCGCGTCTCCACGCCTGAGCGCATCGAGGCGTTGGTGGATTGCTTGCTTGATTTCACTCTCGATTGCCGCCGAATGCTGGACCGGGGGAAGTTCACTTCTTACCTGGCCGCACGCGAGAGTCGGAAAAAGTAAAAGTGAAAGCGGGAAGAAGTGTTGATGTTTCATGAGAGTACTCCTGAACTGAACTTGCGGCATTCTACTTATTCCGAATAGCCTGGTAAACGCATCCGGCACTAATCGGGCACTAGGACGGGATAGCCCTAAAACCTCATGTAGCAACAGTCTCGCCTGGACTATAATCTCGCGCACGGATGGCTCTCGCCGCAGGCACCAAACTCGGCCCGTATGAGATTCAATCGCTGCTGGGCGCTGGCGGCATGGGCGAAGTATATCGTGCGCGGGACACACGCCTGGACCGCACTGTTGCTATTAAGATTCTTCCGCAGGGTCTAGCGGACACGCCGGAAGTTCGCCAGCGATTCGAACGTGAAGCGCGCTCCGTTTCCAGCCTGAATCATCCGCACATTTGTGCGCTCTATGATGTTGGGAACCAGGACGGAATCGAGTATCTCGTGATGGAGTATATCGAGGGTGAGACGCTTGCAAAGCGCCTGGAGAATGGGCCGCTGGCTAACAACGAATTGTTGCGATATGCGATCGAGGTGGCCGATGCCCTAGACCGCGCCCACCGGCAGGGAGTAATTCATCGCGACTTAAAGCCCGGGAACATTATGCTCACGAAGTCAGGCGCGAAGTTGCTCGATTTCGGCCTTGCAAAAGCCAGTGTGCCGCCGCTCGCCGGCGATTTCTCAAGCTCACCCACGGTGAGCCGCCCCCTGGTGGGAAAAGCGCAGAGCGATGCGTTGACCGCCCAAGGGACGATTGTAGGAACGTATCAATACATGTCACCCGAGCAACTGGAGGGAGGCGAAGCGGACGAGCGCAGCGATATTTTTTCATTTGGCTCGGTGCTTTACGAAATGGCGACGGCAAAGAAAGCGTTTTCCGCCAAAAGCACCGCGAGCCTTATCGCGGCAATCTTGAAAGAGCAGCCCAGACCGATCAGCGAATTGCAGCCGATGGCTCCGCCTGCGCTCGAACGCGTGGTGAAGACGTGTCTGGAGAAAGATCCCGACGAGCGCTGGCAGAGCGCTGGTGACCTTAAACGCGAGCTTACCTGGATCGCTTCCGCCGGTTCTCAGGCGGGAATTCCAGCGCCGATAGCGTCCAAACGCAAGACGCGTGATCGTGCGATATGGATTGCAGCGGGCGCACTCGCGGCACTAGCGGCGGTGTACCTAGTGTGGCAGAGCGGGATGTGGCAGCGCGGCGCTAGTCCCATGCATTTGTCGGTGACGCTGCCCGCCGACAAGGTGCTGGCCGTTGAGTCGACCGGCCCGCTGGCAATCTCTCCGGATGGCTCAACGATCGTCTTCTCCGCTCGTGGGGATGACCGCAAAACACAACTGTATGCACGCAAGCTTGGCACTTTCGAGAGCACTCCCATACCTGGCACGGAGGGAGCGTTTTGTCCCTTCTTCTCGCCGAATGGAGAATGGCTCGGATTCGCATCCGAAGATTTCAAGCTCAAGAAAATGTCGGTACGCGGGGGGACGTCCATAGTGCTGGCGGACGAGGTCGCCCCTACAGGGGCTATGTGGGCGGATGACGACACAATCTATTATGCCAAGTCGTTCTTTTCGGGGTTGTACGCAGTTCCGGCCGGAGGCGGCCAGCCGAAGCAGGTGACGCAGACGGGATCGATGTCGGATGATCGGAGCCATTTGTGGCCGAACGCGCTGCCCGGAAATAGTGGGCTGATCTTTACAGCTTGGGCCGGGAAGACGTTCAATGAGGCTCGAATCGAAGGCATGTTGTTCAAATCAGGAAAGCCAAAAGTGTTAATCGAGGGTGGTAGTGATGGACGCTATGTTCCCGGCGGCTATCTTGCCTACGTGCGCAATGGCACTCTCTTCTTGGTCGGCTTCGATCCGAAAACGCTGGAAGTAAAGGGCACGCCGATTCCGGTGGTGGAAGGAGTGAGGACCGCAGCAGCCGACGGCGGCGCGGTCCTGGCAGTTTCAAATAATGGCACACTCGTATTTCAACCCGGCACGTTTACTGCGCGAGGGCGCAACCTGGTCTGGATGGACCGAAGCGGAAAGTCTACGAATATCACGGACGAAGTGAAGCCTTATTCCTCTCCTGCTATCTCGCCCGATGGCAAGCGAATCGCCCTGACTCTGGAGGGCAGCTCCTACGATGTTTGGGTGTATGACCTGGAGCGCGGCACGCTCACCAAAGTGACTTTTGGAGCGGATGATTACAGCCCGAAATGGTCACCGGATGGGAGGATGCTGATGTATCGGTCTTCAAAATCCGGATCCATGCAGCTTTATGTAAAACATGGCATCGTGCAAGGTGATGAAACCGTGGTGACCGATGGTCCGGAGTTCAAAGAAGCTTACGGTTGGACGCCGGATGGACGCGAAATTATCTTCGGCCGAGAGAATAAAGACAAAGGATGGGACTTGTATGCGGCTTCTGTGGAAGGTGATCATAAGCCTCGGCCGTTGGTCGTGAGCCAATACAAGAAAGGCTGGGCCAGTCTCTCACCCGACGGAAAATGGATTGCGTATACGTCGGACGAGTCGGGACAACGTGAGATTTTCGTGCAAGCCATGAACGATCCTGGCACACGGGCACAGATTTCGTCTGAGGGCGGAACGGCCCCACGGTGGGCACGCTCCGGCAATGAGCTGACCTATCTTGCTAAGGACGGGATGATGTCGGTGAAGTTCGCGCGGGGAAGTGGACTCAATCCAGGAAAGCCGGTGAAGCTGTTTTACGATAAGAGAATTTGGAGCGGTTACGATCTGTCAGCGGATGGACGTTTTGTAGTGGCGGCTGACGCGGACGAAAAGGGAGGCGGCAATCAGATCAACGTAGTACTCCATTGGTTCGATGAGTTAAAACAAGAACAACAAAAATAAACGCCGATCTGTACAGCACCCCGGCGACTCGGAATTCACTCCGAAGTAATCCACTTGCCTGATTAACGCTGCCGGCTCAGACGGTCGACGCAACACTTTCTTGAAGTCTACTCGCAGGAGTTTGAAATCCTAAAGTTTTTCTGGGACGCTGGTTTAAGCGCAGCGCCACTTTGTCCAGATCCGCTTGCGAATAGCCAGGCAGGTCGGTGCCTCGAGGAAAGTATTGT